>NZ_DAWCXD010000317.1:0-1563 GCF_052357945.1 Bacteroides sp. | reverse complement strand
CACAATCATACATAGCTACATTATCCTATATATAAATCCATTACATAGTATATAGGAAATATAACATTCAAGATATTCTAATTTTCAAGGCTTCAAAACCACGTATTAATAAAAAAATTAATTATCTTTGTGTGAATTACCAAATATGCATAGTTATGAACCAACAATTCTTGAAAGAAATAGAAAAGGGCTCTAAAAGTGCTCTCGTCAAAAAGAGGATTATTACACATTATATATATAATGGAAGTTCCACAATTCCCGATCTTTCAAAAGAGCTGGATTTAAGTGTACCAACTGTCACCAAATTTATCGGTGAAATGTGTGATGACGGATATATTAATGATTATGGCAAATTGGAGACTAGTGGCGGACGCCATCCCAACCTCTATGGGCTTAATCCGGAATCCGGTTACTTTTTGGGTGTAGACATCAAAAGATTCGCCGTCAATATCGGACTGATAAATTTCAAAGGCGATATGGTAGAATTGAAAATGAATATACCTTATAAGTTTGAGAACTCAATCGAAGGGATGAATGAGTTATGCAAGCATATTCTCAATTTTATAAAGAAGCTCACTATTAATAAAGAGAAGATCTTAAATATTAATGTAAATGTGTCGGGACGTGTAAATCCTGAATCAGGGTATAGCTTCAGTCAATTCAATTTTGAGGAAAGGCCGTTGGCGGATGTATTATCCGAAAAATTGGGATATAAAGTAACCATTGATAATGACACACGCGCCATGACTTATGGCGAATACATGCAAGGCTGCGTGAAAGGAGAAAAGGATATCATTTTTGTAAATGTAAGCTGGGGAGTAGGTATCGGAATTATTATTGATGGTAAGATTTATACCGGGAAATCCGGATTCTCCGGTGAATTTGGACACATGAGTGCTTATGATAATGAGATAATCTGCCATTGCGGAAAAAAAGGTTGCTTGGAGACGGAAGCTTCCGGATCGGCACTTCATCGTATCTTATTAGAGCGTATTCAAAGTGGGGAAAGTTCCATTCTATCTACACGAATCGCCACAGAGGAAAACCCGATCACTCTTGATGAGATCATTGCCGCTGTGAATAAAGAAGACCTGCTTTGCATTGAAATTGTAGAAGAAATCGGACAGAAACTAGGCAAACAGATTGCCGGGCTAATCAATATCTTCAACCCGGAACTGGTCATTATAGGTGGAACTTTATCTTTAACCGGTGATTATATCACCCAGCCCATAAAAACAGCCGTACGCAAGTACTCTCTAAATCTGGTTAATAAAGATTCAGCCATCATCACATCTAAGCTGAAAGACAAAGCCGGCATCGTTGGCGCTTGTATGCTCGCACGCAGCAGAATGTTTGAAAGCTAGTTTTATCTTCTACGCTGGGAGAAAAAGTTATCTATAAAGCGAACAATATAGACTACGGCTACTCCGGCAACCACTAAAACAATAATACGACTCAACATAGATTACATTTTTATATTTCACATCTATTACATACGCAGGATTTCCCTTTTAAAATAAGAATAGGGAATCCTGTAAAAATTAGAACGCTGATTATTAATTA
>NZ_DAWCXD010000316.1:0-1611 GCF_052357945.1 Bacteroides sp. | reverse complement strand
AGTTCTTCCAGTTCCATATATCTTATTCCTCCTTTTTCATTCTTTTAAGTTTGTCTTTGATGCGACTTAGTTTGGTCGCTACATTGGTAACCGTCAGTCCGGTGATTTCTGCTATTTCCTCGTAACTTTTGTCTTCGAGATAAAGCAGGATAATTGATTTGTCGAGTTGTCCCAGTTGGTTAATCATCTGATAAAGCTGTTTCAACATTTCGTTGATCGGGTCGTGTGCTTCTATGGCCCAGTCGGTATCTCTGGTGAGGCTGACTATTTCCGGCACATTCTTTTCTTTACGATAGAAGCTGATACAGGTGTTGAGGGCAATACGGTAAATCCAGGTGGAAACCTTACATTCTTTTCTGAATTTGGGATAGGCTTTCCAAAGGTTCAATACCACATCCTGATACAGATCATTGAGAGGAGCATTGGGATTGGCATACAGATAGCATACCTTGTAGATCACCCGTTCATATTCGCGGATCACCGACAAAAACTCTTGTTCAATAGGGGCGCTAACCTCTGCTGTTTGTTCTCTCATGGAATCTATGATTACTTTTCTGGTTAGTTAGTCGTGAGAAAAGGAGAAAAATCACAGGGGAATAAGGACTATTGGAGATTAGCTGCCAGAAACTTACACATTTCTTCGATACTTTTTCCCCGACGGCGGGCATAATCTTCAAGTTGGTCTTCTCCAATCTTTCCGACGGAGAAGTATTCGGAAGCCGGATGTGAAAACATAAGTCCGCAAACAGAAGCGTGCGGGTACATAGCTCCGTTTTCGGTCAGCGAAATGCCTATCTGCTTCATGTCCAACAGTTCATCCAACAGGAAGTTGACGGATTGATCCGGTAAAGACGGGTAACCGACAGCAGGGCGAATGCCTTGATACTTTTCGACCAGTAAGTCCGTTATGCCTAAATTCTCGTCTTTGGCATATCCCCACGCTTCTTTGCGCACATATTCATGCATCTTTTCTGTTGCTGCTTCTGCCAGTCGGTCGGAGAGGGTTTGGACAAGCAGGTGTTTATAAGGGTCCTGTTCGTACAATCCTTCCATGTCCGCATCAATGGAAGAGGCAAAAGCGCCGATGGTATCGGGGATGCCGGAGGAGATCGGGCGGATAAAGTCACTTAGACAAAGAAAAGGGCTACCGTCTCTTTTCGGCGTTTGCTGGCGCAGTAAAGGAAAAGTGATGAACCGGTCTTTTTCTTTCTCAATAATCAGGTTATCCCCGTCAGAGTTTGCCTTGCAAAGCTTAAAGATGGTCTTTACTTCATAATCCCGGTCAAGCAGATCGAGCATCCGATTGGCTTCTTTGAATAGCTGCATTGCTTCGGAAGCTTTATTACGTTCTTCTTCCGGGAAAGTTGTCAGCCATGAAGCACGACAGGCATCACATCCGTGAATGTTGGCGATGGCTGCAAAACGTGGCTGGAAACCCCATGCGTGGAAAAAGTAAATCCAGTTGATGTAGGGAGTGACTGTATGTATTTTATAAGACAAAATGGTACTCATAGGCTTATTGAAGGCGAGCTGCTGTTTATCTGAATCTTAATTCCTGTCCGCGATAAGTCTCGTCTATTTCTCCGTTGTTATATAACAGATGTCCGTTTA
>NZ_DAWCXD010000315.1:0-1653 GCF_052357945.1 Bacteroides sp. | reverse complement strand
CAATGTCATTAAGTTAAGATGACCAATC
Organism: Bacteroides sp.; assembly: GCF_052357945.1. Classification (GTDB taxonomy): domain Bacteria; phylum Bacteroidota; class Bacteroidia; order Bacteroidales; family Bacteroidaceae; genus Bacteroides. The sequence goes on along the minus strand of NZ_DAWCXD010000315.1, from coordinate 1,625 downwards.
AAGATCTTAGCATCAGAAATGATGCTAGGGTCTTTTTATTTTGTAATAAATGCTTGACATATGATTCGAAATGTGCGGCTGCTTTCGCTATTGAATGATAATGAGGTAGCGAAAGCGGCCCCTGTAATTAAGAACATCTTGATTGCAAGGAGGTAACGCATATGAGCAATTATATTAATCAAGTTTCAGATTCTCTAAAGAATCATATTTCGGAATTAGCTAACAATCCATGTTTATTTCTTCGAAACCCCAATGCCGATTTCTCTCGAAAACGGAAAATTGATTTCAAAACTTTTATAGGAATCATGATGAATTCGGGTGGAGCTACTATGAGTAAAGAACTACTTGATTTCTTTGATTTTAACAAAAATACTCCGTCTGTGTCAGCATTTACGCAACAACGTTCAAAAGTACTTCCAGAGGCTTTTGAATATTTGTTTAAATCTTTTACGGATGACAACCTTCCAACTACTAATAATTATCATGGTTATCGTTTAATTGCATGTGATGGAAGTAACTTGACCATTGCAACCAATCAAAAGGATCCAGAAACTTTTTGGGAACGTAATCAGCATGGTTCAATTGTTAATAAACTACATCTGAATGCCTTTTATGATGTTTTGAATCGTATATACACCGATGTTTTAGTGCAAACAGCAGCGGATTACAACGAGTTTAGAGCATGTGCAACAATGATTGACAGATCGAAACTAGAGAATGTTATTCTTGTTGCTGACAGAGGATATGAAAACTATAACATTTTTGCACATGCAATTGAAAAAGGATGGAAATTCGCTATACGTGTCAAAGATAAAAATAGTAATGGAATTGCATCTGGGTTAAATCTTCCTCCAAATGATGAGTTTGATATAGATATCACTCAGATTTTTTCAAGGAAAAATACAAAGACCACAAAAAATGCAGGCTATAAGTGGATGCCTGTAAATCAAGTGTTTGATTATCTTCCACGAAAAAGTGATAAAACATACGAATTATCATTTCGTATTATTAGATTTCCTATAGGGTCTAATTCTTATGAAATAATAATTACAAATCTTGATAGAAATATTTTTGATGTAAAAAAAATAAAGGAAATCTATCATTTGAGATGGGGAATAGAAACTTCATTCAGAGAATTAAAATATGCCATAGGATTAACAAGTTTCCATGCACGAAAACCAGATTTTATTAAACAAGAAATATATGCGCGATTACTTTTGTATAACTATTGTGAATTAATAACAACACATGTAATAAAACAAATGAAAAACAATGATAAAACAAAACAGGTGAACTTTACAATCGCCATTTATATTTGTAGAGAATATCTCCGTAATAAACGCAATCTTAGTCCACCTGATGTGATTAACCTAATAGAAAAGCATGTATTACCAGTAAGACCTGGTCGAAAAGACCCTCGCAAAGTCAAACCCCAGGCATCTGTAAGCTTTCTATATAGAGTGGCTTAATCATAGATAATTATAAGTTTTTTTTGACAGATAAACAATCTGTCTTTTTGTTGTGCTGCAAAATAGACAAAAGAAAAAAACACATCATATTTATCAAACAATTGCAAATATGATGTGTTTTATAATTATGTCAAAATTCTTAACTTAATGACATTG
>NZ_DAWCXD010000314.1:0-1654 GCF_052357945.1 Bacteroides sp. | reverse complement strand
CACTAATTACGCTAATTTTTAACTAATAAATCAAATACTGATTCGCATTAATAATTGAACTTAAAGTTCTCCAAGAGCAAAATTCTCCGGATGTTTTCCTTTGAAATCCTTGAAGTAAAGTTTGATTTCTCTCATGTCCTTATTAATGTCTCCTGACGGCATGATAGCTTTCGTTGCCGAAATCGTTTTCTTGCTGTAATCAATACCAATCAGAACGATCGGAACCTGGGCTTTCAAGGCTATAAAATAAAAGCCTTTTTTCCAGTTTGGATTCGCTTTACGGGTTCCTTCGGGAGTGATAGCCAAATTAAACTTTTTATATTCGGCAAAATTATGAACCATCTGATCTACTAGCGAGGTTTTTCGACTGCGGTCGACGGGAATTCCGCCAACTGCTTTGAAAAAAAATCCAAGCGGAAAGAAAAACCATTCTTTTTTCATCATGAAACTTGTCTTACGGCCTATAGCACCATAAAATAGTTTTCCAATAAATAAATCAAGGTTTGTTGTGTGTGGAGCGGCACATATCACGCATTTATCATAATTAGGCACCGTAACGTTTGTCTTCCACCCTAACAGGCGGTAATAGATAAAGCTATAAATTGCTTTTTTCATTCTGTTGTTAGTTCAATTTCCCTATAGCTTCAATAATCTCGTTTACCTTTGCATTAAAATCAGCACGGAATTTCTTATAAAAACCTTTCACGTTGCCCGGTTCTGTGTGGCTGATGCGAGTAACAAATTCATCCTGCATCTTCAGTACCTCTGCCATCAGTTCATCTGCTTTCACCTTGTCTGTGCCAGGGATGAACATGCTGTTGATTAAACACTCGGTGAATAATTCTCCTGCAATATAGTTTACGTTCTTTTTGAGTTCTCTTCTACTTGCCATAATCTTTACATTTAATGGTGAATAATAAAAAATACTTGCGGTAAAGATAGGCACTTTCTTTGATTCTAGCGAATAAATAGTGGAAAAAACATTATTCAGGTCTTCATCTTCTTAACTCTATCCCTTCATTTAAATAATTCATTTATGAAACATGTATGAGCCAAATATTATTTTTAGTGAAGCAGTAGCCCGAGAAATAATATAGAATTTACCTAACGGACAAACGTACGTTATCTACCGTGTGAATATCCGTTACCCACCGGACGAGCATCAACAACCTGCCGGACGAAAGTCGGTCATCTGCCGGACGAACAACTCATGAGGGACGCGGGAATAGAAACGGCACCGACGAACTGCTCCGAACCGACAGCGGTAGCAACCAAAGCCATTTTCTCTGCCCTATATTATTGCTATTATTTATAACAGAAATAATACTTTTCTCTTCTCTTCTCTACTCTACTGGTTTTCGTTGGCTTTTCCCCCTTTACTGGCGGGCGTTTCAGCACTTTGTACAGCCCTCTTTGGATACCCTCGTTTTTGTATTGGTTTCACTTGTTTTCTCACCGAAGTACAAGAATAACTTTCACGTGAATGACGGTGTTTCTCTTACTTTTCTTTTTTTTATAATAGCTGCAATCATAAAGTAGCTTACTTTTGTTCTTTCTCTTAATTTATTGTATAATCTAAAATAACTAGTGATGCAAAAGATGAATAAAAATGGATTTAGCCAATGTGCCGGAGCGTACATTGAGCGTTTGCGAA
>NZ_DAWCXD010000313.1:0-1680 GCF_052357945.1 Bacteroides sp. | reverse complement strand
CTAAAATTGCCGGACTGAAAATGTGCGAAAGTTTCAACCTGCAATATGGAACGAACTACATCGCTGTGATGCCGACAAACCTTTACGGACCGAATGATAATTTCGACTTGGAACGCAGTCATGTACTGCCTGCCATGATCCGAAAGATTCATCTGGCACACTGTCTGAAAGAAGGAAACTGGGAAGCTGTACGCAAGGATATGAATCTGCGTCCGGTGGAAGGTGTAAATGGCGACAGTCCGAAAGAAGAAATCCTGGCTATTCTGCAAAAATACGGAATCAGCGAAACAGAAGTCACTCTTTGGGGTACAGGTACTCCACTCCGCGAGTTCCTTTGGAGCGAAGAAATGGCAGATGCCAGCGTCTTCGTAATGGAGCACGTAGACTTCAAAGATACCTATAAAGAAGGTAGCAAAGATATCCGCAACTGCCATATCAACATCGGCACCGGTAAGGAAATCACCATCTGTCAGCTGGCCGAACGTATTGTAGAAACTGTAGGGTATCAAGGAAAACTGACCTTCGACAGCAGCAAACCGGACGGCACTATGCGCAAGCTGACCGATCCTTCGAAACTGCACTCTTTGGGGTGGCACCATAAAATTGAAATCGAGGAAGGCGTACAAAGAATGTACGAATGGTACTTGAAATAAGAAATGAAGTTACTGTAGATATGCTATTAGCTGAATTATTTTTGCTAATAGCATATTTTTTTAGCTATAATGATAATTTAATTAGCTATAACGATAATCAGTTTTGCTATAATGATACTCATTTAGCTCATAGCTTAATCAGTTTATGCTATGAGCTAATCTATTTTATCACAAGCTAATCTGTTTTGTTATAAGCCTTTATCCAATTAAGCATCATTTATTTCACCATAAGCATCATTTTTTCAATTATAAGCATAATCCATTGTACTAATAACGCATCGTCCACAAATTCCTTCCCACTACTCTCCCTCCATTTCCAAAAAATCTTCACTCTTAATTCTTCATTCTTAATATAATTGCTATATTTGCACAATTTAATACCAAATGTGCAAAAAATAATGGAACAAAGTTTTATAGCCTATATTGAGAATAGTATCAAGAATAATTGGGATCTGGATGCCCTGACCGATTATAAAGGTGCAACTTTACAGTATAAAGACGTAGCTCGCAAAATCGAAAAACTCCATATCATCTTTGAAGAAAGCGGAATCCGCAAAGGAGATAAGATTGCTGTTTGCGGGAGAAACAGCTCTCATTGGGGAGTCACTTTTCTTGCCACACTGACGTATGGGGCAGTTGTTGTACCCATTCTCCATGAATTTAAAGCGGACAATATACATAACATCGTCAACCATTCCGAAGCAAAATTACTGCTTGTTGGAGATATGGTATGGGAAAACCTGAATGAGTCGGCAATGCCGCTACTGGAGGGTATCCTGATGATGAATGACTTCACCCTGCTAGTGTCACGCAGCGAACGACTGACTTATGCACGCGAGCATCTGAACGAAATGTTCGGCAAAAAATATCCGAAGAATTTCCGCACAGAGCATATCGCTTATCATAAGGATGAACCGGAAGAACTGGCTGTTATCAATTATACTTCAGGAACAACAAGTTACTCGAAAGGAGTAATGCTCCCCTATCGCAGTCTGTGGTCGAATACCAAATTTGCTTTTGAAGTGTT
>NZ_DAWCXD010000312.1:0-1697 GCF_052357945.1 Bacteroides sp. | reverse complement strand
CCTTGTCCGGAGAATACTTTGAAGCTTCTTTCTTTTGCAGTTGAAGTTTTACCTTCTCCGCATCAAATTCATAATTCATGCATCTGTCAAAATTTCCCATCAGAAGAAGCAGGGGAAATAACATCCCGTGCCTGCAATTCCTTCCGTTTTCGTCTAATGCTGATTTACAGGTGTTACATTGGTATATGTCCTGTATACATGCTACGCTCATATATTTTCTCCTTTCTTTTTTTAGTTAAATTTCTGATAACAAAAAAGAGGATACCACCTTTCTTCCCTGGTGATACCCTCTTCGGATATGTAGTTCAAATCATATTTCTTCCGGTCATTCTATAAACTAGGAATATGCTTCGTCCCTGTGATTCAATGCTTCTGTCAGTCCTACCGAAATTTCCGTCGCATTTACACTACGTCCTAGAAATGAATCGAGATAGCTGTTTTTGTTTGCTCCTGTTATAAGGTTGTAGAACATCCACATACTTAGTTCACCGTTATTCCCGGCAAAGTTTTCATCGTGGATATATTGTTTTGCTACATTGTTGATCTGACTGTCTGTAATAAGCAGTCTCGGTAGCATCCTCTGTTGGTGCTGGGGGAGGTAGTTATACAGCCTCATTCTTCCCAGTATCTGGCAGAACTGTTTTTCACTCAGCATTGTGTCACCCAGTGATTGCATCAGGTGAATATGTTTTGCTACATTATATTGTCCGAACAAGTCCAGGGTGAATTGATATAGCCCCCTCGAACTTGTCACTTTGATTTCTTCCTTGTACCCGTCCGTTGATAAACACTGGTTGGTACAGGCCAGATTGAGAAATCCGACAGCGATATTGAATTTCTGCGCTGTCATTTTTCCGCTTAGATTATCCCTTGCATAGCTTTTACAGCCTGTGATGCATAGGTTCAGTCGATTTCCGTTTACATTCCGGCTGATGCTCGGAATCTCTATGTTGAAAATCATTCTTTCGTAGTACATTGTCTTGTCTGATTCCAGTAGTTGATCCACTCTCTTGTTGATTGCTTCCGGTATTCTTCCCCTGACAATGTGTGATGTTCTTATTTCCGGGGTACAAATCGTTTCCCCGTGATAAAAATCTCTGGCCGCCTCATAGACTGATTCTATGAAACTTTGATGTGATATGCATACCTCGTTGTCCTTGGCGAAAGTTGGTATGATACAATCGTTCTTGAGATGATCCAAAGTCACCTCTGTTGTATTCGCTTCAATGAATGGTGAGCGTTTTGCCGGTTGTTCCGTAATGATAACCGCTTCTTCCACGTCCTGCTTCCATTCGTTTGCTTTTGCCGCCCTTTGTGTGGATGGCAATAATAAATTGGTTGTTTCCATATTGTAACTTATTTTAATTGGTTGATAAATAAATTCCGATAAAAGAAAAAGCCAAGAGGGTTATTTCTTTGCTTTTACAAATATTCCTCTTAGCTTCTTGATTCCCTTGAGTACTGCTGTCGTAACTTCAAGGATTGTGATTATAACGTCCTGTGCTTTATTATATTCCATTCATTAGACGTTTATTGGTTCTCAGTTGCTACGTCACCTGTACCAACTTTACTTGCGGTATCTTTTTTCTTCCTCTTTTTGCCGCCATACTTCTCAACAAGCTCTACGATAACCGAACTTGCTACGATAATCTCAGCCACATTGGCCGCGATTCTGATTCCTTTCATTAATTTTCCCA
>NZ_DAWCXD010000311.1:0-1719 GCF_052357945.1 Bacteroides sp. | reverse complement strand
CAAAAAAAAGGCTATCTATCCCAGACAGCCAATCTTTGTTAACCTTAAATCTAATACTATGAAAAACACAGTACAAAGATACGGACTTTTCGGTTATCTCCAAATTTTCGGGACAAAGCAGCCTAACTTATAACACGGTTTAATAAAAAGCAGAGGTTTGTTAACGCTTAACGCAACAAAGTTAAAAATTAACGAATCGTTTATTAACTATTTAAATGATTGAAGGCTGTTGAAGAGACTTTTCTCATCTAAAGAGACTCTTCCCATCCGAAATTGAAACGAACAAACAAACAGATTCGCTAATTCGTTATATATAAAAGAGTAATCTAAAACAATTATAAAGCATAAATTTATGGACTGGGAAAATCATCTTATAAAGCACCTGCAATGGTCGGACTCCATTCTCAACCGGGAAGCCAAAGAACATGTAGCCCGTGAAATTGCCGCCACGGCAAAAGACGGAGATGTGATAGGAGCCGGCTCCGGCTCTACAGTCTATCTAACTCTGTTCGAACTGGCGCGACGGATTCGTGAAGAGCACTTGCATATTGAAGTGATTCCCGCCTCTCAAGAAATCTCGATGACTTGCATACAGCTAGGCATCCCACAAACTATCCTTTGGAACAAGCGCCCCGACTGGACATTTGACGGAGCGGACGAAGTAGACCCGCAGCGAAACTTGATTAAAGGACGTGGCGGAGCTATGTTCAAAGAAAAACTGCTCATTAGAAGCAGCCGCAAAACGTTCATCATCATCGATCCCAGCAAGCGCGTCAATCAGCTAGGAAGTAAATTTCCCATTCCAGTAGAGGTCTTTCCGGACTCACTAACTTATGTAGACCATGAGCTGCAACGACTGGGTGCATCAGAAATCGTCCTGCGTCCAGCCCACGGCAAAGACGGGCCTGTCTTTACAGAAAATGGGAATTTCATCCTCGACACCCGTTTTAACTATATTGATTCTTCGCTCGAAGAACAACTCAAAACCATTACCGGTGTCATAGAGAGCGGCCTTTTCATAGGTTATGATGTCGAAGTTATCATGGCAGAGTAAAACAACGTAAACTGGAAAATCGCATTTTGTAGAGATATGAATTAAATTTGTTCTAGTACAAATAAATATAGTATAGCTCTGTATCTATTTCATTTAGCAGAATTGAGTTGTACGACACCCGGGTGTCATGCAGCTTGACACCCGGATGTCAGTATGCTCAACACCCGGGTGTCGGTATGTATGAGACCCGGGTGTCGTACAAGTTATTATTACAGTATCTTGCATTCTTCTTTACTATAAGTCATAACTCCAATCACTGTCAGACTATAGCATTTAATTTATAACCCTTAAAACACAGATATTAAAACGTCATCAAACATATTTTTATTCAAAGCCGAAGATAGTTGAAAAAATAGGGAAAATACCGGGAAATTCATTAAAAATTCGGGTAGAATATTCCCCCCCATCTCAAAATCAATGAGAAAAAGAGACTACTAAATAAACAAGAACTGATAAAGGAAGTTTCAATAAAAGAAACCGAAAGAACCGGCCAATTTGCGAAAACAGAAAGAAAATAATTGAAAAACAATAAGATAGAAGAAGAAAATACGAAAAAACAAGAAGAAAAAAAATCAATAAGTCTTAGCAGAACTTGGTACATTTGCGATTATAAACTTACCGTCAATATCAGTGATAGTACCAAGGGTAGTGCCATTCACCAATAT
>NZ_DAWCXD010000310.1:0-1724 GCF_052357945.1 Bacteroides sp. | reverse complement strand
TACTTTCAGAATATACCCGATAGGAATACAGAATTTTGAGCAGTTACGCAATAATAACAACGTCTATGTAGATAAGACGGAGTTGATTTATCGTTTGGCTAATACCAATAAGGCTTATTTTTTGACTCGTCCCCGTCGTTTCGGAAAAAGTTTGTTGGTATCCACTCTTCATGCTTATTTTCGGGGAAAGAAGGAATTGTTTCAAGGTTTGGCGATGGAGCGTTTGGAGAAAGAGTGGAATGTCTATCCGGTGTTGCACCTTGATTTCAGTATGACAAAGTACACAACACTTTCCGACCTTTTGGGACAGTTGAATCTGAACCTATACGATTGGGAAAAACTCTATGGAAAGGAAGAAGTAGAAGGTACGCCCGCGGAACGTTTCCGGGGAGTGATTCGTCGTGCTTATGAACAGACGGGCAAACCGGTTACTTATCGACGAATACGATGCTCCTTTATTAGACAGTAACCATTTGCCGGAACTGCAAAATGAACTTCGAGAAGAAATGCGGAAATTCTTTAGTCCCTTGAAGGCGCAAGGAGAATATCTTCGTTTCCTTTTCCTGACAGGTATTAGCAAATTCAGTCAAATGAGTATTTTCAGTGAACTGAATAATTTGCAGAATATCAGCATGAGAGATGATTATAGTGCTATCTGTGGCATAACCGAACGGGAATTGTGTACACAATTGAAAACTGATATTGAAATGATAGCACAAGCTAATAATGAAACCTACGAGGAGGCTTGTACGCATTTGAAGCAGCAGTATGACGGATATCATTTTAGTAAAAACAGTGAAGATATTTACAATCCATTTAGTTTGTTTAATGCATTTGCTCAAAAGAGCTATGAGAATTTTTGGTCTTCTACCGGGACACCTACTTTTTTAATTAATATATTGCAGCAGAGTAATTTTGACATTCGCGAATTGGATGGTGCAACGGCTACTGCAGAGCAGTTTGATGCGCCAACGAGTGTTATTACCGATCCTCTTCCTGTACTTTATTAAAGCGGCTATCTTACCATCAAGGAATATGATCCGGAGTTCCAACTCTACACATTGGCTTATCCTAACAAAGAAGTGCGGAAAGGATTCATAGAATCTCTTATGCCCGCGTATGTGCATTTACCTGCCCGTGAGAATACCTCTATGTAGTCTCTTTTATCAAGGATTTGCGTGCCGGAAAACTGACCGAATGTCTGGAGAGAATCAGATCTTTCTTTGCTTCAATTCCCAATGATTTGGAAAATAAGCAGGAAAAACATTATCAGACAATTTTCTATTTGTTGTTCCGTTTGATGGGGCAGTATGTAGATACAGAGGTGAAAAGTGCAATCGGACGGGCAGACGTGGTAGTAAAGATGCAAGATGCCATTTATGTCTTTGAATTTAAGGTAGATGGAACTCCGGAGGAAGCACTGGAGCAAATAAATAGTAAGGGGTATATTATTCCTTATCAGCCTGATCATCGGAAAGTTGTAAAAGTAGGAGTTAACTTCGATAGTGCGACAAAAAGTATTGGTGATTGGAAAATTGTAGAGGAAGTATAATTCTTTCTCTCCCTATTGATTTTGTCAATACCTCTTTCAACCTATCACCATCGTTCTGAAACTCTTTATTCATTGTATTTACAGAGTGGTGATAGATTGAAAGAGGATTTTCATTTTTATGTATGAGAGAGCTTGCTGGCGCAGTCTGAAAATTGGGGGATTTGATTCAGGA
>NZ_DAWCXD010000309.1:0-1729 GCF_052357945.1 Bacteroides sp. | reverse complement strand
TCAGAAGATTGAATCACTAAAGAGAAAGATTGCTGCTTCTGTAGATAAGAAAACCTCTATGACTACCGTTTCTGTGACTTTGCAGAGTCCTAAGGTTGCTGCAGTCGTTGCTGACTCTGTAGTTAAGAAGTTGCAGGAATATATCATAGACTATCGTACTTCCAAATCTAAAGAGGATTGTCTCTATCTGGAGAAATTGTTTAAAGAACGTCAGCAGGAATATTACGAAGCGCAGAGAAAATATGCCGATTATATGGACTCTCATGACAATATCATTTTGCAGAGTGTTCGTACCGAGCAGGAACGTTTGCAGAATGACATGAGTTTGGCTTACCAAGTATATAGTCAGGTTGCCAGTCAGCTTCAGGTTGCCAGAGCTAAAGTTCAGGAAGAAAAACCAGTGTTTGCTGTTGTAGAACCTGCTGTTGTCCCCTTGGAACCTTCGGGAACCAGTAGAAAGGTATATGTTTTAGCTTTTATTTTTCTATCAGTTTGTATTGTTATCTTCTGGAATTTATTCGGAAAAGATTTTCTGAATAAGTTCAAAGAAGTATGTGCCTAAAATCAATCTTTAATGTGATATGGTATCAACCACCAGTCAAATCAATAAATTTATAGAATTTGTAGCAGTTCTGGGAGATCTGATCATTCTGAATCTGGTATTGTTCTTTCTCCTTTTCTTTTGGGAAGAAGTATTTGTCTCTTTACCTTTTTCTTGTAGGGTTTCCTGGATGATGACTTCGTTAAGTCTTTGCTATCTGGCCTGTTCGGGCTCCCGTGGGAGAGTTTGGGACAGTCGGGGAATTCGTCCCGACCAACTTGTGTTGCGCGTGTTGAAGAATATTATAGCTTTTTCCATCTTTTGGGCATGTATCATGACTTTTAGTGGAATCTCTATTTATTCTCCTCTTTTTTTTGTCGCTTATTTCTCTTTCCTCTTTGTCATCTTAAGTATTTATCGCATTATTATCCGTCATTTCCTGATAGTCTATTGTGCTAAGGGCAAACATAGACGTTATGCCGTTTTTATAGGTGGAGGTAATAATATGCAGGTGTTGTATGAGGAGATGGAAAGTTCTCTGGCGTCTTCTCTATATGAGGTCGTGGGTTATTTTGATATTAAACCGAACGAAGCCCTTTCTTCGCAATGTTCCTATTTGGGTAATCCTGACGGTTTTTCAGATTTTATGTCCGCACACCCGGGAATCAAGCATGTTTTTTGTTCTTTGTCGATGGAGGAGGGGCGTTATAATTTCTCTATCATGAATCATTGTGAAAACCATTTGCTTTATTTTCATGGTGTTCCTAATGTATGTAAAGGTTTTCCTCGTCGTATCTGGCACAGTATGGTTGGCAATATGCCTATTTTGAATCTGCGTTATGAGCCTTTGGGTAAGATGGAGAATCGTATATTGAAGCGGATATTTGATATTGTTTTCTCCGGCCTTTTTCTAGTTACAGTTTTTCCTTTTGTTTATCTCATAGTTGGAAGTATCATAAAGTTGACTTCTCCCGGTCCTGTATTTTTTAAGCAAATGCGTACGGGGTTGAACGGTGTGGATTTTGTGTGTTACAAATTCCGTTCCATGAAAGTGAATGATGAAGCTGACAGTAAACAGGCTACAGCTGATGACCCTCGTAAAACAAGATTTGGAGACTTTCTTCGTCGTTCTAATATAGACGAACTTCCCCAGTTTATCAATGTCTTTAAGGGTGATATGTCGATAGT
>NZ_DAWCXD010000308.1:0-1733 GCF_052357945.1 Bacteroides sp. | reverse complement strand
GCCAACATGAGCAGTCACACGCCTGCCGGACAGATGATGACGTTCGCTTCCGAAGTAACCAAAGATTATACGTATAAATATCTGTTGCCGAAACGTTTTGCCGAAGCGCACCAGTTGGGAGATATTCACATTCACGACTTGGATTATTATCCGACAAAGACGACGACCTGTATCCAATATGATATGGATGACCTCTTTGAACGTGGTTTTCGCACCAAGAACGGTAGTATCCGTACCCCGCAAAGCATCCAGAGTTATGCTACGTTGGCTACCATTATTTTCCAGACGAATCAGAATGAGCAGCATGGCGGACAGGCAATTCCTGCTTTCGATTTCTTCATGGCAAAAGGTGTGGCCAAATCTTTCCGCAAGCATCTGGCATCGTTCATCAATTTCTATGTCGCTATGGAAAACGGAAATCAGGCCGATGAGAAATCCATCCGCACATTGATTAAAGAATATCTTCCGTCTATCAAGACTACTGAAGCCGAACGCGAAACATTGCGCATTGCTTTGGTGGCTTTACAGATTATTATAGATAAGGAACACCTTGCCCGTATCGTTGAGAAAGCTTATCAGCAGACTCGCAAAGATACCCATCAGGCCATGGAAGGATTTATCCACAACCTGAACACGATGCATTCACGTGGCGGTAATCAGGTGGTATTCAGCTCCATCAACTACGGTACGGACACTTCTGCCGAAGGCCGCATGGTGATCGAAGAATTGCTGAAAGCTACCATTGAAGGATTGGGCACAAGAGGCGAAGTGCCTGTATTCCCGATCCAGATTTTCAAGGTCAAAGACGGAGTTTCTTATTCGGAGAAAGACTTTGAGAAAGCAATGAAAGCGGAGAATATCGAAGAGGCAATGACCGACTGTTACGAGGCTCCCAACTTCGACTTGCTGTTGAAGGCTTGCCAGACTACGGCGAAAGCATTGTTCCCGAACTTCATGTTCCTCGACGCACCTTTCAATCAGAACGAGAAATGGAGAGCGGACGATCCGAAACGTTACATCTACGAATTGGCGACGATGGGTTGTCGCACCCGTGTCTTTGAAAACGTGGCAGGAGAAAAATCTTCTTTAGGTCGTGGCAATCTTTCATTCACTACGCTGAATATGCCGAGACTGGCAATTGAAGCCCGCATCAAGGCGGAAAACCTGATAGAGGATGAACGCAACAAGGATGCCATTGAACAGAAAGCAAAAGAAATTTTCATCGAATCCGTACACCAAATGTCCGTGCTTGTAGCCGATCAGCTTTACGAGCGTTATCAGTATCAGCGTACGGCTCTGGCACGTCAGTTCCCGTTCATGATGGGAAATAATGTGTGGAAAGGCGGCGGTGAGCTGAACCCGAATGAACAGGTGGGTGATGCATTGCGCAGCGGTACGCTGGGTATCGGATTTATCGGCGGACACAACGCGATGGTGGCTCTCTACGGACAAGGTCACGGCCACAACCAGAAAGCATGGGACACGCTGTATGAAGCGGTGATGGAAATGAATAAAGTGGTAAACGAATATAAAGAGAAATATAACCTGAACTACTCCGTTCTGGCTACTCCTGCCGAAGGACTTTCGGGACGTTTCACTAAAATGGATCGTCGGAAATATGGAAAAATCCCCGGAGTGACAGACCGCGACTATTATGTCAACTCTTTTCACGTAGACGTGAAAGAACCGATCAGCATCGTTGAGAAAATCAAGCGTGAAGCTCCGTTCCACGC
>NZ_DAWCXD010000307.1:0-1769 GCF_052357945.1 Bacteroides sp. | reverse complement strand
CTTTTAAAATAAGAATAGGGAATCCTGTAAAAATTAGAACGCTGATTATTAATTAGGGATATTCAGTAAATGTTCCTCTTTCTAAAAAATCAAGAGAAAAGCTTTGCTTTACGTGAGCTTTTCTCTTGATTTTTTCGTTCAACTCTCCCAGTCTTCTATCTTTTTTATAGAATATTGTTTACATATTCTTGTTTTTTCCTTCCCACCCATGCATTATGTACATGTCTTTTTTAGGGGAAGTTAAAACCTCTCCTGTTTTTCCTGTTATTTTAGTCAGATTATGCTGCCTTTCTTTTTTTCTTTTCGACCTTTTCTATCATACATACCGCATTGGCTGTATGTATCCCAAAGAAAATCCAAAGTACTTCCGTTTTCCTGTTTCTAGCTTTTATCCTGGCCAGTGAGTAATGTTGTTTCTGCGTTCCAAAACTTCCTTCCAGGCGGGTAGCTCTTTCACGACTGAGTTCCGACCGTAAGATTTTACGAAGCGGCTCATCTTTGGCAGCTCTGCCCTTACGCTTAAAGGAAGTACTTATATGATATTTTGTACAAAATTTCCGGTTGGCATTATTGGCATAGATTGAATCCGCCGCAAGCGCCTTAACCCTAACCCCGGTCAGTTGTTGTTGCAGATGAATACAGTCTTTCAAACGTACTCCTTCGTTAAAAGCTTTAAAGGAGATATGTTCTATAAAGGAGATTCCGTCTATCTGTATATTGTTGACTTTAGCTCCGAATTCAACGGATTTGGTTTCCTTGCCTCTGATAATGGGGCGAAGGTAATGCCGGTCGATACTCACGATACGGTTGGACACTTTTTTGCCTGCAAATAAATTCTTCCCTTGCTCAAGGACTGTCTGTATGACCGAGAAACGTCTTTGGTAATCAGAGGATAGTGTAAGCCTGTTCCTGTAGGATGAATGAAGCAGCTCCAGCTGGTCAAGTAACTTTTCCAATAACTGAAGTAACCTTCGTGTAATCATACGAGTCTGTGATTTCTTGCGTTTACGCAGTTTACTATAAGCAAGATAGGCACGGCGTACATCAAGATACTTGTTACGGGGACGTTGTATGTGCAAGGTCTGGCAATGTTTGCACAGATGACGATGAAGCCATACAATACCTTCCCATAAGAGTTTGGTATCAGTAGGAAAACGCAGATGACTTTCATAACAGGTGGCATCGGTCATACAGACATGAAGGTTCTCAAGATAAGGTTTCCAATGCTCGGCAAGAATGAGCTGGAGGGACTCAACGTCAAGGCGATCCGCTAGTTCCTGACGAATTGCACTAACGATTTTAGGATTGGTTAGTGGATGAAGCGGATCAATCTGAACACCACAAAATAACTGGTAATGAATATTACCGTTTAAATGCTCAATCAGTTGTGCATCGGAAAAGTTGGTATAGGACTTCAAGACCATCAAGGCTATTTTACCTTCGGGAGAAAAATAACTTTTACGACCCAAAGCAGAGGACTTCAAATGCATTTGTCGGGCCAGTTCCGAGAAAGGGAATAGAGCATGGAGGCGACCTAATTCACTCGTTGCAAAACTTTGACGATATTTTTTAAGCATATCGAACTCGGTAAAACCTAAACAAGGTTCGATTTCTGAGATTTTTTGTATCTTTACCATGTGTTTTTATTTTTAATTACCCCCGTTTTGGCCGTCAAACCGTTTTTTGGGGGGAATGCTTAAAGATACAAAAAAGGCAACTAACTCGCAATGAATTAGTTGCCTTAAATTTTATTATTTTAGGAATATCCC
>NZ_DAWCXD010000306.1:0-1769 GCF_052357945.1 Bacteroides sp. | reverse complement strand
GGTTCTTCCGCAATTATCCGTTATTATTGTTATATCCCATGTACCTCAACTTTGCTTCAAGCAACTGCCTGCCACATCTTCCATACATTGTACGTTTTATCATTTTTAATCTGCTATTAGTTCCTTCCACAAATCCATTACTGTAATCATATGCTACAGCATTTTCAACTGCATCTATATCTCTTTTTAATCCCTCAGCAAAACTTCTTAAGGGTTTAAGAAGACTTTTACTATATTTTTCAACAAATAAATAGAGCATTGGCACATTATGATTTTTAAAAATATTTCTAAACTCTCTTATGCAGCATTGAAGTTCCCAAATATTTGGATACTTTTCATAAATATATTCCTTATGATTATCTGAAAGTTCAGTATTCATCCACATGTACCTAAACACACCTTCTCGTGTAATATAATCTTTATCTTTTCCCTTACTGCCGGTTTTGTATTTTAAACACTCTGTCATTGTTCTGACATATGGCTGTGGCTCAAAACATTTATTTTCTTTTTGCTCTATTTTGCACAAATAATCAAAAGCATTGCTTTTGGATCCAGAATATCCTTTTTCGTATATTGCCTTTACAGTTTTGCTTTTACTCCATCCTTCTTTAAGACAATCTATAATAAAATCATGAAATGGATCAAGTTTGCTTTGATGAATTCCATACATACTTAATTCTTTTGGATCACCTTTACGATATTTTGCAATTGTGTTGCGACCTATTCCCATACGTTTGGCAATTTCACGGTAACTACAGCCTTCTTTTAAAAAATTTTGTATTTGGCAGATCATTTGATAACGTTTTTCTGAAAAAGCAGCATAATTATCCACATCAGATGCAATTTTTTTTACAATGTTCTTCTGCATCGATAGATGTATCATTGTGTGGGATACTTATTGTTGCAGGGATTTCTTGATTCAGAGCTTTTTTTATTGTTTCCAGTAGATTCTGATGTAAATGAAATCGGTCTGCCACCTGCATTGCATCGGGTAATTCTTCTGATATTACTTTCGCATATGCACTTGCCCTATCTCTTGTAACCACTTTAACATTTTTATTATTCTTAAGCCATTCCCGCAATGTATCCCCATTTCTTCCATTCAACAATGTTATAGGCTCGTGCGTTTTTTCATTTACTATGATAGTCCCATATGTATGGCGCTTTTTATATGCAAAATCATCCACACCTATTACATCACTAACTTCCGGTTGGGGAAGAGATTCATATCTTTTTAAAAGTAACCGTATTACGGTATCACCACTAGTTTTTATCCCTAATGTGCGGCAGACACGGGCACAGCCTTCACAACTGGTTTCAAGAGCCAATGTACAGATAAAATCAACACATCTTTCTGTCATACGACTATAATTATTAAGGAATCCATCAAAAGTCTCAGCAATAGAAATAACCTCACATTCGTCATTCAAACATGCATACTCATGTGAACAAATTTCAAGTTGAACATTTTTTCCTAAAATAGGTAAATCCTGTACTTTACGAGTATATGTTCCATGATATTTTTGTGTTATACGATTACACTTTGGACATTTACAGCTGCTTGAAGTTGATTTCATCTGAATTATAATTTTATCACTTTGCTGATCAATATCTGTTATCATCAAATCCTTTTCTGGGTAAAATTTATCTAAGCATAATGTATTATTAGACTTTGCCATAAATAATTCTCCTCATACATCCTAATACAAACATTATACTATATATCTGATCATGCTAAAAGAGCCAAAACGGATAATTGCGGAAGAACC
>NZ_DAWCXD010000305.1:0-1782 GCF_052357945.1 Bacteroides sp. | reverse complement strand
TAATAATGAAAGATATAAATATTGTGACATAAGTTCAATAGGTGGATGTGCGAAATGCATAACTAGGATAACGAATGGGTAAGAAACTGTGAAGGTTCTTGCCCATTTTTGTTGCAATAATTCTGTTTTAAATACCGGAAGTGCCTAAAAATAGTTTTTAATAAACTCGGATACCGTTTTTAATAAACTATTCACTTATTTATTATAAACTCGAAGTAAGTTTATACGATTTCGGACGTAAAGTGTAAGGAAGAAAGAACGATTGCATTGAATAACCGGCATTTTACTTTTCTTATTTGATAAACAATTGATACAATAGGGCTAGCGAATGTATTGGTCGTATTATTTTACATTTATTATTTTGCTTGATAATTGATCATCTAACGCAAAAAAGCTTCAGATTAAACAGAAACCATTATTGAGTCAAAAAAAATGTAGAAATCGTCTGTCATATCATATAATTCTGTAATTTTGTTGTGCAAGTCCCGTAAGACTAAAACAGCATTTCTAAGTTAATCTTTTAATACTAAAAAATACATATAAGTATGAAAATGAATTTCCATTGTTTTGCGAATCTTATTTCGGTAATGATTCTCGCGCTTTTCTCGAATAGCGGACTGATAAACGCAACTGAAGTCGGAAAACGTACTGACGCATTGGAAGCATCAGCCTGGAACGAATCCAAATGGATTTCCGCAGTAGATGCTCCTGTAGTGAAAGGACATAACAACGGTCGCGCAGCCGATGGTGCCAGTTGGTTTGTGTCCACTGTGAAAAATGAACAGAAAGTCATCTCTGCTAAGTGGATGACCGCTGGACTGGGAGTTTACGAGTTGTATGTAAATGGGAAACCCGTAGGCGGGGAATTCCTGAAACCGGGCTTCACACACTATGCCAAGACCAAACGTTCTTTTACCTATGATATCACAGATGTCATCCGTACCAAGCCAAACGCCGACAACATGCTCTCCGTACAAGTGACACCGGGATGGTGGGCTGACAAAATCATAACCCCCGGAGGATATGATGGCATGATAGGCAAAAAGTGTGCTTTCCGCGGTGTATTGGAACTTACTTTTTCTGACGGAACTAAGAAGTGCTACGGTACCGACCTTAAAAACTGGAAAGCCGGAATTGCCGGTCCGGTGAAACATGCCGGCATCTTTGACGGAGAAGAGTATGATGCACGCGAACCGATGGGCTACGAATGTGTGGACAAACTCTCCACCCCCGAAGAGAATACCGAATTTTCTGGTGACATTTTGCCTTCGGACGGAGCGGAAGTCTATCTGCGCACCGATCTCGCCCTCGCTCCTGTCAGAGCATACATTTGGAAGAATATAGAAGGAGCGAAAGAGAATGAGTTCGGTAAAGTGATTATTGCCCGTGAGTTCGCATCGGGCACGGAGATGACCATAAGTCCGGGAGAGACGTTAGTGGTGGATTTCGGGCAAAACTGTGCCGGTGTACCCTCTTTCGTATTCAAAGCTGCCGAGGGAACAGTGCTGACCTGCCTTCCCGCAGAGTTGCTCAATGACGGCAACGGTGCCAAGATTCGTGGCATGGACGGTCCGGAAGGAAGCTGCCATCGCGAAAACCTGCGCATTCCCCACACTGGTATCCGCCTGGACTACACCTTTGCTGCCGGAGATAACTATGTGGCCTACTATCCTCACTGTACCTTTTTCGGCTACCGTTACGTTTCCATAACTGCCACTGGGAATGTCGCCATCAAGTCGTTGAAGTCCATCCCCGTTACTTCCATCGCAAAGGAACTGGAGA
>NZ_DAWCXD010000304.1:0-1793 GCF_052357945.1 Bacteroides sp. | reverse complement strand
CTTGTACTACTTGTTTGTTTATCTTAAATCTTTCAAAGAACTCTCATTTATGTTTATTTCCGTTTTTTCCGGAAATGTTTTGCAAAGATAAAGCGTTTATTTCAAACTACCAAAAAATTATCGAACTTTTTTAAAACTTTTTTGTTTCATCTATGTTCTTCAAATCATCTTGTCAGTTTTAAACTTACCTCTCTTGCTAAGCGGATGCAAAAGTAGTTGATTTCATTTCTTTATCCAAATATATCTACTATTTTTTCTATTTTTTTTGTGATTATACTTATAAACATCTGATTTACAGATTATACAAAATGGTTATTTCGATAATCCATTTTACAATATCAAAAAGTATATACCATATTATATTATCGCGCGCGACAGACTAAAATGAATATTGGGTAAACATCGGCTCACCTGCAAAATCATAGGAAAGGGCATTCGCTCTTAAAGGATCATTTTCTTCTTCGAACAATTTCCGAAAGTCTTCTTGACGCATCATCATTGCAAAGTTAGATGCAATTATGCCCTCATGCCCTCACTTTGTGCAAAACAAACTCATTATAAGCTACTTATGTAGTTATAGTAAAAATTATTGCCCTCACTTATACCCTATGCCCTCACTACGTTTTGAAGCTTATTTCTGTATAACATGCTTACTTTCAGTTATATAAACTTCTTTTTTAGACTATTCCAACTTGACGTAAAATAGGGCGTTCTTGTTTTTTGCTCGCAAACAGTGTGCATATCTCCACGGAATATAATAGCACCCCCGGTAGCGGTAAAAAGACCAAGACACTTTTAAAAAAGCTCGTTATCTTTTTAAAAAAGTTCTTGTTCTTTTTTGAAAAGCTCTTGATCTTTTTTGAAAATGTCCTTATCTTTTGGAGGTGAATGATTTCACAGACGTGTACTAGGATTTAGTTAACAACTTCTATTGTTATTACTATATCAGATTTGCAT
The DNA here is from genome assembly GCF_052357945.1 of Bacteroides sp. Lineage (GTDB taxonomy): Bacteria > Bacteroidota > Bacteroidia > Bacteroidales > Bacteroidaceae > Bacteroides. The sequence continues at coordinate 836 of NZ_DAWCXD010000304.1, read as the reverse complement.
AGTTGTTTTTAAACCTAATGTAGTTATTATATAGGAGATTCCACATACATCCGCATAAGTCCGCACATACATATGTGTAATCCTATGCAGATATACGTGTAAAAGCATGCTTTCTGACACGGGTAAAAAATTGACCGGACAACCGAATCGATTTTAAGCTAAAGGCTGATGAATATACAAACTTACATACTTCAGGCTAACATATTCTATCATATATCATGATAAAAGATACCAAGTACAATGCTCCGTATCCAACTTTTATTTTAGTATTCTATCTGTTCTATTTTAGAAGACAACTTTTCAATGACAGTACCCAGTTCTTCCTCCCACGGGATAACATTAAACTCCCCCCAAAAGTCAGCATCATATTTAAAATGTGTATCCGAAAATATAGTGCGTGTAGGCATCCGTTCTTTACGTTGGAAACGGGTCACATTATCTGTATCCACCTTACAGGTAACCATTTCAAACCATGTATGCAAGGAAGAAGAACTAAACCATTGCCGTTTAAGTTTCACTTTAAAATAAAGATCGCCACGAATATGATTCATGTAATAAATGCCATTCCACTGCCTGTAAGAAATGGTATAAACCACCTCTTGCGCGGTTATTTTCCACTTCCGTGTCTTTCGTTCTATAAACATATCCGTAGCTTGCCTCACATAGGCAGGATTGATTTCAAGACGCGCCTGAACCAACGCATTGTTTTCAGCATCAATATATAATTCGCCACAATAAAGAGGTTCTTTTATTCCTTTATTCTGTCGAAAGGAAATCACATTAGGTGAGTTCTATCAATTCAATTTATCCTCTTGTATCAGACAGCAGAACTCTTT
>NZ_DAWCXD010000303.1:0-1842 GCF_052357945.1 Bacteroides sp. | reverse complement strand
AGTTGCGGAGATCCGACTCGAACGAATGACCTTTGGGTTATGAGCCCAACGAGCTACCAACTGCTCCACTCCGCGATGTTTAACGGGTGCAAAGGTACGGCTTTTTTTGAAACAAACAAATAATTCGCTGAATATTTTTCGAATAAATCATCACTTTTTTCTTATTAGGTTGAGAATGAACGAAATAATGATGAAACTTTTTCTTAGCACCTATTAATATACAAATGTTAATATTCTCTCTGTTTTCTTGTATGGTCTAAAGAAAAGAATTACTTTTGCTCAAAATATTCAGCAATGTGCAATTTGTAACCTATGACCGTATCCAAGACAAAAGCCAAGTTAGTAGATGTAGCCCGTCAGCTTTTTGCAAAGATGGGGGTAGAAAATACGACTATGAACGATATCGCTCTTGCTTCTAAAAAAGGGAGACGAACGCTCTATACTTATTTTAAAAGTAAGGATGAAATCTATTTGGCTGTTGTGGAATCGGAATTGGATATTTTGTCGGATATGATGAAGCGGGTAGCCGAGAAAAACATTTCTCCGGACGAAAAACTGCTGGAGCTGATATATACCCGATTAGATGCAGTGAAAGAGGTGGTCTATCGGAACGGGACGTTGCGTGCTAACTTCTTCCGTGATATATGGCGGGTGGAAAAAGTTCGCAAGAAGTTTGATGCAAAGGAAGTCCAGCTCTTTAAAGCCGTTCTTCTGGAAGGACAGGCAAAAGGAGTTTTCCATATTGATGATGTGGAGATGACTGCCGACTTGATACATTATTGTGTGAAAGGAATTGAAGTTCCTTATATTCGAGGCCATATAGGTGCACATCTGGATGAAGATACAAGAAATAGATATGTGACCAACATTGTGTTTGGAGCACTGCATAGAACAGAAATTTAATTAAATAACTTTTAGTATGGGATTATTAGACGGAAAAACAGCCATTGTAACCGGTGCTGCTCGTGGTATTGGTAAGGCTATCGCTCTTAAGTTTGCTGCCGAAGGTGCAAACATCGCATTTACTGACCTTGTCATTGACGAAAATGCAGAAAATACAGCAAAGGAACTTGAAGCAATGGGCGTGAAAGCCAAAGGTTACGCTTCTAACGCGGCTAACTTTGAAGATACTGCAAAGGTCGTTGAAGAAATCCACAAGGACTTCGGACGGATCGATATATTGGTAAACAATGCCGGTATCACTCGTGACGGTTTGATGATGCGCATGAGCGAACAGCAATGGGATATGGTAATCAACGTGAACCTGAAGTCAGCATTTAACTTCATTCATGCTTGTACACCTATCATGATGCGTCAAAAAGCTGGTAGCATTATCAATATGGCCTCTGTTGTAGGTGTTCACGGAAATGCAGGACAGGCTAACTATGCTGCTTCTAAAGCAGGTATGATTGCATTGGCTAAGTCTATCGCACAAGAGTTGGGCTCTCGTGGCATCCGTGCCAACGCTATCGCTCCGGGATTCATCCTGACAGACATGACAGCTGCTCTTTCTGACGAAGTAAGAGCTGAATGGGCAAAGAAAATACCTTTGCGTCGTGGTGGTACTCCTGAAGATGTGGCAAACATCGCTACCTTCCTGGCTTCTGATATGTCATCTTATGTGTCAGGTCAGGTGATTCAGGTAGATGGTGGTATGAATATGTAATCGAACAGAATGACTGTTGTATACGAAGACAACCATATCATTGTAGTCAACAAGACCGCTTCCGAGATTGTCCAGGCAGACAAGACGGGAGATACACCGCTTTCGGAGACTGTGAAACAGTATCTGAAAGAGAAGTATCAGAAACCCGGAAATGTTTTCCTCGGTGTGACACACCG
>NZ_DAWCXD010000302.1:0-1855 GCF_052357945.1 Bacteroides sp. | reverse complement strand
TCTTCCATCCGGGAAGCAATGTCTTCATTTCTTCTTTAAAATAAGGAGCCAACAACAAGTGTTTAGGCTTGTCGGTGGCTTCGAAGGCAGCTGCAATATCGTTCAGGAATATACTGCGGATGATGCATCCCCCACGCCACATACGCGCAATGGAAGCCAGGTCGAGATGCCAGCCGAAAGCGTCGGAAGCACGTTGCAACACGGCGAATCCCTGGGCATAAGAGACGAGTTTGGAAGCATAAAGAGCAGAAAAGATATTCTTTACGAGTTCCGCCTTATTATATATAGGTTGTGTATGTTGACACTGGAATTGCTTGGAAGCCAGGTGACGCAAGTCTTTCTGTGAAGAAAGGCTTCGTTCGAATACCGCCGTGGCAATTAGCCCTAACGGCATACCGAGTTCCATCGCATTGATAACCGACCATTTTCCGGTTCCTTTCTGTCCGGCTGCATCCAGGATTTTATCAATGAGATAACCTCCGGATTTGTCTTTATGCCGCAAAATGTTGGCGGTGATTTCGATCAGATAACTGCGAAGTTTGCCTTCGTTCCAACGGGCAAAGACATCAGCCATTTCCTCATTGGTCAGATCAAGCAACTTTTTCATCACCCAATAGGCTTCGGCGATCAGTTGCATATCACCATATTCGATACCGTTGTGAATCATCTTCACAAAATGACCGGAGCCGGCAGGACCCACCCATTGACAACAAGGAGTGCCGTCCGGTGCTTTTGCCGCAATACTTTGAAGAATCGGTTTCACTTCCGGCCATGCTTTTTCCGAACCACCGGGCATGATAGAAGCTCCATTCAAGGCTCCCTCTTCACCACCGGACACACCGCTACCGACGAAAAGAAATCCCTTTGATTCCGCCAGTTGGACACGGCGGTTCGTATCTTCGTAATTAGAATTACCGCCATCAATAAGGATATCTCCCGGTGAAAGCAGCGGGAAAAGCTGATCCATCAGTTCGTCAACCGGACTTCCGGCACGAACCATCATCATAATCTTACGGGGAATAGCTATCGAATCTACAAATGCCTTTATATCTGTGAATCCTTCGATGTTTTTACCTTTTGCACGACCATTCAGGAAGCGTTCTACCACCCCCTCTTCTACTCCGGGAACAGTACGGTTATAAACCGACACGTGCCATCCCTTACTCTCCATGTTTAAAGCAAGATTCTCGCCCATCACAGCCAAGCCGATAAGTCCGATATCTGTTTTATTCTGATTTGCCATAACTTGTATATTTTGAATATTCTTTATCTTAGTAACATTTGAAATGCACATTTGTTCGCAATATTTTAGATTAAAATATTATTTTTGTGGTCTACAAATAAAATCAAGGATGAAGAAGATCAAAATCGGTTTGTTGGCACGCATCGTTATCGCCATCATTTTGGGTATTGCCATCGGCACAGTTTTCCCAGCTCCGCTAGTGCGAATATTTGTTACGTTCAATGGCATTTTCAGTGAATTTCTCAATTTCTCTATCCCATTGATTATCGTCGGACTGGTTACTGTGGCTATTGCCGACATCGGAAAAGGTGCAGGAAAAATGCTACTCGTGACGGCTTTGATCGCCTACTTCGCTACTCTTTTTTCAGGCTTTCTCTCCTACTTCACAGGGGTCACAGTATTTCCTTCGCTCATCGAACCGGGTGCACCACTTGAAGAAGTAAGCGAAGCACAGGGAATCCTCCCCTACTTCTCCGTCTCCATTCCGCCACTGATGAACGTAATGACAGCTCTGGTTTTAGCTTTCACACTGGGGTTAGGACTGGCGTCACTCAACAGCGACGCATTGAAAAACGTGGCACGTGATTTTCAGGAAATTATCGTACGAATGAT
>NZ_DAWCXD010000301.1:0-1937 GCF_052357945.1 Bacteroides sp. | reverse complement strand
ATTGCCAAGGAAAGCTCTGCAGACAGAAGGCAATCACCTGGTGTATTAAAAACTAACCGCAAGTCAATTTGTTCAGAACAGATCTCTGAAAAATTGCTTGCGGCAGTATTTTTAATCCAGCTTCAGTACGGCGAGGAAGGCTTTTTGCGGCACTTCCACGTTACCGATTTGTTTCATTCGTTTTTTACCTTTTTTCTGCTTTTCAAGCAGTTTACGTTTACGGCTCACGTCACCACCATAACACTTCGCTGTCACATCCTTACGAACAGCCTTAATCGTTTCACGGGAAATAATCTTAGCCCCGATAGCTGCCTGAATGGCAATATCAAACTGCTGGCGCGGAATAAGCTCTTTCAGCTTCTCACACATCCGGCGTCCCATATCGTAAGCATTGTCAATATGTGTCAAAGTAGAAAGTGCATCCACAGGCTCACCGTTCAACAAAATATCCAGCTTCACCAGCTTCGAAGTACGGAAACCATTCGGATGATAATCAAACGACGCATACCCTTTAGAAATACTCTTCAACTTATCATAAAAGTCAATCACGATTTCTCCCAAAGGCATATTGTAATAGATTTCCACCCGGTTACCGGAGATATATTCCTGTTTAATCAATTCACCGCGTTTCCCCAGACAAAGCGTCATAATAGGACCGATATAATCAGTCGTTGTAATAATAGATGCTTTGATATACGGTTCCTCGATATGGTCAATCATCGTCGGGTCGGGCATACCACCAGGGTTGTGCACCTCCTTCATATTGCCCTGCTTATCATATATATGGTAGGACACGTTCGGTACCGTAGTAATCACATTCATGTCAAACTCACGATCCAGGCGCTCCTGCACAATCTCCATGTGGAGCAATCCGAGGAAACCGCAACGGAAACCAAAACCCAAAGCCAATGAAGACTCCGGCTGGAAAGTCAACGACGCATCATTCAGCTGCAACTTTTCCAAAGACGCGCGAAGATCTTCGAAATCTTCCGCCTCAATCGGGTACACTCCGGCAAACACCATCGGCTTCACCTCCTCAAACCCGGCAATAGCCTTGTCGCACGGACGGGCAATATGCGTAATGGTATCTCCCACCTTCACCTCTTTGGAAGTTTTGATACCGGAAATTATATATCCTACATCCCCCGTACGAAGTTCGTTACGAGGCACCATATCCATTTTCAACACCCCTATTTCATCGGCATCATACTCTTTTCCCGTATTGAAAAACTTCACCTTGTCGCCCTTGCGAATCGTGCCGTTTTCAATCTTGAAATAAGCTATAATTCCACGGAAAGAGTTGAATACAGAGTCAAAAATCAAAGCCTGCAACGGTGCCTCTTCATTCCCTTCGGGATGAGGAATACGTTCAATCACAGCAGCCAGTATCTCTTCCACTCCCATACCCGTTTTACCGGATGCACGAATTACCTCCTCGCGCTTGCAACCCAACAGTTCAACGATTTCGTCCTCCACTTCTTCGGGATTGGCGCTCGCCATATCGCATTTATTGATAACCGGAATAATCTCAAGGTCGTGTTCAATGGCCATATACAGATTCGAGATCGTCTGCGCCTGCACTCCCTGCGAAGCATCGACAATCAGCAATGCCCCTTCACATGCAGCGATAGAACGTGACACCTCATACGAAAAGTCCACGTGTCCCGGAGTATCAATCAGGTTAAGGACATACTTCTCCCCCTGATAAGTATATTCCATCTGGATCGCATGGCTCTTGATAGTGATCCCTCTTTCTTTTTCCAGATCCATATTATCAAGCATCTGCCCTGAAGTCACCTGAATGGTGTTAGTAAACTCCAACAGACGGTCGGCCAACGTTGACTTACCGTGGTCAATATGAGCAATAATGCAAAAGTTGCGAATATTCTTCATTCTGAATTCTTATTATTTTATCTTTTTGGTGTGCAAAGATACGT
>NZ_DAWCXD010000300.1:0-1937 GCF_052357945.1 Bacteroides sp. | reverse complement strand
TTGTACTTTTGTTCAAATTACTAAATAGAACAAAACTATGGCAAAATCTTATTCACTGGTTTTCATCGTTTTATTCCTGCTGACTCTGGGTAGCTGTCAGAGTCTGGAACAGATCCCCATTGATTATCTGCAGCCTGCCGACTTGAGCTTTCCTCCGCAACTCCGGAAAGTAGCTATTGTGAATAACACCAGCGACGCCCCGGATAATAAACTGATAACAGAGACTGAAAAAATTAAAGAAGGTACACCATTGATAAGTCGTGCAACGGCTTATGCCAATGGAGATCCTAAGACAGCCACTGAATCACTGGCAGAAGAAATAGCACAGCAGAACTACTTCGATGAGGTGGTTATCTGTGATTCTGCCTTACGCTCCAATGATAAACTGGCCCGCGAAAGTACATTGAGCCAGGAGGAAGTGCGTCAACTGGCTTCTAACCTGGGAGTGGACTTTATTATTGCACTGGAAAACCTGCAACTCAAAGCAACAAAGACTGTCCGTTATCTGGATGAGTTCAACTGCTTTCAAGGAGCGGTAGACGTGAAAGTTTATCCCACGGTGAAAGTTTATCTTCCCGAACGCAGTAGACCGATGACTACGCTCCATCCTAATGATAGCATTTTTTGGGAAGAGTTTGGAGGTACAGCCATAGAAGCCACCACTCGCATGATTCCCGACAAGCAGATGCTGGAAGAAGCGGCAGCATTCGCAGGAACGGTTCCGGTGAAAAATATTGTCCCCATTTGGAAAAAAGGAACACGGTATCTTTATACTGGTGGTTCGGTTCCTATGCGTGACGCTGCCATTTATGTACGCGAAAATTCATGGGACGACGCATACGAACTTTGGCGTCAGGCTTTCGAAGGTACCAAGAACCAAAAGAAAAAAATGCGGGCAGCTCTCAACATTGCTGTTTACTACGAAATGAAAGATAGTTTGGCTAAAGCAGAAGAATGGGCAGAAAAGGCACAACAACTAGCTAAAAAAATAGATAAAAAGAACATCACAGATAGCCCTCAAGCTACCATTGATGATGTGCCGAATTATTATCTTACTACTTTGTATTTAGCTGAACTGAAGGAGAGAAATGCTCAATTACCCAAGTTAAAATTGCAAATGAGCCGATTTAATGATGATTTTTAAGGAAATTGTGTATCAAATCTTATTTTTTTTATACCTTTGAACTTATAAAAAGAAGGAACCCATGAAATTAAGCCAACAATCATTATCTATTATCGAATCGGCTATCCAAAAGGCAGTCGCTAAATATGTATGTAGCTGTGAACAAACAGTCGTAACCGATATCCATCTCCAACCGGATCAGGCATCGGGACAACTTAATATTTACAACGATGATGATGAAGAACTGGCAAACATCATGATTGAAGAATGGGCTACTTATGAAGGGGATGATTTCCTTGAAAACGTGGAACCTTCTCTTCGCAACATTCTTTGCAGAATGAAGGATGCCGGAGATTTCGACAAAGTGACTATTCTGAAACCTTATTCTTTCGTTTTGGTAGATGAAGAGAAAGAAACCATAGCAGAATTGCTGTTGATTGACGACGATACCATACTGGTGAATGATGAATTGCTGAAAGGGTTGGATAAGGAGTTGGATGACTTCTTAAAGGATTTGTTGGAAAAATAAAGAAGAATTGTTGGAGAAATAAGATACCGTTCTTTTTGAATAGAGATCATTCAAGATCCACATATAAAATAATCGGAAGCACTAAAGGACATATCCTGATTGCTTCCGATTATTTTATATATATACTTTTCAGCAATGAAACTTGAAATTCCTTATAAAAAAGTTCTAATGCAAATGTTATAGCCGGACATATTTCATACCCGGCTATAACATTTGCATTTCTATTCAATTATTTAACGTGAGTTCGATATAAGGGTTAGAATTATTTATTTGAAAATTAGTAAC
>NZ_DAWCXD010000299.1:0-2061 GCF_052357945.1 Bacteroides sp. | reverse complement strand
ACAAAGGTAAGAAAACACAAAAATAAAGGCAAGACGGCATCGCGGAGACGCTTACCGAGACAGGGTGAGGGTAAAAAGTTACCCTCACCCTACTATCGCACTTACCCTCACACGTTGTAACCACGATGAATAAAGGGATTGAGCGAAGGTGTGAGGGTGTGAGGGTAAAAGTGATACAAAAATTTAGTTGAAATGAAATATTAAAAGCATCCATGTTCTATTAAAAAAGAAGGAACTGCACAGTGCAATGCATTCTTTCTGTTAAAACCTCCGGGATACTCAAACAAAAAGAACCTCCGTCTGTTACATTAGCGATTTAAACATAGTAACCTAAACTTTAAAATTATGGCTAGAGAAAGTGTAAAAATCCTACAAGGTAAATTAGATGTAGAAAGTTTAATTTCACAGTTGAACGCAGCATTGGCTGAAGAGTGGTTGGCATATTACCAATATTGGGTAGGTGCATTAGTAGTGGAAGGCGCCATGCGTGCCGACGTACAAGGTGAGTTCGAGGAACATGCCGAAGAAGAACGTAGACATGCACAGCTGCTTGCCGACCGTATCATCGAGCTGGAAGGGGTTCCGGTACTTGATCCGAAACAATGGTTCGAACTGGCAAGATGCAAATATGATGCTCCGCAAGGCTTCGATTCAGTCAGTTTGCTGAAGGATAATGTTGCTTCCGAACGCTGTGCCATTCTCCGTTATCAAGAAATTGCCGACTTTACTAACGGGAAAGATTTCACCACTTGTGATATCGCCAAACATATTCTTGCCGAAGAGGAAGAACATGAACAAGATTTACAAGATTATCTGACTGACATTGCCAGAATGAAGAAATCATTTCTCGAAAAGTAAATTCTAATTTAATAATGATTAGGTGAGAGAGGGTGCATCCGAAATACAGGATATGCCCTCTTTTATGTAATAGTACGATAAAAACCAAACTATTTTCAAACAAATCAAGAAGAAATCTTTCTTTTTTCGTATTTTTGTCCCAATATGCATGTTTAATCCAAGTAGATAACAACATCAACGAAAAGGAATGAAAGTAATTGATTTAATAAATAACAGTAAAGGTACAGCTTTTTCTTTCGAAATTCTCCCTCCTTTGAAGGGAACCGGAATCGAAAAGCTCTATCAGACAATCGACACTCTTCGAGAATTTGATCCGAAATATATCAATATCACCACGCATCGTAGCGAATATGTCTACAAAGATCTCGGCAACGGGCTCTTTCAGAGAAACCGCCTGAGAAGGCGTCCGGGAACAGTCGCTGTGGCAGCAGCCATTCAGAATAAATATAATATTACTGTGGTTCCTCATATCCTGTGCAGTGGTTTCACGCGTGAGGAAACCGAATATGTATTGCTGGATTTGCAATTTCTGAATATAACAGATTTGCTGGTACTCCGTGGAGACAAGGCTAAACATGAATCGGTATTTACTCCCGAAGGAGACGGATATCATCATGCGATTGAATTGCAGGAGCAGATTAATAATTTCAATAAAGGAATCTTCGTTGACGGTTCGGAGATGAAAGTCACCGCCAGTCCTTTCTCGTATGGCGTGGCGTGTTATCCGGAAAAGCATGAAGAATCTCCTAACATAGAGACAGATCTTTACTGGCTGAAAAAGAAGGTAGAAACTGGTGCAGAGTATGCTGTGACACAATTATTCTACGATAATAAGAAATATTTCGATTTTGTGGAGCAGGCTAAGGCAGCAAGTATCAACATTCCTATCATTCCGGGAATCAAGCCTTTCAAGAAAATCTCCCAACTAAGCATGATCCCCAAAACATTCAAGGTGGATTTGCCGGAAGATCTGGTGAAAGAAGCATTGAAATGCAAAAATGACGCGGAAGCCGAACAGGTGGGTGTTGAATGGTGCGTGGCTCAATGCAAGGAGTTGATGGAACACGGAGTTCCGAGCATCCATTTCTATTCCATCGGAGCAGTAGACAGTATCAAGGAAATAGCCAAAATCATTTATTGATATGTTTTTCAGAGACGTAATCGGACAAGAAGAAATCAAGCAACGACTCATTCAGGAAGTGA
>NZ_DAWCXD010000298.1:0-2080 GCF_052357945.1 Bacteroides sp. | reverse complement strand
TATAATGGTCTCATAAATTAAGACACTTTTTCGGACAAATATTAATGAATCTGATATACTAAAATCAGTATGAAAGTGAGGATTCATCATTATGTCCAGACAAAGAAGAAATTTTAGTGCCAAATTTAAATCAGACCTAGTAATCGAGCTGCTTAAGGGCGAGAAAGATCTAAACTCCCTTGCAACCGAGAATAACATCCAACCAAATCTGCTCCGCAATTGGAAGAAAGAATTCCTTAACAACGCTTCCTCAGTGTTCGATGACAAGCGTGAGGAAAACCTCAAAGACAAGCTTGCTGAAGAACGCAAGGAAAAGGCGGAGTATGCTAAAAAGGTTGGTCAGTTAACCATGCAGGTTGACTGGCTCAAAAAAAAATCTGAAGAAATTTGTGGACCTGACTACGAGAGTAAGTTTAGTCCAAAACCTTTTGACGACTAAAGAAATCCCGGCATCCGTAGGAGCAAAACTGCTTGATATCAACCGTACAAGCATCTATTACAAGACTTCACCTGTATCAGATGAAGAACTAGCTTGTAAAGAGATTATCGACCATCTTCATACGGATAATCCAACATGGGGAGCAAGACAAATGTCTGCACAGCTCCAGAATAGAGGTTATCATGTCGGACGGCGTAAAGCACATCGCTATATGAATGAAATGGATATTTACCCAATCTATCCTAAGATGAATCTTTCCAAGCGGATGCAACAGGCAAAGGTATGTCCTTATCTTCTGCGAAATGCTGCCATAGACGCTCCAAATCAGGGGTGGTCTATTGACATTACATATATTCCAATCAGACACGGATTTCTGTATCTGACTGCTGTAATCGACTGGTACAGCCGCTGTATCGTAGGCTGGGAAGTCGATGATACACTTGATACCAGAATGGTTATCAATGCTCTTAAAAAAGCATTTGCTGTGTCAAAACCACAGATTTTGAACTCTGATCAGGGTTGTCAGTTCACAAGTCAACAATACGTTGACTTTGTAAAAGAAAATGGTATCCGTCAGAGTATGGATGGAAAAAGCCGTTGGGCTGACAACATCATGATTGAGCGTTGGTTCCGCAGCTTCAAGTATGAAGAAGCTTATCTGACACTGTATAACAACATCAAGGAAGCCAGATCTGCTATTGGACGTTATGTCCACACCTACAACTTTGAGAGATGCCATTCTGCCCTTGATTACAAAACACCTGCTGAGTGCTACTACCCGGCAATGCTTCTGCCTTATGTAGCTTAATGCATATATGGATCTGGGGAGTGTTCCACTATCCTCCCCATGTTCCTCGTTACATATCAACCATATCAGTTCATTATAAAAATCTTAGATTTTTGTCTTGACAACTGAGCCACTATAGAGGCCACTATCAGAAACGCCCCTATTAGCTTCGAGACATTTTGTCCATAGATGGAGCAAGACAAGCGGGCGGCACTTCCACGATGCCGCCCGCTTGCGTTTCCCCACGGGGACATTCATCTTCTATTTTACTTTTCCATTCCATAAAAACCTTCCCTCCTCAGCGTAAAAATAGCATACATGGGACCTTTATCCTATTCGCACAAAATCCTCCACAAACTCCTGTGTCTTATTAGCAACAGATATTTCTGACTATTTCTTTAGAAGCCATTCCAAAACATTAACCTGCTTGATACCATTATAGGATGTCAGTGGCGTATAATCCATAGTAAGAAGATACTTCGGATTATGGTCTTTTATTGCATCCAGTGATGAAAGTTCCCGCTTTAGTGTCTGCTCTTCCAATACGGTCTGAGATACTTGATAATATTCTTCCCCTTCGGCGCCTATGGCAATAAAATCAACCTCAGCATCTCCAACTTTTCCTATATGGATTTCATAACCTCGTCTTATAAGTTCCAAGTAAACAATGTTTTCTAAGATGTGCCCCATGTCTGCCTGCTTTATGACTAATATAAAATAACGAAGCCCTATAGCCGCCGCATAGTATTTCGCTCCTGGAGCGAGATACTGCTTCCCTTTTATATCATATCTTCCTACCTTATATAGAATAAAACTGTCACAAAGAGCAGAAAGATAGTTTTCCACAGTAGGTA
>NZ_DAWCXD010000297.1:0-2107 GCF_052357945.1 Bacteroides sp. | reverse complement strand
CAGAAAAACAGTACAACTCAAAAAAGAGAAACACTTAAATGTAGGGCGAATTTCTTTCTTGAGATGCCATGAAAAAAGTATCTTTGCGCATAAACAATCTGAATGATGGCAAAGTTATTATTAGTTGAAGATGAAATAAACATCGCCTCTTTCATTGAACGGGGGTTAAAAGAGTTCGGACATACGGTAACCGTCTGTCATGACGGAAACGCTGGTTGGAAAATCCTTCAGGACGAACCTTTCGACCTTTTAATACTGGACATTATCATGCCTAAAATAAATGGTTTGGAGCTTTGCCGCCTTTATCGCCAAATGTTCGGGTATCAAATCCCGGTAATCATGCTGACAGCTTTAGGAACAACCGAAGACATCGTCAAAGGACTGGATGCGGGAGCAGATGATTATCTCGTCAAACCTTTTAGTTTCCAGGAACTGGAAGCACGCATCAAAGCCCTGTTGAGACGCAACAAAGAAGTCCCTTCCAATCTATTGACTTGCGATAACCTGGTATTGGACTGCAATACCCGAAAAGCCAAAAGGGGTGACATAGACATCGACCTTACTGTTAAAGAATACCGCCTGCTCGAATATTTCATGACTCATCAAGGGGTTGCCCTCTCACGTATCACTCTGCTCAAAGATGTATGGGACAAGAATTTTGATACCAATACCAATATCGTAGATGTTTACGTAAACTATCTCCGGGTAAAGATTGATCGTGACTTTGATAAAAAGCTGATCCATACAGTCGTAGGATTAGGATATATCATGAATACTTAAACTCACCAACACTAATCCCGGCTATGAAAATAGGTTCCAAAATAGCTCTTTTCTATACGTTAATCAGTGTGTTGACTACTGTCATTATCATTGCTGTATTTTATATTTTCAGTACGCAGTACATCAATAAGCTCTATGCTTCTTACCTGCGTGAAAAAGCCTACCTGACCGCACAGAAGCATTGGGAAAAAGATGAAGTAGACGAACAGAGCTACCAGATTATCCAGCGCAAATATGACGAACTCCTGCCCGAAGCCCATGAGATTCTTTTAAATATGGACAGTCTCTCCGAAGTGCGTGATACGCTGAATAAATACCTCACGCAACACCAGCAGGCTCTTCTGCTGGCAGGACAGGACAGCATCCCTTTCTCCTTCAAATATAAGGATCAACTGGGAGCCGCCCTTTATTATCCGGATAATGAAGGCAACTTTATCGTACTCGTCATGTCCCGGAATGCCTACGGAACAGAAATCAAGGAACACTTATTGTTGCTTTCCATATTTCTCATCTTAGCCAGTTCCGTCCTGATCTTTTTTATCGGAAAAATATATTCCGGCCGTATTCTGGTTCCCCTGCAACACATACTAAAGGAATTGAAAAGAATACGCGCCAACAGTCTGAACCGCCGATTAAAGACTACTGGCAATAATGACGAACTGGAGGACATGATAAAGACATTAAATAGTATGCTCGACCGTTTGGACAGTGCATTCAAGGCAGAAAAATCCTTTGTCAGTCACGCTTCACATGAGTTGAACAATCCGATTACTGCCATTCAGGGAGAATGTGAAATCAGTCTGCTGAAAGAAAGAAGCACGGGAGAATACATTGAATCCCTCCAACGAATTTCTTCGGAAAGCAAACGGTTATCCAGCCTGATCCGGCATCTTCTTTTTCTTTCACGACAAGAAGAAGAACTCCTGAAAAACAATATTGAAGAGATTATTCTGGCTGATATATTAAAAGAGTTGACAGCTTCCGATGAAAGAATCCATCTTCATTTGGAAGAGACAGACCGTCAGATGACTGTAAAAGCCAATCCGTATCTGTTGAAGATAGCATTAAAAAATATAATAGATAACGCCTGCAAATACTCTGATAAAGAAGTAAATGTGACTCTCTACCGGGAGCAACAACAAGTCATTCTTGATATAGAAGACCGGGGAATCGGTATTCCACAAGAAGAAATAGAACACATATTCCAGTCTTTCTATCGGGGCAGTAATACCCGGGACTATGCCGGACAAGGCATCGGACTTAGCCTGACCCTGAAAATCATTTCTGCTTATCATGCAAAGCTGGATATATCTTCAGAAATAGAAAA
>NZ_DAWCXD010000296.1:0-2171 GCF_052357945.1 Bacteroides sp. | reverse complement strand
CACGCCGATGGTACTGCGTAACAGTGGGAGAGTAGGTAGCCGCCGTTTTTAAGAAAACTCCCCTTCAGTAGAAATATTGGAGGGGAGTTTTAATTTCTTAAAATCCTGGATATTTAGAGGAAATGTTTTTTAACATATTAAGTCGCCAACTCATCGAACAAAACATATTGTAGCTTGTTTTTATAAAAGAGTTAAACTTTAATGCTTAAATGATGTGAACGGCGATAAACATATACAATTAATTACTACATTTGTGGCCGAATCTATTGTAATTGATTAAACAACTAAAAATACAATGAAACTTTCTCCGAAATTCATATTAGCTTTTCTTCTGCTGATGCTATCTTTTAGCGTAAGCGGAAATACTATGAATTTCTCTACTTGTATTTTTAGTGACTCACTTTGTCAATTATCAGAATTATCTTCTGACAGCAACCAACGCTCTTCTGTAGATGGGCAATCTGTTAGCTATGATAGCGTCCGTTCTTTGTCTGTTTCTGACGTAGAATTAGGACTTAAACTCGTAACAGAATCAAACTCTAATAATTATCGTTTGCGTAGAATCATTGAAATCAATGACTCCTTGAAAGACGTTATGCAAAAGTTTCTCGTGTTAAGAGAAAACTCTTTAGTATTAGATCAAAGTAAATCATTTTATTCTGATAAGGATCCACATTACTCCATTACGTGTAGCGACTACTACGTGTTCGCTTTAAGACGTATCCTTATTTAATCTTTTCTCCATTTTTATTCGTTTTTTTTCGTACTCTGTATGAAACTGTATGACTTTACCTTTTAAAAGTTGCAGGGTCTGTAGCGCAGTGTGTCTAATTGAAATATTTACTTCCTAAATAACTAAAATTAATTTCTTAACAAAAAACTTATTATGGAAACTACTAAAAAAACTCAAGTTGTAGGTATAAAGAATGCCGGTATCGTAATCATCTGCTGTTTAGTAATAGCTGTGTGTATCTATCAGTTCCTATTAGGGAATCCGTCCAACTTTATGAACAATGACCCGAACAATCACCCGTTGAATATGTTGGGTACTATTTACAAAGGTGGTATCATCGTGCCTATTATCCAGACGTTGTTATTAACCGTGCTTGCTTTGAGCATCGAACGTTATTTCGCTCTTCGTTCTGCTTTCGGTAAAGGTTCATTATCTAAGTTTGTAGCTAACATCAAAGACGCTTTAGCTGCTGGTGATATGAAGAAAGCACAGGAAATCTGTGACAAACAACGTGGATCTGTTGCTAATGTAGTAACTTCTACTTTGCGTAAGTATGAAGAAATGGAAAAGAACACATCTCTTCCTAAAGAACAGAAGCTGTTGGCTATTCAGAAAGAGCTTGAAGAAGCTACTGCTTTGGAAATGCCGATGATGCAACAAAATCTTCCGATCATCGCTACCATCACTACTCTGGGTACATTGATGGGATTGCTCGGTACTGTAATCGGTATGATCCGTTCATTTGCTGCTTTGTCTGCTGGTGGTGGTGCTGACTCTATGGCTTTGTCACAAGGTATCTCTGAAGCTTTGATTAATACAGCTTTCGGTATCTTGACTGGTGCATTGGCTGTTATCTCTTACAACTATTACACTAACAAAATCGATAAATTGACTTACGGACTCGACGAAGTCGGATTCTCTATCGTGCAAACTTTTGCAGCTACTCACTAATTCTGCGAACCCTTATAAAATCTATTATTAATCATGGGTAGAGCGCAAATTAAAAAGAAAAGTACGTTCATAGATATGACCGCTATGAGTGACGTTACTGTATTGCTTCTGACTTTCTTTATGTTGACTTCAACATTTGTGAAGAAAGAGCCAGTACAAGTTACCACTCCGGCTTCCGTATCGGAAATCAAGATTCCGGAGACGAATGTACTCCAGATTCTGGTTGATCCGGAAGGGAAAATATTTATGAGCCTCGACAAGCAGCAGGATATGCAGGCTGTATTGGAGAGCATGGGTGAAGAGTATGGCATTAAGTTTACTCCGGAACAGGAGAAGAGATTTATTTTGTCTTCTACTTTTGGAGTACCTATCAGAAGTATGCAGAAATATCTTGATCTCCCGGAAGAACAACGGGATAAGGTCCTAAAGAACGAAGGTATTCCATGCGATAGTGTTGATAATCAGTTTAAATCGTGGGTACGTAATG
>NZ_DAWCXD010000295.1:0-2195 GCF_052357945.1 Bacteroides sp. | reverse complement strand
TTCCTATTATGAGAAGTTTCTCGCAACCGGGGAGGTGAAGTGCATTGACGAGGAGATTCCGTTTGAGATACCAGAAGGGTGGGAATGGGAACGAATTGGCAATATATTTGAAACGACAAGTGGTTCTACGCCATTAAGTAGGAATCCGGATTATTATAAAAATGGCAATATCAATTGGGTACGTACAACAGACTTGAACAATGGAATTTTGGACAAAACTGAAATACAAATAACTACAAAAGCAACTATAGACTACAACCTTTCTGTTTTACCCCAAACCTCAGTGTGTATTGCAATGTACGGTGGTGCTGGGACAATAGGCAAACACTGTATCTTGCATTTTGATACAACAATTAACCAATCTGTATGTGCCATCCAGCCTAATGGATTCTGTAATATGGATTACATTCATGCTTTTATTGAATATCAAAGACCATATTGGATGGATTTTGCAGCAGGTTCAAGAAAAGATCCCAATATAAATCAACTCATTATTAAGCGTTGCTTGTTACCTATACCACCACAAGAAGAACAACTGCGCATTGTTGCAAAGCTTAATCAGTTATATCCATATATTAGTCAATATGGAACTAATCAAAATAAACTCAACCAAATAAATAAAGAAATATGGAATAGCTTAAAAAAGTCCATTTTCCAAGAAGCTATTCAAGGCAAACTTGTTTCACAGATTGCAGAGGAAGGCACAGCCCAAGAGTTACTTGAACAGATAAAATTGGAAAAGCAGCAACTCATTAAAGAAGGCAAGTTGAAGAAGTCTGCTTTGACTGATTCTGTTATCTTTCGTGGTGACGATAACAAGTATTATGAGCAGGTAGGTAAAAAGTGCTTGGATATAACAGAACAGATACCTTTTGAAACTCCCAAGAATTGGGTATGGACAAGACTTTCTCATATTGCAAACATTTACACTGGCAACAGTATTAGTGAAACTGAAAAGAAATCAAAATTTACAGATGTTATAGGACGTTATTATATTGGAACTAAGGATGTTGATTTTAATAATCGGATTATTTACGATAATGGCATTGCGATTCCGAAACAATATGAACCTGATTTTAGACTTGCTCCCAATAACTCAATATTGATGTGTATTGAAGGTGGAAGTGCCGGAAGAAAAATTGCAATACTGAATCAAGATGTATGTTTTGGGAATAAGTTATGTTGTTTCTCACCATTTGTTGGAATCGGGAAATACATGTACTATTATCTACAGTCACCATCGTTCTTTGAACTATTTAACCTAAATAAAACGGGCATTATAGGTGGTGTAAGTATAGCAAAAGTAAAAGAAATATTAATACCATTACCTCCGATTAAAGAACAACAACGCATTGTTGCTCAAATAGAAAAACTATTTGAGCAACTGCGATAGTTCATTTATCCGTTCTGCAATACGCTGCTGTTCTTGATAAGGTGGAATACCAATAGGCAGATTGTAGAATAACTCTTTATTGAGGTGCGGAATAGCCGCACCTCTTTTTGAATTTCTCAAATCCTCTTTATAGAACAGAATGAAAGCCAAAATATATGGTTTCCACATAGCCGAAGAGAGCCATAACTGTTTGAATGTACTCCCCATATACCCATCTTGCAGAACAGTGAAAACTTCACCTGAATTTTCACCATCTACAAGAATGATGTTATCTCCGGCATAGACAAATTTTCCTTTCTCTACAATGGTAGCAGATGATTTACCACGTAGGTATTTTGCATCCAGACAGATGCCCTTTCCGTTTCTTTTTTCACCGTCTATCAGTTGGCATATATCTTTCAAACGTAGCACAGACCAATTGTTAGGATATTCAAAAGGAAGCTCAATCTCAACGGTTTGCGCATTTATCCTCTCATAATACTTGTTATCGTCACCTTTATAAATAACGGAATCTGTTAAAGCAGACTTTTTAAGTTTGCCTTCTTTGACAAGTTGCAATTTCTCTTGCCGTATTTGTTCAAGTAATTCTTGGGCTGTACCTTCATCTGCTATTTGTGAAACGAGTTTACCTTGAATTGCTTCTTGGAGAATACTCTTTCTAAGTTTTGGAAATAATTCTTGTTTCAAATTATTTAGTTCACGATATGATTTTTCATATTGTTGAATCACAAAATCAAGTGATTTAAATTTTTCAATAATTCTTTTTTGTTCATTTATTGGAGGTATTGGCATTTAATAATTT
>NZ_DAWCXD010000294.1:0-2250 GCF_052357945.1 Bacteroides sp. | reverse complement strand
AGATGAACCAGATAAATTCCGTATGCGTATATAGCGCTTCCAGTACCAAGATAGATGCTGTTTACTTTCAAGCTGCCGAGACTCTCGGCCGTCTGCTTGCCGAACACCATATCCGTTTGATAAACGGAGCTGGAAGTATCGGTCTGATGTGCTCTGTGGCAGATGCTGTGTTGAAAAATGGCGGTGAAGTGACCGGAGTGATTCCCCGCTTCATGGTGGAACAAAACTGGCATCATACTGGACTGACAGAGCTGATCGAGGTAGAATCCATGCACGAACGCAAACAGAAGATGGCCAATTTGAGTGATGGTATCATCGCTTTGCCGGGTGGATGCGGTACCCTTGAAGAATTGCTGGAAATTATCACTTGGAAACAATTGGGGTTGTATCTCAATCCGATTATAATTCTCAATACAAACAGATTTTTCGATCCATTGCTCGAAATGCTTGAAAAAGCAATCGATGAAAACTTTATGCGACGCCAACACGGTGATATATGGAAAGTGGCGCAGACACCGGAAGAAGCAGTTCAGCTGCTTTATGAGACTCCTGTATGGGATATTTCCATTCGTAAATTTGCAGCGATATGATAGGTGATACACTAAGTTCCCAGAACACGGATACCTTGTCTCTTCTCCAGCAGAAACAGATTAGTCCGGCAAAGGCAGACAGTGATAGCCTGCAGTTGGCCGATCTTCATGCTGTACAAGAGGTTGATTCTGGCTTTGAAGGAACCCCTATCTCCTACTCTCCCCGTACGGATGATGCTATTGCGCTGACATTGCTGGCTTGCTTCTTTCTCTCCTCCATTGCCTTGGCACGTGGAAAGAAATTTCTCTCCCAACAGGTGAAAGACTTTGTGTTACATCGCGAACGGACGAGCATTTTTGATAGCTCTACGGCGGCTGATGTGCGTTATCTCCTTGTGCTTGTATTGCAGACCTGTGTCTTGTCGGGCATCACATTTTTCAATTATTTTCATGATAAATGTCCTGCTCTGATGGACCATG
The DNA here is from genome assembly GCF_052357945.1 of Bacteroides sp. Lineage (GTDB taxonomy): Bacteria > Bacteroidota > Bacteroidia > Bacteroidales > Bacteroidaceae > Bacteroides. The sequence goes on along the minus strand of NZ_DAWCXD010000294.1, from coordinate 1,240 downwards.
TATCCTCCCTCCTTTTGCTGGGTATTTACGTTGGTTTTTGCCTCGCTTATTTCTTACTAAAATGGTTGCTTTATATGTTTCTGGGGTGGACGTTTTTTGATAAAAATAAGACAAATATATGGCTGGAATCGTATTCTGCGCTCATATATTATGTCGGATTTGCCCTTTTTCCGTTCGTTCTTTTCCTGGTTTATTTTGATTTGAGTCTAACGAATTTGGTTATAATTGGGTCTATTATTTTAATTTTCACTAAAATATTGATGTTTTATAAGTGGATAAAGCTTTTTTTTCATCAATTTAGCGGGCTTTTCCTATTAATTTTGTACTTTTGCGCTCTTGAAATAGTACCTTGTCTTTTACTGTATCAGGGTATGATTCAAATGAACAATATTTTGCTAATAAAATTTTAGGACGTTGAAAATTAAAAAAGTACTAGTGTCGCAGCCTAAGCCTGCGTCAGAGAAATCTCCCTATTACGACATAGCTGAAAAGTATGGCGTTAAAATAGATTTCCGGCCCTTTATTAAGGTTGAAAGTCTTTCGGCGAAAGAATTTCGGCAACAGAAAATTTCGATTCTCGACCACACTGCCGTAATATTCACTTCGCGCCATGCTATTGACCATTTTTTCACTTTGTGTACTGAATTGCGCGTGACAATTCCCGAAACTATGAAGTATTTCTGTGTGACGGAAGCTGTTGCATTGTATATTCAGAAATATGTGCAATATCGTAAGCGTAAGATCTTCTTTGGAGCTACTGGAAAGATTGAAGACTTGATTCCTTCCATCGTGAAGCATAAAACGGAGAAGTATCTCGTTCCGATGTCAGACGTACATAATGACGATGTGAAAAACCTGCTTGACAAGAACAGCATTCAGCATACGGAAGCTGTGATGTATCGCACGGTGAGCAACGACTTTACACCGGACGAAGAGTTTGATTATGATATGTTAGTGTTCTTCAGCCCTGCCGGAGTGACTTCTTTGAAGAAGAACTTCCCGGATTTTAATCAGAAAGAGATTAAGATCGGAACGTTCGGATCTACTACCGCACAGGCTGTACGTGACGCAGGTCTCCGTCTGGATCTTGAGGCTCCTACGGTGCAGGCTCCGTCAATGACTGCCGCACTTGACATGTTTATCAAGGAAAACAATAAATAAACAGAGTGGGTATATATACTTTGTGTAAAGCCGAAAGGCTGAATAGTAAAATTTTGATCGGAAAGATGTTTGAAGGCGG
>NZ_DAWCXD010000293.1:0-2269 GCF_052357945.1 Bacteroides sp. | reverse complement strand
TCGTAATGTTTTAGTTTACGGTACAAAAATAACATTTATTATTAAATGTACCGTAATAACGTTACATTTTTCGGTTAAAGTAATGTTAAATATTTCTTTTAATTTGGTTTAATGTACCGTTTTATATTACATTTGCATCATAAACGAAATATAAAACATTACGGATATGAAACGCTACAATTTAAGCCAGATAATGAAGAGAGCACACAACTTGTATAACAATGCACGTGCAAAGTACCCGACATTCTCCGATGCACTCCGTAAATCTTGGAGCATGGCAAAGTTTGAGGTTAGAGTAGCCGAAGAACGCCAAGCAATCGAAGCAGAGACTAAAGCACGTGAAGCAAAGGTACGTGAAGAGAACGAGCAAGCCGCCATTAGTTCGGTTCTTCTTCGTGCACAAATCGAAGCCGACCGTATCAGAAGAGAAGCGGAAGCTAAAGCGGAACGCATGAAAGGCGAGATAGCAGCACGCAAAGAGGGTATCTCTTATAATGAGTATCAAAACCGTATTAATCGTGCAATGGGCTACGGGTGTGGCTCGTATTGCGGTGACTAGTTTTTTTATTCATAATATTTGATTTGTTTTCATGGAAGTACTGGTTTGTGAAAATAGGTGCTTCCCTTTCACTGAATTATTAACCATAGGGGGAATTCCCCCTATCATAAATTACACTATATGATAGAAACAAAGGTTTATAAGCTCCACGAGAGCAAGCAAGTAGAGGATATTACTACCATGCTAAAGATAGAAGGAATAAAGCATAATGTATTCGAATACGAAGAGTACACGGCAATAGAAGTGACTGGCACACCATTAGAGATAATGAGAGCCTCCACGATATACCAACAGGTTACAACCATTAAGCTATAACGAGATGGAGATATTGATAGTATTTGGATGCCTATACACTGGCTATAGGATATTCAGGAAAAAGGGAGAACACTTCTTTGATATTTAATCAATTATGAACGCTATACTAATTATTTGTATCATCCTTCTTGCTTTCTGCGTATGGGATGAAATGTTTAACGATAACAACAGGAATCAATCAATATAAAATATAACTATGAAAATGGTAATAGAGCCCGCTAGCAAAGAACGGATAGAAGAAGGAGAGCAGTTTATCGAAAGACTACTAAAGATTCTACAAAACAACGATAAAGTAACGGTTAACGTAATGTATTGCCAGACTTGCGTTATTGACAGGCTAGTAACTGTAGAATCCGGCACCAGTTTTAATGCAGGTCTAAGTAAGGACAATTGTACAGTACTAAATGAAATGGGTTACAACTCACATCAATAAATGATACATGAAAGTTGACGCCATCAACAAAGACGCCCGGTAACAATACGGTTGCCGGGTTTTCTTTTTATGATGGCTATTTATGAGGATGAATGAGATAAACCCACAAATAAAAAGATCAAAATGTCGTAATAACTCCAATTATTTTCGTTCATTTGTCACTTAACAAAAAGAAAAAAAACATGGAAATAGATCCGATTATTAAGTAAGCCATTGAGATTGGTATTAAATTAGGTATTGAAGCATATAAGAATGAAAGAAATGCAAATCTCAAAAATAAAAAAATTCTTATATGTAAATCCGATGCGGAAGACCGTTTCGGAAGCGGAGTTCTTAAAAATTTAGAGAAACGGAAACTAGTATTCCCTTATCAATTTGGTATTGAAACAATGGTAAACGAAGAAGGTGACGAAATTTCCGAACCTAGAGGACATATATACTATAAACTGCATGAAATTATGGAAGCTATTGAGAGTGGAAACATTCTAAAGTGTCTTCAAAAAATACAGATGTAGATAAAATAGCCAAAAGCAATTTAATATAAAATCAACAAATTATGAAATTACAAGATTTATTGGAAAGCGATTTAAATATTTCCATAACGATTACGATCAAGGAGCTAAAAGAATTTGCAGATTATCTTCTCCAACAGTCAAAAGATGATATAGAACGTTTGATTTTAGAAACAAAGCAACCCAAAGAATACCTTACTCCCAATGAAACCGCAAAACTATTGCATGTCAACCGTAGCACATTATATCAGTGGAATAAAAATGGATATTTACGTGTAATAGAAGTTGGAGGAAAAAGGCTTTATAGACAATCTGATATTGATGCCATTTTAAATAGGAAATAATCAGAAAAGAGCTGAAAAAACAATTGTTGGAGATTAATTTATAACTTAATAAATAATGCGAATCAGCAGTTGACAATCTTCTACCTTTTCGCTTGTTAAAATGTTA
>NZ_DAWCXD010000292.1:0-2287 GCF_052357945.1 Bacteroides sp. | reverse complement strand
TCAATACCTTGTTTTTTCACGACTATCACAGTCGCATGAATACTCTTAATCTAACTGATAACCAAAATTACGCAGCTCCTTATCCGAACTACGCCAATCCTTATCCACTTTCACATACGTTTCGAGGAAAATAGTCTTTCCAAAGAAACGTTCCAGTTCGCGGCGAGCCTCGGTAGCTACCTTCTTCAACGCCTTGCCCTGTTTACCGATAATAATTCCTTTCTGCGAATCACGTTCCACGTTAATCACCGCACGAATATGAATCTTCTTCGGCTCTTCCTTAAACTCCTCTACGACCACTTCCACCGAATAAGGAATCTCCTTGTCGTAGTAAAGCAGAATCTTTTCCCGGATAATCTCATTCACAAAGAAACGGGCAGGCTTGTCCGTCCACTGATCCTTTCCAAAATAAGGAGGAGAATCGGGCAACAGTTCTTTGATTCGCTTCATCACATAGTCCACATTGAACTTCGATGTAGCAGAAATCGGAATAATTTCGGCTTGGGGAAGCAGTTCTTTCCAATCTTCCACCAGCTTTACCAGTTTTTCCTGATCTGTAAGATCTATCTTATTGATGAGCAGGAGCACAGGCACCGTCATCTGGCGTACCTTCTCCATAAACTCATTATTCTTATCCGGCGTCTCCACCACGTCAGTCACATAAAGCAAGATATCCGCATCCGTCAATGCCGAAGTAGAAAAATTCAGCATCGACTCCTGTAGTTTATAATTGGGCTTCAATACTCCCGGAGTATCAGAAAAAACAATCTGCATTTCATCCGTATTATAGATTCCCATAATCCGGTGACGAGTTGTCTGCGCCTTGAAAGTAGCGATCGAAATACGTTCACCCACCAAGACATTCATCAATGTCGATTTTCCGACATTCGGATTTCCTACAATGTTTACAAAACCTGCTTTATGCATTTCTCTTCATTTTATTGGTTGAGACAAAAAAACGCATCGAATCGAAATAGGATGCGTTTTTGAGTGTTATAGTTCAGTAACTTACGTTACGATTCCTTTTTTCCGTCATAACCCCATTTCACGTAAACTGCGCCCCATGTAAATCCGGCACCGAATGCAGTGAAAATGATATTATCACCTTTCTTGAGTTTATCTTCATAATCCCAGATACACAAAGGAAGAGTAGCAGCACTGGTGTTACCATAATGCTCAATATTTACCAACACTTTATCCATTGGCACCTCCATACGGTGAGCCACGGCTTCGATAATGCGGACATTCGCCTGATGCGGAACAATCCAGTTGATATTATCTTTCGTCAGACCATTCTTTTCTGCAATAGCAGCAGATACATCCGACATGTTGGACACAGCATATTTAAACACTGTTCTTCCTTCCTGGTGCAAATAGTGCATTTTATTGTCTACTGTGAAATAAGACGGAGGACAAACCGAACCACCAGCTTTCATGTGGAGGAAAGGCAATCCTTTGCCATCAGTTCTCAGTATCGAATCCATAATTCCGTAATCTTCCGTAGTCGGTTCCACCATAAAGGCAGCAGCACCGTCACCAAAGATAGGGCATGTAGCACGATCTGTATAGTTAACCATTGACGACATCTTATCGGCACCGACAATGATAATTTTCTTATATCTTCCCGAACGGATGAAATTAGCAGCTGTCTCCATCAAATACAGGAAACCGCTACAAGCAGCCTGCAAGTCGAAGGCAAAAGCATTCTTTAGTCCGAGTTTATCACAAAGAATAGAAGCTGTAGAAGGGAAGTGATAGTCAGGAGTAGTGGTAGCGACAATAACTAAATCAATGTCATCAGGATTAGCACCAGTTTTCTTCATCAACTGTTTGGCAGCTTTGCGTGCCATGTATGAACTACCTAATCCTTCCTCATTCAGAATATGTCTCTCCTTTACTCCGATACGAGTCATAATCCATTCGTCGTTGGTATCCACCATTTTTGATATCTCGTCGTTAGTTAAGATATAATCGGGAACGTACCCGCCGACTCCTGTGATTACTGCATTTATTTTTTCCATCAAACCTATTTTAAATTAGCAATACTATAATACTTAAAGCAGCCGGAGAGCTTTACCCTCAGGCTGTTTTCAGTATAACTGTACTAATTATACAGCTGCTTCTTTCTCAATAGCGAGCTTACCTCTGTAATAGCCACAAGCACCACATACAGTGTGGTAAACGTGCCATTCGCCGCAATTCGGACAAATAGCCAATGTAGGAGCTACTGCCTTATCATGAGTTCTTCTCTTTGCAGTTCTTGTTTTTGATTGTCTTCTCTTAGGAT
>NZ_DAWCXD010000291.1:0-2302 GCF_052357945.1 Bacteroides sp. | reverse complement strand
TAGCTAGCGTTCATCCTGAGCCAGGATCAAACTCTTCATTGTAAAAGTATCTTTTCATCTGTTAAGATGATTTTTTGCTCTGTTCAGGATGCCGTAAATTTATTGACCTTATTCAAATACCTATCATCCTCAATCGTATCGCTACTCTCTCGGACAAGTATTGACGGTTCTATTTTTTTTACTTGTACTACTTGTATTGTTTATCAATATTTCAAAGAACTTGCTGCTTTCGTTTTAAAAGCGGGTGCAAAGGTAAAGGCTTTATTTTTAACTACCAAACTTTTTCGGAAGTTTTTTTTATTTTTTTCTTTTTACTCATTTCTCAGGCTCTCTATGCGAAAGGGAAAGAATGTATAAAAGAAAAACAAAGGCCGTTTTCTTTGCGAATCGGACTGCAAAGATAAGAACTTTATTTATTATCCTCCAAAACTTTTCGGAAGTTTTTTTGTTCTTTTCTTTAAGCACAATTTCGCTTTTTCACTATGTCAATTCTGCAAGGCTTTCTTCTCTTGGAAAGCGGGTGCAAAAGTACGCCCTTTTAGTATACAATCCAAATATATTAAACTCTTTTTTCTAAGTTTTTTTGAAAGAATCGGCTAAAGTGCTGAAGGATAATGATGTTGTAGAACATATTTTTTATCATGAGTGGATTGGGGGCGGAAACGGTACACATGAGACACATTATTATATCACACGCGGGCGCGTAGGCGAACGCAAGAGAGAAAAAGATGCAGAAGAAAGAAATAACAAAATTACAGTCGAATTACAGCTGAGAAAAAGACAACAGGAAGAAAGAGACAAGAAGATGATATAGAAGGAAAACAAGAAAAAGAACGAAATGTAAAAAGAATACTAGGGATATACCACAAAGGGAAATTACAAAAGGAGATTATTAAAGGGGATTATTAAAGGGGATGGATTAATTGGAATGGTTAATTGGGCATGACCAGCAGAATACAGGATATTCAGCGACGCAGCGCCACTAGAAATGATTTCTCATTTTCATTTCTCATATTCTCATAGGTTGCACAATAATCAACTGTAAATCATCAATATAACACTATGAGAAATAAAATAAAAAAGGCATTTCTCATAGTATTACCAGCGTTTTATACTGAAAACAGTGCATTTCTCATACCTTTTCAAGGTATTTCTCATAGTATTTTGACTATTTATGCTATAAATTCTCAAGCTAGATCCTAAACTAAAGACCAGGTTGAATACCAGACTAGACACAGCTTTACAATATATTATCAGTGCTTATTGAAAGTATATAGAGCAGACATTCGCATATTTTCCTACCTGCATCTGTATCGTTGCACTCGAGTGAACAGGCCTGTGCACTAGAGTAGAAAGAACCGTCTACTCGAGTGAAACGATCTGTTCACTCGAGTGCAACGATACAGATAGTAGTAGGAAAAAATGGTAATGATTAAGGAAAAGCATAAGGATATAAGGTGCATGATACACAGGAAAGCAGTAAACAATAGGAAGTTGCTTAATAAACGACATAAGAAAAAGGAATAATCGTAAAGTTCGACGAGAGTCTGGGAAAAGATACAGCCATAATGCATGAGAAAGGAGTAAAATAGATAAAAGGAGTATGAGAATAAGATGAGAAACGATTTAAAACCTATGAGAAATGCATCGTTTTTAGGCATAAATGATGGAAATAGTATGAGAAATACCATTTTATGGCTTATTTCTCATACTGTTATGTTGTTGATTCATAGGTTGTTATCAGGTGTATTATGAGAATATGAGAAATGAAATTTGAAAATCTTGGGTTCTTAATCAAATTCCGTGCTACTTATTTATGTTCAATAACCTTATTCATGGCTATTCCGGGGTACTTTAAGATGCATATAGCTTGGATAATTTATTTGCTATTTCTAATATGCTGATATCCCTTTATCCATCAACCTTTCAATGAGCTTTACTAGCACGGAATTTGAAGAAGAACCAAATCTTCTCTAGTAAGCCGCTGGAGACTGTAATTTAAACAGTGTCAGTAACGAATAAAATTAATATCTTTACTAACATAGTTTTTTTTATGAGCAAAGAATTCAATTTTGAAGAGATCAAAAACAAGGCTTTGGAACAGCTTAAGTTTGGTAAATCCTTGTTAGGCAAAGACGGTGCTTTTGCTCCGTTATTGGAAAGCATCCTCAATGCCGCCCTTCAAGGCGAAATGGATGTCCACATGGACGATCATGAACGTTCTCTTGGTAATCGCGTATCCGCTGAGACCATAAGTTCCATCACCGCTCGCGTTCTTCTGTAAATTCAGGCATGGCGCAGC
>NZ_DAWCXD010000290.1:0-2336 GCF_052357945.1 Bacteroides sp. | reverse complement strand
ATGGCTAAGAATGTTCATGAGGTCTGGTCGAAAACCAGAATAGAACAAGGTTGGACGTATGGCGAAAAGCGGGATGATGTATTGAAACAGCATCCGTGCCTGGTTCCGTATGAAGAATTGCCTGAAGAAGAAAAGGTGTATGACAGAAATTCTTCAGTGGAAACCTTGAAACTGATAATGAAACTGGGGTTTAAGATTTCGAAGGATGAAAAATAGATGATGAATGATGGCAACAACCTTATTCAGAATTTATTTTTATCTTTGAAATTCATTATAAACAGAAAAAGAAATAGATATGAAAAAAGTAATTTGCAGTGAGAAAGCTCCGGGGGCTATCGGCCCTTATAGTCAGGCGATAGAAGCTAATGGTATGGTATTTGTGTCCGGTCAGTTGCCTATTGATGCCGCTACGGGACAGATGGCTGAAGGGATAGAAGGACAGGCTCGCCAGTCGTTGGAGAATATCAAACACATTCTTGAAGAAGCAGGATTGACAATGGGAAACATTGTCAAAACCACTGTATTTCTTCAGGATATGTCCCTGTTTGCAGGGATGAATGGCGTGTATGCTACGTATTTTGACGGAGCTTTTCCGGCACGTTCGGCGGTTGCCGTAAAAGCTCTGCCCAAGGATGCGTTAGTAGAGATTGAGTGTATCGCGGTTCGCTAACAAATCTGCGACAATGAAACTGCTGCCTCCTACAAAGATCAGATCTTTGGGGGGGCAGTTCTTTTTTGCCGCCTGTACAGCTTCCACAACAGTGGGGTGGGTGGTACCTTTCAATCCGGCTTCTTCTGCCAATGCCAATAGTTCATTTTCCGGAAGTGCACGTTTCACACTTGCTTTGGTGAAATAATAGGTGGCATCTTTCGGTAACTCTTGCAAGACACTGCTGATATCCTTATCGTTCACCATGCCAAATACGATGTGCAGTTCCTGGTTGAATTTCTGATGAAGGAAATCAAGATGTCCACAGACATATTTGATTCCATCTACATTATGTCCCGTGTCGCAAATGATATCCGGATAGCTGTGTACTTTCTGCCAGCGTCCCATCAGTCCGGTGAGTTTGCACACATCGGCAAAACCATTGAGATAGTCTTTTGGACAGATGCGATAACCTATTTTTGTCAGCTCTTCAAGAGCAGACAGGATGGTGAGGATATTTTCATGCTGGCAGAGACCGCTTAATTCCATAAAAAGACCTGCAGGAAACATTTCATTGACAATTCGGATAGCATCTTTTCTCTTGTCGAGTATTTTGTCTAATGCTTTAATGCTGTCTGCCGGATGCAGGAAAAGCAATATCTCTTTGGATTCTTGTGCGCTTTCAGATGGTTGGTGAGTCTCTTTTATCAAGTCTTGCAGGACATTATCCAGACGTTTTCTTAGTGCCTGCATTTCCGGATAAGGAAGCCAGTCTGTGGGATTATATGGGAAGATAGAATCTGCATAGTTGATAGGTGCATTCATTTCTTTTGCTTTCATGGTGAACACACGTTTAACGCTGCCTTTAGCTCTGCCGATGACTACCGGAACCCCTTCTTTGATAATGCCTGCTTTTTCTTTGGCTATTTTTGTCAGGGTATTCCCTAGATATTGCATGTGGTCAAAACTGATATTAGTGATGACACATAAATCGGGGTGAATGATGTTGGTGCAATCCAAACGTCCGCCCATTCCTACTTCGATAACGGCTACGTCTACTTTCTGGTCCGCAAAGTAGCGGAACGCCATGGCGGTAGTCAGTTCAAAAAACGAAGGGTGCAGCGGCTCGAAGAAAGAGCGATGCTCTTCTACGAAATTGACTACATACTCTTCCGGTATCATCTCACCGTTGATACGGATACGTTCGCGGAAGTCGATTAAATGAGGGGAGGTGAATAGTCCTACCCGGTAACCGGCGCACTGCAATACGGCTGCGATGGTATGTGAACAGGATCCTTTTCCATTGGTTCCGGCGATATGTATCGTCTTGAATTGTTGATGAGGATGCCCAAAATGTTCGTCCAATTTGTGTGTGGTCTCTAAACCCGGCTTATATGCTTTGCCTCCTATTTGTTGAAACATTGGCGCACTCTCATATAAGTACTTTAAAGTGTTCTGATAGTCCATGTTTTATAATATTTAACGTCGGGCAATCTTTATTGCCCACTAATTTGTTTATCTTTAGAACCGTCAATCTGACTATAAATGGGGGATTGGCGAATGAGATTGCAAATATCAACATTTAAATCTAAGAAATCATGGGAACTAAGAAAAATTTTGTGCTAGACACAAATGTTATTCTTCACGACTACAATTGCTTGAAGAATTTTCAGGAAAATGATATTTA
>NZ_DAWCXD010000289.1:0-2342 GCF_052357945.1 Bacteroides sp. | reverse complement strand
AGGATTTTAAGTCCTTCGTGTCTACCATTCCACCATTCGAGCATCCTTTCAAAGAGAGCGGAAAACGAGACTCGAACTCGCGACCCTAACCTTGGCAAGGTTATGCTCTACCAACTGAGCTATTTCCGCGTTTTTTCAACGGGTGCAAAGATAAGTAGTTTACTTGTTTCTGCCAAATCTTTTCGGAGGAAAGTTTAAAAAACTATCCTCCGAAAGTTTATTTTATCTTCCAAGCAGTGCTTTCTCCGCTTTCTCCATTCCACAAAAGTTGAATCCATCGATCACTTGCTGCATCAATGCGGAGATTTCTGCATTACAGAGGTTACCGATACTACCTTCATGAGTATGGTGTACTTCTTTAGTATGCGAGAATTTACCTGCTTCAATATCCAAACCTACCTTTTTATATGCATCACGGAAAGGCATACCTTCACGTGCCAAACGATTTACCTCTTCCACACTAAAAATAAGAAGGTATTTGTCATCATCAAGAATATGTTCATTTACCTTTATTTCATTCATGATATAGGTTGTCATCTGCAAACAGTCTTTCAATTCCTGAAAAGCTGGAAGGAAAACTTCTTTGATAATCTGCAAATCACGGAAATAGCCGGAAGGCAGATTGTTCGCAATCATCATAATCTGTTGGGGAAGCGATTGCAATTTATTACATTTAGCACGTGTCAGTTCAAACACATCAGGATTCTTCTTATGAGGCATAATGCTGGATCCTGTGGTGCAGTCATCGGGCAACTTGACGAAACCGAAGTTTTGACTATTAAACATACAGGCGTCAAAAGCTAATTTGGAGATTGTTCCGGCAATCGTAGCCAAAGCAAAAGCAACATTGCGCTCCATCTTTCCACGCCCCATTTGAGCATACACAACATTGTAATTCATTGAATCAAAACCTAATAAGTCAGTCGTCATGGTACGGTTCAGAGGAAAAGACGAACCATATCCGGCTGCTGAACCTAACGGATTACGATTACACATTTTAAATGCTGCCTGCAAAAACAGCATATCGTCCATAAGACTCTCGGCGTAGGCACCAAACCACAAGCCAAAAGAAGAAGGCATTGCAATCTGCAGGTGTGTATATCCCGGCATCAAAACGTTTTTATATCGTTCGCTCTGACGGATCAAGACATGAAATAGTTGTTCTACCGCTTCGGCAACCTCTTTAATTTGCGTACGGGTAAAAAGTTTCAAGTCCAACAGAACCTGATCATTTCTGGAACGGCCACTATGTATTTTCTTTCCGATATCACCCAAACGACGGGTCAACATCAATTCTACCTGCGAATGTACATCTTCCACCCCGTCTTCTATCACAAATTCACCTTTTTCGGCCGAGGCATAAATACTCTTCAATTCCACCAGCAACTGGTCCAGTTCTTCTTTTGTCAACAACCCAATGCTTTCAAGCATCGTAATATGAGCCATAGAACCAAGCACATCATGCTTGGCCAAATAAAGATCCATCTCACGATCACGACCTACCGTGAAACGTTCAATATCCTTATTTACCTGTACGGACTTCTCCCAAAGTTTCTGTGCCATAAAAAAAATTTAATATTCAACAACTGCCAACATATCAACCATCTTCTCCAAACCTTCCTGGAGAGGTTTCTGCACCATTGCTTTCATAAATGGATTAAGATCCATTCCGATAGTAACCTTCACTTTACACTCTTCTTCAGCAGTTTCAACCAGTTGAATCCACATATTAAAAGGAAGAGGAGAGTTAGTTGTCGCCAACTTTATACATTTACAAGGATCGCGCTCTACAATTTGCAAAGTCAATTGTCCAATAGGGGAAACACTAAAACTCAACGTGTCCGAATCAAAACTCAAATCCTGCACCTTATCTTTTGGTAAACGGTCTTTGACTGCTTCCAGATTACTTAAATCCGAAAGTTTATTATATACGCGCTCCTGACTGTAAGGTATTACCTTGACACTACTCTCAAAATTACTCATAAACTTCTATTAGTATAAAACAAAAAAAAGAACAATCCGGCCAAATATTGTCCGAACAGTTCTTTTTACCAAATATGTTTGATCAAAAAATGAATCTTATTTTCCAGCATCCCAATGAGCAGGGTCTTTACGCCATTCGTTCAATGTCTGTATGTCTTCTTCTTCAATATAACCTGTACGAAGAGCAACATCAAGTACTGCTTCATAATTGGTCAACGTTACCAAAGTCACCTTCGCATTTTTGAACGCCTCTTCAGCTACTGGGAATCCGTATGTATACGCTGCAACCATGCCAATCACTTCGCAACCATCGCGACGAATTGCTTCAACAGCCTTCAAACTACTACCACCTGTAGAAA
>NZ_DAWCXD010000288.1:0-2439 GCF_052357945.1 Bacteroides sp. | reverse complement strand
AGAGGTCGGAAAACGAAAGTAGGAAGAAAGCTTTCGTTTTCCTCCTACTCGATTTATTACCCTATTCTATAATTCAGTTCCTAGTTTTCCAGAAAGGTACTTGGCCCGAGAATATCATACATATCACTAACGTTGCGCGTTTTGAGCAATACCCCTTGTGGAGTATAGAATAACTGATATTTGATGTCGACATTATCTTGTCCTACCTTAATTACTATAATAGCCTGCCATTTGGGAAACTCCACCATTGTCACATTATCTACCACCCAATTTGCGTATGGGCCGGATACAAAGGCGTTATAGACTGTTGGGGTCAGCCGGTCGAGGTTGACAAGATCAGTCTGCGTCATCACCCATTGTCCCCGAACGTTGAACCACACATTTTTAGTAAATCCGTTCATTGCAAAGTTGGCACAATAATATCCATCGTCTTGTGACCAGGCGACGCCATTTGCTTTAGGATACATTTTCTTGAAAGTCGACTGTACATTGCCGGGAGGGGTATCTCCAAAGACAGATGTAGATAATAGCAGAAACAATGCGATTGCACAAATCATAAATTTCTTCATAAGCTTTGAGTTTAGAGGATTATTTATCTACCTAAACAGCCTTTGAGAATATTTGTTTGAGTGATGTGCATAAAATAATCCCCCGGTCATTCATAAGTGACCGAGGGATGAAGAGTATACAGATCTTAGTCTTTTTATTTAAAAAGTAATCTTTAAAATCTTTCCGTTATAGCCTCCGACTGAAACATCCGTGGGCTTATAAGGTAATAGGCTGATTTTTTCTTTAGCGCCCGTCATCAAATCAGTGGCCTGATAAGATTCCATTTGAGGAATCTGTAAAAAGTCGAAAGCATGTGAAGGCACATTGATAGCAACATCTACCAGTTGACTGTCGAAATTAATAATGAAAAACAGAATCTCATTTTTATATTTTCGCATAAAAGTATATTGTTTATGCTCATTGAAACGCCATCCGTTTATATTGGCATACATTAAATCAAAGAATACTCCCTTGCTGATTGCCTGCTCTTCATTACAAATCGTCAGTACTTTTTGGTAGATAGAGTAGAGGTGTTTATGCTCTTCAGTAAGCATCTTCCCGTCAAATTTACCTCCGTTGCGCCAGCGTCGTATGCTGTCTACACTCCAATAATCGAATATAGTAGTCCGTCCGTCCCTTCCGCTAAATCCTTCACTATCCATGCCCAGTTCTCCAAACTCCTGACCGAAGTAGATCATCATAGGATTAGTGTTCATACAGGCGGAAACGATCAGTGCGGGAATTCCTTTACGCGGGTTGCCGGCAAAGAAATCAGAAGCGATACGTTGCTCGTCGTGATTCTCCAGGAAGTTGAGCATCTTTTTCTCTATTCCATTCAGACTTTGCCAGCAATGAGTGATAGCGGATGCAGATTCATATCCACAAGCTACATTGCGTAACGTGTCATATAGCCCTACCTTATCATACAGGTAATCAAACTTGCCGCGGAACAGATAGTTACGGTATTCACCTGGATTGTAAACCTCTGCGATGAAAAGTATTTCAGGATAAGCCTCTTTTACTTGAGGAATAGCCCATTCCCAGAATTCAACAGGAACCATTTCGGCCATGTCGCAACGGAAACCATCAATGTCTTTTGATGCCCAGAAAAGAAGAATGTCCAGCATCTTTATCCAAGTATCCGGAGTCGGGGAGAAGTGGCAAGTACCGCCATTCTGATAATCCACTCCATAGTTTAATTTCACTGTTTCATACCAGTCGGTGATATTGGGAGTAGCATCAAAACGATTGTTACCGGTAGCTTTCGCCGGGAATTCCCGGTAAGGCTCTGCTGCACCGTCTTTCATATCAAACTGGGCATGAAGTTCCGCTTGCGGAATATAATAGAAATTATTATATGGGCTGAAAGATTGGCTGGAGTCATCGTTAGCTCCCAATTCGGTCGTACCGTCCGGTTGTGCATCCGAGTGATATTGGCGTGCTACGTGATTAGGTACAAAATCAATAATTACTTTCAGACCTGTGCGATGTGTGCGATGTACCAGATTCTCAAATTCTTTCATACGTCCTTGCACATCGTTAGCCAAGTCAGGATCTACATCATAATAATCCTTGATAGCATAGGGAGAACCCGCTTTTCCTTTTACAACAGCAGGATGATCCGGTCTGATGTTATAACGGCGATAGTCCGTTTGAGTGGCATGCTCGATGATGCCTGTATACCATATATGCGTAGTACCCAGTTTCTTGATTTCACTAAGTGCTTTGAGAGTGAAATCAGCCATTTTCCCACAACCATTGGTGGCAATGTCTCCATTGTAGACACAGTGGTTGTTGTTATTTCCAAACAGGCGGGTGAATACTTGGTAGATAATTATTTTATTTTCGTCATTCATATAGAGTAGATTATTAATATTCGTATTCATTCTT
>NZ_DAWCXD010000287.1:0-2486 GCF_052357945.1 Bacteroides sp. | reverse complement strand
AGCAAAGGACTGAAAATCCTTGTGTCCCCGGTTCGATTCCTGGTGGCACCACTTTTAGAGAAAGCAAAAAGAAGTAAACTCCTGATATTCAGTGAATATCGGGAGTTTTTTATTTTCACCCGCTACGCAAAAAACAGCAAATTTCAACCTACTTCGGGTCAGTCCGAAAACCCTGTGGGTATGTTAAATCTACCCTGTTAGTTTGCATAATCTAAAAATAAAGAATGGTATATCCCCGACTCCCCTAAACTGTGCTCTGAACGCTTTAATTTTTGCATTGAATGATTCTGCAAATGCATTTGTTTCCCTGTTAACGAAATAGTTTAGTATTGTCTCATAATAGTTCTGCATGGTATTTGTTACGGTTCTGAAACATCCGTATCCAAGCTTTTCTATTTTATTGTACCACAAGGCAAGCTTTCCACGTGCCACATCCTTGTTATAGTGCTTATTATACACATTGGTCAACTCTATGGCTAAGTCGTAAACTGATTTCAATTCCGGATAATGTTCGAATATGATTTCCGCACGTATTCTTTGGGATTCAGTCCATTTACTAAAATGCTTGACAAGTACATGCTTAGCCCTTGCCAGCAGCTGCTTACGGGTATCGCCATTGGTATACCGAAACGGAACATACTCTATATCTTGCTCTCTGCACCGCTGAATTTCATCGTTCTCTAAATCCCGTGCCATCCAGCGATAAGTAATCCTGAGCTCATCAATTGCCTCATAAAAGAGCTTCTGTACATGAAACCGGTCATTTGTCATAGTGGCGTTTGGGAAAGCCGTCCGGACAATCCGCATCATGGTCGGCGAAAGGTCCAAAGTGACCTCTTTGACTGTCTTGCGCTTGGAGACATGAATCATTTCAAGCACCTTTATGACGTCTTCAGACTTCGTGCCACGTATCATGGCCACAAGTGTACCTTTGCCACCACGTCCCGCACGGTTAGTGACAACAGTATATAATTCTCCGCAGCTCAAAGAAGTCTCGTCAATACAAAGGCTAGGACCTATGTTCTGTTTGAACAGGACATATTCTGAGGCATGATCTAACTGGTCCCACTGTCTGTATGCGCTGATAAACCCCTTGTACTGTGAGGTTAACTGTTTCCCCTTTACCCCATAAGCATCTGCTATGGAGCTTATGCTAGCCACGGTAGTTTCAATCTTCTTCTTTTAAAAAAGCGACGAACTCAGGAGTGAGTTTCGTCCCTTCGGCCGTAAGATCATCGTAGGTATAGGAAAACGTTTCCCCTGTAGCTTTGTCATACCAGCGGCGACGTCTTACGTGGAGA
Organism: Bacteroides sp.; assembly: GCF_052357945.1. Classification (GTDB taxonomy): domain Bacteria; phylum Bacteroidota; class Bacteroidia; order Bacteroidales; family Bacteroidaceae; genus Bacteroides. The sequence goes on along the minus strand of NZ_DAWCXD010000287.1, from coordinate 1,185 downwards.
TAAACAGGTTTGCCACGCAGAGGAAAGTCCTGAATCACTTTCTCATCAGTAAAACCATGTGAAATCACAGTTCCACTCTTGTAATCAGAACGTTCCATGTAGTTTTTTTCATCAAGCCAAACTTCAATTTTGACAGAGTCGTCATGCCAACCGGAGATCTCGAAATACTCCATTAAAACTTCGGGGAAGATGACTCGTAGTAACTTATGTAGGTTGCGATTGGAAGGCATTGGACAAATAATTTTAATTTGAACGCAAAGATAGTTCACTTTCGCTTATTAACATAACATACCCACAGGGTTTTCGGACTGACCCGGAATCAACAGCTGAATATATGAATATCTTGCGTGATTATATGGCGAAGAATGCTTCTAAATATAGCATTATCCGTATGGGAATATTCGGCTCTGTTGCCAGAGGGGAGCAAACAGAAGATAGTGACGTTGATGTTTATTTGGAAACCTCCACGCCTAATATGTTCGCTTTGGTACATATAAAGGAAGCTCTGCAAAGTCTGTGTGGTTGTAATGTCGATATCGTCCGATTACGGGATCACATGGATTCACTTTTGAGAAACCGAATTGAAAAAGAAGGTATTTATATGTGATACAGAATTAGTCCATTCCTCTTTGATGAAGATACAAACAACTATTGATAAGATGTTATTTGATGGGACTATCGATTTATTACTATATTTGAAAACTGGATTCAAGTATGAAACCTGAATCCTAAAGTTTTCTATTTACACAAAATGCTGGACGGTGTCAAAAAAGATCTACGCTTTTCCTTCTAGCTCTTTGATGCGCTTTTCTAATGTCTTTACTCGTTCTTTCTCTTCCTTTAGGAGACGTTCGTATAACTCTACGATCTTGTCGAGGGGATTGGTGTTATATGTTTGTGTGTATTCTCCAATACTATCACCGACACTTCCAATGTTTGATGAATCGGATATTGTGTTATTATTTTCAATATAAACGCTCATCGGTTCCTCAATCGTCTTTAAATCTTCTACGGAAACGCCGGTTGCCTCGGATACCTTCTCTAGTATCTCGTCCTTGACTACCCCGCTGGTTCTCTAGTTGGGACAGCCTTTGTTGGGATATACCGAGCATATCAGCCAAAGCAGCTTGCTTCAAACCTTTTCTATTTCGTGCTATAGAGATGTTCAATCCGTGGTGTACCCGG
>NZ_DAWCXD010000286.1:0-2498 GCF_052357945.1 Bacteroides sp. | reverse complement strand
CATTAGCCTTTTTATTTTAATACACTATATAGAATCGCGGAGACGCTTACTCACACTGTTCACACCCTTAAGAAAGAAGCCCGGTCAAAGCAAAAGCTTAGGTGTTTCTTCAATATGGAAAGACATAGGAGAATGAATATGATTGAAGACCGGATTGAAATAGTTGGCATGATATTAGCCAACTGTAGTTGGCTACTTAGATGACTACTGTCGGCTACATGGTCGACTGGAGTTGACTAAGTAGCTGACTTCAGTTGTCTATTAATAACTCAACTTCAAAATTGTCGTATAGTGCCGACATTAGGCACTATTAAGCTATATGCCTCATGTGTGGTTACGGTTTCCTTCATCTTCATACCTTCTTGAACAAACTTTTGATACGCCCCCTCCCCTGATTAAGCCTTTGATTATTTGCCGTTTTCCGATAAAAATGTTATCTTTGGAGATAGATAATGTGCATCACATTAATTTCCTGTGCTCACAATGAATTAGAATCTAAATAACGGATTGTTTAATCTTCTAAAGTTTGCATGATGGAAAAGACAAAAATTGGCTTGAATGCCGGGAAAGTATGGCGCATCTTAAATGAAAAAGGTGAACTTTCAATGTTCGATTTGTGCCGTGAATTAAGTTTGACGTTTGAAGACGTAGCTCTCGCTATTGGTTGGCTGGCCCGAGAAGACAAAATCTTTTTGAGGAAAAGAGAAGGAATGCTTTTTGCCAGTATCGAAAATGTCGAATTTACTTTTGGCTAAGGTGGTAGCTAACCTACATTTAAGATGGATCTCCACTTTATTATTTACACTGCTAAAAAAGTAATGAAGTGGATCAGTAGGATTTTTTATGCTCGTTTTTACTATTCCCCCTATTATTCTGTTTGATAAGAGAAGCATCTAATCTACTTTTTCTGTACCTTTGCACCCCATAAACTACTAAACACATAAATTCATGAGTGCATTGAAAGGGCATCCGAAAGGCCTTTATCTGATTTTCGCGACAAGCACGGCAGAACGTTTCAGTTACTACGGTATGCGTGCGATCTTTATTCTTTTCCTGACGCAGGCATTATTGTTTGACAAAGAAGCGGCAGCATCCATCTACGGCAGCTATACCGGATTAGTTTATTTAACCCCGTTGATTGGCGGATACATTGCCGATAAATATTGGGGAATCCGTCGCTCCGTGTTTTGGGGAGCGGTAATGATGGCAGTCGGACAATTCCTGATGTTTATGAGTGCTTCCACTTTAGATAATACGAACCTTGCCCACTGGATGATGTATGGCGGACTAGGCTTCTTGATTCTGGGCAATGGTTGCTTCAAACCTACTGTCTCTTCTCTGGTAGGTCAGCTCTACGAACCCGGAGACAGGCGGCTGGATGCTGCATACACCATTTTTTATATGGGAGTGAATGTAGGTTCTTTTGCTGCTCCTTTGATTTGTGGTTATCTGGGTGATACCGGTGATCCGCATGACTTTAAATGGGGATTTCTTGCAGCCGGAATCATGACACTGTTCACCGTTGTTCTTTTCGAGACTCAAAAGAATAAATATCTTTTTTCTCCTTCCGGAGAACCGATTGGTATTATCCCCGATGCTAAACGTGAAAAGAAAGAAGACAAGGCCGACCATATCTCACACCCGAAGATGGACAAACGTACCAAAGTACGTAACACCCTTGTAATCACAGTTCTTACCATTGCTTTAATAGCCTTTTTTAACTATGCATTTGAAGGCGATTGGGTGAGTATCGGCATTTTTACCGCCTGCATTGTTTTCCCTGTTCTGATCCTGTTAGACGGTTCATTGACCAAAATAGAACGCAGCCGTATTTTCGTTATCTATATAGTAGCCTTCTTTGTCATCTTCTTTTGGGCAGCCTACGAACAGGCAGGAGCTTCTTTAACTCTCTTCGCATCCGAACAGACGAATCGTGACATTTTCGGTTGGGAAATGCCGGCTTCATGGTTTCAATCCTTCAATCCCCTGTTTGTAGTTGTCCTGGCATATATCATGCCGGGTGTATGGGGTTTCCTGAACAAGCGAAAGATGGAACCCGCTTCTCCTACCAAACAAGCGATTGGTTTGTTACTCCTTTCTTTAGGTTATCTTTTCATCTGTTTCGGAGTGAAAGATGCTGTTCCCGGAGTGAAAGTGAGCATGATTTGGCTGACAGGACTTTACTTTATTCATACCATGGGTGAAATAGCTTTGTCGCCTATCGGACTTTCAATGGTAAATAAGTTGAGTCCGCTGCGTTTCGCCTCCTTGATGATGGGAATCTGGTATCTGTCTACTGCCACAGCTAATAAATTTGCGGGAATGTTGAGCGGGCTCTATCCGGAAGCCGGAAAAGTGAAGTCAATCTTTGGTTATCAGATTGCTACCATGTATGATTTCTTTATGGTATTCGTCGTAATGTCCGGTGTTGCTTCGTTGATTCTGTTCCTTCTCTCGAAGAAATTACAGAAGATGATGCACGGGGTAGAATAAAAAAT
>NZ_DAWCXD010000285.1:0-2520 GCF_052357945.1 Bacteroides sp. | reverse complement strand
CAAGGCACATCCAGTATGGACGCAGAACGACGAATGATATTGCTCAAAATATCATCATCATAGTACTCCAAATGAAGATTAATACCGAAACGTGCACGAAGCGGAGCCGTCAGCAGACCGCTACGTGTGGTTGCACCAACCAGCGTGAAAGGATTCAAATCTATCTGGATGCTGCGTGCCGAAGGTCCCTTATCGATCATAATATCAATGCGGTAATCTTCCATGGCCGAATAAAGATATTCCTCCACCACAGGCGACAACCGATGAATTTCATCGATAAAAAGTACATCGTTCGGTTCGAGACTGGTTAACACTCCTGCCAGATCACCCGGTTTATCGAGTACCGGACCGGAAGTGACTTTAAAGCCAACTCCTAATTCGTTAGCAATAATATTCGAAAGAGTTGTTTTTCCTAATCCGGGAGGGCCGTGCAACAGCACATGGTCGAGTGCTTCGCCACGCAGGCGTGCCGCCTTCACAAAAATGCGAAGGTTTTCCACCACCTTGTCCTGCCCGCTAAAGTCTTCAAAACTTAACGGACGGAGTGCATTCTCGAAATCCCGTTCTTTTGAAGTAAGCTGATGTTCGCGTATGTTAAAATCTTCCTGTTCCATTTATTTCTTGAAAGTAGGAGACAAAGATAGAGATTTACATTCATTTTCAGTATAAGAAAGACGAAGATTTAGTTTATTTGAAACGTAATAACTACTTTTGCACTATCTATATACACGTTATCAACTATGGTTCTAAATTACATTTGGATAGGATTCTTCGTCATTGCCTTTATCATCGCTCTTATAAAAGTGATTGTTTTGGGAGATACGGAGATATTTACGGCTATCATGAACGCTACATTCGACTCTTCAAAGACAGCTTTCGAGATATCGCTGGGACTTACGGGTGTACTGGCCCTTTGGTTAGGTATCATGAAAATCGGCGAGAACAGCGGATTGATTAATGCACTGGCCCGCTTTCTTAGTCCGGTGCTTTGCCGTCTGTTTCCAGACATTCCTAAAGGGCATCCGGTGTTAGGCTCCATCTTCATGAATATGTCCGCCAATATGCTTGGTCTCGACAATGCCGCCACCCCGCTGGGGTTGAAAGCTATGAAAGAGTTACAGGATCTGAATCCGAAAAAGGACACTGCTTCCAATCCGATGATTATGTTTTTGGTGATTAATACATCCGGCCTTATCATCATTCCGATCAGTATCATGGTATATCGTGCACAAATGGGGGCTGCACAGCCTACAGATGTATTTATCCCTATCCTGCTAAGTACTTTCATTTCAACTTTAGTAGGAGTCATAGCAGTCAGCATCGCTCAAAAGATAAACTTAATCAATAAGCCTATTCTCATTTTAATGGGCGTTATCTGCCTTTTCTTTTCCGGTTTGATTTATCTGTTTCTAAGCGTTTCACGAGAGGATATGGGTACTTATTCTACATTGATAGCGAATATTCTGCTATTCAGTGTCATTATCCTGTTTATTCTGACGGGAGTCAGGAAAAAAATCAATGTATACGATTCGTTTGTAGAGGGAGCTAAAGAAGGATTTACGACAGCTGTACGTATCATACCTTATCTGGTTGCTTTTCTTGTAGGAATCGCCGTGTTCCGCACTTCGGGAGCTATGGATTTTCTAGTGGGAGGCATTGGCTACATAGTAGGCTCATGCGGAGTTGACACGAGCTTTGTAGGGGCACTGCCTACTGCATTGATGAAATCGCTTAGCGGTAGCGGTGCCAACGGCTTGATGATCGATACGATGAAAGAACTGGGACCGGATTCATTTGTAGGGCGTATGAGTTGCGTAGTACGCGGAGCTTCAGATACCACATTCTACATTCTGGCCGTTTACTTCGGCAGTGTGGGTATAACCAAGACTCGTAATGCAGTGACTTGCGGTCTGATAGCAGACTTCTCGGGTATCATAGCCGCTATCTTAATCAGTTATTTATTTTTCTTTTAAATCATAACATTCAATTATGGCTGTAACTTATCAAACAGAAGGCGTAAAAATGCCTGATATCAAGAAACGCGAGACTACGGAATGGATAAAAGCCGTAGCCGCTTCTTACGGAAAAAGACTCGGTGAAATCGCTTATATCTTCTGCTCGGACGAGAAGATTCTGGAAGTAAACCGCCAGTATCTGCAACATGACTACTACACGGATATTATTACTTTCGATTATTGTGAAGGCGATCGTTTATCAGGCGACTTATTCATTAGCCTGGACACGATACGTACCAATGCGGAACAGTTTGGTGCTTCATACGAAGACGAACTACATCGTGTGATTATCCACGGAATTCTTCATTTGTGCGGCATTAACGATAAAGGTCCCGGAGAACGGGAGATAATGGAAGCTGCGGAGAATAAGGCATTGGCTATGCGACAAGCGTAAGTAAGCCTCAACAGCAAACGGTTTCAATAAACAAACGATTTATTAAAACATACTATAATCGAGTAGGAGGAAAACGAAAGCTTTCTTCCTACTTTCGTTTTCCGACCTCTC
>NZ_DAWCXD010000284.1:0-2577 GCF_052357945.1 Bacteroides sp. | reverse complement strand
ACGTGGTACACACTTCCACGACCGCCCAGAATATGATAAAAAATTTTCAAGAGACCGTGAAGATTTACGAACAGGGCAAGAAGTATTACGACGGTGCGCCCGTATAGGCGATATAATAAATGTAGCATTGGCAAGCTATTAGGTAAGTGTTCCAATATTTACCTATCATCACCAGCTTATCTGCCCACGAAAGGACGGCAGGGAGTATAGCACGCTGGAAAGCCATAAGTCAATTAGTTATCAAATTGCAACTGAATGGTGAGATGAAACAGATAGATACGAGGATAAAATCCAAACTGATTGAATGATAGTCCAAGTGAACCCAGTATGTTTTATAGTGAAAGATAACTTAACTCGCTATACCGTAATACCTCTGTTGCGAGCGTCGTGTAGTAGAGGCAGGAACAAATTACGGCACAACCGCAGTAAGCGGTAACGGGCGGAAGTCATATCCGACAATCTATCATAGCCATGTTATTATATCGTAAACGGGGATTGCCTAAATCGGAACGCCGCAAGGCTATTAGGTACAGACCTATGAAAATCCGACAAGGCAACGGAGCTTCCGTAGTAGTCTGAGCAGGGGAAAGCCCTGTACATGGCGAAGGGAAGCAGCTAATAATTTTAATGCAAATAACGGAAAATGTGAGAGACATTATGAGAAGTCCAGAGTATGTATTAAACAGTCTAACGGAACACAGTGAAAATTTGAATTACAAGTTTGAACGCTTGTACCGTATCTTTTTCAATGAGGAAATGTATTACGTTGCCTACCAACGCATATATGCGAAACCGGGCAATATGACAGCAGGTGCAGATGGGAAAACCATTGACCAAATGAGCCTGAACCGAATTGAACAACTGATAACATCGTTGAAAGATGAGAGTTATCAGCCCCAACCCTCAAAACGGATGTATATCCCAAAGAAAAATGGGAAAATGCGTCCATTAGGTGTACCAGCTTTTAATGATAAATTATTGCAGGAAGTGGTCAGAATGATATTGGAAGCCATCTATGAAAGACAGTTTGAAAAAACGTCACATGGCTTCCGACCTCTAAGAAGCTGCCACACTGCCTTGTCTGATATTCAGAAGACATTTTCGGGCGTGAAATGGTTCGTAGAAGGTGATATTAAGGGATTTTTCGACAATATCAATCATGAGATACTGATAGGTATTCTGAAAGAACGTATCGCTGACGAAAGATTTATTCGCTTGATTAGAAAATTTCTGAATGCAGGATATATCGAAGACTGGAACTTTCATAACTCCTACAGCGGAACACCGCAAGGCGGAATTGTCAGCCCTATCTTGGCAAACATATACCTTGATAAGTTGGATAAATTCATGAAGGAATACACTGGAAAATTTGATAAGGGGAAAGAACGGAAAAGAACTAAACAGGTAGTATCACTTGAAGGCAAACGACACCGTATTCTGAAAAAGTTGAAAGTGGTAAAAGACAAAAGTGAAAGGTCAGAATTGATAAGACAATATAAGGCTTATCAAAAAGAAGGTTTGCAGTATTCTGATGGTGACGAAATGGATATGAACTACAGAAAACTCAAATATGTGAGATATGCGGATGATTTTCTAATTGGAATTATTGGCAGTAAACAAGATGCTATCATCATCAAAGAGGACATAAAGAACTTCCTCTATGAAAAGTTGGCTCTTACACTGTCCGATGAGAAAACACTTATCACCCATGCTGAAAACGCTGCAAAATTTCTCGGATATGAGATTTTTGTAAGGAAATCCAATGACACCAAAAGAAGCAAATACGGAGTACTAAGACGTGTCTTCAATAAGAGGATACAATTGGCACTTGGAAAGGATACGTTTAAGAAAAAGTTGCTCGAATATCGTGTTTTAGAAATAAAGATACACAACGGCAAGGAGTATTGGAAAGCAAAATCCCGTCCCAAACTTTCAAACAACAATGACTTTGAGATACTTGACAGGTACAACAAGGAAATAAAGGGCATTTACAATTACTATTGTTTGGCTAACAATTGTAGTAGTCTGTCAAAACTTGGGTATATCATGAAATATAGTATGTACAAAACATTTGCGCAGAAATATCGGACAACGATGTCGCAAATCCGAAAAAAGTACACCAAGAATGGACTTTTTTCAGTTAGATACTATTTAAAGAACGGTACTGCCAAAGACTTGACCTTTTATCATGGTGGGTTCAAAAAGAAAAATCCAATGAACATTAAGGATTTAGACAACTTGCCCAAATTCACATATCATCCTACAAACACAAGTCTTATAGATAGGCTGAAAGCGGAAAAATGTGAATTATGTGGAGCAGTCGATAAGTTAGTGATGCACCATGTGAGAAAATTAAAAAATCTTCAAGGGAAAACTACCTGCGAAAAACAAATGATGGCTCGCAAACGAAAGACTATTGCCATATGTGGTAAGTGTTACAAAAAACTCAGTAACAATGAATAGATTGATATTATTAGTAGAAAGCCGGATACGCGGAGACGTGTACGTCCGGTTTGGGGGCGAGCTTCCGAAAACCCACCGTAGTAATACGGCAGGGCGTTGGATGCTTAGCCTACC
>NZ_DAWCXD010000283.1:0-2578 GCF_052357945.1 Bacteroides sp. | reverse complement strand
TGAGAGGACGCTTATACATGCCCGGTCAACGTCATGAATTGCACCACAAAATCTGTAATTTACGTTATGGAACTCCCGGTTATTGGATGAGTGCCTATATTGGGTTCTGCCGCTCGTAATCCGGAATGACGGGGTGTCGCAACTGGGATATTGCATGCTGCACAGCCAGAGACGAAAAGTCAAGGACTTTTTCATCAAATTCAAATTGTTAAGTATCAATCGGTGTTACCGTTTTCTTCAATGTTTGATGGTAATATTCATAAGCCATTTTAGTAAAATGTTCACATTCTGTTTTATAGAACTGTGTATCGGCAGTGTTAAGGCGTTCCTCATCTTCATCTGTCAGATACTCTGGTATATCCCAATATTCTGTTAATCTGGTATCATCTTTAAATTTTTCCAGAACATCATAATATGTGTCTGCCAGTAATTCATAAAGACTGGTATCATCGATGCGCTTTAGCCCACGCATGGCATAGCAAAAACATTGGAAACCCCAGTTGCAAAAAAACTGGATAAATCCTCCGTTATTTATGTCCACAAATAGCTTCCATAAGGCAGCAATTTCTTGTTCATCTTCGTCCAGTTTGTTCCAATCTCCATTTGAATTTACTAACTTTGAATTAAATTCGATAGAATAATTATGCCATAATTTTCCGTAATCATCCATACTGCTATTCTCCTTTCATACTGCCGATTTGTTTGTTCCATAAAATTCATTTTAGTCGCTTTCAAACTTGCTGGCGGCGAACAGCATTTTATGCTGTTTGCGAACGGCAAGTCCACAGGGGATAGCCGCTTTAGCGGCGCAAGGGGGTGTAGCCACCTTGACGGAACGAAGTGACGCAACATTCTCGGTCATGCAGTTTTCTTCTGCTGACGGAGAATGAAGCTCCGCAGGACGCACTACTCTCGACAGAGAGTATAGAAGTGCGCCCTTTAGTTCCTAAAGGGATTTTATCAGTGCGACAAAATTTGAAAACTTGTTTTATCATTCGCTATGTTATGCTATTCTTTCAACACGGCATTTTTGACAAAGCGGGTGACTTGAAATAACGGGTTTGATTTTATCATTCATTTCATCGAATAATGTTCCATAAAAATATAATGCAGTAAAATCGTTAAGCTCCATCCAACTGAATAATCGCCCCGTTTCTCCGAGAGAATTTTCCAACTGTCCAATCAGCTCATTCACATCACAGATCTCATAAATCTCTTGAGGCAAGTCGCATCCGTTAAGATAAAGACCCAGCCCTTCAAGCGATCCCACAGAGAAATCCTTTCCGCCAGTTTTCACTACCGACCCTTTAGGTATTCCGATGTTATCAAGTAAATTCAAAAGCCACTCAAAATCTTCTGACCTATTAGAAAATTCAATCTCAATATCACAACTTTCTATCTCGCCACTGGGAAACATTGCTGTTCCGCCACCCGTTATTTTCCCGACATTGTCATTACTCTCAAAAATCTCTGTTAAAGCATCTTCAAGTTCAAAGCGGTGCTTTGGCTGAAGTCGAGAGTTCAGATGAAGTACAAGAAACATAGTATTCTCCTCCGCAAATTCAATTTGTTGCTCAATTTTCGTATTCAAATTATACCATAAAACCTGTGAACAATTCTACCGCAACTTTGGACTATATGAGAAAAGTCCGAACAGTTTTCTGCCCGGACTTTCTCACTCAATCATAAATCAATTCCGCTTTCACAATCTCATCTGCCTGTGCCTTGCAAGCGTTCATCTGCCGCACCCATTCCATTTGGTTTTCGGCTTTCAGCCTTTCGGTCACGCCGTACTGCTTTGCCAGTTGCGGCACGATCAGCTCCATTCGGTTTTGTGCCGCTTCGTCAATCTCGGCGCAATGCTCAAAGAGCCTATCGGATAGCACCAGTTCATTGAACAGTATCGGGCGGTGCATTTCCAGATACGCCTTGCGGAGTCTGCCGTAGTGTCCGAGGGGCTTGGTCTTGCGGATAACGATGTTCGGGATAAGATAATCTCCGTTCTGTGTGTAAGCGATATTCATGCTGTTTGTACTCCTTTCATCGGCTCTCTCTGCGGTAAACTGCTGACAGGGACGAACACGCCCTTTGCAATGTCCTCCGCACGAATGGCGGCTTTCTTAGCTTCAATTTCTGCTTTTTTTCTCCCCTTGATTTTGTCCTCGTATCGCTTCTGCGCTCCGCTGGCTTTCCGCTTCAAGTAGTTCTGATGAAGCCTGTCCTTGCGTTCCTCACGCTTGCGGATTTCCTCTAATTCCTCCGGGGTAAGCTCCACTTCACCAAACGCCGGGGGAACAAATCGACCGACAAAATTGAAGTAAATCTCGACCTCCTGTGTGGTCTGTATACTGCCTTTGCGGTCACGCTCATGCACAAGGATTTTCTCGATAAACTCGTTAAGCATGGCAATGGTCAGCTTGTCGAAGTTCTCATACTTATCAATCAGGGCGATAAAACGGTCAGCGTCCTTTTCGTGCGTTTCATAGCTCTTGATAGCCTTTTCCAGAGCAGAGATTTCGGCGTTAAGCTCGGACTGTTCCTTTTCGTATTGAGCGTCCAGAGTGGCGTATCTGCTGTC
>NZ_DAWCXD010000282.1:0-2583 GCF_052357945.1 Bacteroides sp. | reverse complement strand
GCACTAATTACGCTAATTTTTAACTAATAAATCAAATACTGATTCGCATTAATAACAAAATAGATATGAAGATAATAGCAAAACAAGGTTCAGCGCTTGAGAAGCTACTGAAACAAATGAATGAACGGCTTTTGCGTGAACAAGACGAAGCTAAAGATATGATTCAGGAATATTGCGGTTCAAGACCAGATAGCATCGGTTATGTTTGGGCGTTTGGCTTCACTGCCGAGTGGTTTTATACACTTATAGGTTTTGAAAACAAGGAGTTTGTTCCTGAAAAATTGGTTCTGAATAATGAAGATAAGAAGCATCCGTGTTGGAAAATCAATAAACGAAAGAAGGAGGGTCGAGAATTTATAGACAAATGGTGTAAAAAATTCCGAGGTATAGATGGTAAGCCTCTTAATAGGTTTGGGATTCCAGTGATGCACGAAGAAACAGGACGCTACTTCCATTGGCTTCCACTTGAAAAAGATGGTGTTTATTACGTTTCAGTAGGTTCTTCCATTCTTGAATGTATGCCATCGGCAAAAAGTGAGCAGTTTGAGATAGAGGTTTAACGTATAACAATGAAGTAATGAACATCGGATTAATTGACGTTGACGGTCATTACTTTCCAAATTTCGCTCTTATGCGTGCCTCTGCATATCATAAGGCAAAAGGCGATCAAGTAGAATGGGCTACACCTTTCAGCAGATACGACAAGGTGATGGCAAGTAAGGTGTTTACTTTCACTCCGGATTTCAACTATCTGATATTGCAGGCTGATGTAATCGAAAAAGGTGGTACCGGGTATAATATTACAAGCAGGCTTTCTGATGATGTAGAAAACAGTTTGTTGATGGACTACTCCATTTATCCCCAATATCCTTTTTCCATACAGTTTTTTAGCAGGGGATGTATTCGGAAATGCCCGTTCTGCCTCGTTCGTGAGAAAGAGGGATACATTCAGACCGTTGAGCCGGTGGAGTTGAACCCGAAAGGAAAGTGGATTGAAGTGTTAGACAACAACTTTTTTGCGAACCCGGAATGGAAAAATGCCGTAAGCTATCTTTTGAAAACTAGACAACCTATAAAGTTACATGGCGTAGATGTTCGCATAATGGACGAAGAACAGGCGTATTGGTTGAATAAACTAAAGATGAAACAGAATATTCACATTGCTTGGGATTTACCTCAAATAGATTTGACTGATCGGCTGAAAGAAATGATCAAGTATGTGAAGCCTTATAAGATTACTTGCTATGTCTTGGTCGGCTTCAATTCTACCATTGAGCAGGATTTGTTTCGGCTTAACACATTGAGGAGTTTAGGTATTACTCCGTTTGTTCAACCCTACCGGGATTTCACGAATAAAAGAAAGCCTAAACAATATGAGTTAGACCTTGCAAGGTGGGCAAATAAAATGTGGCTGTTTAAGTCATTTGACTTTGTAGACTTTTCGCCTCGTAAGGGATTTAGATGCGATTATTATTTAAAGCAATTTGCGTAAAACTAATAAAAATGAAAGCAATAACAATAAAACAACCGTGGGCCTCTTTGATAGTCCACGGTATTAAAGACATTGAGAACCGTACTTGGCCGTGTCCTAAGAAATATTTAGGGCAGAGGGTACTGATTCATGCAAGCGGTAAACCTTTGAATTACGATAATTTCTATGATTCAATACTTACCAATGAGCAGTTATTGGCATTACCGGAAAACAAAGAGTGGAAAGATTTTAGTTTTTGTACAGGCTCCATTATCGGTAGCATTGAGATAGTGGATTGTGTACAGAATCATTCTTCCATCTGGGCTGAAAAAGAAGTTTATAACTGGGTATTAGCTAATCCAATACTTTTTGAAAGTCCTATTGAGAATGTAAAAGGTAGACTTTCTTTTTGGGATTATCTTGGTATCAAATAAGTAGAAATTGAACGTTCTGAATGCGGAAGTATAGAGAAAACTGTTGAATAATACAACCACTCTTTTCCCTATATTCTTGTACAGTTACAATAAATATAATAATTGGGTATATAATCATTTGTTTGTAGAATCAGCTATAAATTCATGAAAAAGAGAGTTAATAGTCTGAATTACGATTTCTTTTTCTGTATCATATCCAGATATAGGAAGTTCGAGGGCAATAATGTTATTGAATATATCAAATTTCTTTAATAAAGAAATTGTTTTGAGAGTTGATTGCGAGCTCATTGAATTGAATAGTATGACTGTTAACTCATCTGAGGATAATTGTGCTCTAAATATTTTAGAATAGTCATTGGGGTATTTAAAATTTTGGATTGAATCCAACAGATAATATATGTTTCTATGGTATTGCCCTAAATATTGTCCATATTGCCCATATAAATAATCTCCGACATTTCTTATGAACTTATAGAGCTGTTGGTATCTTTTTTCTATACAAATCCTATTACAGATTGATGCAACAATTATACGATACATTTCATGAATTTTGCTTGACATTATTATGCCTTTTATTTCGTATATAGTATCGTAATAATATTTGGGATCCCTACTTTTTAATAATACATGCGAATCAGTATTTGATTTATTAGTTAAAAATTAGCGTAATTAGTGCGA
>NZ_DAWCXD010000281.1:0-2614 GCF_052357945.1 Bacteroides sp. | reverse complement strand
AAACTCCACATCGTGTACATTTATCAGATCGATAAAATCTATATTCAGACGTTCCATACTCTCATACACACTTTCGGTAGCACGCTTTGCAGAGTAATCCCACAGATTTACTCCATCTTTTCCATAACGTCCCACTTTGGTAGAAAGGTAATAACGGTCGCGAGGAAGATCTTTAAGTGCCTTTCCTAAAACAGTTTCCGCTTTATAATGTCCGTAATAAGGAGACACATCGATAAAGTTCATTCCTGCCTCAACAGCGGTAAACACAGCCTGAATGCCTTCTTTTTCTTTCAAATCATGGAAAACTCCTCCTAAAGAAGAAGCTCCAAAACTAAGAGATGATACTTTCATCCCTGTCTTTCCGATTTCATGGTATTGCATACTTTTAGGTTTTAAATCATTTTGTATGCGACAAAAATAGGTCAGTAATAGTTTCAGTGCAGCAGAGAGCGGTCGAAAAACCAACGTAACGGTTTACGTAAAAAATATTGCTTCAAATGCTTTTAATTTTCCGGGAATGTGCTTTCTTTGTAAAAAGAATCTAAGTTGCAGACTTTCAAATGGAAAACCGGAAACATACTTCACTCAAAGATCTCGCCCAAGCATTGGGGGTGTCGATTCCTACTGTATCCAGGGCACTAAAAGATAGTCCGGAAATCAGCCGTGAACTTTGTGCTAAAGCAAAGGCACTGGCTAAAGAGATGAACTATCGTCCCAATCCTTTTGCCATGAGCCTGCGGAAAAATGCACCACGTATCATCGGAGTGATCGTTCCGGATATTGTCACTCATTTCTTTGCATCAATTCTGAATGGAATAGAGAATATGGCTATTGCCAACGGATATTTCGTGATTATCACGACTTCACATGAGTCTTACGAGCACGAAAAAAGAAATATTGAGAATCTGGTCAATATGCGTGTGGAAGGCATCATCGCCTGTCTGTCTCAAGAAACAACCGATTTCTCCCACATCTCCGCCTTGAAAGACATTAATATGCCACTTATCCTGTTCGACCGTGTTTGCCTGACCGACCAATTTTCATCGGTGATAGCAGATGGGGCCCAATCCGCACAGATGGCTACACAACATCTTCTGGATAATGGAAGCAAGCGGGTAGCTTTTATCGGAGGAGCTAATCATCTGGATATTGTAAAGAGAAGAAAACATGGCTATCTGGAAGCCTTGCGTGAGAATCGTATTCCAATCGAAAAAGAGCTGGTAGTCTGCCGGAAAATTGATTATGAGGAAGGCAAGATTGCCACAGAAACCTTACTGTCACTTCCACAGCCTCCGGATGCTATTCTTGCCATGAATGATACATTGGCTTTCGCAGCAATGGAAGTTATCAAAAATCACGGCCTCCGGATTCCGAATGATGTGGCAATCATCGGGTATACAGACGAGCAGCATGCTAATTATGTGGAACCGAAATTATCTGCTGTATCACATCAGACCTATAAAATGGGAGAAACTGCCTGCCAACTACTTATCGATCAGATAAAAGGAGATAAGACTATCAAGCAGGTGACGATTCCGACACATTTGCAGATTAGGGAGAGTAGTATAAAAAAATAAGGGAAACGTCTTATTAAAAGAAGTTTTATAGACAAACGATTCTACTTTTTATTTATAAATACTTACTTTTGCAGAAACAGATAAAACTCTATGAAACCGAACTACCTAACTATTCTAATTACAACACTATGCATTTTCTTTAATGCGTGTCATAATTCAAACACTGCCCCTCAATTACAATTAGCAGATTCATTAATAGACAAACGTGCTGACAGCGCATTATGCATATTGGAAAAGCTATCTATTGAAGAAATATCTAATAAATCAGCAAAAGCCATGTATGCACTATTATTAACAGAAGCTTTAGATAAGAATTTCAAATCTCACCGCAATGACTCTCTAATTCTAATAGCAGTTGACTACTATAAGGATAACAGTAATAATAAGCTAAAAACAAAAGCTTATTATTATCTCGGAAGAGTGTATCAAGACAATAAAGAATATATAAAAGCAACAGAAGCTTATCTAACAGCTTTAAAAACAGCATCCCCAAACCAAGCTCCAATATTACAAATATACAATAATCTGGCTTTATGTTACGAGAGTCAAGAGTTTTATCTTCCGGCTATCAAAACATATAAAGAATCATACGCAACTGCAGAAAAAATGCAAGACAAATATGGAATTTTACACGCAACCCGAGGATTAGGCAATGTTTATGCAATACAAGATGAGGAAGAAAAAGCATTATCTTATTATCAAAAAGCATTATCAATAGCACAATCTATCAAAGATTCATTGTGGGAAAATGCAATTTTTTGTGATATAGCAAAGGTATATGACGACCAAGGGTTATATATAGAAGCTAAAAAGCAAATAGATTTAGCCTTGAGATATGCTCCTTCTAACATTAATTTATCTCCTACTTACTTTTGGAAAGGAAGTATATTGTATAATCTCGAAGAAACTGATTCTGCTATTCACTATTTATCCCGAGCTAGTACTAAGGCCAATATTTATACTAAAGCTTCAATTTATAAGACTTTTTATGAAATAAAAAAAGAAAACAAAAATTATTAACAGTAAATTATATAATA
>NZ_DAWCXD010000280.1:0-2692 GCF_052357945.1 Bacteroides sp. | reverse complement strand
ATAACATTTTAACAAGCGAAAAGGTAGAAGATTGTCAACTGCTGATTCGCATTATACATTTGACGGGAATAGTTGTCGTTTATGAAAAATAATAACTATTTCTGTCTGTTTTATTTTTTCACCACAGATTACACAGATTCACACAGATTAAATAAATATGTATATCAGTACCCTAATTCACTATGGGTATTCAACGAAAATAAGAATAATCTGTGTAATCTGTGGTGAACTCTAAATGAGCATTTATCTCATTTCCGAACAGATCGTTTTCTTTTTGCCAAATGGAGTTTCCTTTTTATTAATCGGTAATTTCCTCTTGTGCTTTCCGTTCTTTTTTCTTATTGATAAATCCGATTTTCAGGTTAGCTTCCTCTTGTTCTTTTTTAATCTGTTCCATTGCAGAGAGGATTTGCGCTAATTCATAAACATTGGCTGCGGCTAGTCGGTCGGTGGGACTCATCGTTGTTTTATAGGTACGGTCGCCCATATATTCCACACGGATATTTTTGTCTTTATTGAGATGTAGGAATTCGATTACATTACCGTCTTCTCCCAGTTTGTAATCAGCTTTTTCTATTTTCTCGTTCATATCGGTTGTCTCGTAGCTGTCTTTAGAGCCCGGAGTTTCGGCAAAACTGCCGTCAGGAGCAATCACTTTCACTTTGTTGTGGTGGATATTGCCGGCACCGCAATAGATAGAGGTCATACTCATGATGCCTTGCTCGTTCACTTGGAAGCGGAGGTACGAACGGTGCATGTTTTTCTCAATGGTTTGTGTAGGCCAGAGGTAGTTGCCTATTTGTTGATATTCGGCATCTTTTTCTAGGGTGAATTTGTCTTTGATGGCGTTGAATTCTTTCGTTTTTGCCTGAAAGGTGCTATCCAGATAAGCAAGCGTTTTTTGCTGTGCTTTTGTTTCAACATCAAGCATTAGTGCCTGTCCTGCCTTACGTGCTTCGAACGCTTTGGGATACAGAATCTTGATACTGTCAATTTGTAACTTAGCTTCTTCATAGTCGCCACGTTCGTAGGCAGCCTTGGCAACCATCAGTTTTTCATTGGCTTTTTTCTCAAGGCCATTTCCGCAGGCAGCTAATGCCAGCGTACCACAAAAGAGGATAATCAGTTTTTTCATCACAAATTCTATTTACTAGTTTTATTATTTACATGAATAAGCAGTGTCCGTTTGCCATTCACTGTTCATCGTTCTGTTCTTCATTCACTTTATTAGCGGCAAAAATACAAATATATCCCTTATTTTTGTAATTTTGTCCCCTCAAAACTTATAACTAAAAAGAATGATAGAGTTGACTCAAGAGGAATTGAAGCAGCATTTTAGCGAACCCATCTTCGGACAGATAGCCGAAACGGCCGATGCGCTCGGCATGGAGTGTTATGTGGTAGGTGGCTACGTTCGTGATATTTTTCTGCAACGTCCCTCTAAAGATATAGATGTAGTAGTTGTAGGAAGTGGAATTGCAATGGCAGAAGCTCTTGGAAAACGGTTGGGACGTGGTGCTCATGTCTCTGTTTTCAAGAATTTCGGGACAGCACAAGTAAAATACAGAGGTACGGAAGTAGAGTTTGTAGGTGCCCGTAAGGAGTCTTATCAACGGGATTCGCGCAAACCGATTGTTGAAGACGGTACGCTGGAAGACGATCAGAACCGTCGTGATTTCACGATCAATGCTCTTGCTGTATGTCTCAATAAGGCACGTTTCGGCGAACTGGTAGACCCGTTCGGAGGCATGGAGGATATGAAGGAAAAGACAATCCGCACTCCGCTCGACCCGGATATCACTTTCAGCGATGATCCTTTGCGCATGATGCGTTGCATCCGTTTTGCTACGCAGCTGGGCTTTTACATTGACGATGATACTTTTGAATCGCTTTGTCGGAATAAGGAACGGATTGAAATTATCTCCCGTGAACGTATTGCGGACGAACTGAATAAGATTATTCTTTCTCCGATTCCCTCAAAAGGTTTTATTGATTTGGAACGTAGCGGTTTGCTGCCGTTGATTTTCCCGGAATTTGCTGCCTTGCAGGGAGTGGAAACACGGAACGGACGTTCGCATAAGGATAATTTTTATCATACATTGGAAGTGCTGGATAATATCAGCAAGAAGACTGATAACCTTTGGTTACGCTGGGCTGCTTTGCTGCATGACATTGCCAAGCCTGTCACGAAACGTTGGGAACCGAAAGCTGGATGGACGTTCCATAACCATAATTTTATCGGTGAAAAGATGATTCCGCATATCTTCCGCAAGATGAAGTTGCCGATGAATGAGAAGATGAAGTACGTGCAGAAGCTGGTTAGCCTGCACATGCGTCCGATTGTTATCGCGGATGATGTGGTGACAGACTCGGCTGTACGCCGTCTGCTTTTTGAAGCGGGTGATGATATTGACGACTTGATGATGCTCTGTGAAGCGGATATTACTTCCAAGAATATGGAACGTAAGCAGCGTTTCCTGAATAACTTCCAGTTGGTTCGACAAAAACTGAAGGATTTGGAGGAGAAAGACCGTGTCCGTAACTTCCAACCGCCCGTGAGCGGAGAAGAAATTATGGAGATTTTCGGTTTGGAACCTTGTCGTGAAGTCGGTGTTCTGAAAAGTGCTATAAAGGATGCTATCTTGGATGGAGTGATTCCGAACGAATATGAGGCTGCTCATGCTTTCATGCT
>NZ_DAWCXD010000279.1:0-2733 GCF_052357945.1 Bacteroides sp. | reverse complement strand
ACTGCTATAAACGCTCCAGCTAAAAACATTTGTACTCTTTTCATGATAGTCTTTAATTTTAGTTATTATTCGTCTTTCACGTGGACAATACGCACCGGCTGAGTAGCCGGAACAAGTCCGGATTTTAATATAATCCGCTGCCCTTTGTCGGATGTCATAAAAGAAGCAAATCCCCAAGGCAGCCCACTACGAGGATCATTCAGCAATGCATAAATAGATCGTGCCAACGGATAATTACCATAGAACAGGTAAGCCTGATAAGGTTTATAACTGTTAGCAGGAGTTGCTACATCCTCTGCACTCACTGACATCACTCTGACCTCTTCGCGAAAAGAAAGATTAGTTGTATCACTGCGGTTCCCCAACCAGTTTACTCCAACAACTCCCATAGCGTCGGGATTATTCGCTACATAATCTATCACCTGCTGGTTGGTTTTCAAGGCACTAACGTTACCTTCAGCCAACTCTTTTCCACCACAGATTGAGTCCATTGCAAAACGTACGGTACTGGAGTTCTTATTATCGAACACCACCTGAATCCCTTTCAAACGGGAATTCGGATTAACCTCTTTCCAGTTTTTCACCTCACCGGTAAGGATGCGGCGGAAATCACGTACACTCAACAAAGAATCCGGATTAGCACGATTCACAATCAATGCCAGACCGTCCGTAGCCAATTTTATCTCGCGAGGGAAAAACTTACGGCTGTGGAATGAATTCATTTCTTCCTTAGTCAGTGTCCGGGTTGCAATAGCCAACCGGACACTGTCTTTCAGAAGTAAATTTATCGCTTCCACTTCAGTTGTGTAGCGAGGGACAATCCCGGCCAATGGGTACAGGCTTTCAAACACCTCTATCTCTTCCTGTATGATAGGTTCGAAACTCTCATCTGCCGCGATAGATACCACACCGGAAGAATAAGTATCCGTCGGCCCTTTCGATTTTGAGTTACAAGCACTCAAGACCACCAACGCTACAAGTCCTATCAGCCTAAATTGTCTCTTCATCATCTTTTTATTGTAATCTAAACATTACCGGAACGGTGAACTTCACACGCACCGCTTTTCCATTCTGTTTACCAGGGAGCCATTTCGGCATACTTTTTACCACACGAACAGCTTCCTTATCCAGATAAGGGTCTACACCACGAGCCACATGTACGTCAGAAATAGAACCATCACGTTCTACAACGAACTGTATAATAACGCGACCTTGTGTTCCATTCTCCTGTGCAATAGTCGGATATTTGATATTCTTACCCAAGTAAGCCATCAATTCCTGTTGACCACCGGGGAAAGTCGGCATCTGTTCTACCATATCAAAAACCTTTTCCGGTTCTGGTGCAGCTTGTGTTACCACCTGCTTAAGGTCAGCGATATCCTGACCATTTTCCTCATCATTACCTTTTACATCAGCAATAGAGATGGATACTTTAGTAGCATTCAAATCTTCCTGGCTCTTGATCTCATCATCCTCATGCACCTCTTCATCTTTCTTGATGACAGGAGCTGTAAACTTGATAGAACTCTTCAATGCAGGGGGAGGAGGTGCAACCGGTTCTACGCGTTTCATCTCTTCCTGTTTGATTTCAGGTTCTTCCAATTTTGACAGAGTAGTAACTTCTGTCATCACTTCTTTCTGCTCCGGAGTTGCCAACTTAAGCAGTGTAGGGATACTGAATCCAACTGCTGCTATGACCACTACAATCAACATAGCGGCATTATGCCGTTTTGTTGAATTGGTACGCATCCTATATGCGCCGTATGCTTGGTTTTTGCCTTCAAAAATCAGTTGACACCATTCCGAAGAAGCTAAATCTAATTTTGCCATTTTACTTTTCTTTTTTCAGGTGTTACATCAATTATCGGCCAAGTTTTGTGACAATTCACCTTTGGCATCATAATTCTTCATCAAGAATTCATCAGCTTCAGCGATATCTGTTATCACATATTTACCAATATTACATATCTGCATTTCGTCCAGCGCGTCAATCAGGTTCATATAAGAAGCATCATCAGTAGCTTTGATAATAACGGTCGGTGTATCCTTTCCGCTCTTTATCTCAGAAACCTGCTTCTTAAATTCGTCATCCGTGATCTTAAGATCAAGTTTTTGCTGCTTCAATTCTCTTACTTTATTGACAGCAACAGCATTCTTCTGAAGAAGTACGGCACGCAGTCCATCTGCGCCGTAGCTAGTTTCTTTCAACGAGGTATAATCCTTATAGTTAGGTTCTCCCTCGTAATAATAGAGTTTGTTATCAGCTCCCAGCAATAACGTAATTGCTTGTGAAGCCTTCACCATACTCTTTTGGTTTTCAGTTATATCTTTGTCATTACTCGGCATGCTTATCTCCATCGTCTGAGGTTTGCTCAGTGTGGTACAAAGCATAAAGAAAGTAATCAGCAACATGTTCATGTCCACCATCGGTGTAAAGTCCACCCGGACAGTCATTTTCTTTTGCTTGCTCTTTCCTCTTTTTCCGCCGCTCTCTTGTACTTCAGCACTCATTGTATTTCCTCCTTTTTAATTTTCAGATTCTGCTTTGAGAGAAGTAATCAGATTGTACCGATTTTCCCGCAAATCCTGAAGTGAGTTCATAACGTTCTTTATCACTGAGTATGGAGTCGTAGCGTCTGCCTTGATAGCAATACGCAAATCAGCGTTAGCGGCACGTGCATTACGTACCCACGATTTAAACTGATTATCAACACTATCGCATGGAATACCTTC
>NZ_DAWCXD010000278.1:0-2750 GCF_052357945.1 Bacteroides sp. | reverse complement strand
CGTGCGCCCGTAAGGCGCTTGGGGTGGACACCCAAGCGGCGTGGGTCATTATGATTTTGCTCTGAGAAAGCAATAAGAAAAATTATCAAGTGTGAAAAACACAATCTTATCGCCAACAACTAACCTCGAGTGGAAACATAAAGGGGACAACAGCACGTTTGTAAAGGCACAAGTCAGCGAAGCTTCCAAGCTGCGACTGAGTGTCGAGGCGAAAGGTACTATATGAGGATGAAGGCTACACTGCTTGAAGGAAAGTCAGAGGCTGGAGCTAACCATCTCCACACCGAAGGGAAGATGTTACGGTGGTGCATTGGCGGATTAGTATTTTGCTGTCTGCAATCCGTGGGATAATCGATGCAAGCTAGCCATAAGTAATGGAAAATGACAAAAACTCCCATACCGACAATAGTACAACTTATCATAATGATGCTAAACGGGGATTACCTAAACTGAAATGCCCATGGGCTATGAGTAATGCCGAAAGGTGATAAATCTCAAGTGTAAAAAGCAAGAGAGATGACTCTGAATATTCAGCATGGTAACGGAGCCGTCGTAGTAGTCCGCGGACCTTGGATTGACAAGGATAGCCGTAAAAACGGAAGCGAATAATAACGCCCACATGGCGAAGGGCGGCAGTTTATCGTTCAATACTAAAACGAGGAAGGATGTGTGAGACATTGAGAGAACCAGTAAAGGTATTGAAAAGTCTTTCAGAAAAAACAACAAACAAAGAGTATAAATTCAAGAGATTATATCGGAATTTATACAACCCAGAGTTTTACTTCTTAGCTTATAAAAACATAAGCCAATCGCAAGGAAGTATGACACCTGGTGTAGATGGCAAAAGCTTAGACGGAATGAGTGAAAAACGTATCAATGCGCTTATAGAAAGTCTCAAAGATTTCAGCTATCAGCCAAACCCTGCAAGGCGTGTGTACATTGAAAAGAAAAATAGCACAAAGAAACGCCCGCTAGGAATACCATCAACAGAAGACAAATTAGTACAAGAAGTGGTCAAAATGATTCTTGAGAGCATATATGAGCCTAACTTTTCAGATTATTCTCATGGATTCAGACCTAACAGAAGCTGTCACTCTGCTTTACAGCAGATACAAAATCAGTTCACCGGAATCACTTGGTTCGTAGAAGGTGATATACATGCATGCTTCGACAGCTTCGACCATCATGTGCTAGTAAACATTCTGAGGGAGAGAATCGAGGATGAAAACTTCTTGGCTCTCATATGGAAAATGCTGAAAGCTGGATATATGGAGCAATGGGTGTACAATTGTACATTTTCAGGAACACCCCAAGGTTCAGGCGTGAGCCCTATGTTAGCAAATATCTATCTGTCAAAATTGGATGAGTTTGCAGAACGTCTAAAGAAAGAATTTAGCAAGGGAAAATCAAAGGATAACCTTGAATACTCACGAGCCGCAAGCAAGCTGTACTACATCAGAAGAAGAAACCGAGCAAACTGGGACAGTTGGAATGAGCAACAAAGAAAAGAAGCTCTGCGTCTGCAAAAAGATGCCATTAGCTATAAGCACAGCTTACCAAGTAAGCGAGCAAATAATGAAGACTACAAAAGTTTGGTCTACTGTAGATATGCGGATGATTTCTTAATAGGAGTCATTGGTTCATTCGAGGATGCCTCTGAAATAAAAGATAAATTCAGAGTATTTCTCGAGGATACTCTGCATCTTGAGATGTCCGAAGAAAAGACCAAAATCACGCATAGTCAAGATAAAGCCAGATTCCTAGGCTACGACATTACTACAGCCAAGAATTCAGCACTAATGTATGATTCAAAGCATCAGTTAAGGAAAACTCATACGGGCAGAATCAAATTATACGCTCCAAGGGATAAGTGGCAAGCTAAGCTAATAGAGTATGGTGCACTTAGGATTAGGTATGATGAAAATGGCAAAGAAATATGGGATTCTCACCACAGAGGCAATATGGTTCACATGACCGATGTGGAAATAGTATCACAGGTGAATGCCGAGATTAGAGGTATATATAATTACTATTCGATAGCGGAAAATGCAACAGTCATCAAAAACTTTGCATTCATCTTGGAATATAGCATGTATAAGACCTTTGGACTTAAATATCAAAAGAGCGTTTACAAGATACAGAGAAAATACCGTAGGAATGGAATTTTTATGGTTCCTTATAATACAAAGAAAGGGTTAAAATACTGTGAGTTCTATCATGATGGATTCAAGAAGAAACGCTACGCCTGTAGCTTCGAACCCGACCTCTTACCACAATACGTCAAGTATGATAATCCAAATTATTTGAGAACAAGGATTAAGCTGGGTGTATGTGAACTATGTGGAGAAAACACAGGAGATATATGCATGCATCATGTGAAGTCTTTGAAATCAATCAAAGCGGACAATGAATGGAACACTATTATGTTGACTAAGCGTCGCAAGACACTTGCAGTTTGT
Source organism: Bacteroides sp. (assembly GCF_052357945.1). Taxonomy (GTDB): domain Bacteria; phylum Bacteroidota; class Bacteroidia; order Bacteroidales; family Bacteroidaceae; genus Bacteroides. The sequence continues at coordinate 291 of NZ_DAWCXD010000278.1, read as the reverse complement.
CCAAACTGTTATGCCATGATTACGAAATAACTGAAAGACTATGATAAATGGGAAGCCGTATACATCGAGAGGTGTACGTACGGTTTCGGGGCGAGGCTATGGAAACCTACCTTGGTAACAAGGCAAGGCGCTGTGGTCTTAGCCTACGACCTTGTAAGCCGCCTTTATGAAGCCGGAACCAGTATGGAAGCAGTGGAGCCTCAGAAGCAGTCCATCTTTCTCAGTCTGGTGATCGGATATGTGATTCCAATCGTAATCTTTGTTTTCCTTGGAAGATGGCTGAGTAATAAG
>NZ_DAWCXD010000277.1:0-2835 GCF_052357945.1 Bacteroides sp. | reverse complement strand
TCGAATATGCATTGTTTGTCTATAACAAAAAACGATTTTTATTGTTATAGTACGAAAGACTCAATAAACTAACCATTATTATGAAGAAGAATATCTTATTATTTGGAGCACTGATAGGTGCTTTCTTATTGGTTTCCTGTTCGGGAGGAAACAAGAAACAGGCTGCGTCCTCCGTCACTCCGGAAGAATTGGATAATGCCAGTAAAGTGATAAACTATTATCATACATCGCTCATCGTGTTGAGGCATGTAGCTAATGCAAAAGACGTAAATGCGGTCTTGGGATATATGGAACAGACAGGAAAAGTTCCTGAAGTATCTCCGATAGCACCGCCTGAAGTATCTGCCAGAGACACTGCGGAATTGATGGATCCGGGAGATTACTTTAATATACAAGTCCGTCAGAATCTGAAGCAGAGTTATAGAGGACTTTTCAGTGCACGGGCGCAATTCTATGATAATTTTAATAAGTTTCTCTCTTACAAGCAGGCCAAAGAGACAGCCAAGGCTGGCAAGCTCTTGGATGAAAACTATCGGCTAAGTGTAGAAATGTCCGAATATAAACAAGTGATTTTTGATATTCTAAGCCCTCTCACGGAACAGGCTGAAAAAGAACTTCTTGCCGACGAACCGTTGAAAGATCAAATCATGGCTATGCGTAAGATGTCCGGCACTGTGCAAAGCATAATGAATCTTTATTCTCGCAAACATGTACTGGAGGGTGCTCGCATTGATGTGAAGATGGCAGAATTGAAGAAAGAACTCGAAGCTGCAAAGAAACTTCCTGCTGTCACAGGCTATGATGAAGAGCAAAAGAATTATTATAGCTTCCTGTCTTCTGTGGAATCGTTTATGAAAGATATGCAGAAAGCAAGAGACAAAGGCGCATATTCCGATGCAGATTACAATGCGATGTCGGAAGCCTACGAATATGGACTTTCCGTTATCTAAAGAATTCTTCCTCTGTTTGAATGAGTTGCAATCATGCTTCTTCAAGCAGAGGATGCTTTTTTAATTAAGTAAAGAAGTCCTTTTTTTACTATCCCCTTTTAAACAGGAGTTTTACTTTTGCATTTGGATTAAGAAATAATATCTTTGTTATATGCAATCATTTCAATTGATAAAACCCTGTTTTGCCCTGGCTCCCTATATACGGCATTACTGGATATTGCAAGACGACTCAATAGCTCCTGTCTCCGAACGGACTCTGCCTATTGGCTGTATGCAACTGGTATTCCATAAAGGGAAACAACTTCTTTTGTTGGGTGAGTCGGAGCTGCAACCCCAATCCTTTATTTCCGGACAATCGGTCGGTTTCTCGGATGTGATGTCTACAGGCAGGATAGAGATGATTACTGTTGTTTTTCAGCCTTATGCGGTAAAAGCATTGTTTCACATACCCAGTCATCTGTTCCGCGGGCAAACTGTAGATACCGATGCGATGGAAGATGTAGAACTGTCGGATTTAGTGAAACAGGTCACGGATACTTCTGATAATGCAGTTTGTATTCGGTTGATAGAGCAGTTTTTTCTTCGTCGTTTATACACTCTTCCCGAGTATAATCTCAAGCGGATGTCTGCTGTCTTTCATGAAATAAACCTCCGGCCGCAAATCAATATTTCTCATTTGTCGGAAACAGCCTGTTTGAGCAGTAAGCAGTTTGGGCGTATCTTCGCCGATTATGTCGGCACTACTCCCAAGGAATTTATTCGTATTATCCGTATGCAACGGGCGTTATCCATGCTGCAACAGGATGCTACGATTCCTTTTGTACAAGTGGCTTATGAATGTGGCTTTTCCGATCAGTCTCACATGATAAAGGAATTCAAACTCTTTTCCGGTTATACCCCTGCGGAGTATCTTTCTGTATGCGCCCCTTATTCCGATTATTTCTCTGAACTCTAAAGATGTCTCTTTTTTCCTATCGGGCTTCCTCGTGTTACCCTACTTTTGCAATGTCTTTGCAAAGGTTTAGTAGTAACTATAAAAAAGAAACGAGATGAAAAAATTAATTGCATTTTTTGAGATTCCTGCTACCGATTTCCGTCGGGCTGTCGATTTTTACGAAACTGTGTTGGGTGTGCAACTTCCGACTTTTGAATGTGAAACAGAGAAAATGGCTTGTTTCACGGAAGAAGGTGAAACCGTCGGTGCTATTTCTTATGCTTCAAATTTCGACTTTCTTCCTTCAACGCATGGCGTACTTATCCATTTCAACTGTGAGGATATTGAACAAACGTTGGAAAAAGTGCTTCTGAAAGGAGGGAAAGTTGTCATTCCCAAAACAAAGATTGAGGCAGACGATAAAGGATGGTTTGCCGTATTCACGGATAGTGAAGGAAACAGGATTGGCGTCTATGCTGAAAAATAACAGGTAGGGAAGAGGGAACAGCCTGTCTGAAAGTGACTGCTGTTCCTTCGTCTCCTTATCCGGATTATTCTACTGGAATATAGATCTCCGTCAACAACTCTTCGGGGGGAGTGTCACATGGATTGTTCAGATAGCGTTCAGCACTGGCTTCATCACGTATCGTACATTCCATTTCGGGCAGATACTTTCCGTAAATCGTATCGTACACAGCTTGCAGATTGTCATACGGGCCTTTATAAAGGAAAATAGCATAACGTCCGGCTGGGATAACCTTGAATCCCACATCACTTTTGGGGGCAACCTTTACAGGCATTACCATGCATACGTCTGTACGCAGTTTCTCGGCTGGCGTCACTTTCGGATCATCGTGGTAGATGCAAAGCGGGCTGAAATCTCCCATCGGCAGTTTTTGTTCTTTGATGAATTGGAATAAACGGCCCCAAGTGCCACCGTAATCATTCAGT
>NZ_DAWCXD010000276.1:0-2852 GCF_052357945.1 Bacteroides sp. | reverse complement strand
TGTCCGCGATAAGTCTCGTCTATTTCTCCGTTGTTATATAACAGATGTCCGTTTACAAATGTTTTCTCTACTTTCCAGTCGAATGTGTGTCCCTCTAATGGACTCCATTTACATTTGCTTAGAATACAATCGGTTGTTACAGTCCATTCGCTTCCGGGACGGACTAATACCAGGTCGGCCTGATAGCCTTTGCGAATGAATCCTCTGTTTTGTATCTCATACATCTGCGCAGGAGCATGAGCCATCTTTTCTACTACTTTTTCGATAGTAAACACTCCTTTTTCTGTCAACTCCAACATGCTGACGAGTGAGAACTGAATCATTGGCATTCCGGACATTGCTTTTAAGGCACCGCCTTCTTTTTCGCTAAGTAAATGTGGGGCATGATCTGTGGCAATAGCATCAATCAAACCGCTATTGACAGCCTCTTGCAAAGCTTTCCGGTCTTGCGCTGTCTTAATGGCAGGGTTGCATTTGATGCGGGCACCCAGTGTCTGATAATCCTCTTCCGTAAAGAGCAGATGAGAAACACAGGCTTCTGCCGTGATCTTTTTTTGTACCAAAGGTACGTTAGAAAACAGACTCAACTCTTTAGCTGTGGAAATATGCATGATGTGCAGGCGGGCGTTTGTCTCACGTGCCAACTGTACTGCCAGTTCGGATGAACGATAGCAAGCTTCTTCCGAACGAAGGAGCGGATGAAGAGCCAGAGGTACATTGTCTCCGTATTCTTTCTTGTATTTATCCGTATTTTCTTTGATAATTCCCTGGTCTTCGCAATGAGCAGCGATGAGCAGATCGGTTCCACCGAATATATTACGCAGACTGGCCATCCGGTCTACCAGCATATTGCCGGTGCTTGAACCCATAAATAACTTCACGCCACAAACCCGGTGTTTATCCAGTTGCGCAAACTGGGTATAGTTATTATTCGTTGCTCCGAAATAGCAGGAATAGTTGACTGCTGATTTCTCACCTAGTAGGGTGAATTTCTCTTCCAAAGCCTCCAGCGTCGTAGTCTGCGGGTTTGTATTGGGCATGTCCATGATGGAAGTGACACCTCCTGCTGCCGCGGCATGGCTTTCTGTGGTAATATCAGCTTTATGAGTCAGTCCGGGATCGCGGAAATGAACATGCTCGTCGATGGCACCCGGCAGGAGATAACACCCGCTTGCGTCAATGACTTCGTCACAAGGGGCAGTTGCTTTTTCTTCACCCACCAATATTTCGGCTATCTTTTCATTTTCAATGACTACTGAACCCAGTACTTTTCTTCCTTCGTTAACAATAACGGCATTTTGAATCAGTGTACGTTTCATGACTTTTGCGGGAATTTATGGAACCAACTATTTACTTTTAATTTAATCACACCAAATATGGCCTCTCCAAAGATGCTGCTATTCATCTTGGAAGTCCCTAGTTCACGATTAATGAAAATCACGGGAACTTCGATGATTTTAAAACCACATTTGTAAGCGGTGAATTTCATTTCAATCTGAAAAGCATATCCCTTAAAACGGATATGATCCAAATCAATCATTTCCAGTACCTGACGGCGGTAGCAGACAAATCCGGCAGTCGTGTCGTGTACGGGTATTCCTGTGATGAACCGCACATATTTGGAAGCAAAGTACGACATCAATACCCGTCCCATCGGCCAATTCACTACATTCACTCCGCTGATGTAGCGGGAGCCGATAGATACATCTCCACCCTGTTCCGAACAAGCCTGATACAAACGGGGCAAATCGTTCGGATTATGACTGAAGTCGGCATCCATTTCAAAGATATACTCGTATGCGTGTTCCAATGCCCATTTAAATCCGGTAATATAGGCAGTGCCCAATCCTAGTTTCCCTTTACGCTCAATCATAAAAAGCCGTTCGGGAAATTCTTGTTGCAAGGTTTTTACGATGGTTGCCGTTCCGTCCGGAGAGCCGTCTTCTATTACCAGAATATGGAATACTTTGGGAAGGCCGAATACGGCACGGATGATATTTTCTATGTTCTCCCGTTCATTATAGGTAGGGATAATTACAATGCTATCCGATGTCTGCATATAGATACTATAAAATTTAAAACAAAAGTAGTTCTTTTCCTTTAGTTATAGCCGAACTAAGGAAAATTTAACGTGAAGAGCAGAATGCAATCTTTTGTTTCTTGGTGTGAAACGGTTTGTTCCTCGGTGTGAAACAAGTTGTTTCTCGGTGTAAAAGAGTGTAGTTCGTTTTAATCTTTTATAAATCAGCGATTAAAAGTGTTTTTATAAAGATGCAGGTAACGATATAGTAGTGGAAGTCCAGCTACACATTGCATTGCTCTGCATAATTTCAAATATCTCTCTACGACAAAGATAGTCAATGTTGTTAATAGTTACAAGTTAATCAAAACTTATTTTAGTTTGTAATTGGTTGTTTAATGCTTCAAGAATAAGCCTTATAGCGATAAATTAACAACTAATAATGTCTAAATACTTATTCTCATCTCTCCCCAAAAGTATATAGTAATTACGTAAATACCACATAAGGATTCATGCAAGTTATTTTCCAAAGTTTATCATCTTCGTCATAATCAAAGTAAATTCCATTAATATTACTGACTTTAGAAAAGTCAATATCTGATTCACCTATTTCATTTATAACACTAAAATTCGGACTAACTAAATATTGCTTATCATTAATTATTCTTGCCATTAACCTTTTTGTTCTTTTATGTACTTTTCCATATCTGAAGTTAGGAACTTTTTTAATTTTTATAAATTTTCTCTTCGAAAATCTTACTAATAAATCGATCCATAATGCTGAATTTTCTGATACTTGGTTTTTATAGTAATCAGCATGGTCTATTAAATC
>NZ_DAWCXD010000275.1:0-2963 GCF_052357945.1 Bacteroides sp. | reverse complement strand
TACATCTATTACCTGTTTTGCTATTACATCCCAATTATATAAACTCATATCGTACTCTATCCGACGCAGCCCTTGTTCCATCTGCTCTTCTAGTTTTTCTTGTAGCTGTTCTACATCCCCTACTTTGAAATAACATGAATAAGGTAACCCCACTTCCATATTTGCTGGAATATTGCTTACAATGACAGGCAATTTATAGCTCATAGCTTCCAATAATGCGATAGGTAACCCTTCATGTGAAGATGGAAGAACAAAACAACATGCATTAGCAAGTAAAGAATGTAATTTCCGACCTTTTATAAAACCAGTTAATACTACTCCACATTCTCTCGACCTTTTTTTCAAACTGCGTGAGTAATCATCCTCAAAATCTGCGTCCCCCGCCAACACCAACTTATAGTCACTTGCACATATTCCAGCAAAAGCTTCTACTAAATGATGAAGATTCTTTTCAGGAACAAACCGACACATACCCAAAATATACTTTCCTTTCTCAATCCCCAATTCATTAAAATATTCTGGATAGTCACAAACTTCAGGCTCCGGAACTCCATTGTTAATTAAATGGCAGTCTCTTCTACCATATTTTCTCACCAGAAGGTCGTTAATGACTTCAGATATAACAATTACTTCATTAGCAAAAATCGTTCCCATACGCTCTCCTAATTTCAGCATTGTTTTAGCAAAAAAGCCCCATTTATCACGATCATAATCGGGACCATGGTGAGTAAACACAACCTTTATTCCTAGTAGTCTAGCTATAGGCACAAGTAAAGCCGGACCGATAGCATGAATATGAACAATGTCAGCTTTCTGGAATTTAGCTTCAAGAATAGCCTTGAAAGTATGTACGATTGCTTCAAAAGATTTCTTTTTAGGAGTTTCTATATCAATAAGCCTCACATTTTTGTATTCAGTCATGTTATCTTTCACATAACTTTTCCGACGTACTATTGTTATATCAAACCCCATTTCAGCAATTCGGGGAAATAACTCTTGACAATGCGTTTCAACACCACCCAAAATATCTGGGATACCACGAGTTCCGGTAACAAAGATCTTCATAGAATTAGTACAAAGAATACGTGTTCTATAATCAAAAAACTTCCCGTAAGTCTCCTTGAGAAGGATCTTGCCCCACGTTATACCAACATTTGTCCAAACAAGCTGTTTTTCCCTGCAAACTCCGTAATTTATTTTTTAAAGCCCATTTCAGCGGATACTTTATATATTTATGCATCACAGGTGAAGCCGTTCCTACCATCCAGCAGTTTTTAGGGCAACGGCGTACCATTTGGCGTACTTGTTCTGCTTGTTCCCCTTCCCATATTTCTTTGAAGTTGGGAGTCTCACGAATATTCCCCATACGCTTTTTCCAATACTTCTTTTCTAAACCATTACAGGGATAAATATCACCATAGGGCTCTACAAAAAAGTTCATTTCGCCAGCTTGACAGGGCAACATACGCCGTGAACCTTCTATATAATTGATTAGTCCCATATTGAAAAAAGCCCGCATCCATGATTTAGGATGTTTTTCTTTAAGTTGCAGATTTATCAGTTTTTCAAAATCGCCACAAACCTCCTCCTTATTGGTTATCACATTATCATCTTTGTGAAAATAATAAGAGTTATGAAAAGCAGCTGTAGCAAATTCCATACCCAAAGACCGGGATAGTTGATAAAGAGAAAGCATATCTTTAGAGTTGTTGTTGGAAACAGTACAACCGAAACCTATATCTTTCACACCCATATCTTTTAATGTAAGCAAAGTCCGAAGTCCTTTGTCGAAACCTCCCGCATGTCCTCTAAGCTCATCATTTTTACAACTAAGCCCTTCGATAGAAATACGGATACCAATATTAGGGAATTTCTTAGCCAAGGCTATTACCCGGTCCTCATACCAGCCAGAAGTCGATATAACCACGCGAGGAGATTTTGTGAAACACACTTCTACTATTTGATCCAGATCTTCACGAATGAACGGTTCGCCACCGGTTAGATTGATGAACTTTACAGAAGGTAACAATTTGATTTCTTCGGGAGTTATTTCCTTCCTTTTATCGGTCGGATGTTCCCATATATTACACATTTTACAGCGCATCGGACAACGATAAGTTGTGATGATGCACATATCCGTAGGTTGGGGAATATTAATTGACATTGTTTATATAATTAAAGAAATAGTAATATTTTATAGTCCAAAACATTGACGTATGAATGGACTTTCTATTTTTTGAATCATCTTTGATATTAAAACAGGCATGTAAAGAGCTAACAATATACTCAACACATATAAAGGCCAGTATAATAATTCGTTATCTAATTTTGCATATAAAAATCTTATTCCCATTTGAAAAAACAGACCCATTAAAAAAATCTGAAAGGTATAATCCCTGAAACTTGAAAAGAGGCGAGTCCAATAATGGGATAAGAGTAAACATAAAGCAACAGAGAAAGCTATCCCTGTAAAGGTTAAGAAAATGCCAGGAAGTACAAGTATATTAGAAAGGACAAAAAACATAAGAGAAACTACAAAAAAGCATTTTGTATCGGTATATTTATAGGCATCAAACTTAAAAAAGAGTAGCCCCGAATAAAAATAAACCAAATAATAAGCTACTTGCGAAAAACAAAGAATCTCTATATCTTTAGGAAAAAACAGATTCAATAATAATGCAGTTATCCACACACTTACTATACATTTATTCCACTGCAATGACCATTTAAAAACAGGATAAAAAAGAAATATTATAAAAAGAGTTATTATAAACCACATTTCCCCTAAAGGATTTGAAGCTGGATAAAGAACACTATTGATTATTTGTTTGAAAGACAATTCGACTGGTCTTTTCATCAACGGATTAAATATATACTTCAGAACAAAAGTAACTAATGTGAAAAAGATGAAAGGAATCAATAACCTCTTGGCGTTATCTCTATTAGTAACTACGGATTTTTTA
>NZ_DAWCXD010000274.1:0-2965 GCF_052357945.1 Bacteroides sp. | reverse complement strand
CGTCCTATTAATAATGTAGTGGATATTACTAATTATATCGTTCATGCTTTCGGTCAGCCGTTGCATTGCTTCGATGCCGGAAAGATAAAAGGCAATGAAGTAATTGTAAAGACAATGCCGGAAGGAACTCCGTTCGTTACGCTGGATGAGGTGGAACGTAAATTGAACGAACGCGACCTGATGATTTGTAACAAGGAAGAGGCCATGTGTATTGCCGGTGTATTCGGCGGACTGGACTCCGGTTCTACGGAAGCTACGACAGATGTATTCATTGAAAGTGCTTATTTCCATCCTACATGGGTGCGTAAGACAGCCCGCCGTCATGGCTTGAATACGGATGCTTCTTTCCGTTTCGAACGCGGTATCGATCCGAACAGTGTGATATATTGCTTGAAACTGGCTGCTTTGATGGTTAAAGAACTGGCTGGCGGTACGATTTCTTCTGAAATAAAAGACGTGTTCACTACTCCTGCACCCGATTTTATAGTTGATCTGGCTTATGAGAAAGTACATTCTTTGGTAGGAAAAGTAATTCCGGTAGAGACAATCAAGAGCATTGTGACCAGCCTGGAAATGAAGATCACTAATGAAACGGCGGAAGGGCTGACATTAGCTGTTCCTCCTTATCGTGTAGACGTGCAGCGTGATTGTGACGTGATTGAAGATATTCTTCGTATCTACGGATATAACAATGTTGAAATCCCGACTACACTGAACTCCAGCCTGACTACCAAAGGTGAACATGATAAATCGAATAAATTGCAGAACCTGATTGCAGAGCAATTGGTGGGCTGCGGATTTAATGAGATCCTGAACAACTCATTGACGCGTGCTGCTTATTATGATGGTATGGAGACTTATCCGTCCAACCATCTAGTGATGTTATTGAATCCGTTGAGTGCGGATTTGAACGCTATGCGTCAGACTTTGCTGTTCGGTGGACTGGAAAGTATTGCTCATAATGCAAATCGTAAGAATGCTGATTTGAAGTTCTTCGAATTCGGTAATTGCTATCATTTCGATGCTGACAAGAAGAATGAAGAGAAGGTATTGGCTCCTTACTCGGAAGATTATCACTTGGGCTTGTGGGTAACCGGTAAGAAGGTTTCCAATTCATGGGCACATGCAGATGAGAACAGTTCGGTATATGAATTGAAGGCTTATGTAGAAAATATATTGAAGCGTCTGGGACTGGATTTGCACAATCTGGTTGTCGGTAATCTGACGGACGATATTTTTGCTGCCGCACTTTCTATCAATACGAAGGGTGGTAAGCGTCTTGCTTCCTTCGGTATCGTGACTAAGAAGCTGTTGAAAGCATTTGATATTGACAATGAAGTGTATTTTGCCGACTTGAACTGGAAGGAACTGATGAAGGCTATCCGTTCTGTGAAGATCAGCTACAAGGAAATCTCCAAGTTCCCTGCTGTGAAACGTGACCTGGCATTGTTGCTTGACAAGAATGTGCAGTTTGTCGAAATTGAAAAGATTGCTTACGAAACAGAGAAGAAGCTGCTGAAAGAAGTGGAACTCTTCGATGTGTACGAAGGTAAAAATCTGGAAGCAGGCAAGAAGTCGTATGCGGTGAGCTTCCTGCTTCAGGATGAGAGCCAGACTTTGAATGATAAGATGATTGATAAGATCATGTCGAAACTGGTGAAGAACTTGGAAGATAAGCTGGGTGCCAAACTTAGATAAACTTAAAATTTCAATCTAAAAATATAAACCAATGGGAAGAGCATTTGAATATAGAAAGGCCGCTAAACTGAAAAGATGGGGCCACATGGCTAAAACATTTACAAGACTGGGTAAACAAATCGCGATAGCTGTAAAGGCAGGCGGTCCGGAACCTGAAAATAACCCGACTTTGCGTTCGGTGATCGCTACTTGTAAGCGTGAAAATATGCCGAAGGATAATATTGAACGTGCTATCAAAAACGCAATGGGTAAAGACCAGAGCGACTACAAGAGCATGACTTACGAAGGATACGGTCCTCACGGTATTGCTGTATTTGTGGATACGCTGACAGATAACACAACCCGTACGGTGGCTGACGTTCGTTCGGTATTTAATAAGTTTGGCGGTAATCTCGGTACAATGGGATCTCTCGCGTTCCTGTTCGACCACAAATGTGTATTCACTTTCAAGAAGAAAGACGGACTGGATATGGAAGAACTGATTCTGGATCTGATCGATTATGATGTGGAAGATGAATACGAAGAGGATGATGAAGAGGGAACAATCACTATCTATGGTAATCCCAAGAGCTATGCCGCTATTCAGAAACACCTGGAGGAGTGTGGCTTTGAAGATGTCGGTGGAGACTTCACTTATATTCCGAACGACATGAAAGAGGTGACTCCGGAACAGCGCGAAACATTGGATAAGATGATCGAACGTTTGGAAGAATTTGACGACGTGCAGACTGTTTATACCAATATGCAGCCGGAAGGAGAAGAAGAGTAAGAGGCTGGTTTATGGAATATGTGTATAGAACCCAGGGAACTTGCAGCACCAACATCGAACTGAATGTGGAAGATGGAGTGGTGAAAGAAGTTGCTTTTTGGGGAGGATGTAATGGTAACCTTCAAGGTATTTCCCGCCTTGTGAGAGGAATGAAGGTAGCGGATGTTATCGCAAAACTTGAAGGAGTGCATTGTGGTGGCAGACCGACTTCATGTCCTGACCAATTGTGTCGTGCATTACATGAGATGGGATATTAATCGACTTCTTTTATTTTTGTAAAATTTGATATTTTTCAAGACCTTCGGCAATTTATTTTGTCGAGGGTCTTTTTTTGCGGGAATCCATAGAGGGGGAGTATCCGGGTGTTGTTTACTTACTTGTCGGTATTTTGAACTAAAATTGACCTTCACTCGTTATTTATAAGTATATTTGTAAGGTTAAAACTATTATGCAAAAATGAAGAATATTTTTCAAGACTTAAGACGCAAAGATCATAAA
>NZ_DAWCXD010000273.1:0-2990 GCF_052357945.1 Bacteroides sp. | reverse complement strand
CTTATTATATGTGGACGAACCGGATGAAGTCACCGGAAGATCATCTGCTCTGGTTCAAGGAGAAACCTCGGGAAGGTGCGGAAGACAGGGCTTCTTTCCAGAACTTCAGTTTTAATTTCGATTCGGCTTCCGGCATTATTTATACGGTGGATGTGACTAAACCGCAGGGGGAAAAGATTACGATTACGAGCATGGCGGACGGTTCTCCTTTCCGTATGGATAAGATATATAAAGTGGCCTTAAATTCTTATCGTGGTAATGGTGGTGGAGAACTGTTGACGAAAGGATCGGGTATTCCGCAGGAGGATTTGAAGGACCGCATAATTTTCTCTACGGATAAAGATCTTCGTTTCTATTTGATGAATTATATCGAAAAGAAAGGAACGATGGATCCCAAAGCCCTGAATCAGTGGAAGTTTGTTCCGGAGAAATGGACAGTGCCGGCTGCCCAACGTGATTCTGAATATTTATTCCGGTCTGTTCAATAAGTAACTAAAAGTGTTCATTATGTCTGATAATACTCTTGAACGGCTTGTATATCTGATTAAATGCTGGTATATTTGTCGCAAAAAAGAGAGAGTATGTATATTCAAAATGTTCCCAAAGTAGGTATTTCTTCGGTAGTTCATTCTAAACATATAGATTCTGACAACATTGATGTTGTTGATAACGATATAGCGCTCTTCGATACGGAGAGCGTTATATCGTTGTATAATGGACCGACTAAACTGGAGGTGTTGACGGTAGGTCTTTGCCTGGAAGGTACTGGTACTTTTAATATTAGTTTGCGTGAGTTTCAACTGTTCCCCGGATTAATGGTGATCGCGCTGCCTAATCAGATTGTCGAACAGCGGTGTTTCAGTTCCGACTTTAAAGCGATATTCTTTGCTGTGTCGAAGAACTTGTTGGAGACATTGCCTAAGATCAGTAATGTGCTTTCCTTATTCTTTTATCTGAAAGATTACCCGTGTTTCAATCTTACACCGCAGGAGCAGGAGACTGTGAAGGAATATCATGCATTTATCAGAAAACGGTTGAAGAATAAGGAGGCTTTATATCGTAAAGAAGTGGTAATGGGCTTGATGCAAGGGTTCTTTTTTGAACTTTGTAATATCTTTACCAATCATGCGCCAGCCAATGCTACTACCATGAAAAATAAAAGCCGGAAAGAATATATTTTCGAACGTTTTTATGAGTCTTTAGTGGAGTCTTACCAGTCTGAACGGAGCGTGAAATTCTATGCTGACCAGTTGTGTCTGACGCCGAAGCATCTTTCGGGAGTAGTAAAAGAGGTCAGCGGAAAAACGGTGGGGGAGTGGATAGACGAACTGGTGATTCTGGAAGCGAAAGCACTTCTGAATTCTTCAAGTATGAATATACAAGAGATTGCCGATCGGCTGAATTTTGCCAACCAGTCGTTCTTTGGAAAGTATTTCAAGCATTACACTGGTATGTCTCCTAAAGAATACCGGAAAAGCCGCTAAAATCATAGAACACCGGAGCGCACACGGCTTAGTGTTTCCGGTGTCATCAAAAGATAAGAGGCGATGTGTGCCAGAGGTGCACGTTTGATAATTTCCGGATGTGTTTCGAGCAGGAGGTTATAGCGTTCGCGAGCGGATTCAAAGCGCCAGGAGTCTGCTTTAATCTGTGACACAATCAAGGAGTATTCCAGTATCTTTTGGTAGAACATATTGATTTCCCAGTTCTCTTTTGCCAATTTTTGTATCATGTCGCGAGGGAACAGGTAGATAATGGAAGGTTCGAGGGTTTCCACGATTAGCCGGGTGGGTACTTGTTTCAGAAAACTCTCAATGCACATCACGATACATCCTTCGTATGAGAAATGTTCGGTCACGTCTTTCCCATTCTTGTAATAGTACTGCCTAAGCATCCCTTTGCCGACAAATACGATTTCATGAGCTACTTCTCCTTCATTCAGCGCTATTGCTCCTTTGGGAAATTCTTCACGAATCAGTATACTTTCTATCTGTCGTCTTCCTTCTATACTCATTTCCGGAAAGCGGGAATTTACAACAGCATTTACAGTCTCTCTTAATAATGTATCCATGTCTTTTCTGTCTTGATGTGTGCAAAAATACTAAAAACGGTTGACATAAATCAAGTGTGGTATAAAAAAGATGTATCTTTGTCCGCAAAATCAAGAGGTAAGATGATAATGAATAAGATAATAGGCTTGGCAGTGTTGCTGTTCTGTTTGAGTGGTTGCGTAAGGGATAATGATGCTATTTATTATCCGGTTGGCAACGTGGATGTGGAAAGAGGCGGTCCGGCTTTGGAGGCTGGAAAGGGTGATTTAATAGCCCGTAGTTACAATACCGAAGATTATGTACTGGACACGCTTGCACAATATCCGGGTGATCCGACGCTCGGTAAACTGACATTCATGGTCAGTCTGAAAAACCGGTTGGCAGATCAGGAGGTGAGTGGCTTTAATGGTGTCGGTCTATCCAAACTAACGATGAGTCTTGGATATAAAGACGGCAACTATCCGGCAGAAAGCCAGGTTCCTGTTTATACTTCGTCCGACGTGACTGCCAGTTATGCCATTAAACTCCGTTTAAAGGGAGAATTGACTTTAACAGGAGACGAATGGATGATTGACTATATTTATGCTCAATTAGCGGGTTTATTCCAGCCTTATCCTCCTACGTCTTTCCCGGAAGTGTTTATGTGTAAAGGGGGTGAGCAATCGTATGCAACGTTCGATTCTTTTCGTAGAACCTGGACATTTGATATTACTTATGATCGTTCCAACCTTTCTTTCAGCCAACTGTATTTCAATCTGTTTGTGAATCTGGCAGGGCAGAAAAGGGAGGATAGAGTCCGGTTGAGGATTGATAAGGAATCTTGTTTCGAGATCTATAAAGAAAAAGAGGAAATGTAGTTAAACTGCATTTCCTCTTTTTCTTTGGTAGTGGGTACGAGAATCGAACTCGTATTACATGCGTGAGAGGCATGTGTCCTAA
>NZ_DAWCXD010000272.1:0-3003 GCF_052357945.1 Bacteroides sp. | reverse complement strand
TTGTTCTTTGATGAATTGGAATAAACGGCCCCAAGTGCCACCGTAATCATTCAGTTTGTAGTCGCCTGTAAGGCGGATATAAATCACATTCCGTTCGGAGACATTTCTGATCTCTTTTTTTAGTTCCAGGTCTGGCCTGATAATCGCTGGTTTCATAATTACAAAGTTTTTATTGTTTCTATATTCTAAAGGTGAAATGCCATAAAATTGCTTGAACACTTTCGATAATGAAGAAGGGGATGCGTAACCAATCCGGTAGGCGATGTCAGCAATCGGAATATCCGAGTAGCGGAGTAGGCGTGCGGCAGCTTCTGTCCGCGTCCGGACAATAAACGTACCAATCGGTTCACCGAGAAAAGCTTTCATGATCCGGTGAAAGTAAAAAGGAGAAAAGTTTGAAATTCTGGCCAGAGATTTTAAATCAATATCTTCTCCTAAATGTTGGATGATGTATTCCACTACAACATTTACGCACTTTTGATATTCCTCTTTCGTTGTTTTTTTCTGTTGCATAACTAATTTTGGTATTTCACTTCGCAAAGGTATTGGTAAAAAAGCGAAATGACTTGTCCGATATTGCGGAAATGTCAACTTTCTATTTTCTTTCTATGGTTGCCCTATACCTGTTTTGAGAATTTATTTTGATATATAATGTACCTTACAGTGGTGTTATGGTGTGAACCATGACCAAATTTTTAACCGCTAATTGCGAAATTGATTTTCTTGTTTTAAATAATGTCAAAAACTAAAATAAAAAAGTCGGTTTTGTTATAAACTATTATTAAAATGATTATATTGTAACCGAATTATTAATAAAAATAGCCATGGATAAAACAATTGTAGGGAACAATGCCGGAAAGATCTGGTATGCCCTGAAAGAAATTGGTGAAATTTCAATACCGGAATTGGCGAGAAGATTAAACCTAAGCGTAGAAAGTACAGCATTGGCCGCCGGTTGGTTGGCACGAGAGAACAAAATTTGTATCCAACGGAAAAATGGATTAATTGCTTTATCTGATGAAAGCGCTTTTCCCTTCAGCTTTGGATAATAGCAGGTTTTGTGAGTGAATATCTTTGAAGTTCCGTTAACTTATAAGTAAGAATATGTCCGTATAAGGTATCACAAGTTAAGTTTGAACTTAAGAAGTTTTATATTTAAAAGAGTTGCTCAATAATAGGGCAACTCTTTTAACGTATAATAAACGTATAAAAATGTCGAATCGTGTCCGGATGTAGATAAAATTTATATACTTGTATTTCACAATAATAATTGCCAGTTTTTTCTCTGGCAATTCTATTCCGGAGAATATCTTTAGAATCCTACCCGTTTTCTTCCCTGGGAGAAATCCATTCCTTCGTAATTATAGATTTCAGCCAGTGTCATGGGGTGTGTCTGTTCGGGAATATCCAGGCTTTCTTCCTTGATTAGTTGATTAACCTTATCAGTAGTCAGGTCTTTAAACTCGTACCGGGCAGCCAGACGTCCTTTTCTAAGCAATGCTTCGTCGATATCTTTTAATGGAGCATTAAAGGTGCAGATAAATTTGATACACAATTCATCGCTCAATAGCCCGTCACTAATATTCAGTATGTTGACTAAGCCGGCATTCATACGGTTGCCTCCGTTGCGGCTTGATAATAGTTCTTCGCAATCCTCTACGATGAAGATAGAGTTCTTTTGTTGGCGGATGAAAGTGATAAAGCTCGGATCCGAAAGTTTATCTACCAGGTCTCCACTCATATAGATCATTCTCTTTTTTCCAAGATTGATAAGGTGACGGATATAAGTCGTTTTTCCTGTACCCTGTTTTCCATGCAAAATGATTAATCCGCTTTTGTTGTCCTCCAGCAGAAAGTTTTCGATCTCGGCAGCTACGGGAACAAAATCATCGTTATAGTGACGATCAATCTGAATAGCAGGTTCATTAACTTGCGATTGTTTCAGGCTGAAGTAGTTATGAGAGTATGTTACTATAAATAGATTGTTAAGTTTCTCATTTTCCTTCTTGTGGTTTTCGCAAATCTGATTGATCTGATTGATTTCCTCCTTGTCGATATTGGAATAGACAATCTTTACGCAATTATCAAAATAGCCGATCATCAAATTCTTTTTGCAGATAACGATACAGTCGTATAACTCTTTTGTAGATGTATTATCTTCTTCTTCCTCCTCTTCTTCTTTTTCATTTTCAAAATGATTGCAGTACACATGCTCGAATATATCGAACGCGTCATCTTGCTGATAAAGTTCCTTGATTTCTTTCAGAAAATCCTGGTTTACTTTATATTTTACCATTTTCATGGAAGGGAATCGTTTGAATATCTGATAGAATAGACTACAAATGCTACTGTCGCTGAACCATCCTGTGGAGTAATCAAAAATATCTGTGAAATCTGCGAGTGTGTATTCTTTACTCATTTTTTCTTTTTATATAAATAGAATGGCAAAGGTACGAAATAAATCTATGATATGAACTGAACCGATTTATCATTTTCTCGAAAAACATAGGTGTGGATAGTTTCCTGTATTTATATCAAAGCTCCTGCAAATGATTTTTCATTTTCATTTCTCATGTTCTCATAATATATGTGATAACAATCTTCAAATCAGTTATATAACACTATGAGAAATAAAAGAAGAAAGGGTATTTCTCATAGTATTACCAGCATTTTGTCCACAAAACAAAGTATTTCTCATAGCTTTTTAAGGCATTTCTCATAATCTTTCGTAGGGCAAGGAGGCTAATTGATTGTAATAGGCTCAATGCTACATATTCAGTTACGCATTGATTAATAATATATTATAAAGCGTTTATGAAAGTGTATGGAGTAGATATTCTCATGTTTTCCTACCGGTATCTGAATCGTTCCACTAGAGTGGAAAGGTCTGTTCACTAGAGTAGATAGAACCGTTCACTCCAGTGCAACGATCTGTTCACTAGAGTGCAACAGGGCAGACGCATTATATTTTTTACTATATTCTCCTTTGTTATTTCTCTTCTA
>NZ_DAWCXD010000271.1:0-3015 GCF_052357945.1 Bacteroides sp. | reverse complement strand
ATTTACTTAATATCCTCTTGTAGGTTTAATTTTTAACCATTATGAATAATGTGTTAATTTTGTTGGATAATCTGGATGACTGGAAACCGTATTATGAGACAAGTAGTGTCCTGACTGTTTCCGACTATCTGAAAAACAAGCCGGTGGAAAAAGACCGGAAGTTAGTTATTAATCTTAGCAATGATTACAGCTATAACTCTGAAGGGTATTACTGTTCACTGCTAGCCCAAACGAGAGGACAGAAAGTCATTCCGGATGTTGATATCATCAACAAAATGGAGGCTGGAACGGGGGTGCGGATGGATCGTAGTCTGCAAGCCCTTTGCTATCAATGGATACAGAAGAATGACATCAAGGATGATATCTGGTATCTGAATATCTACTTTGGCAAATGCCGGGAAAAAGGTCTGGAACGGATTGCGCGTTTTATTTTCGAGAATTACCCTTGTCCATTGTTAAGAGTGGCTTTAAATACTCATCCCAGAAATCAGATCGAGGGCATTCATTTTCTTCCCCTGAATCAGCTCAATGATGCAGAGCAGGATTTCTTTGCCAATACGCTGGATAACTTTAACAAGAAAATATGGCGTGCACCGAAGTCGGCAAAGGCTTCTCGTTACAGTCTCGCTGTATTGGTCGATCCACAGGAGAAATTTCCTCCCAGCAATAAAGGCGCTTTGCACAAATTGACGGAGGTGGCTAAGAAAATGAATATCCATGTGGAGATGATTACCGAAGATGACGCTATCCGTTTGCTCGAATTTGATGCCTTGTTTATTCGTACTACAACGTCGCTCAATCATTATACATTCCATTTGTCACAGTTGGCTGCACAAAACGGAATGGCTGTCATTGACGATCCGCTGTCTATCATCCGGTGTACGAACAAAGTGTATCTGAAGGAACTTTTTGAGAAGGAAAAGATACCTGCTCCCAAGTCTACATTGATTTTTCAATCCAACCATCATTCGTTCGAACAGATAAGCGAACAGGTAGGTGCTCCTTTTATCCTGAAAATACCGGATGGTTCTTATTCCATTGGTATGAAAAAGGTGTCGAACGAAGAAGAACTGCAAGCCAGTCTGAAGATACTGTTTGAAAAATCGGCTATCTTGCTGGCACAGGCATTTACTCCAACGGAATTTGACTGGCGTGTCGGTCTATTGAATGGTGTACCGCTCTATGCCTGCAAATATTATATGGCAAAAGGACACTGGCAGATTTACTGTCACTATGATTCGGGCAGAAGCCGTTGTGGATTGGTAGATACGATTCCTATTTATCAGGTGCCTCGTGTGGTATTGGATACAGCTGTTAAGGCTGCCAATCTGATAGGAAAAGGGTTGTATGGAGTCGATCTGAAAATGGTGGATGATAAGGCTTATGTAATTGAAATCAATGATAATCCGAGCATCGATCATGGACTGGAAGATGCCATTATCGGTGATGAAATGTATTACCGTTTGTTGAATCACTTTGAACAAGTGTTAGAAACGAAACATTATTGATTATGGAGCCGATAGTCGTCCGTAAAGCACAGCAGGCAGACATTCCCGCTATTTTGGAAATAGAGTGGGAGTGTTTCCAGGAAGACAGTTTCTCAAAGGAGCAGTTTGCCTATCTGATAAGCCGTTCGAAAGGAACTTTCTATGTGATGATGGAGGAGGATAGGGTGGTTGCTTATGTCTCCCTGTTATTTCATGGGGGAACTCGCTATTTAAGAATCTATTCGATAGCTGTTCATCCGGATTATAGAGGAAGAGGACTGGGGCAGGTATTGATGGATCAGACGATTCAGACGGCCGGCGAATGTAAGGCTACAAAGATTACGCTTGAAGTGAAAGTGACCAATACTTCGGCTATCGGACTATATATGAAAAATGGCTTTATTCCTGCTGGAATAAAGCCATGCTATTATCACGATGGTTCGGATGCTATTTATATGCAGCGATTGATTCAATAATAAGTCTGCCTTTTCACGAAATCCGGTTTATCTTCTCATGAAATCCCCTTTTCCCCGGAAGAAACGGCAGAGTTTGAACTTTAATGACTGTATAGGTTGGATAAGGTCGAAAACAGGTAACGAGAAATAGTATTTCCGTCCTCCACCCATTTCTTTGGCCGTGCGGTTGATAACGACAGCTTGTATTGTAAAGCGCAGTAACCAGATCAGGAATGCGATGCCTGCTACCAGCCAGTGGAAATTAAGAAATCCGAATACGATACCTGCTATACAGGCAGCATAGAATAACAAACGGGAAAATGTCTCAAATCCCAGTAGGTAACGCTGTATTCCATGGTAGAATCTGGCAGTAGCCATATAACTAACCTTTTCTTCTTTCCAATCTTTGTAGCGATATACGGGCTGTATTCGTGTGGTAGCGTTGAAGTCTGTTTCAACACGGGTGTTGGAGGAGGTAGCTAGCTCATTAATGAATAAATCATCTTCTCCACGTTGCAGATTCAGGTATTTGGAGAAACCTTTCTGTTGAAAGAATAGTTCTTTCCGGTAAGCCAGGTTGCGTCCGATACCAATATAAGGTTTTCCGGCTAAAGCGAATCCCAGATAGCGCAAAGACTGGAACAAAGTATCGAATGCAGTACGTTTGTGCAACCATCCCTTTGTGCGGTCGTATCCGCTATATCCTAACACAATTTGAGTCTGCGGTGTGAAATTACGTGCCATCAGTTTTAGCCATTGGTTGCTGGCGGGCATACAGTTTGTTTCCGTAAATACCAGCCAGTCATGTTTGCTGGCTTTGATGCCTAACGTCAGAGCCAGTTTCTTATGACTGATATAGCGTGCACTTTCGGGCGTAAAACTATGGTAAAGATGAGGATATTTTTCTTCCATCACTCCCAATATATCCTCGGTATCATCTGTGGAAGCATCATTGATGACAATCACTTCAAATTGTGGATAGTCCTGTTCCAAAATGGCAGGTAGAATTTTACGAAGATTTTCAGCCTCATTGCGTGCGCAGAGAATCACGGAAAGTGGAGGCAGTTCTCGTG
>NZ_DAWCXD010000270.1:0-3024 GCF_052357945.1 Bacteroides sp. | reverse complement strand
ACAATGATACAAATTATGCTGAACAGGGTCAAATGATAAATTCAAAACAGGTTCTGATTTGTACAGGTTCACTCCAGGTTACTCCATCCGCTGATGTTGATATATACTCCGCATTCCAATGAGAACTAGCAACATATATCCCATTACCATATACAACATGATACCACATATAACTTCCTACTATCATATTTAAATCTCCTATTTTTAAGTTTATAATATTATCTGTTGACGGTGGTATGGCAGGTTTTTCCGGTTTCTCGGGATCATCTGGCTTTTCGGGTTCAACAGGGTTTTCCGGTTGTTCTACAGGCGGTTTCACAGGCTCATAATCATCGTTATCCTTCTCACACGCAATAAACAAACAGGCGCATAGCACCACCATACAAAATATTTTCATTCTCATAATCGTTTTTAATTTGTTGATTTCAATAATACTACATTATTGTAGTTTTTATAATATTACCTTTCCCTCCAACTATAATTACATTAGTCGGAGATGCTTCTTGTGAAATAGGAATAGTTTTTGTTATTCCACCTCCGGTAATAGTTATAAATGTGGAACGACTACCTCCTTCATTTATAGCAGCCTGTACAGACAACTTTGTGACACCCTGCCCTCCTTCTGACGGAGAAACTGTGATAAAATCCTTATCCATAATTCTTATTTTTTAATACGTTAATAGAACAAAGTTATTTTGTTTGACAACACTATACAACTTAGAAATCCTAGTCACATATAATACGTGAGAACCATAAATCAAATTTTATCATAGGTTATTCGTTCTTTATTGGAACGATTGAAAAGACTGTGTAGATAGAAGGAATGGTGACAATAATTCCTTTTGAACTTTCAATTCCAACATGGGAATTTACTCCATTATCGGGAATCACTGAGTTTTGCTTTTGAACATTTGTAAATGCCCCAATCAGCATAATAAATACTGATAAAACGAAATACTTTTTCATAATGGCGAATTTTAAACGATTTTCCTCAGACAGCCAGTGAGAACGTTATATAATAAAGAAAGTGGGCTGCTCTTCCTGTGAATACTCGTTAGGTATCGCCAAACACCTGTATATACACACAGAAAGGCAACCCACTTGTATGAGTTGTCCTCTGTGCCCTGTATATACATTCGGTAGATTTGGCGATTTTAACGAATATCTAAGGCACTTTCCTTTAATTTTCCAACAATGTCTTGTCCTCAAAGGACTGTGCAAATATAACTACTTTCCTATATGCAAACAACAAATTAGCGGTTTAAATCAACTTTTGTAAACCACATAAAATCATCCGTTCCAAATTTGAAACTCTCTTTGTGCACGGACTGCGCCTTTTCACGAAGTGTTTGTTCATTCATTCCTTGCGCAAAATTGTGTCCGAGGTTCAAGATTAGTTTTGTAATGTCTTGCGCATCCTGGACTTCGTTGTAACGACATTCCCTAGTTTTTAATCTGACTTCCGGAGCTATATATGCTCTAAAATCGCCTAGCACATTAAGAATAAGAATGTTGCAATTACAGTGCATCACTAGCCCTTTGCAGGCGTCTAAAAATACATCATTAGTTGTCATATCAATATATACTTTGGTTAATACTGATATTATATACGTAGGTAGGAAGTGTCTGTACGGTGTCCGCAGACAAATTTACAGATACGTATCATTAAAAAGAAATCCTTCCGAGGACGGAAGGATTTCCAGTGTAGATATGTATATCAGTACCTAAGTTTAATAAAGATAACGTATCAGGATGTAAAATCAGTCTGGTACGTTTTTTATTTCCCTCTCCCAAATCGCTAAAACGCTATTCCTAACCCCTCAAAACCTAATATCTGAAAAAAGCTAATTTTATGTTTAGAGAATATCTAAATAGAATATTAGGATCTGAACGGGGTTCGGGTTCTAATCGTCAGGTTTATGCTACACCTGATGTCATCGAAAAAAGTAGTACACCCTCTAAACCTATTCCTTCCAAATACGAGAAAGATATAGAAGCTCTCAAAGGAAAGTATGGTAAGGAACTTTTCTCTTCTACCGGACTCTGCATTATCAGTATGACTTTACAGGAAGCCTTGTCTATCATGCCAAGAGAAAGAAGAAGGATTGACGCATACAGAGGATTAGTGTCATATCTGGAAAAGAACTGGAGAATTGAGCTGAAGATTACATCACAAAAGACGAAGGAGGAAGAGAAATGAATAGAAGAATTATCTACCGGGAACAGGATAATAAACCGTTCCATCCAAAGTTTGCCCAATTACCGATAAAGGACCTGGCGATCCTAAACTTCACAACAGAAAACGAGGTCAGGAGATTTTATACGGGGGAACTGGAATGGATACCTTATAGCGTAGTTGAATTAATGCTCGATACAAGAATACAAACTCGTAATCTGGGCATACACAAGATTAGCAGCGATGAAGAGGCTTTTTACATCCTGTACCAGTATTTCACGGAGATTCCTATAGCCGACAATCCCAGGTTTCTACATATTACAGTAGCAGCAAATATTTTGAATCTGACAGAACAACATATAATAAGAAAGGCGAAAGAGGAGAATGGGTTATACACCGATCAGGACGGAAGAAACTATTTCATTGATTCACAGTGGCTGATTGAAACCTATAATGATACAATAAGGGATCTGGGGATTGAAGCGGATATAAGACTGGCGAACAATGGAAAAGGACAAGTTGAATTAACCATAAAAAGAAAATTATGAAAAAGAAAATATTTATCGTATCGAAAATATATGATACGACAGAAATGACAGACAATGATATAAGAATAGCAGTACAGGCAGACATTGACAGGCTGATCAAAAGAGAAGGAGTGGTTAAATTCGAGATAATCAGGCAGGCGAAGGAAATCGACTTTGTTTTTCACAGGGGGCTTGAATATCCCGATAATAAGCCGCAACAGGGATTAATGGCTGACGCAGACGGTTACCTGGTATGCGGAATTGGTCTGGATGGATTCAGACTGCCCAAGATGTGGGGAGAAGTACCTTTCGGTTGTTCAT
>NZ_DAWCXD010000269.1:0-3065 GCF_052357945.1 Bacteroides sp. | reverse complement strand
TTCAAGCGTGAGAAGATAGGAGAGATGCCGACGGAAATGTTCCTTCATTTCTTTAAGTCACTTAGTGACGCGGCAAAGATGAATTTGAACATTAAAGCGGAAGGACAGAATGAACATCATAAGATAGAAGGTATTTTTAAAGCCCTTGCCCGTGCTTTGAAAATGGCAATTAGGAGAGATATCTACCATTTTGAACTTCCATCCAGTAAGGGTGTTCTTTAATGTTTTTTTAGAACCATATCCACATTGCTTATGCAAAGAAGAATCCTGCTATATTTATTGGCGATAGTCTTATCCGTCTCCCTTTTCGGACAAAACTTGAAAGCGGATAAGATTATTCTGCCTGATAGTGATTTAACAAATTTGTATCAAATAGATTCAGGTGTGTATCGTTCGGAGCAACCTTCAAAGGAAGATTTTAAAGTTTTAGAAAAGTATGGTATTGGAGAAGTACTTAATCTACGAAACAGACATAGTGATAATGACGAAGCAAAAGGAACAAGTATAAAGCTTCACCGCGTAAAAACCAAAGCTCATTCGATTAGCGAAAAGGAATTGATACAAGCATTACGCATTATTAAAAATCGTAAAGCGCCTATTGTTTTCCATTGTCACCACGGTTCTGACCGCACAGGGGCTGTTTGTGCGTTTTATCGTATCATTTTTCAGAATGTTTCAAAAGAGGACGCCATCCATGAAATGATAGAAGGGGGGTATGGCTTTCATCGAATCTATAAGAATATTATTAGAAGAATCAAGGAAACCAATGTGGAGCAAATAAGAGAAGAAGTAATGGCGGGCGGAGAGTTATAATATGTCACGTCTCTACCATCACTCTGTCACACTTGTGCCAGTACGGTGGCATGAGCCTATTGATAGGCTACTCTTATAAGGCCTCTATTTCTTTAAGCCACATAGCTGAACTTGCATCACTAGGCATCCTCCAGTCTCCCCGTGGGCTAATGGAAATACTCCCTACTTTAGGACCGTCGGGCAAACAAGAACGTTTGAACTGTTGGTTGAAGAAACGACGGAAGAAAATGGAAAGCCATTTCTTAATGGTTTTTTCATCATACATATCTTTGAATGTAGTTTTTGCCAAATAGAATATCTTGGAAGGCCGGAAACCAAAACGTAAGAAATAATATAGGAAGAAGTCGTGTAGTTCATAAGGACCTACCAAATCTTCTGTTTTCTGTTTAATTTCTCCGTTCTCATCTGCCGGAATTAATTCCGGGCTAATAGGAGTATCTACAATATCAAGTAAAGTAGCTTTCGATTTTTCGTCCATACCGTTTTCTGCCACCCATTGCACTAGATATTTCACAAGTGTTTTGGGGACACTTGCATTTACTCCGTACATAGACATGTGATCACCGTTGTAAGTAGCCCATCCCAGTGCAAGCTCCGATAAATCTCCTGTGCCGATAACCATTCCCCAAGTTTGGTTGGCCACATCCATCAGTATTTGTGTACGTTCGCGTGCTTGCGAATTTTCGTATGTAACGTCATGCACATTCACGTCATGTTCTATATCTTTAAAATGCTGGATACAGGCATCTTTAATACTAATCTCACGGATGGATATACCTAATGATTTCATTAGATCAATCGCATTATGGTAGGTGCGGTCGGTCGTACCAAAGCCCGGCATTGTGATTCCGAGAATACCTTTCCGGGATAATCCTAGTTTATCGAAAGTTTTTACGCAGACGAGCAGTGCCAGTGTTGAGTCTAGTCCGCCTGAAATACCGACTACGGCTGTTTTAGCTCCGGTGTGGACTAATCTTTGTGCCAGTCCTGCCACTTGGATGGAGAATACTTCTTCGCAATGTTCATTTAGCTCAATTCCTTGTGGTACGAAAGGATGAGCATTGAATTTTCGGGTTAAAGTGAGTTCTTTACTGTTGACAAATTCTGTGGTAATAGAGACCGCCTTTTTGTCTCCTAAGTTTGCCTGATTAGCGGCGAAAGTGGTATTTATCCTGCGTTCTGCCCGGATGCGTTCCACATCGATTTCACTGATAATAAGCTGTTCTTTCATACTGAAACGCTCGCTGCATGCAAGAAGTGAACCATTCTCATAAATTAATCCGTTACCGGCAAAAACGACATCAGTAGTAGACTCTCCGAAGCCACAAGAAGAGAAAATATATCCGGCAATACAGCGTGCGGATTGTTGGCTGATGAGAGAGCAAAGATAATTGTGTTTTCCAATGCCTTCATTATCGGCAGACATATTGAAAATAATTTCTGCACCTTGCAGTGCGAGTGAGGAACTTGGAGGTATTGCAGACCAAAGATCTTCGCATATCTCAATACCAAAGGTGGTATCTGAAGTCTCAAAAAGTAGATTGGCGCCTATAGGAACAATCTGTCCGCATAGTCGCACATTATTTGTCGTTAGTTGGAGGGCCGAGGTAAACCAACGTTGTTCATAGAATTCCTTATAATTCGGGAGATAGGTTTTGGCTGCAACGCCTAGCACTTTCCCCTTCTGAATCACTACGGCTGCATTGATTACTGTCGAGTTGACTACTACGGGCATACCGACAATAGAAATAATATCTAATTGACGGGTGTTGTTCAGAATCTGCATCAGGGCCATTTCTGCTTCTTCCAGCAAAAGTTGTTGTCCGAATAGGTCACCACAAGTATATCCAGTAATACTCATTTCCGGGAAAATAATGATCTGCACCCCTTTTCCTTCAGCTACTGCAATCAGACTTTCTATCTTCTCTACATTGAATTTACAGTCGGCCACTTTTACGTGTGGTACGGCTGCGGCTACTTTTACAAATCCGTAGTTCATCTTGTACCTTATTTATATATAATGGGTGCAAAAATAGGAAATAGTTTTGAATAATTATCTTTTCTGTATTGAATCCTTTTAATAAGCTATTTTGTATGAGTTGCGATGTTATTGTTTGAGCAATTAAAGCAACTATCAAAATGAACGTTTATATTCAACTAACCTTGAAATATGTTGTGGATTTATTTCATTAGGAGGTTATGCATACTTAAATATGTATCAAAAAGATATAAGTGGAAATATGGTATAAAAT
>NZ_DAWCXD010000268.1:0-3076 GCF_052357945.1 Bacteroides sp. | reverse complement strand
TAATACTCCTGAAGACGGTGCTGGTTTGGGTTGGAAACATTTTGAAAAAGAAAAAGAGTTCAAACCGGGCAAGTCTACCATTGATCTTTGGCCGGATGTTTCTGAATATGAGAAGAGCTATGAAACGGCTTTTAAGTTACCTGATGAGACACTAGTAAAGGTTTTTAGTTCGTATGATGCTTCTACTACAGATCTGCATTTTAAATGGATGAAGCAATATGGAATTGATGGGGTATTTATGCAACGTTTTGTTGTTTCTATACGAAATTAGAAAGGGAAGGATAATTATAATAAGATACTGAATAATGCTGTTCTTTCGGCAGAAAAGTATGACCGGGCAATTTGCCTGATGTATGACCTTTCCGGTATGGAAGCCGGTGAAGAAGATATATTGATACATAACTGGAAAGAGCTGTGTGAGAAGTATAAACTGGTTTCCCGGAACAACAATCATTATGTTTATCATCATGGTAAACCGTTAGTTGCTGTTTGGGGAATAGGGTTTAATGATCGCCGTAAATATGGATATGAGCAGGTAAAGAAAATCATTGATTTCCTGAAGAGTGAAGGTTGTTCCATATTGGTAGGTGTACCTACTCATTGGCGGACATTAACGATAGATGCTGTTTCTGATACGAGATTGCTTGAACTGGTAAAACAGGCGGATATTGTTCATCCATGGTTGGTAGGACGTTTTGATAATAATACGTATGAGCCATATCGTAAATCAATAGAGGAAGATATAAAGTGGTGCAAAGCGAATGGTAAAGATTGTATGCCGGTGGTGTTTCCGGGATTTAGTTGGCATAACATGAAAAAGGATGCTCCGTAAAACATGATTCCGAGATTAGGGGGACGTTTCTTCTGGAAACAGGTGAAAGGTGCTGTAGATACAGGAGCAGAAAGCCTTTATTTGGCAATGTTTGATGAGATAGATGAGGGGACAGCTTTCTTTAAGTGTACAAATACACCTCCGGTGGGTGAAAGTTCTTTTATAACTTATGAAGGATGTACAGATCGGTCTGGAACCTGGGAGCATAAAATATGAATGGTCGTTGGAGCAAGCAGTATCTGACACTTTGCTTCAGGACAAGTTTCGGCAGATGACAGCTTTTATATCAAATCCGGAATGGATTATTAATAGTCATATGTATTGGAAACATAGGAAAACGTTATCTTTTTCATCCAAGACTTTTCCTGTCCCGTGTGAAGATCAGTCGGCATGTTATTTTATTGCAAAAGATCGTATTGTCAAATATGATTTAATACGGAGTACAACTAAAGAATATGTTTTCTCGCCATTGATTGATGTAAATCGGATCACTAACCAGTTTCTTTTTGTTCCTTTGAAAGATAAAGGTAGCCAGTTGGTTTATTATGACTTTGAGAAGCCTGATGGGGAGAATTTGTCTTTTTTCAATTTTCAAACAAAAAGTTGGTCTATTCCTATCCAACGGAAAAGGCAGTCTTCCTATACACAACATAATCGGTTTTTCAATCCAAAAGATTCATCGATTGTACAAATTCTGGGATATGGATTTCATTTGTATACCCGTGAGTTGAATAGAATATCTCTGTCGGGTGAAGTGGTAAAGGGAGAGTTGCCGGATGTGATTACTCCTCGCTATTTGAGTGCCATAGGGAAGACCGATTCGCTGGTTTATATTTATGGAGGATTGGGAAATGACTTAGGCAAACAGGAGTATGGGGTCGTTCATTATAAGGATTTGTATAAGCTAAATTTGAATGACTATTCTTTGGAAAAGAAATGGTCCATGCCGGAAAATCATTATGATGAAGTGGTAGCTTCTACATTGATTATTGATGATTCAAAGGAAGGTATACATGCTAAAGGTTTATTTTTCTCTCCAAGTCGTTTTTTATCTTCTTTAGTTTTAAAGGATTTAAATTTGGAGAATGGGCAAGAAACTGTTTTAGGTGATACAATACCTTATACTTTCCTGGATGTTAATTCTCATGCAGATTTAATTTATCTCGCTTCAGAAAAATGTTATTACGCTGTAACAGTTCACCAGGTAGAGGGGAATCATTATGAAGCTAATATTTATTCTATTGCATCTCCTGTGTTATCTGTTCAAAATATGACGGTACAGGAAAATAGGAGTGCCTGGTGGGAAATACTGTTTGTCTGTATTTGTGTAGCAGGTTTCGGGGTAATTGGATGGAGATTGAGAAATATCGGAAGGGGTGGTAAGAAAAAAGATGTATCTATTTCACAACAAGAGATTTGTGAAAAAGAAGAAGAGGATGATTTAGATATAAATAGTGAAAAAGGAGTTCAAGAAAATGACCACCTGTATTCCTCGTTAGAAGCTCCTGTATTGAACACCACACCAGGAATTTATATGCTAAACGGATTTCAGGTAATTAATCGGGATTTAAAAGACATTACCGGAAAATTTACGCCTATTATGCGTCAATTATTATCTGTTATTATTCTTTATTCCAATCAGAATAATAAAGGGATTTCTAATATCAAGTTAAAAGAATTGCTGTGGTATGATAAGTCAGAGGAGAGTTTTTCTAATAACCGTAGTGTGAATATACGTAAGATACGTCTTTTGTTGGAAGAGGTAGGAGATACGGAGATATCATCAGCAAATGGTTATTGGTACTTTCTTAACAAGGGGCATGTATATAATGATTATACTCTGGCTAATCAGTTAATACAAAAGATGGGGGCTTTAGATGTAGTCCCTAAGGAAGACTTAGAAAAACTGCTGAACCTGGCTTCATTTGGCCAATTACTTCCTAACATACAATTTGATTGGGCAGATAGTTTTAAAGCGGCTTATTCCGATTCAATGATTGATCTTCTTAGTAGATTAAGAGATAGCAAGCAGTTTGTAGGAAATGATACCTTGAGAATACAAATTTCAAATTGTATTCTGCGATTTGATTCTTTAGATGAAGAGTCTGTTCGCGTTAAATGTCGAGCTTTGGTGGATTTGAAACGTATGGGAATGGCATATACTGCATTTGATCAGTTCACCAAGGAGTATAAGCTAATCTTGAATGAGGATTTTAAATATAGTTTTGAGCAGTTTATAAGTGA
>NZ_DAWCXD010000267.1:0-3247 GCF_052357945.1 Bacteroides sp. | reverse complement strand
GTGCGCCCGTAAAGGGAATTTGACGAATGTCGCTTTGGCAAGCGACTGGGCAAGTGTTTAAAATGCCCATTAACAACCGCTAACCGGAGGGGAAAACCCCACAAGGGAACATAGCACGTTGGTAAAGCCATAAGTCAGCCAACTGTCATGCTGCGACCGAATGGCAAGTTAAAATGATAGATATGAGGATAAAGCCTGTATTGGTTGAACGATAGTCCGAGCAGTCGTATCCTTGGGCAATGACGGAAGACAGTTGAATAATTCTTCGGAATTATACCGTCATGTTGCGGTACTACACTGATGACAGGTAGCAGGAGTAGCATAAACTTACCGCAAGGCAACTACCATAAGTAGTAAAGGACGAAAGTCGTATCCGACAATCTATCAAGCCAAATAGTCGTCAAATTTCTAAACGGGGATTGCCTAAACCGGAAAGCCAGTTGTAGGGCTATGGGGTCTGCCCCTGAATATCCGGCATGGCAACGGAGCTTCCATAGTAGTCTGAGCAGGGTAACGCCCTGTACATGGCGAAGGGGAGCAGGTAATTAAGTTTAACAATTTAAAGGAAGATGTGAGAGACATGAGAAATCCAGAAAATGTGTTGAACAGTCTGAGTAAACACAGCGGTAACTTGAACTATAAGTTTGAGCGGCTGTATAGAGTGCTGTTTAACGAAGAAATGTTTTATGTAGCCTATCAGAATATTTACAGCAAGACAGGCAACATGACGGCAGGAGCCGATGGTAAAACCATTGACGGAATGAGCATTGACCGAGTTGAACAATTGATTGATAGTCTTAAAAATGAGACTTATCAGCCTAAGCCGTCCAAAAGGACGTATATACCTAAGAAAAACGGGAAAAAACGTCCGCTTGGCATACCCTCTTTTGATGATAAACTGGTACAGGAAGTAGTCAGAATGATACTTGAAGCAATCTATGAAGGTAGTTTTGAACATACTTCACATGGGTTTCGCCCCAAACGAAGTTGCCATACTGCTCTTATAGATATACAAAAGACATTCACTGCCGTGAAATGGTTTATTGAAGGCGATATTAAAGGATTCTTCGACAATATCAATCATGACGTATTGATTAAGATTCTTCGGGAACGTATCGCTGACGAAAGATTTTTGCGGCTTATCCGAAAGTTCCTGAATGCCGGATATGTTGAAGACTGGGTATTTCATAGAACGTACAGTGGAACTCCGCAAGGCGGGATTATCAGCCCAATACTGGCTAACATCTACCTTGACAAATTCGACAAGTACATCAAGGAATACATCAATCGGTTTAATAAAGGGAAAACGAGAAAAGGCGATGCTCGATACAAGCTCTACGAACAGCGGAGATACCGACTGGCAAAGAAACTAAAGAATGAGAAAGATGTAAAGGTAAGGGAACAGATGACCGCTGAAATTAAGCGGCTACGAGAAGAACGGAACAACTATCCGGCACGTAATGAAATGGACAGCAGTATCAAACGTTTAAAATATGTGAGATACGCAGATGATTTTCTGATTGGAATTACCGGTAGTCTGGAAGACTGTAAAACAGTAAAAGAGGATATTAAGAACTATTTGAACGAAACTCTTAAACTGGAGCTGTCAGATGAAAAGACACTGATAACCAATGCGCAAAAACCAGCGAAATTTCTCGGATATGACGTATTTATCCGCAGGTGTAATGATTTACGCAAAGATAAGTTCGGTAGAACGGTTAGGGCATTCGGACACAAGCCTGTCTTGTACCTAACTTTTGAAACGATGCGGAAGAAACTCTTTGATTATAAGGTCGCAAGAATAGCGGTTGTCAATGGCAAAGAGGTTTGGAAGTCCATCGTCAGAACGTACATGCTGAACTTGGATGACTTGGAAATAGTCAGTCAGTTCAATGCCGAAATCCGAGGGTTCTATAATTACTACTCAATAGCCAATAATAGCTATGTCATCAATTCTTTCTATCACATTATGTCATACAGCATGTATAAGGTATTTGCGAACAAATACAAATCATCTGTAAAGAAAATACTTCTGAAATATAAAAAGAACAAGGTTTTCCAAGTGGCATATGAAAATAGCAAGGGTAAGACACTTTACCAATCATTTTATCATGATGGTTTCAAACGCAAAAAGGTTGCAGGGAATATTTACTGTGACACTATTCCACGGACAGTTCCCATAACAGGTGGACGTAACAGCCTTATGGAAAGGCTGAAACTCCAAGTCTGCGAATTATGCGGTGCTACCGATAAACTCGAAATGCATCACGTTCGCAAACTTAAAGACCTGAAAGGTAAATCCGACTGGGAAAAGAGAATGATAGCCCGGAGACGAAAAACTTTGGCTGTCTGCTCAAAGTGTCATGCAAAGATAGACCCCGACCGAAGAATCAGACTGAATTAATTAGTGGAGAGCCGGATACAGGGAGACTTGTAAGTCCGGTTCGGAGGCGAGTACTCGGAAACCTATCATAGAAATATGACAAGGCGTTGGGTGCTTAGCCTACGCGTACCCCCCCGAAGAACCGGAAAAAGTAGAGGTTTACCGTCTGGCGGAACAGTTGGGCGGCGACATTGAAGCCGTCATCCGGCAGCTTGCCGAAAGGCGGAGAAAAAAGGAATAAATAGAAACAGATTCATCAACTAAAAAAGAAAATGCGTATGAGTATATCAAGAACGAAAATGCTGCAAGTCAGCAAGTGTTTAATCGGGCTGGCGGTCATGGTGCTGCAATCCTGCGACATAACGGACAACCGACGCGACCTGCTTTGCGGAAACTGGGAGAGTGTGGAGGGCAAGCCCGACGTGCTTATCTACAAGGAGGGCGAAGCCTATAAGGTGACGGTATTCAAGCGGAGCGGCATCCGCCGCAAGCTGAAGCCGGAAACCTATCTCTTGCAGGAGGAGAACGGCAATCTGTTCATGAACACCGGATTCCGCATCGACGTGTCCTACAACGAGGCGACGGACATCCTGACCTTCTCGCCGAACGGGGACTACGTGCGTGTGAATCCGAAACCGGACCATCCGATAAGCGAGCAATAACGATAACCACTAAAATCCAAAGTAACATGAGAACAAGAATAACATTTATTATCTGCCTGTGCCTGTTTGCAGTCGGCAGGGCAAGCGCACAGTGGGCGGTGATAGACCCGTCCAACATCGCGCAGAGCATCGTGAACACTTCCAAGAACGTGGTACACACTTCCACGACCGCCCAGAATATGATAAAAAATTTTCAAGAGAC
>NZ_DAWCXD010000266.1:0-3315 GCF_052357945.1 Bacteroides sp. | reverse complement strand
GCACGCAATTCCTCTATTTTTTCCTTTATATCCATATTTCTTCGATTGTTTAAGGCAAAAATACATGTTTATCTTTGAATATTTGTACTTTTGCGAAAAATTAAAAGATTATGCGTATTGATATTATAACAGTTTTACCCGAAATGATTGAAGGTTTCTTCAATTGTTCTATCATGAAACGAGCTCAAGATAAAGGACTTGCAGAGATACATATTCACAATCTGCGTGATTATACCGAAGATAAATATCGCCGTGTCGATGATTATCCTTTTGGAGGGTTTGCCGGAATGGTTATGAAAATAGAACCCATTGAGCGTTGCATCAATGCTCTGAAGGCAGAACGCGACTACGATGAAGTTATTTTCACGACCCCTGACGGAGAACAGTTCAACCAGCCGATGGCCAACAGCCTCTCGTTGGCACAGAATCTCATTATTCTTTGCGGACATTTCAAAGGTATCGATTACCGCATCCGCGAACACCTGATTACTAAAGAAATCAGCATTGGAGATTACGTATTAACAGGAGGAGAATTGGCAGCAGCGGTGATGGCGGACGCCATCGTACGTATCATCCCCGGAGTCATTTCTGATGAACAGTCCGCACTTTCCGATTCTTTCCAGGATAATTTGCTGGCAGCACCTGTATATACACGACCTGCGGATTATAAAGGATGGAAAGTTCCCGATATTCTCTTATCCGGCCATGAAGCAAAAATCAAAGAATGGGAACTGCAACAATCCTTGGAACGTACCAGAAAACTTCGTCCCGACTTATTGGGAGAATAAAATAAAGTGTAAATAAAAACGACGGTGAAGAATATGTAAATCCTCACCGTCGTTTTTATTTTGCCTTCAGTTTATAAAGATCTTGCTGATAGCTAATCGTTAAACACAGACTTATTTTTCATCCGCTGTTTCCAGCCTGCTTATTCTTCCTTTATTCAAAAGAAAAATAGCATTTTTCTCGCAGACTTAGTGCGAATGGTTATTGTATGTTTCCAACTACACCTCAAGCGCACCAATAATTTCCTTTACAGACTTACATCCGTGTCTTTCCAGGTAATTATTTATACCATCTTCCACTTTGATAGTAACAGCAGGATCTATGAAATTTGCCGTACCAATCTGGATAGCTGTCGCACCTGCAAGCATGAATTCGACAGCATCTCTCCAGTCCATAATACCTCCTAAACCAATGACAGGAATATTTACCGCCTTAGCAACTTGCCATACCATACGCAATGCGATAGGTTTTACGGCCGCTCCCGACATTCCTCCTGTTATCGTTGATAAAATAGGGCGTTTACGTTCCGCATCAATCGCCATACCCAGCAATGTATTGATTAATGACACGCTATCTGCACCACTTTCTTCTGCTGCGCGAGCTATTTCGGTGATATCCGTAACGTTTGGGGAGAGTTTTACGATAAGTGTCTTTTTGTAAGCAGAACGCACTGCTTTCACTACTTCTGATGCCCCTTTTGCTGACACACCAAAAGCCATACCTCCTTGCTTCACATTGGGGCAAGAGATGTTTAGTTCTATAGCAGGAATTTTGTCAAGTTCATTAATGATTTCAGCCGTTTTCACATAATCTTCGATCGCAGACCCCGAAACGTTTACAATCATATTCGTTTGAATGTCTTTTATACGGGGATATATATGCTCTACGAAGTAGTCAACACCCTTATTTTGCAGTCCTACAGCGTTTAACATCCCAGAAGGAGTCTCTGCCATACGCGGATAAGGATTTCCTTCACGTTTGTGAAGAGTTGTCCCTTTTACAATAATACCACCTATTCGCGTTATATCAATAAAATCAGAGAACTCTTCACCATATCCAAATGTACCGGATGCCGTCATTACCGGGTTCTTCATTTGTAATTCACCAATGTTTACACTCAAATCTGCCATAGTAGTTTATTTATATTAAAAACAGGACCTTCTTTACATACACACAAGTGACCTTCTGTCGTATTTTCCACACAGCACAAGCATGCTCCGATACCACAAGCCATTGTATTTTCCAAAGAAACTTCACATTCTATCTGATTACTTTTGGCATATTTTGCCACAGCCACCATCATTGGTTTAGGACCACAAGTGTAAATCTGCTCAAATCGTATCTTATTTAATATAGAATGTTGAGTTACGTATCCTTTTTCGCCATGGCTACCATCCTCCGTAGTAGTATACACCTCTCCATATTTGGCAAACTCTTCCAGCTGCAACAAATCTTTGTCGCTACGGGCACCTAACAAGAACGTAGGTTTGTGGCCTTTTTTAGCCAATTGTTCACCTAAATACAACATGGGAGCTGTTCCGACACCTCCACCAACTAATAAGAGCTTATCAGAAGCCTCTTGAGGCATTGTGTATGCATTTCCCAGCGGAAGCACCACATTAATTGTATCACCAGAATTAGCCTCTGCCAGACGTCTTGTTCCATCACCAACCAGCTGGATCAGAAACCAGACCTCATTTCGCTGTTTATCTACAAAATTAATAGAAATAGGACGACGCAAGAATGTAGTAGGCGAACCGTCCACCCGGATTTCTGCAAACTGCCCAGGTAACATTTCGGGCAGTAATGACTGAGACGTCAATTTTAGCAATACATAGTTTGCATTCAATCTGATATTCTCGGTCACTGTCAGATCTAAAATAAATTTCTTCATGTATGGATATAAAAGTATAAATTCGTATTCCGGGTGCAAAGATACAGGAAATTGCTCAAACCACCGATTTTACTCTTTATTTTTCAGGCCTAAACGTCTCATAGGTATTATCATCAAAAAATATTCTTATTTCTGTGATTTTCCTGGCAGGCTTTTCTATATACCTAATCTCTTGTTTTACAATCTCTTTAGGGGTACTTTCAGCGTTTCTTAATGGCATTTCCTTGCGATTTTCCGGAATAGCCGACTCTTTGGACGAATTTATGAGATTCTCGTCGAATAAAGAAGGCAGATAATCGCTATTAGAAGAAGAAAAAGATGTCTCTTCTTCAGATACCATCATTTCGCCCTTTCCATAAAGCAACCATTCAAGATTTACATAGTCATACTTTTGATGAACCTTCATTACGACCTCTAAACTGGGTTTATTCCGATCATTTAAAATATGAGAGAGAGTAGATTGTTGTACTCCGATTGTTTCAGCAAAAACTCTAGGAGGAACTTTTTCTCTCTCCATTATCATTCTGATTCTGTCTTTTATTTCCATACTACCTTCTTTTTATTACAATTGTATGTGTTATGCACCTGATTCACAAAAATACGTATTACATCATTGATAATACAAAGGTAAATAT
>NZ_DAWCXD010000265.1:0-3324 GCF_052357945.1 Bacteroides sp. | reverse complement strand
AGGTCGGAAAACGAAAGTAGGAAGAAAGCTTTCGTTTTCCTCCTACTCGATTTTTGGGGACGTTGTATAAAAAACTCTCTCTCTTTTTTATTTTTCCCCACTTCACTTGTTAAGTTCAGGTTGTAGGTTTTAATGATATATGGTTTGATTTCCCTTTTTCCCCTCTTTTATAAATTAAATGCATGGTTATTGAAAATACTGCATGGCTTCACTTATTTTTTTTAGAAATAATTCGAAATTCTATCTAAAACAGTAAGTAAATTTAAAATCGTGGTTCATTTTATCTATAATCTTACTATATTCCGCACGTTTTTAATAACACGTATGAGATAAGTTATAATTTATGGAAAAAAATCGATTTACTATTTGTGCAAACAATTACATCGATTGTTTGCGACAAGAGGGTCGTTATTCTACGGCCCATGTGTATAAACACGCTATTCGTTCTTTTTCGCAGTTTTGTGGAACTCAATCCATCACGTTTAGTAAGATAAACCGTGAAACTCTAAAGAGGTATAGCAACTATCTGATGGCTTCCCGTTTGAAGCCCAATACGATTTCTACGTATATGCGTATGTTGCGTAGTATCTACAATCGTGGTGTCGATATGCATCAGGCTCCTTATGTACATGGTTTGTTCCGGGATGTTTTTACCGGGGTGGACACACGTCAGAAGAAAGCTATCCCGATCAGCGAACTTCACATGCTATTAAACAAAGATCCTCAATCGGAAAAGCTTCGCCGGACGCAGGCCATTGCCAATCTGTTATTTCAGTTTTGTGGAATGCCTTTTTCTGATTTAGCCCATTTGGAAAAGTCTAATCTGGAGCGGGGGCTTTTGAAGTACAATCGTACCAAGACCGGTACTCCTATGAGTATAGAAGTGCTGGAGTCAGCGCAGAATGCGATTGGGGGATTGTACAATAAATCTGACGCCCGGAGTTCTGGCTATCCTGATTATCTTTTCCGGATATTAAGCGGAGCGTACAAGCGGAATGAAGAAGGAGCCTATCGTGAGTATCAGTCAGCTTTGAGACGTTTTAATAATGAGTTGAAAAGCCTGTCCAGAAAATTAAGGCTACATTCGCCCGTCACGTCGTATACGCTTCGTCATTCTTGGGCTACGACTGCTAAGTACAGAGGTGTACCTATCGAAATGATTAGCGAATCACTAGGACACAAATCTATTAAAACAACACAGATATATTTAAAGGGTTTCGAATTGGAAGAAAGAACAAAAGTAAATAAATTGAATTATTCTTACGTTTGTAATTTTAAAATGCTTTGATTAATATTGTTAAAGCGTTATGGATTAGGGACTTAATGCTGATGTTACTTCTTAGGTAACGGAATTATATTCGCTACAAAGATAGGTAAAAATATTAATAGCAAACAAACAATAAACTTCTTTTTTTCCTTTTTCTCTAAAATATGCAACATAAATCTATCTGAACATGAAGGATAACATCTTCATGCTCAAAGGCTTTTTATTACCTAAATTCAAGAATGTTTTATATTGAATGTTAGGTGCCCGCTTTTATATTCCCTCATAATCGATTTTTTTCTTTTTTTCACAGCGATGTGCATTCTATATGTGTGTTGTCCGTTACCTAAGAAGTAACGGATGAACATGGGGTAAAAAAATATGATTTTAACGAAACCAAAATCAGTAAATGCCGGGCCTATTAGTGGGACAGGGGAAGGCGTAGCACACTCAAAACGCTGGTATGTAGCACTCGTTCGAATGCATCACGAGAAGAAAGTATCCGAGCGTTTGTCTAAGATGGGAATTGATTCTTTTGTTCCCGTTCAGCAACAGATCCATCAATGGAGCGACCGTCGAAAGATGGTTGATACAGTCTTGCTTCCCATGATGGTTTTTGTTCATGTCAATCCAAAAGAGCGTATGGAAGTCCTAAGCTTCTCCACTGTCAGCCGTTATATGGTGATGCGTGGTGAAAGCACTCCTGCCGTTATTCCTGACGAGCAGATGGCGCGTTTCCGTTTCATGCTCGATTATTCCGAAGAAGCAGTCTGTATGAATGATACTCCACTGGCGCGTGGTGAGAAAGTTCGTGTGATAAAAGGTCCTTTGAGCGGCCTTGTTGGCGAACTCGTGACTGTCGGGGGTAAGAGTAAGATTGCCGTTCGTTTAAATATGCTTGGCTGTGCTTGTGTAGATATGCCAATCGGTTATGTAGAACCCACAAAGATTAGTAATGACGACACAAAAAAACTTTAACGTATTTCTATTCATTCTACTGTTAGGAGTTTTTTCTCCTTTGATGGCTCAAAATATGAGTGATTCTCAAGTATTGGAGTATGTCAAAGAGGGGATTAGACAAGGGAAAGAACAAAAACAATTAGCCTCCGAACTTGCACGTAAGGGCGTGACTAAAGAACAGGCTATGCGTGTGAAGCAGCTTTATGAGCAGCAGAACAATGTCAATGCTTCCAACGCTACCGGTACGGATGTCAATGAATCACGCTTACGTGAAGAAATGAAGGAGAACACCTCCGATATGCTGGAAGACCATCCGAGTACTCAAGACCTTGCACGTAGTAATCAGGTTTTCGGACGTAACATCTTCAATACCCGTAACCTGACTTTTGAACCCAGTGTCAACATCGCCACGCCTTTAAATTACCGTCTCGGTCCCGGTGATGAAGTGATTATCGACATCTGGGGAGCCAGCCAGAACACTATCCGCCAACAGATTTCTCCTGATGGCACTATCAACATTCAGAAAATAGGTCCCGTCAACCTGAACGGCCTGACTATTTCTGAAGCCAATGACTATCTCAAGAAAACATTAAACAAGATATATAATGGTCTTAATAATACGAATGACCCCACTTCTGACATCCGTCTGACTTTGGGTAGCATCCGTACTATTCAAATCAATGTAATGGGTGAAGTAGTCCAGCCGGGCACTTACTCTCTTTCTTCCTTTTCTACTGTCTTCCACGCACTTTACCGTGCAGGAGGTGTGAGTGACATAGGTAGCCTTCGCAATGTCCAGCTGGTACGTAACGGTAAGAACATCGCCACAATCGATGTCTACCAATTTATCATGAAAGGCAACATTCAGGATGACATCCGTCTTCAGGAGGGCGATGTAGTAATAGTCCCTGCCTATGACGTATTGGTTAAGATCGACGGAAAAGTGAAACGCCCGATGCGTTTCGAAATGAAAAAGGATGAGAGTCTATCTACTCTTATCAGCTATGCCGGTGGCTTTGAAGCCGATGCCTATACTCGTTCCTTACGTGTCGTACGCCAAAACGGACAGGAGTATGAAGTAAACACAGTCAAAGACCTTG
>NZ_DAWCXD010000264.1:0-3325 GCF_052357945.1 Bacteroides sp. | reverse complement strand
GGATCATTAGCCTTTTTATTTTAATACACTATATAGAATCGCGGAGACGCTTACTTTGGAAATGAAACATGTCAATGGCTAGTAGAATTTCTTATCAAGCCCTCAAATAGCTATGCTTTAGATAGACTAAAGCGGAGCTTTCCGTTCCCTAAAGCTATGCTTTAGAAAGGTGAAAAACCTGTATCGAAAAACGTAATTAATAAGAAATATCCCCCCTTACAATAGACAGCAGCCGTTTTAAAATAAATCATAGGCTGATTTAAAATAAATATCCCAATGATTGAATTCAATCATTGGGATATTTATTTTAAACACTTAGATGTTTATTATGAATTCCTCACTGAAGGAGCATCAGCATTTAATATTCAACTCATTCAAAACCTTGCGTATTGCCTCAAATGTGGTAATGCGAGTAGGAACTAGTGGCAACCGAAGTTTATTCTCGATCATACCCATGGCATTCAACATTGATTTTACTCCTGCCGGATTTCCATCAACAAACAACAAATTGAATAATTCCGTAAATCGATGATGAATGGTTAATGCATTGGCAAAGTCTCCTTGAAGCGCCAGGCGCGTCATACGGCTAAATTCACGAGGAAAAGCATTACCGATTACTGAAATCACACCAACGGCCCCCAATGTAATAAGCGGAAAGGTTATACCATCATCTCCGGAGATTACATTGAAATTTTCCGGTTTATTTTTAATAATATCATCCATTTGCGTAATATTTCCGGATGCTTCTTTAATAGCAACTACATTCTTAAAATCACGGGCAATCCGTAACGTAGTTTCAGCAGTCATATTTACTCCCGTACGTCCCGGAACATTATACAATACGATGGGGAGCTCCGTAGTTTCCGCAATCGCTTTATAATGCTGATAAATACCTTCTTGAGAAGGTTTATTATAATATGGCACCACAGACAATATCGCATCAACTCCTGTAAAATCATCGTTTTTCAATGTTTCTACAATAGCGCGAGTATTATTACCACCTACACCCAACAGAATAGGAATTCTTCCGTTGACGCGGTCAATCACCATCTTTTTTATAGTTTTCTTTTCTTCCTCGGTCAGAGTCGGTGTTTCAGCTGTAGTTCCCAGCACACACAAGAAATCCGCATTATTCTGCAATAGATAGTCCACCATACGCATCAACGCGTCATAGTCAACGCTCTCATCCTCTTTGAAAGGAGTAATCAGTGCTACCCCCATTCCTTTCAATTTAGTCTGTATCATGAGTTTTAATTATAATCTCTAATTTATTTAGCCGCAAAAGTACGAATATTTTTCTTATCTTACGATATAAGTTTCAGAAATTCGTCTTCGCTTAATATGGTTATTCCAAGTTTTTTTGCTTTTTC
This sequence comes from Bacteroides sp., assembly GCF_052357945.1. GTDB lineage: Bacteria > Bacteroidota > Bacteroidia > Bacteroidales > Bacteroidaceae > Bacteroides. The sequence continues at coordinate 1,955 of NZ_DAWCXD010000264.1, read as the reverse complement.
GAGCTTTGCAGGTCCCATATTATCTCCAGCCAGTATAAAACTCGTTTTCGCGGAAATGCTTCCAACATTTTTCCCTCCGTTTTTCTCGATAAGTTCCTTATATTCGTCACGCGAGTGATGGATAAACACACCACTAATAACAATAGACTGCCCTGCCAACTTATCAGTGTATCCACTCAAATCTTCCTCTGTGCGATAAAGTTGCAGTCCAGCCTCCTTTAGCCTGTTAACCAACTCACGATTAGACTCATTAGCAAAATAAGCAAGTATACTTTGAGCTATCTTTTCTCCGATTTCATCGATACTTACCAATTTTTCAAGATCTGCCTGCTGTAAATCATCGATATTCTCAAACGACTTCGCAATCTTTTTAGCCACAGTCTCACCAACAAAGCGGATTCCCAAAGCAAAGATTACACGTTCGAAAGGAACTGTTTTACTTTGCGCAATTCCCGTTACGATATTCTCTGCCGATTTTTCACCCATACGATCCAAACCTTTGATATCATCAGCTGTAAGTTTATACAAGTCGGCCGTATTTTCAATTAATCCCAAGCGATAGAACATATCCACCGTTTCCGGCCCTAATCCATCAATATTCATAGCCTTTCGACTAATAAAATGCTCTATTTTGCCTTTGATTTGAGGAGGACACGCTGTTTCATTCGGGCAATAATGAGCAGCTTCTCCTTCATACCTGACTAATTTACTGCCACATTCGGGACAATTAACGATGAATCGAACCTTCTCACCAAGCATAAAACTACGTGCATCTTTATCAACCCCTGTAATCTTAGGAATAATTTCACCGCCTTTTTCTACATAAACCATGTCTCCAATATGCAAATCAAGCCCCTCGATAATATCCGCATTGTGCAAGGACGCACGTTTTACAACCGTTCCTGAAAGCTGCACAGGATCCAGATTAGCTACTGGTGTGACAGCTCCGGTTCTTCCTACCTGATAAGTCACCTTATTCAAACGGGTCAACGCACGTTCTGCCTGGAATTTATAAGCAATAGCCCATCGAGGAGATTTAGCTGTAAATCCCAAATTCTTCTGCTGCCTCAAACTGTTCACCTTTAAAACAATCCCATCTGTGGCAACCGGCAGATTTTTACGCTCTACATCCCAATAATTGATAAATTCAAAAACCTCCTCTAATGTCTGGCACTTACGCGTCAAATCAGAGATTTTAAAGCCCCATTTTGCCGCTTCCTGAAGATTTTCATAATGTCCGTCACAAGGCAGGTTATCACCCAGCAAATAATACAAATAGGCATCCAGTTTGCGGGAAGCCACAATAGAAGAATTCTGCAACTTCAATGTGCCGGAAGCCGCATTTCTCGGATTGGCAAAAAGCGGCTCTTCACGTGCTTCTTTCTCTCGATTCAACTCTTCAAACACTTCCCATGGCATAAGAATTTCTCCACGTATCTCAAAAGAGGCAGGATAATTATCACCATGCAATACAAGCGGAATAGAACGGATCGTTTTCACATTATCCGTCACATCATCCCCCTTTTCTCCATCACCACGGGTGACGGCACGAACTAACTTCCCATTTTCATAAGTCAGCGAAATAGAAGTACCGTCATATTTCATTTCACAACAAATCTCGAAATCCTCATTCAATGCCTTACGAACACGGTCGTAGAAGTCCGTCACTTCCGCTTCTGAATATGTATTTGCCAGTGACAACATAGGATATTTATGAGCCACTTGCGTGAAATTCTTGTTTAAATCGCTACCTACACGCATCGTAGGCGAATTTTCATCTTTATATTCCGGATGTGCCTGTTCCAAATCCTGAAGTTCACGCATCTTGTCGTCAAACTCTTTATCCGAGATTTCAGGAGCATTCAACACATAATAATTATAATTATGCCGGTGAAGTTCGGCACGCAATTCCTCTATTTTTTCCTTTATATCCATATTTCTTCGATTGTTTAAGG
>NZ_DAWCXD010000263.1:0-3366 GCF_052357945.1 Bacteroides sp. | reverse complement strand
TTGTTCGCAGCGAAGATAGAGATTTCAATTATGAGCCAATTTTTGACTGCTTACCGTTATTAAACCACTTTTGAAGATGATATTATGTTTTTTAACCAGAAAGAAACGAGTACTATTTGGAAAGTCCTACTAATAAGCGTTTTTTATTATCTTAAATGAAGTTTAAAGACCAAACCACCAGAAAAGTATTTACAGCGATTCAGTTCTACTATAGCATTGATATAGTCTTTCCAAAAGGAATAGTGAAATCCGACATTAACACTCTCACTATCATACTCAGCCATTAGGTTCAAGCCATTAAGAGCACTTCTAGTCCATGTTCCATTATACGGCAAATCAAATCGATAATTCATACCCACACATAAACCTTTAACATTCCGCTGCCTACCTTTCAATTCATCAATCCGCTTCATTTTCCAAGCATATGCCACATGAACTCCCAATTGCCCATACTGCTGAAAATTGATATGCTTTGTCGCTGCTACATAATACCGACAGAAGAAACCGTTTGTTCTCTGATCAAAACTAGACGCACCGCCCTCCCATGATCCGGATCCCGGGTCATTCAACCCGAACACTACCTGTGGGGTCCAGTCCTTCCACCAGCTTTCTTTCCAAACCCTCAACCGCCCATGAAAGGAACGATCCTGGTTAACGAATTTTCCATAAGTGGAAGGTACCCAATGATAAATTCCAGGTTTAGCTTTCACCAGTACACAATCATACCCTATTTCCAACCAAGGAAAAACAGTTATATTTATGTAATAGTTAAACGTATAATAATTTCCCCACCATTCTTTAGAAGGTATGATTTGAGGTGCCAAAACACTTCCCCCTATCATAAAAGTCTTATCACGTTGCATGTCAGCACTAGGCATCTGAAGCAAACCAGTCGTACCATACATGTATTGACCATATGTCACCAACATATTTCCCAAAAGGAATAGCAATACTCCCCACCTCTTTATTGGTAAACTCCATTTACACACTTGCATTGTATTGTTTTCCATACAGCTTGGCATTCAAGAATGCTCCAACTTTCTTCCAAAAATGATAAGGACCTATAGGGACATACTTAATTTCTTTATATTTCAATTGATTGGCTTCTATCCAAACATCTAATAATAATTCACTTACCCGTCCAAATAATCTAGCTTGAAACGAATCCATTCCTCTCAAATCTATCCGTTTTTCCAATTGAGACAAAATGTCAAATAACCATGTACAATACTTATCTACCCATTCTTTTTTCATCACAAACATATTAAACATATGTGCACTCCGTCGCTTCAATACCTTATCATAAGTTAATAAATATTGAGGATAATCTGTTGCTATAATTTCTCGAGTAAGTTCCAAATGACGGATATCATGAGTATGACAATAGTGAGAAGCTAGCGTTTCTATCCAATAACGACGTTTCACCGGGAGAATTATATCATAATTTTGACATAGATATTCCGCTTGCTTCCTTGTTAGTACACTTTCCCAATTGTTCCCGATGCGTTTTAAGCAAAAGTGCCTTCGATAGTGAACTAGTCCAATATAGTCTGAATTCAAATTTTTCCATCCCCAATATAAGGCTGTCAATTCGCAATAATACGGATTTTTTTCTGAAATGTTCTCACCCGTGTCATCTCCCTGAAAACGTCCTTCTAAACGAGACAGAGCATTGCCCACCTTTATCGGCAGATACAATCCGTCATCATGAGGCATGAAGTAGTCCTTGTGCGTGGCCACTAAAATTTTGATATCCATAGGTATTAATATTTAAACAGATATATTTCTCTAATATTTTATTTTTACGATACAAGCTATATTTTATATAAATTCATTAATTCCTCTACTGTTTGATGGATATCAAATCCACATCGTTCCAATTCACTATATGTATCATACCGTCTATGTCTCTGTAATTCTACTATCTGTTTCACCCACATATCTTTACTTCTTTCATCAACAGGCAAATAATAAACTTCATTTATTAGTTTTGCTTCTTTTGTTATTGCCGAAGAAAAAAGAACAGGCAATCCAGCTGCTTGTGCCTCTACTCCAACAATAGGTAATCCTTCAAAATGTGAAGGTAACAAGAACACATCCATAGCTTGAAACAGCTCAGATACATTATAACTGATCCCATAAAAAATCACATCATTTATTAAACCTAATGATATTACTTTTTGCTCTACTACATTCCGTAAATCTCCTTCACCTACTAACAAAAGAATGGCTGATGGCACAATTTTCTTAACTTTTGCAAATACATCAATCAAATATTCATGATTTTTCTGATATGCAAAACGTCCAACATGTCCTATTACAAAACAATCTCTAATACCTAGTCTATTTCGAACCTCTTGACGTATCACAGTATTAAATCTAAATTGATTCAACCTTACACCATTATTTATCTTTTTTACTCTATGTGCATCAATATTAGGAAACATCCATTGAGATGCTAAATCGGAACAAGAAACAAAATCTGTTGCTGTATATTTTAACAGATTTCGACATATCCAATGATAAATGTATTTCATCCAGCGTTTTTTCCCATCTACACTTGAAGCATGAGAATGCAAAATTATTTTTTTCACTCTTGCTATATTACAAGCTATTCCTGGCACCAATAATTTATTTGCTACATCAGCATGAATGTGTACACAATCATACTGATGTTCTTTAAGCAAATTGTATAAATTATTAATACAATACAATTGCTTTAATATCTTATTTTTCTTATATCCAATATAGTAGACAACACACCCCAAGTTTTTTAAATATTCAATATTATCAGGATTTTCAAAAGGCTCTATAGCCGCTATATCTATTCGAAGCTTTTCTCCTTTATTGAGTATCAAGTTTTTTACCAAAGCATAAACACCTCCCATACCAATATCATCTACATTTACTTCCAATACTTTCATATAATTTATTAATAAAAAGTTTGAACCAATTCCTTTTAAGAACAAGACATGGTGTGACTTTAGCTTTTCTTGCTCCTAATATGTCAGCCTTTATACTATCACCATAATGTAAATGTGCAACATCCTTTATTCTCCATTCTTTGTGTACAATCTTAAACAAGTCACCACTTATTTTATCACATCCATATTCATTAGAAACAAATAATGCCTTGTATCCATCTATTCCACATTTAGTTAATATTTTTATCAAACAGTTTTTGGGTAAATACATATCAGAAATCAACACTAATGGAACTCCCATATTTTTCAGTTCATTAAATAACTCCACAATTTGACTACGCGGATAGCACGAGTTTATTTCCGTGTGGATTTCTTCATTTTTCAATTTTTTACAAGTTTCAAAGTCGTAACCTTCCAAAGCGTTATATATATCATCTAAATT
>NZ_DAWCXD010000262.1:0-3478 GCF_052357945.1 Bacteroides sp. | reverse complement strand
TTAACAAGCGAAAAGGTAGAAGATTGTCAACTGCTGATTCGCATTAATAATTAAAAAACAAAAAAAGTATACTATGAATTCTTTAAACAAATTGTACTCCTACCTACTTTTATCATTGACCAGCATTCTTTTTGTGAATGCTCACCCGACAATTATAAAACAAGATATTGACTGGCCCCAATTTATGAGTCAACAAGATATGATATGGGAAAAGTTGCCTGAATATTGGTATGATTCAGCCTTTTTAGGTAATGGGAAACTAGGATTAATGATCTATAAAGAACCCGGGAAAAACTACATACGCTTAGAAACAGGAAACTGTGATGTACACGATCACCGTGCCAAAAGAGATGTTTTTGGAATCCCCAGGCTGCTCACCGGACATTTCGCATTACACCCTAAAGGAGAAATTATCAGTGGGCAAATGCGCCTTGATCTTTGGAATGCCGAAGCATCAACAGATATAACAACGACCAAAGGAGTCATTCATTTAAAGACGATTGTTCATGCTGATGACATGATTATCGTAGTGAAAGCAACTACCGAAGGAGATGAAAATGATTTTAAATGGGAATGGGTAGCTGCTGAAGCTAATAGCCCGCGTTATCTCATTTTTAAGAGACGAGGACAAACTAATAAAATACCTCAAGATTATGAGCTCAACCCTGCACCAACAATCAGTCGAAATGGAAATATTAGTTTATCCGTTCAGAAGTTATTAGCAGGAGGTCAGACAACAGTAGGCTGGCAAGAGACTCAACAATCTAAAAAAGAACGGACTCTATGGATAAACCTTACCCATACATATCCTCAAAACAATTCCAGTGAAATATGCAAAACAGAAATTCAGAATGCCATACATAAAGGATATGATTCACTGCAATGCACGCATCGGAAATGGTGGAATGCCTACTATCCAACCAGCTTCATCACACTGCCTGAGGCACAAAAAGAAAATTTCTACTGGATTCAAATGTATAAACTGGCTTCTGCTACTCGTGGTGACCGTGCTTTAATAGATAATACAGGTCCATGGCTTACAGAAACACCATGGCCAAATGCCTGGTGGAATCTGAATGTGCAACTCACATATTGGGCTCTGAACGCCTCCGATCATCTGGACTTAGCAGCTTCACTGGAAAATGCTCTTTATAATCATGTGGATCAATTACGCCTTAACATCCCTGCTCCGTATCGCCATAACTCATTAGGTATCGGAGTCGCCTCCAATCTTGAATGTATGACAAGTGAAGTTGGAATTCCGGGAAAAGGCAAGGCACAAGTAGGATTACTCCCTTGGGCTTGTCATAATCTCTGGCTTATTTATCGCCACAAGATGGACGACAACGTGTTAAGACACAAATTATTTCCACTACTAAAAGAGTCAATCAACTATTATCTGCATTTCTTAAAACAAGGAAGTGACGGAAAATTGCATCTTCCTACAACTTATTCACCCGAATATGACGTCGTTGAAGACTGCAATTTTGATCTTGCATTACTCCGCTGGGGATGCCAGACATTAGTAGAATCGGCACATAGATTAAAGATCCAGGATCCGCTAATTGATACATGGAAAAATGTTCTCCTTAACCTCACTCCATATCCTATGGATGAGAACGGGTTACTTATCGGAAAAGATATGCCGTATGCCTTTTCTCATAGACACTATTCCCATTTGCTCGCTATCTACCCTCTATACCTTATCAATAAAGAACAACCGAACGACATCGAAACTATAGAGAAATCATTAGCTTTCTGGCAAAGTAAACCTAAAGCCCTGCTCGGCTATTCATGTACAGGCGCATCCTCCATATCCTCTGCTATCGGTAAAGGAAACGATGCACTTACATATCTAAATAAACTATTTGGTAAATACCTTAGCCCTACCACCATGTATAAAGAAAGCGGTCCCGTTATCGAAACACCTCTGTCCGGTGCGCAGTGCATCCATGATATGCTTTTACAAAGTTGGGGTGGCAAGATTCGTATTTTCCCAGCAGTTCCCGATACATGGCAGGATGTTGCATATTGTGGCTTACGTACAGAAGGAGCTTTTAAGGTATCTGCCAGCCGGAAAGATGGGAAGACGCAGTTTATTCATATAAAAAGTTTAGCAGGTGAACCTTGCATAATAACAACAGATATGCCTAATCCTATTTTCAAGGGAGAACGGACCTTTACTGTGAGCTCATCCGATAACACCTATCAAATCGATTTAAAGAAAGGAGAAGAAGTCTTAATTTACCCACAAGGAGTGCCACAAAATTTTGTTATTTCCCCAATTATGAAATCATCCAAAAATTGCTTTGGGCTGAAAATTGTCCAATCTAACACCTAAAATTATCCAAAATACAGCATTAAACTATGTCTGAAAAGGATGGCATTATGATATCTAATAGTCTATATCATAGAGTAAAATCCCCATTATTAGACAAAAATAATATATGATTCAACAAGATTAATATCAAAAAATCATTTTTGAACAAAGCTTGAACAAGACGAATCGCTTGCAATAAATAATCAAGCTATATTTGCAAACAGTAAAATAAAACTTTTAATAATTAAAACCTAATAAAGTATGAAGAACATCTTCTTTATTTGTATGTTCGCAACCGTTGCTTTTACCGGATGCGTAGATGATGATGATGACTTATTAACTGGTGAAGTTAGTCCAGGAGTAGAAATACTTCCTGAAAATAAACCGAATGAAGTAGTCGACTCAAAGTTATTTGAGATCATTAACCTCGATTACCCAGGATTAGAGAAAGTGAAAAAATTCTATGAAAGCGGAGAATACTATTATGCAGCTAACGAATTACTAGAGTATTATAGAACAAGAGTGGACGTAAATAACCCTAGCGTCAACTTGATTAACCCCACTATTTCTGAAAAAGATCAGCGAATTGCCGATCAAGCGCTTGAGCATCGTTTCTATGTAAAAGGATTCGCCGAAAGTGTAGATGAAGCAACCAAATTAGAAACATATTATTCTTTCTACGATGCATCTGCAAAAAAAATAGATTGGAGTGCCAACGAAGACAAGCAGAAGAAAGAGCAAGAGTTCAGATACCAGCTTCATCGTCATCAATGGATGCTTCCTCAAGCAAAAGCATACCGTATTAGTAAAGATGAGAAATACATTCAATCATGGATTGAAGCGTATGGCAGCTGGATAGAAACATTCCCATACACTCCCGGAACAGTATTTCCGCCGGCAGGTGGTTCAGAAAATGATGTAGACTATCAATGGAAAGGCTTGCAGGTAGCAGAAAGAGTCCTCTCTCAAGTAGACATCATGCCTTATTTCATTCATTCTACAAATTTCACACCAGAATGGCTTTCAACTTTCCTGGTTGCGTTTGAAAAAGAGGTAGAGTGTATTCGATTGAATTATTATCAAAGCGGCAATATCTTGATTTCTCAATATCAAGCCGTAGCCACTGCTGGTATATTAATGCCAGAATTTAAGTATGCA
>NZ_DAWCXD010000261.1:0-3522 GCF_052357945.1 Bacteroides sp. | reverse complement strand
TCGAAAACATTTCTTCTGCAACGGGTACACACGACCTTCATGCGGCAGGTGTGGCGCGGGCGATGGTATATTATGGACATAAAGGAGTCGCCATTACTTCTCACGGAGAATCTGCCACTTCCGAAGGCTTTGTATATGAGGCTATCAATGGCGCCAGCCTTGAACGTCTTCCTGTCATTTTTGTGATACAGGACAACGGATATGGTATCTCTGTCCCTAAATCGGAACAGACAGCCAACCGCAAAGTTGCCGAGAACTTCTCCGGTTTCAAGAACCTGAAGATCATCTATTGCAATGGAAAAGATGTGTTCGACTCGATGAATGCCATGACCGAAGCTCACGAATATGCAAGGGAAACCCGTAACCCGGTGATTGTGCAGGCCAACTGTGTTCGTATCGGTTCCCATTCCAACTCGGATAAACATACCCTGTACCGGGATGAGAACGAACTGGAATACGTAAAAGATGCCGATCCGCTAATGAAATTCCGCCGGATGTTGCTGCGCTACAAACGCCTGACAGAGGAAGAGTTGCAACAGATCGAAGCTGACGCAAAGAAAGAACTGTCGGCTGCCAACCGAAAAGCGTTGGCTGCTCCCGATCCTGATCCTAAGAGCATCTACGATTTTGTGATGCCCGAACCTTATCAACCCCAGAAGTACAAAGAAGGTACTCATGAAGCAGAGGGCGAAAAGACCTTCCTGGTAAATGCCATTAACGAAACATTGAAAGCCGAATTCCGCTATAATCCCGATACGTTTATCTGGGGACAGGACGTAGCAAACAGAGAGAAAGGCGGTGTGTTTAATGTCACCAAAGGGATGCAGCAGGAATTCGGCGAAGCCCGTGTGTTCAGTGCGCCGATTGCCGAAGATTATATTGTAGGCACCGCCAACGGAATGAGCCGCTTTGATCCTAAAATCCATGTCGTGATAGAGGGAGCGGAGTTTGCCGATTACTTCTGGCCTGCCGTAGAACAATATGTAGAATGTACGCATGAGTATTGGCGCAGCAATGGTAAGTTTGCCCCGAATATAACGCTGCGGTTGGCTTCTGGAGGTTATATTGGTGGAGGGTTGTATCACTCTCAAAATATAGAAGGAGCTTTGACTACATTGCCGGGAGCACGAATTGTCTGCCCTTCTTTTGCCGATGATGCAGCCGGATTGTTACGTACTAGTATGCGCTCTAAGGGATTTACTTTGTTTCTTGAACCGAAAGCATTGTATAATTCGGTAGAAGCCGCCACTGTGGTGCCGGAAGACTTTGAAGTACCTTTCGGAAAAGCACGTATCCGCCGTGAGGGTACGGATTTGAGTATTATCACATACGGAAATACGACCCATTTCTGTCTGCATGCCGCCGAACGATTGGAGAAAGAGGGTGGTTGGAAAGTAGAAGTGATCGATATTCGTTCTCTGATTCCGCTGGATAAAGAGGCAATCTTTGAATCGGTCAAGAAGACCAGCAAAACATTGGTTGTACATGAAGATAAAGTATTCTCCGGTTTTGGTGCGGAGCTTGCAGCAATGATTGGTGAGGAAATGTTCCGTTATCTCGACGGACCGGTGCAGCGTATCGGTTCTACGTTTACTCCCGTCGGTTTCAATCCGATACTGGAAAAAGAAATTTTGCCGGACGAAGCTAAGATATACGAAGCTGCACGGAAATTATTGGAATATTAAAAGAGAAGAATTATGAAAAAGATAGGTTTGTTTTATGCTACCAAAGCCGAAAGAACGAGTTGGGTGGCAGAGAAAATACAGAAAGAGTTTGGTGAAGACAAGATAGAAGTAGTGCCTATCGAGCAGGCCTGGCAGAATGATTTTGCAGCTTATGACTGCTTCATTGTGGGTGCTTCCACTTGGTTTGACGGGGAACTTCCTACTTATTGGGACGAACTGTTGCCGGAACTCCGGACAATGAAATTGAAAGGTAAGAAGGTTGCTATCTTCGGTTTGGGAGATCAGATACGCTATCCGGAGAATTTTGCGGATGGAATCGGTTTGCTGGCAGAAGTCTTTGAAGGGGATGAGGCTACCTTGGTCGGTTTTACTTCTTCCGAAGGTTACACTTTCGAACGTTCTAAGGCTTTACGTGGTGAGCAGTGGTGCGGGTTGGTTGTCGATTTGGATAATCAGTCCGAACAGGCGGAAAAGAAAATCAAAGCATGGTGCCAACAGGTCAAAAAAGAGTTCGCGTAACGACTTTATTTCTCTTTATAAGATAGTGACGCTATCCAATGCAAATAGTGACGGTATATGCTATGGATAGCGTCACTATTCCAAGCGTATACCGTCACTATATTTTTTCTGCATTAATCTGGAGTCTTACGCTTGTTTATAGCGTATATCGACTGCGATTTTTGCTTGCTTCCTTATATCTCTTAATGATAAGGGAGCTTTCTCTTTTAAAGATATTTGTTGGCTCTTATCCTTTATAAATAAATTTCACTTCTGCCCAACGATTCTTCTCTTTATAATGAACGAAAGTCAGTCCGTTCTTCTCCGCTTCTTCGCGGATGGCGGCAATGTCGTCTATATAAAATCCACTCATGTAGAGTTCGGAATTCGTATGCATACAGGCAACATATTGCTTCATATCATTTAGTAATATATTCCGGTTGATGTTGGCGATGATAACGTCGAAAGGTCCTTTTCCTGCAAGCGACGAGGCATCTCCTTCTGATACGGCAATATCGTCTACGTGGTTCAATTCGATGTTTTCGATGGAGTTTCGTACGCACCATTCATCAATGTCGATGGCTGTACAGGGGCGTGCGCCCCGCATACGTGCGAGGATGGCAAGAATCGAAGTTCCGCAGCCCATATCGAGCAGGGATTTATCTTTCAGTTCGCTGTCCAATAATTCTTCAATGATGAGGCTGGTAGTTTCGTGGTGTCCTGTTCCGAAGGCCATTTGAGGATTGATGACGATGTCATATTCCGCTTTGGGGACATCTTGGTGGAAAGTGCTGTGGATCACACATCGGTTTCCGATAATGATGGGTTGGAAGAAATTCTTTTCCCATTCCTCGTTCCAGTCCTTGTCTTCCGCTTCGGTATATGTATAAGTAATATCCGTATCGGGTAGGGGGAACTCGTTGATGGCAATCTTGATGGCGTTTTCATCACACAATGTCTGTTGGATATATGCGGTCAGTCCGCCTTCACACTCAACAAAACTTTCAAATCCGACTTCACCCAGTATGGCAGCCAGTACGTCATTGACGGTTTCGGTACAAGGCTGGGTGCGGAATGTGAACTCAAAATACTTCATAGTTGTTTTTAATGCTGGTGAATAATGTGCAAAGATACAGCAATCCGGGTATAGAAAGTCAAGTTTGCCTGAACTTTATGCCGGTGAGCGTTGTATCTTCTACAAAGATAGTTAGAAATAGGGATTTCCCTATTATCCTTTGGGGAAAATCTCCCCCGGACGAAAAATCTCTTCCTTATCTTTGTAACGTGAATAAGTTTAAGTAATTACATAAACCGAGATGATATGAAAAAGATTGTTTAT
>NZ_DAWCXD010000260.1:0-3562 GCF_052357945.1 Bacteroides sp. | reverse complement strand
GCACTAATTACGCTAATTTTTAACTAATAAATCAAATACTGATTCGCATTATTTAGTGATAAGTAATTAGTTGGTTAGTGGACGTTATCATTGATCGCTAACCGTTCATTACTATCTTTATTTTTTATAGAACGGGTTCGTCATTTCTTGTTGAACTGGTTCATTGTGATGTCGATACCGGCAAGACAGAAACTTTTGATAATTTCCCCTGCCATCTCCAGTCTTTCATCCATTGTCTTCCAGTCTTCATCAGTGAAGTGACCGAGTACGTAATCGATTTGTCTGCCACGTGGAAAATCACTCCCGATTCCAAAACGCAGACGGGCATAGTTTTGAGTCCCCAGAGTGGCGGCAATATGCTTTAATCCGTTATGGCCTGCATCACTTCCTTTTCCTTTTAGACGTAACGTTCCGAAAGGAAGGGCCAGATCGTCTACTACGATCAGTACATTTTCTAATGGAATATTTTCTTTCTGCATCCAATAGCGAACGGCCAATCCACTCAGGTTCATAAAAGTCGATGGCTTGAGCAGGATCAACTGACGTCCTTTGATGGAAAAGCTGGTGGTGAATCCATAGCGCCCATCCATAAAAGGAGGAGCATTGTTAATTCTGGCCAATGCTTCTACTGTCATGAATCCGATATTATGTCGGGTTTCATGATACTCGGGACCAATGTTTCCCAGTCCGACAACTAAATATTTTATCATCGTTTTTCCGTAAAACAGTTCATTAATATAGAAAGAGAAACGCAGATTAATACAAATTAATGCAGACTGAACATCTGCTTTAATCTGCATTAATCTGCGTTTGAAGTATATCTCTTTACAGGGATAATCTCAATTACTTGCCAGCGGCTGCTGCTGCACCTCTTGCTGCACGAGTCAACTTAACGGCACATACAACGGCTTCTTTAGCACTAATCAGTTCAAGGCCTTCGAAACTCAATTCGCCAACTTTAACAGTCTTGCCCAATCCCAGGTGAGAAACGTTAACGATCAGTTTTTCAGGAATTACATTGTACAAAGCTTTCACTTTGATCTTACGCATCTGCAGTGCAAGTTTACCACCGGCTTTCACACCTTCTGCAAGACCTTCCAATTGTACAGGTACTTCCATTACGATAGGTTTAGCTTCGTCAATCTGATAGAAGTCAACATGCAGGATAGTATCTTTTACCGGGTGGAACTGAATATCTTTCAGGATAGCGTTTACTTTTTTGCCATCGATAACCAAGTCTACAACGTAGATGTGCGGAGTATAAACCAAGTTACGAAGTCCTTCGTTAGTCACTGTGAAGTGAACTACTTCATTACCTCCGTAAAGTACACAAGGTACACCACCGTTCTTACGAATTTCTTTCAAAGCTCTTGCTTGTTCAGAAGAGCGTTCTGCAATTGTTCTTGCAGTTCCTTTTACTTCAATTGATTTCATTTCTTTAAAAATTTGTGTTACTCTAAATTAAGTTAGTTTGCTTAATTCACCATCACACGATGTGGATTATCACACGATGTTGCAAAAAAGCGGTGCAAAAGTACGTCTTTTTTTTGAAATATCAAAGAGTTACTTTCTTAAAAGTCAATATCGATCTTAATTTCGCTCTCTAACTTGTTTTCCCGGGCTTCTTCGATTGCTTTCTGTTCACTTTCTTCATCCGCTTCGGTGTTCAGGCGGGCGATGTATTCGTTCGCATCACTGCACTCAATGAAGTTGACTGCTTCTTCGAGTCCTGCCATAAACTTCTGAAAGTCCTCCCTATATAGGAAGATTTTGTGTTTTTCGAAACTAACCTGAGAATCGTCACCTTCTCCCGTTATCACTTTCTTACTCTCTGTAATAGCCAGGAACATTTCATCTTTACGATTCTTCTTTACGTCAAGGTAATAGATGCGTTTACCTGCTTTAATGGACTTGGAGAATACAATCTCCTTATCATTCATGTCTGCGCTCATTTTCTTTTTTAAATCTTCCATATCTTTCGGTCCGTTTATAATCGGCCTCAAAATTGGATATTTTTTTTAAACTGTCAAAAGAAAAAGCGCAGAGAATCAAATACTGCATTAAAAAATGTGATTTATTAGTGGAAACTCATTAAAAATATCTACTTTTGCAGTTCGATAACAACAGTATTAATTTGAATTATGATCAACAGAGTTCTTATTCGTCTTAAGATTATACAGATAGTATATGCCTATTATCAAAATGGCAGCAAAAATCTAGACTCAGCGGAGAAAGAGTTATTCTTTAGTCTTTCAAAGGCGTATGACCTTTATAATTATTTGCTAATGCTGATGATAGCATTGACAGAGTATGCACAAAAACGTATTGATGCGGCAAAAGCTAAATTGGCACCTACGAAAGAGGAGTTGTATCCCAACAGGAAGTTCGTAGATAACAAGTTTATTGCTCAATTGGAAGTCAATAAGCAATTGGTAGAGTTTATAGCCAATCAAAAAAGAACTTGGGCAAACGACCAGGACTTCATCAAGGAACTTTATGAGAAAATTGTAGAAACCGATATCTATAAAGATTATATGGCTTCTGACGACCACTCATACGAGGCCGATCGTGAATTATGGAGAAAACTCTATAAAACATACATCTTTAATAATAATTCTCTCGATCAGGTATTGGAAGATCAGAGTCTGTATTGGAATGATGACAAAGAAATTGTAGATACATTCGTCCTGAAAACGATCAAACGTTTTGATGAAAAGAAGGGTGCCAACCAGGAACTGCTTCCGGAATTTAAGGATGACGAAGATCAAGAGTTTGCACGTCGTCTGTTCCGTCGTACTATTTTGAATTCCGACTATTACCGTCATTTGGTTAGTGAGAATACAAAAAATTGGGATCTGGACCGTATTGCATTTATGGACGTTATCATTATGCAGACTGCATTAGCAGAAATTCTTAGTTTCCCGAACATTCCGGTCAGTGTTTCGTTAAATGAATATGTAGAGATAGCGAAGTTGTATAGCACAGCTAAAAGCGGTAGCTTTATCAACGGTACGCTGGATGGAATAGTTAATCAATTAAAAAAAGAAGGTAAGTTGACTAAAAACTGATACCTTTGTCCATATAGTAGAAACTAAAACAGATTATTTATGAACGTATTGACTGTATTATTGCAAGCTCCTGCCGGTGCTGCCGGAGGTGGAAGTATGATGTGGATCATGCTGATAGCTATGTTTGTTATCATGTATTTCTTTATGATCCGTCCTCAGAATAAGAAGCAAAAAGAAATAGCAAATTTCCGTAAATCTCTTCAGGTAAATCAGAATGTGATTACTGCAGGTGGTATCCACGGAACAATCAAGGAAATTACTGACGATTACATAGTACTTGAGATTGCTTCTAATGTAAAGATTAAAATAGACAAGAATTCTATTTTCGCTGATGCTTCAGCTGCTAGCAATCAATCTAAATAATAGTTGATAAATAAGTGCCTATGTTTGATCGTAGGAAAATAGAATATACATATTTAAAACTATCAAAGAAAATTAAGGATTTTCTGCTCAGTGATAAGAGCAGAGAGTTCTTAATTTTTTTATTTTTCTTC
>NZ_DAWCXD010000259.1:0-3588 GCF_052357945.1 Bacteroides sp. | reverse complement strand
CTTGACGTTGTTTATACTTAGGATTTTTCTTGTTAATAACATACAAACGGCCATTACGTCTAACGATCTTACATTCTGGCGTGCGTTTCTTTAATGATGCTCTTACTTTCATATCTTATTTTATTTATATCTAAACACAATTCTTCCTTTCGATAAGTCGTAAGGAGACATTTCGACTCTCACTTTATCTCCCGGCAGGATCTTGATGTAATGCATACGCATCTTACCTGAAATATGTGCAGTAATCTCATGTCCGTTTTCTAATTCAACACGAAACATTGCATTAGACAATGCTTCAACTATAACTCCATCTTGTTCTATTGCAGATTGCTTTGCCATATTATATTGCTTTATCTCCTAAAACTTCTTCTATGAATTTGAATGAAGACAAAATATCAGCTTCACCAGCTCCAACAGCTATCGTATGCTCAAAATGTGCAGCACATTTACGATCTCTGGTCCTCACAGTCCATCCGTCACTTTCCATTATCACTTGTCGGTCTCCCAATGTTATCATCGGCTCTATCGCTATGCAAAGGCCTCTTTTCATCAATGCCCCATATCCTCTTTTACCATAGTTAGGAACCTGAGGATCTTCGTGCATCTCTTTACCGATGCCATGGCCAACAAACTCACGCACTACACCATAAGAATGAGACTCACAATATTGCTGAATAGCATATCCGATATCACCAATTCTTTTACCTTGCACTGCATTCTGGATGCCAATATATAACGCTTCTTTAGTTACCTTCAACAAGTTACGAATCTCTTCGTCTACCTCTCCTACACAAAAAGTATAAGCAGAATCACCACAGAAACCATTCATGTAAGTTCCGCAATCCACTGATACGATATCACCATCTTTCAGTACGATATCCCCTGGGATTCCATGTACCACCTGTTCGTTGACAGAAGTACAGAGAGATGCGGGAAATGGTTCTCCATATTGATTCGGAAATCCTTTGAAAGTTGGAGTTGCCCCATGATCTCTAATGAACTCTTCAGCAACTTTATCCAACTCACGTGTAGTTACACCAGGTTTCACCAGTTTGGCAACCTCTGCAAGAGTTTTACCAACAAGCAGGTTACTCTGACGG
This sequence comes from Bacteroides sp., assembly GCF_052357945.1. Lineage (GTDB taxonomy): Bacteria > Bacteroidota > Bacteroidia > Bacteroidales > Bacteroidaceae > Bacteroides. The sequence continues at coordinate 2,488 of NZ_DAWCXD010000259.1, read as the reverse complement.
AGCAATTCTATTTCATCTTCTGTTTTAAGAAATATCATTTCTAATCTAAAGAATTAATATGCCGCTACACCAGCGCGTCCTTTAATACGACCAGATTTCAACAGACCATCATAGTGTCTCATCAACAAATGACTTTCAACCTGTTGCAGGGTATCAAGAACAACACCTACAAGAATTAACAAAGATGTACCGCCGAAGAATTGAGCGAATCCTGCTTGCACTCCGAATACACCGGCAAAAGCAGGCATAATAGCAACTAAAGCCAAGAAGAAAGAACCCGGCAAAGTGATACGAGACATTATATCATCAATATACTCTGCTGTTTTCTTTCCCGGTTTAATACCAGGGATGAAACCATTATTTCTCTTCATATCCTCAGCCATCTGAGTCGGATTAATTGTAATTGCAGTATAGAAATACGTAAATAATATAATCATTACCGCAAAGACAAAATTATACCAGAAACTTGTATGATCTGTAAACGCATGCAAGAAACCGCCTGCATCATTTACATTTGAAAAACCGATAAATGTAATTGGAATAAACATGATTGCCTGAGCAAAGATGATAGGCATAACACCAGCAGCATTCACCTTTAAAGGGATATACTGTCTAGCACCACCATATTGCTTGTTACCAACGATTCTTTTTGCATACTGTACAGGAATCTTTCTTGTACCTTGCACCAAAAGAATAGCAGCGCCAATCACTAATAATAAGAATACGATTTCAATTATAAACATAATCAGACCACCGCTCTTATTTGCTACTCTGGATACAACTTCTTGCAACAAAGCATCAGGGAAACGAGCGATAATACCAATCAAGATGATAAATGAAATACCGTTACCAATACCTTTATCAGTAATTCTTTCACCAAGCCACAAAATAAACATACTACCTGCTGCCAAAATAATGGTAGAGGTAACCATAAACAGAGTCCAATCTAATGAAGCATTTAAGGAAGGGCCAGCCTGCATTTTAAGATTGAGCAAATAAGAAGGGGCCTGAACTAACAATATAGCAATCGTCAAGTAACGAGTATATTGATTCATTTTTCTTCTGCCGCTCTCACCTTCGCGTTGCAACTTCTGGAAATACGGTACAGCGATTCCCAATAACTGAATTACGATAGATGCAGAGATATAAGGCATGATTCCTAATGCAAAAATAGAGGCATTAGAAAATGCTCCTCCAGAGAACATATTTAACAAGGCTAAAAGGCCTTCACTTGTTTGTTCGTGCAATTTTGCCAGCATCGCCGGATTGATACCTGGTAATACGACATACGATCCGAAACGGTAAATTGCCACGAACAATATGGTGATGAGGATCCGCTGTCTCAGATCCTCAATCTTCCATATATTCTTTAATGTTTCAATAGCTTTTCTCATTGAATCAGAGTTTTACTACAGTTCCACCAGCAGCTTCAATAGCAGCAGTTGCAGTCTTAGAGAACGCATGAGCTTCTACTTCCAGCTTGTTAGTCAGAGTTCCGTTACCCAATACTTTTACCAACTGATTTGAAGAAATAAATCCTGCTTCGATAAAGTCGTTTACACCAACTTTTGCCAAGCTTTTAGCTTCAGCAAGTTTCTGGATAGTATCCAAGTTGATAGCTTTATATTCAACACGATTGATATTCTTGAAACCAAATTTAGGAACTCGACGTTGAAGAGGCATCTGACCACCTTCAAAACCGATTTTCTTAGAGTATCCAGATCTTGATTTAGCTCCTTTATGACCTCTTGTAGAAGTACCACCTAAGCCAGAACCAGCACCACGTCCAATTCTTTTTCTTGTCTTAGTAGATCCCTCAGCAGGTTTTAAATTACTTAAGTTCATATTGTAATTTCGTTTTATTATTCAACAAATAATTACTTAACAATGGCAACCAAGTGTTTTACTTTATCTACCATTCCAAGAATTGAAGGAGTGCTTTCGTGTTCAACCACACGGTTCAGTTTACGAAGTCCCAGTGCGTCAAGAGTTCTTTTCTGATCAGCTGGAGCACCAATTCTACTTTTAACTTGTTTAATCTTTATAGTTGACATATCTCCTCCTTATCCTCTAAATACTTTTTCAACACTAATACCTCTGTTCTGAGCAACCATTCTTGCATCACGCATTTCACTCAAAGCTTCAATTGTAGCTTTAACAAGGTTATGCGGATTCGAAGAACCTTTAGATTTAGCCAAAACGTCAGTAACACCAACACTTTCCAATACAGCACGCATAGCACCACCAGCTACAACACCGGTTCCGTGAGATGCAGGTTTGATGAATACTTCAGCACCACCAAATCTAGCTGATTGTTCATGAGGAACAGTACCTTTTAAAATAGGTACTTTCACCAGGTTCTTTTTAGCTGACTCAACACCTTTAGCGATAGCAGCTGTTACTTCACCTGCTTTACCAAGTCCCCAACCAATGATACCTTCTTCGTTACCTACAACAACGATTGCAGAGAAACTAAAAGTTCTACCAC
>NZ_DAWCXD010000258.1:0-3606 GCF_052357945.1 Bacteroides sp. | reverse complement strand
TTTTTTTCTGATAATCCGCAAATTAACCTTCCAAAAAGATGGTTAATCCAAAAATTATTCTTTTCTTTGCTGCGGATTGATGGACCATTAGTTTCTCGATTTGATTACAAGGTTTTTACTTCCGTTACGAAACGCATTTGTAAACTCTCTGTCGTTTTAATCTTTTTATTAGTAACCATCTATCCAGAGAGTTTTATTCATTTATTTATTTTTTATCATTTTCATTATGAACATTTATGTTGGAAACCTTAACTACCGTGTTAAGGAAGGAGATCTGCAACAAGTGATGGAAGATTACGGAGCAGTATCATCAGTTAAAGTTGTTATGGACAGTGAAACCGGTAAATCCAAAGGATTCGCTTTCATCGAAATGGAAGACGACGCTGCAGCTGCAAAAGCTATTGCTGAATTGAACGGAGCTGAATACATGGGCCGTACAATGGTAGTTAAAGAAGCTAGACCTAGAGCTTAATTGCCGACGCTAATATAGCTAAGAAAAAAAGAAACTTCTGTCACCCCGATGACAGAAGTTTTTTTTATTACCCTTCCATTCCTTGCACTTCCACGTCCTTCACCTTACGGAGCAAGTCTGAAGCAAAGATAAAGTTATTCAATCGTTCGTTGGTAGAGGTAAAGATATCATCTTTTGTCCCTTCCCACTCTTTATGTCCTTCATAAATATAAATCACCTTCTCGCCAATTCCCAATACAGAGTTCATATCATGCGTATTGATAATGGTCGTCATGTTATATTCCTGCGTAATATCATGAATCAGATCATCAATCACCAATGACGTTTTCGGATCGAGTCCCGAGTTCGGTTCATCGCAAAACAAATATTGAGGATTCAGGGCAATCGCACGTGCAATAGCCACACGCTTCTGCATCCCCCCACTGATTTCTCCCGGAAACTTATCTTTCGCCTCCCCCAGATTCACACGATCCAAGCAAAACATCGCCCGTTTGGTACGCTCACGCAAAGTATCATTGCTAAACATATTCAACGGAAACATCACATTGTCCAACACCGTCATCGAGTCAAACAGAGCCGCACTCTGGAAAATCATCCCCATCTCCTTGCGAAGCATCTTTTTCTCCTTCTTCCCCATCAAGACAAGGTTACGTCCGTCATATAAGACTTCCCCCTTCTCCGGAGTAAGCAATCCTACAATACACTTCATCAATACCGTCTTACCGGAGCCACTCTGACCGATAATCAAGTTCGTCTTTCCATTTTCAAAACTAGCATTGATATCGTTCAATACCGTTTTGTCATCAAATGATTTATAAAGTCCTTTAATCTCAATCATCCCATCAAAAGTTTAGTTAATATCAAGTCCGCAAACAGAATCAATACACTGCTGGATACTACGGCATCCGTAGAAGCCTTTCCCACAGCAATCGATCCACCATCCACCGTATATCCGAAGAAAGCAGACACACTTGCAATAATAAACGCAAAAAAGAGGGATTTGATGATACCGGCCCAAATAAACCACTCCACAAACATATATTGCAATCCATATTCCAGATCGACCGCATTCATCACCCCGGCAAACCAACAGGTGCAAAAGGCACCGATAATTCCGGCAAAGATACTGAACGTCACTAAAATAGGAATCACAGTTACCATCGCCGTAATCTTAGGCAGAATCAGGTAGTTTGCCGAATTGATACCCATAATTTCGAGCGCGTCAATCTGCTGCGTCACCCGCATCGTTCCTAATTCCGAAGCGATATTCGATCCTACTTTTCCCGCAAGAATCAAACACATGATAGAGGAAGAAAATTCCAGCAACATAATTTCACGTGTCACATACCCCACTGTCCAGCGAGGCATCCACGGACTTTCGATATTCAACTTGATCTGGATAGTAATAACCGCGCCGATGAAAAACGAAATCAACAGCACGATACCGATGGAGTTCACACCTAGTTGCTCCAACTCGTTAAGGTATTGCCGGAAGAACATACGCATACGTTCGGGACGGGAAAAAGTCCGTCCCATCAGCATGAAATATCTCCCGACGGTTCTCAATGCTTTTATCATAACTCACACTATTTGTCTGCAAATGTACATTATTTCAGCTTATTTTTACTACATTTGCCGCAAAATAACTAGAATATGGAAGAAAGCAAGATGGTGCTCCGCACGGAAGACCTGGTTAAGAAGTACGGTAAACGAACCGTTGTGAGCCACGTTTCCATCAATGTGAAGCAAGGTGAGATTGTAGGTTTGCTGGGACCGAACGGTGCCGGTAAGACGACTTCATTCTATATGACTGTAGGGCTGATTACTCCGAATGAAGGACGTATTTTCCTCGACGACCTGGAGATTACCAAATATCCGGTTTACAAACGAGCGCAAACGGGAATCGGCTACCTTGCACAGGAAGCTTCCGTTTTCCGCCAGATGAGTGTGGAAGATAATATCGCCGCCGTACTGGAAATGACTAACAAGCCCAAAGAATATCAAAAGGAAAAACTCGAAAGCCTGATAGCAGAATTCCGTCTGCAAAAGGTACGCAAAAACAAAGGTAACCAATTGTCCGGAGGTGAACGCCGCCGTACGGAGATTGCCCGTTGTCTTGCCATCGACCCCAAATTCATCATGCTTGACGAACCTTTTGCCGGTGTAGACCCGATTGCCGTAGAAGATATCCAGCAAATTGTTTGGAAGCTGAAAGATAAGAATATCGGAATCCTGATTACCGACCACAACGTACAGGAGACACTTAGTATCACCGACCGCGCCTATCTGCTGTTTGAAGGAAAGATTCTTTTCCAGGGAACACCGGAAGAATTATCGGAGAATCAGATTGTGCGTGAAAAATACTTGAGTAACAGCTTCGTTTTACGCAGAAAAGATTTCCAGTTGGAGAAATAGATTCACCACAGATTAACACAGATTTCCACAGATATTTCATAAAGAATACGGGCTAATCAAATGATACAAAACTTGTAAATTGATTAGCCCGTTTTTTATTTTTAATCTGTGTTAATCTGTGGTGAACTTTACTTCTGTCGAATATAAATATTAACCGGAGTACCTGTCAGATTCCATTTTTCACGCATCTTATTTTCGAGGAAACGTTTGTACGGATCCTTCACATACTGCGGCAAGTTGGCAAAATAGACAAATGAAGGCACTTGCGTATTCGGCAACTGTGTGATATATTTAATCTTGATATACTTACCTTTATTTGAGGGAGGCGGATAAGCCTCGATCAGCGGGAGCATTTCTTCATTCAAACGAGCTGTCGGAATCTTTGTCGTCCGGTTCTCATATACATTACGTGCTTCTTCCAGCACTTTCAGAATACGTTGCTTGGTCAACGCAGAAGCAAAGATGATCGGGAAATCGACAAACGGAGCAAAACGTGAACGGACAGCTTCCTCAAATGTCTTCTGCACTTTCACTGATTTATCTTCCACCAAGTCCCATTTATTAATCACGACTACCAATCCTTTCTGGTTCTTCTGAATCAGAGAAAAGATATTCAAGTCCTGGCTCTCAACACCCCTCGTTGCATCCAACATCAGAATACAAACATCCGAACCTTCGATGGCACGAATCGAACGAATCACCGAATAATATTCCAAGTC
>NZ_DAWCXD010000257.1:0-3610 GCF_052357945.1 Bacteroides sp. | reverse complement strand
CATTAACGTGCCTATGTAGTTGCCCTTGAGTGCCAGTATAGTTCTACTAAAGTACCGCTATCTTTACTTTGTCACGGCTGTGGTGACTTCTTCCCACAGCCGTGACGAGTTCCTACCACGGCCGTGGAAAGATCTTGTCACGGCCGTGGAGAGTTAACAATACTGATGCTTTAATGTAACAATACCTACTTGTTAAGTGAAAGATACCGGCTATATAACATTCATTTAATAGGAGGGTTTATTTTAAAAAGCTGCTTTCTATGTGAATGGTATTGTTGCTGCAAGCGATGATGTCCTTCGGGTGCATCCTGCCCCAAAGCAATCAAAGAACAGACTGACAATAAAAGTTCTAATTTTTTATTGTCAGCTATTGTCATGGCTTATTGTCAGCATGTAAACCGATGATAATCATTATACTATCGGGGAAAAACTTTGGTTGACAATAAGAACCATTTATATGTAATGAAAATATTAGCTACGGTTGGAAAAAAGGAAGCCTTGCTTAATATATTAAGCATGTTTTTGCTATATTTTTGCAATATAAAGAGTATATAATAAAGGTAATTATAGCCGAGCGTCAGCAAGAAATGAAGAAAGGACAATTTCAGGGAATGAATTGGATATAGAAGTAGTGCCTGTTTGGAAATGGTTGTTGCGCTAGTGAAACCTATCGCAGCTATTCAAACAGGTATTACTCCATTGTATAAGATATGTTGAGAAATTATTTATCCATTAAAAATGATTATTCCTCTATGCGTTTACATGTTATTACTCTGAAAGCTGTTTCTTCAGGTATCGTATTGATTGGATAACTGAATACTAATTTTTCAGATGTAACATCTCCGATTAACGCATCAATAGTTGCCGGACTATTATTCATCGGGATTCCCTCTGTTCTGACAATATTTATCATCAATTGCTTATCGTTTTTTATCCAATTGAATAATATTTTGGCTTCAGGATGCCAATCGGCATCAGGATCCTCGGTCCCATTATCCGCATCACCGTAATGCATCCCAGTTTGAACACCAGATTTATCCGACTTAAACTCGAATGTTCCAGGATGTTTGCAATGGTAAATAACTTGGTTGCCATCACTATTGTTAATATAAGTATCAATTTGTGTTATGACTTGCCATTTTCCAACTAAAATCTCATATTCAGCACGGTCGTCAGATACCATTGTTTTATCATATATTTTGAATAGCGGGCGGACATAATAATTTTTTCCCTCTTCTAAATTTTCTATCTCAAATTTAAACGCTCGTTTTCCGACTTCCATATCACTTTTCACGTAATAACTATCTTTCAATACCATGCGGATTGGCTGATCATTCTCATCATCTAAATCATATAAGGCGTATCCCATCTGTGCAGATTCTGTGAAAAGATACCCTGAACATTGATAAGAAAATGTCGCTTTATGCTGCTTATGCTGTACATCAAAATTTAAATCTTCAAAAGCAGGTAAAAGTTTTCGTTTCAGAAGTTCTATTTCAGGGATTATAGGTTCCTCCCAACTACCTTTAATTTCTATTTCCTTTTTCTTATCCTCATCCTTTTCCTTATCATTAGAATCTTCTTTTTTCTTTGTTATTAAATTGCAAACAGCTTCGGCATATACACAAACCTTAAAGATGCAAGATAATTCATTTTCATTTAATGAAGCGTATGCTTCTCCATTCTGCAATGAAGCATTACTAAAGTAGTTAAGCCTGAATTTTGCCTTTTCTGTAAATATTAGACGAGTTCCTAACTCAATACGTATATTTTCATAATTAAAAAGACGAGCCTGAAATGCAAGAGCTAAACTTTCATTTAACTCCGCCTCCATTTCAATGCCATTCAATTTGAAGTCTAACAATGGCCATGCGGGGTTTTCTAAGCCGCAACCAAATTGTCCTTGATTATATTGTATGTATGGTTGCATTCGAGAATTAGCCGTTAATGATGCGCTTAATGAAACCTTACCGTTGCCATCCAATTGGGCATACACCACAATGACTGGAGTAATTACAACATTGGCAGGAATTACTCTTATTATAAATTCGCCTATTTTCTTAGGAGGTGTAGCTGTTGCCGTTTTCTTAAATTCAACTTCTTTTGTAAACGAAACGTTCAATTTACTTTTTATCTCATAATCTAAGTCAACTCGAAAATTATGAATATCTCCACCTGAAAAAAGTATTTTAGCTTTCATGTCAAAAGGACCTTCCACAGACCAACCATCTCCTTTAAGTTTAATATTGACTTCTGTCCCGAGTTCTATTCCTTTTGTTATAGGATTTATTGCATAATGTTTTTGTACTACAGCTTCTTCTCCGTCTGACTGGACAAACCCTGTAATATAATCAGCTATGTCAAAAGTTTGATCAGGAAGTGATGTAAAAGCTTCACAGAGTGGAACCCATTCTGTACTTACAACAAAATGATCATTTTCTTTATTCACTTGTGCTACCTTTCCATAAAAGCCTGAAGGAAATTTATCTGAAAGTTCATTTTCAAGGATAATCTCTCCCGTAGTTGGCAATAGTTCAGTAGGCGTATTAGCATTAAAATATAATACTCCTTCATTACTATCAATAATATGTTCCTTCTGATTACTTGTGAGACAAACGACATCGTCAGTTACCCACTCTTTTAGATTATCAGGAACAGATGGATTGGTTTTATTTTCCGGAACATCCTCATCTTTACCACATCCTGACAACAAAAATAAAAATAAAAACAGAAAAATGTATTGTTTCATATATAAATGATTGAAGTACAAAGATATGATAAAATAAACAAATAATTTATCCTTTATTTCTTATATATGAAATGAATAGCAAATAAGGGAGATTAAATGTTTAAAAAACGAGATTATTTGGCTGTTTTTTATTTGAAATCACTTTTGCAACTTAGTTGCACAAATCATTCGCTACCTTTGTATCAGAAATAAAGGATGAATAAGTATGGGACATTGTAGTTGTTGCACACATACACATGAATGTGCAACCGAAAAATATGAAGATAAAAAGAAAACGATATTCCATGAATATTGGAAAGTAGGACTTTCGTTTATCTTGTTGATAAGCGGTATTGTGATGAGTGTGACGGATTTAGCTTTCTTTCGTGAAAGACCAGTCGCTTTAGTTTGGTATTTATTAGCTTATATCCCGGTTGGAATACCAGTATTGAAAGAGGCTTGGGAAAACATGAAGGAACGTGACTATTTCAGTGAGTTTACTTTAATGATTATTGCTACTCTGGGAGCTTTCTATATTGGCGAATATCCGGAAGGCGTAGCTGTGATGTTATTTTATACAGTAGGAGAACTGTTCCAGAATAAAGCGGTAGATAAAGCCAAACGTAATATCGGAGCCTTATTGGACGTAAGACCTGAAAAAGCGTTGGTACTTAGAGAGGGTAATCTTGTTATTGAAAGCCCTAAAAAGATAAAAGTCGGTGAAGTTATAGAAATAAAGGCAGGTGAGCGGGTGCCACTCGATGGAACCATGCAGAATGAGGTTGCCGCTTTTAATACAGCCGCATTAACGGGCGAAAGCGTGCCTTGTAATATTCGGAAAGGGGAGGAAGTGCTTGCCGGAATGATTGTAACCGACAAGGT
>NZ_DAWCXD010000256.1:0-3693 GCF_052357945.1 Bacteroides sp. | reverse complement strand
TGCAATCACGTAATCCGGATGGTTCGTGGAAACCTCTGACTGAAGACTTCCGTGAATCGACCTATAAGAATTATTTCTGGATGGTGCCTTACAATATTGCCGGTCTGATTGAAATAATCGGTGGAAAAGCCGCGGCAGAGAAACGTTTGGACGAATTCTTCACCCGTCTGGATGCCGGCTACAATGATGCCTGGTTTGCTTCCGGCAATGAACCGAGTTTCCATATCCCCTGGATATACAACTGGGTGGGAACTCCCTACAAAGCGCAGGAAATTATCAACCGTGTATTGAATGAACAATATTCAAGTAAAATTGATGGTCTGCCGGGCAATGATGATTTAGGTACGATGGGTGCCTGGTATGTGTTTGCCTGTATCGGTCTTTATCCCGAAATACCGGGAATAGGAGGCTTTACTGTAAATACACCAATCTTTTCATCGGTGAAAGTTCATCTGAAGAAAGGAGATATAGTGATAAAAGGCGGTTCGGAAAAGAATATCTATATCAAATCCATGAAGTTGAATGGCAAACCGTATGATAATACATGGATAGACTGGGATCAACTTAATAATGGTGGGACTATTGATTTTGCTACTTCGGCCAAACCCGATGTGAAATGGGGAACTAAAGTGATACCTCCCTCTTTCCCTTAAGAAGAAAGTAAGTCGGTTAATAACTAATACCAAACGTAAGAATGAAAAGAAAACTACAGAACATAGCTTATCTACTGATGGCTGTCGCATTCGTTACTTCATGCGGCGAGAAGAAACAAACATCCGAATTTCCGGATTGGGCGTGGGCGGACTTCCAGCGTCCGGAAGGTGTTAATCCAATTATTTCACCTGATACTACTACTATTTTCTATTGTCCGATGAGGCAGGATTCAGTGGCATGGGAGGCGAGCGATACATTCAATCCGGCTGCCACCATCTATGATGGAAAAATAGTAGTGCTCTATCGGGCTGAAGATAATTCGGCAACCGGTATCGGTTCACGTACTTCCCGTTTAGGATACGCTTCTTCCGACGACGGAATCCATTTCCAACGAATGTCTGTTCCCGTATTTTATCCGGCGGACGATAGCCAGAAAGAACTCGAGAATCCGGGCGGTTGCGAAGACCCGCGCGTTGCCGTAACAGAAGACGGACTCTATGTAATGCATTACACACAATGGAACCGTAAACAGGCACGTTTGGCAGTGGCCACCTCACGTGACCTTCAAACTTGGGAAAAACACGGACCTGCTTTTGCCAAAGCCTATAATGGAAGATTTCTGGATGAATTCTCAAAGTCTGCCTCTATCCTGACTAAATTAGTCGACGGCAAACAAGTGATCGCCCAAATAGATGGGAAATACTGGATGTATTGGGGAGAAAAGTTTGTCAATGTAGCTACCTCCACAGACCTCGTCAATTGGGAACCAATGTTGGATGAAAACGGCGAATTCCTGAAAGTCATGATACCCCGTCCGGGTAAATTCGACAGTGACCTGACCGAGTGTGGTCCTCCTGCTATCCTGACAGATAAAGGAATCCTGTTGCTTTATAACGGAAAAAACAAATCGGGTGCAGAGGGAGATACGCTTTATACAGCGAATTCTTATTGTGCCGGACAAGCCCTGTTTGATAGTAAAGACCCTACCAAACTGATCGATCGTCTGGATAAACCGTTCTATACTCCCGAATCAGACTTTGAGAAAAGCGGACAATACCCTGCCGGAACTGTATTTATTGAGGGACTTGTATTTCACAACCAGAAGTGGTTCCTCTATTATGGCTGTGCTGATTCTCGCGTGGCCGTTGCCGTATACGATCCTCTCAAAAAATAAAGGAAATGTTCATGAAGAAGATCATAACCTTTCTGTTTGGTATTTGTCTTGCGCCACAACTTGTGGCGCAAGAACAACAGTACTTTATGAATCCGGTTATCCGGGGCGACATGCCCGATCCGTCCATGATCCGGATAGATGATACGTATTATGCCACAGGAACATCATTCGAGTGGGCTCCTTTCTACCCGGTATTCACATCCAAAGACATGGTCAACTGGAAACAGGTGGGGCATATCTTCTCCAAACAACCCTCCTGGACTTCAAATTCATTCTGGGCACCAGAGCTATATTATCACAATAATAAAGTCTATTGTTACTACACTGCCCGTCAGAAAACCACCGGAATTTCTTATATCGGAGTAGCCACCTCGGATTCTCCTTTGCATGAATTTACCGATCATGGTCCGATCATAACGTATGGAACAGAGGTCATTGATGCATTTATCTATGATGACAATGGACAATTGTATATTAGCTGGAAAGCGTATGGATTGGACAAACGTCCGATAGAACTATTGGGAAGTAAACTCTCTGCCGACGGATTACGTTTGGAGGGCGAACCTTTTTCCCTGTTGGTAGATGAGGAAGAGATAGGCATGGAGGGGCAATATCATTTCAAACAAGGCGATTATTATTACATCGTGTATTCGGCTCATGGTTGCTGTGGTCCCTCTAGTAACTACGACGTATATGTGGCACGTTCCAAAAACTTTTGTGGACCGTATGAAAAATATGCCGAAAATCCCATTTTGCATGGAGGTGAGGGTGACTATATTTCATGTGGTCATGGCACAGCGGTAAAGACTCCCGATGGAAGAATGTTTTATTTGTGCCATGCCTATTTAAAAGGAGAAAACTTCTATAACGGACGCCAACCTGTTCTACAGGAAATGGAGGTGACAGCAGATCATTGGGTGCGTTTTAAAACGGGTAATATTGCCGTTGCCAAGCAGCCCATGCCTTTTAAAACAACCCGGCAGAAGCCTCTTGCAGACTTTGAAGATCGCTTTCAAGATAGTAAATTGAAAATTGACTGGACTTGGAATTATCCTTATTCAGATGTAAATATTGCATTAAAGAAAGGAAAACTTTCCCTGTCCGGTACTCCGAAAAAAGACAATAAACAGGGTACTGCATTATGTTTGCGTCCACAATCTTCGCACTATAGTTGTGAAACCAAAGTGATTCGTACGAATGAAAGTTTGCAGGGATTAACCTTGTATGGCGATGATAAGAATTTGGTAACTTGGGGAGTCAAAGGCAATAAATTGCAGTTGAAAATGCTGAAAGACAATTCAGAATCAATACTCCATGAATCCAGTCTCACTACTAATAAAGACATTTATCTGAAGATGGAGGTAGAACAGGGTTGTATTTTCAACTTCTACGAAAGTAAGGATGGAAAGACATGGAAATCTGTATTGGATACTCCCTTAAAAGGAGCCTTTTTGACTCGTTGGGATAGAGTGCAACGTCCGGGATTACTTCACTGCGGTGCTGAAGATGTGCCAGCGGAATTTGCTTATTTCAAAATGAGAAACTTGAAATAAATGAACTGGACAATAAATAAATGAACTGGATGATGAATAGGCGAATAAATCGGATAAAGACAGATAAAACAATGTATATCAACTTATAGTATTTGTAAAAAAAGATATTAAGACATGAAGAAGTTTTTTGTATTGATTGCGGCAGTTTGTATGACATATACTACTGCCTTTGCTCAAACTGTGAGACCTTTTAAAGAGGGTGAAAGAGCAGTATTTTTAGGAAACAGTATCACGGATGGCGGTCATTACCATTCGTATATCTGGTTGTATTATATGACTCGTTTTCCGAATATGCCTCTCCGCATATTGAAC
>NZ_DAWCXD010000255.1:0-3760 GCF_052357945.1 Bacteroides sp. | reverse complement strand
GTACTTTAGTAGAACTATACTGGCACTCAAGGGCAACTACATAGGCACGTTAATGGAACTATATAGGTAGATATCACTTTGGGAGGCTGTTATTAAAATGCGACATTGCTTCAGAACATGCTTCTAAGACTATTTTTTATCAAGTCATAAAAGGATCATAAGAGATAAAAAATAAGGCTGACAGTAAAAGTAGACATATTTTATTGTCAGCCTATTATCAGCATCTATTGTCAGGTGATATAGTACTGATATTCATATACTTAAATATCATCCTGACAGTTTGACAATAAAACTGGTATAAATCAATAGAAACGATCATAATTTTTTTAATTGGGAAGGGTAAAGAATTTATAAAAAGAAAGAAAAAGTTTGCCGTTCCCTTAAGAATAAATATCTTTGTAACCGTGGTTACAGTAACCACAGTTACTAATATAATTCACTGACTATGAGGTTTTATAATAGAGAAGAAGAACTAAAAGAACTAAAACGAATTCAGCAATTGGCATTTGAGGAAAGTTCAAGAATGACAGTCGTTACCGGTCGCCGTAGAATTGGGAAGACAAGCCTCATCATGAAAGCCGTTGAACAGACTCCCACTGTCTACTTATTTATAGGGCGCAAAAATGAAGCAACCTTGTGCGAAGAATTCATCCCACTTATCGCACAAGCCCTGCAAATCTTTGTTCCGACAGAAATCCGAAGTTTCCGAAACTTATTCCAATACCTAATGCAGCTTTCGACACAACGGACTTTCAACCTGGTTATTGATGAATTTCAGGAATTCTATACTATTAATGAATCCATATTTAGCGATATGCAAAATATTTGGGACCAATATCGGAAGTCCTCACACATGAATTTGATTGTCAGTGGTTCCATCTATTCTCTTATGCAAAAAATTTTCCAAGACAACAAAGAACCACTCTTCGGAAGAGCTGATAACATAATCAAGCTGTCAGCCTTCAGTCTCTCTGTTCTAAAAGAAATCATGCATGAATATGCCCCGACACATTCGAATGATGATCTTTTAGCACTTTATACTTTTACTGGCGGGGTGCCTAAATACGTGGAACTTTTTTGCGACAACCATACGCTTCACGTGGAAAGCATGATCCATTTTATGGCTCGCGACAATTCTCCCTTTACCGAAGAAGGAAAGAATTTGTTGATAGAAGAATTCGGGAAAAATTACGGAACCTACTTTTCTATTTTAAGTGCAATTGCCGGAGGCAGAAATACACAAGCAGAAATTGAGGCAGCACTAGGAGAAAAAAGTGTAGGTGGCTATCTGAAACGCTTGATAGACGATTATAATATTATCATACGCCAACGTCCCATTTTAGCTAAAGAGAGCTCAACAACTGTCCGATATGAAATATGTGATAATTTTATCAGGTTTTGGTTCAATTACTTCGATCGTAACCGTTCATTGATAGAAATTAAAAACTTTGTAGGGCTGCGTAATATCATAGAAGCTGATTATCCAACCTACAGCGGAAAGATATTAGAACTTTACTTCAAGCAGAAATTCGCGGAAAGTTATCAATTCCGTACTATCGGATCATGGTGGGAAACCAAAGGGAATCAAAACGAAATAGATATTGTTGCACTCCGTCTTGAAAAAAACAAAGCAGTAGTTGCTGAAGTAAAACGCCAACGTAAAAACTTTAGGCCAGAGTTGCTGGAACAGAAAGTTGAACATTTGAAGAAAAAGCTATTGCCTCGTTATACTATTGAAACAATGTGTTTATCGTTGGAAGATATGTAGTACTTAGTTAGGCACGGATGACAGGTTTTCTATGAGATCAGTACCCCATCACCTGTATTCCGTGCCCAATATAATATCATTGTTGGTTTTCTTCCCGGTCTGTCCGGATAAACTCCAGAAGTCGTTCTACCGCCTCTTCTTCAGGAATATTTTTCTCTACGCACACCTTGCCTTTATAGAGACTGATTTTCCCCCGTCCTGCTCCTACATAGCCGTAGTCTGCATCTGCCATCTCACCGGGACCATTCACGATGCATCCCATGATGCCGATCTTCAGCCCTTTCAAATGTGAAGTGGCTGCCTTGATACGGGCAATAGTCTTTTCCAAGTCGTAAAGTGTACGGCCGCAACCGGGACAAGATATATACTCTGTTTTGGAGGTGCGGGTACGTCCAGCCTGCAAGATTCCGAAAGCAGTAGCATCAACGACGGCATGGCTCAAGCTGCCCTGATTGAACAGGAAGATGCCATCACAAAGACCGTCAAAAATCAAGGCTCCCATATCGGCTGCGGACTTTATCTGCAAATTCTCCGCATCATCTTCCGAATAATGCTGGAAGAAGACAACCGGATTTTGCAAACCTTCCGTCATTAGTTGATGTACCAGTGCACGGTGCTCGCCCAAACGGTTCGGATGATTACTTTGGGAAACAATCACTACTTCCGGATGATGTTTCAGGCAGGCTATCACTTCGTCCGTTTGTGCCATGTAGGGCATAAACAGGAATTTAAGCGCTGCATTGCATTCTCCCATCAACGGTAGTTGCGCATGATTGAAAGCAGGCCAGGTTCCGGCCTCTCCTTGCCATACGTCCGCATCAAGAATATATTCCACGCCGTCTTCCCGTTGGTCGGGCAAGGTTCTTCCGGCATAAATATAGTCCGGTGTGAACTGCGGGTTTACCTCTGTCTTCCCATCCATACGGTCGGCAATAACCACAGGTACATGTTCACCTCCGATATTACGGACGGCTTTTGTCTTGCGACGTTCGGGAGACAGATAATTGAATTCCGGTGCTTCCAATCCCGGGATATAAGGATGGTCCTGCCTCAACAGAACATAATCCACCAGTTTACGGGCCACCGGAATTTCAGCTTCAGGAGCTTCGCTCAAAGATACCCGAATGGTATCTCCCAATCCGTCACTCAACAGCGCACCGATGCCAAGGGCGGACTTGATACGTCCGTCTTCTCCATCTCCGGCTTCTGTCACCCCGAGGTGTAATGGGAAAGCCATCCCTTCTTTTTCCATAACGTCTACCAACAGGCGGACGGTTTTTACCATGACCACCGTATTAGAAGCCTTGATGGAAATCACCACATCCGTGAAGTTTTCCTCTACACAGATACGGAGAAACTCCATGCAGGACTCTACCATTCCTGCGGGGGTATCGCCATAACGGGACATGATACGATCGGACAGAGAGCCATGATTTACTCCAATCCGGATAGCCGTGTGATTCTCTTTACAGATATTCAGGAACGGGACAAACCGGTCATGGATTTTCTGTATTTCCTGCGCATACTCCTCGTCTGTATATTCCAGTTTTTTAAAAGTACGCGCAGCATCTACATAATTTCCCGGATTGATTCGCACCTTTTCCGCGTATTGAGCAGCCACGTCTGCTACTTTCGGATTGAAATGCACATCGGCAACCAACGGAACCATATATCCCTGGCTACGCAGTCCGATATTAATGTTCATCAGGTTTTCGGCTTCTTTGATGCCCTGGGTTGTGAGGCGGACATACTCTCCACCTGCATCAACAATACGTTTCGCCTGTTCCACACAAGCCTGTGTATCCTGCGTAGACGTGTTTGTCATCGACTGGACACGAATAGAATTGGGGCCGCCCAACGGCACAGCCCCAATATTTACTTCTGTGGTTTTTCTTCGAAAATAATTGAATAGATCCATTAGTTCGTTTTATATTCAAACTTCACTTCTTTCAGTTCTTCGTTTGCTTTTACGATTTTCTTTTTCAGTCCTTC
>NZ_DAWCXD010000254.1:0-3782 GCF_052357945.1 Bacteroides sp. | reverse complement strand
CCCAGAATGTACTGGCTTTCCGTTTTGCCAACGGTATCTTCGAACCTCTCTGGAATCGTAACTATATTGACTACGTAGAAATTACAGCCGTAGAAAATCTGGGTATCGAGCAACGAGGCGGGTTCTATGAAACGGCAGGTGCGCTGCGGGATATGGTGCAGAATCATCTGATACAGCTTGTGGCCCTTACAGCTATGGAACCGCCTGCTGTTTTCAATGCAGACAATTTCCGTAATGAAGTAGTGAAGGTCTACGAATCTCTTACTCCATTGAATGATGTCGATTTAAATGAACATATTGTTCGCGGACAATATACAGCCTCCGGTAGTAAAAAAGGATACCGTGAAGAAAAAGGAGTGGCTCCCGATTCGCGCACGGAAACTTATATTGCCATGAAACTGGGCATTAGTAACTGGCGCTGGAGTGGCGTTCCGTTCTACATTCGTACAGGTAAACAAATGCCGACGAAAGTAACGGAAATCGTTGTTCATTTCCGGGAAACACCTCACCAGATGTTTCATTGTGCTAGTGGCAACTGTCCACGGGCTAATAAATTGATCCTTCGTTTGCAACCGAATGAAGGAATTGTGCTCAAAATCGGAATGAAAGTCCCCGGTGCAGGTTTCGAAGTCCGCCAGGTGACGATGGATTTCAGTTATGCACAGTTGGGCGGTGTGCCTAGTGGTGACGCTTATGCCCGTCTGATAGATGATTGTATCCAGGGCGATCCGACTTTATTTACTCGAAGTGATGCAGTAGAAGCCTCATGGAAATTCTTCGATCCGGTGCTCCGCTATTGGAAAGATAACCCCGATGCGCCTCTTTACGGTTATCCCGCAGGTACGTGGGGACCTTTGGAAAGTGAAGCAATGATGCACGAACATGGGGCTGACTGGACGAATCCTTGTAAGAATTTGACAAATACAGATCAATATTGTGAATTATGAAACTATCAGTTTTTCCCTCATCAATTGAAACTTCACGAGCATTGATACTCCGCCTGGTGGAAATCATGAATGAAGAGCCGGACAGAGTGTTCAATATCGCAGTTAGTGGTGGTAATACCCCTGCTCTGATGTTCGATTTATGGGCGAATGAATATATGGAAATTACCCCTTGGGACCGTATGCGGATTTATTGGGTGGATGAACGTTGTGTGCCTCCCGATGATTCGGACAGTAATTACGGAATGATGCGCAACCTTCTTTTGGGTATCACTCCTATTCTCTATGAGAATGTATTCCGTATCCGTGGAGAGGCAAAGCCTGCGAAAGAGGCGGTTCGTTATTCGGAGTTAGTCCGGCAGCAAGTGCCGTTTAAGCGTGGTTGGCCGGAATTCGATATTATACTGTTGGGAGCCGGAGATGACGGACACACTTCTTCGATCTTTCCCGGGCAAGAAGATTTGCTGACTTCAAACTCTATTTATGTGGTCAGTGCACATCCCCGTAACGGGCAGAAGCGTATCGCAATGACGGGATACCCCATTCAGAATGCCCGCTATGTCATTTTCCTGATTACCGGAAAAAACAAAGCCGATGTAGTAGAAGAAATCTGTAATTCGGGAGACACTGGTCCCGCAGCCTATGTGGCTCATCATGCGCAAAATGTAGAACTGTTTATGGATAAAGGGGCTGCCGCATATATTGAAGATCCTAATAAAAAGATGAGTTAGAACAGAACTATTTCATTGACGAAACTAATAGAAAAAAAAGAAAAATATGAATCCTTATCAACATTCATTTGGTGGTAATATCCCACAAGACGTAGCGGGGAAACAAGGCGAAAATGTTATTTTTATTGTTTATACTTTAAAAGATTCGCCTGAAACTCTTGACAAAGTAAAAGATGTGTGTGCCAATTTCTCGGCCCTGATTCGCAGTATGCGTAACCGTTTTCCTGATATGATGTTCAGTTGTACCATGGGATTTGGAGCCGATGCCTGGAGCCGTCTTTTCCCGGAACAGGGAAAACCCAAAGAACTGAAAACTTTCGAAGAGATAAAAGGCGAGAAGCATACGGCAGTTTCTACTCCGGGCGACTTATTGTTTCATATCCGTGCAAAACAGATGGGATTATGTTTTGAGTTTGCATCTATCATCGATGAGAAACTTCAAGGCGTGGTTGAACCTGTCGACGAAACTCACGGTTTCAGATATATGGATGGCAAAGCCATTATCGGCTTTGTGGATGGAACGGAGAATCCGGCGGTTGATGAGAATCCCTATCATTTTGCAGTTGTAGGAGAGGAAGATGCTGATTTTGCAGGAGGCAGCTATGTCTTTGTACAGAAGTATATTCACGATATGGTTGCGTGGAACTCCTTGCCTGTGGAAGAACAGGAGAAAGTGATCGGGCGTCGTAAGTTTAACGATGTCGAACTGTCTGACGAGGAGAAACCTCAAAATGCGCATAATGCCGTCACTAATATTGGAGATGACCTGAAAATAGTGCGTGCCAATATGCCGTTCGCCAATACGTCTAAGGGAGAATATGGTACTTACTTCATCGGCTATGCAAGTACGTTCACTACTACCCGACAGATGTTGGAAAGTATGTTTATTGGCAATCCGGTAGGCAATACCGACCGTTTACTGGACTTTAGTACAGCAGTTACGGGAACACTTTTCTTTGCTCCTTCCTACGATTTGCTAAGTGAACTGGGCGAATAAAAAATAAAAGACTGGGGGGAGTATTACACTTTAGTAATCTCCTCCACTACATATTGGTCTTTTACTTTCTTGCAGGTACATACGAAGAATTCCGGATGTTTCAGAGCTCCTTGTAAAGTATCAGGAAGAATCATTTCTTTAGTACGACGGTCCATTGCAACCGTTGCATACAGGATACCTTCACTCTCGCATTTCTCTATTAATGCACTTTTTAGTTCTTCTACGCTATATTCCATTTGTGTGATCCTTTGTCGCTGCAAAGTTATGGAAAATATGTATATTTTGTGCAATTATATTCCTGTAATAAATAAAAAAAATAGCTCCCTAGTTCGTCCGCTGACGAGGGAGCTATTAACACAAAAACTAAACTAGACACATTTTTGGAAATCTAGTTGTATATTCTGTATATCAATTATATAGTCCTGCTTTTTTTTATGGTTCGACCATAATTCGACCATTTGCTGTTTTATGTACTATCAAGATTTTTGAGTTTCATATTTTATATTACTTTAAATATTATATTTGCGCATTGTCAAACTAAAATAGTGCATTTATGAAAATGTTTTTTAGAAGCATCCAAAAATGGATGAGAGTGCGTAAAGTTCGTAGAGAACTTAAAAAAGATCAAGCTTTAAGAGAACGCTGCATTGGTTATGTCACAAAAGTGAATGGAACCAGTTCTTTTATTCATGTGGCTGATTATACATATAAATATATCAAAGAAGGAAAATTGCCTTAATAATTTTAAACTTCCTTGTTTGGTAAAAGCATGGGTAAGGAGAACTTTATTCTGCTTACAGATTCATTTTGTGCATCTTCATTAGAAGATACACCTACTCCTATAATGCTTGCAAACACACCAACTTTTGTATTGTTTCCTTTATTGTCAGATGTTGTCAATGACAGATTAAATTCAATATTTGTGATATAACAATGTTTTGACGCTATCTCTATGTAATTTGAATCCTGTTTCCCTATATCACCAATAGGATTAATGGTTAGTGGATATTTTGATGTTCCGCCATTTAACTCTGTTACTGCATCTGCTATTTGAGTAACTGTGTCTTTTATATATTCTTTTAGTTCCATATATAGTGTTTACTTCTAGTT
>NZ_DAWCXD010000253.1:0-3786 GCF_052357945.1 Bacteroides sp. | reverse complement strand
TTGACTACTGAATAATACGTCTGGACATTCATTGTGATTCTGCAAACTTTTTTGTTCCTTTGCATTGAATTCCTAAAGCCACAGCCTATGAACCTGTTTGATTTTAATTTAACCTTACCGATTACCGACCCGACTTGGGTATTCTTTTTGGTATTGATTATCATTCTCTTTGCTCCGATGATCCTCGGACGTCTTCATATACCTCATATTATAGGCATGATTCTGGCGGGTGTATTGATTGGCGAACACGGTTTTCATGTGCTCGATCGGGACAGTAGCTTCGAATTGTTCGGTAAGGTAGGACTCTATTATATCATGTTTCTTGCCGGGCTCGAAATGGATATGGAGGACTTTAAGAAAAACCGGACGAAAAGTGTTGTGTTCGGTTGGCTCACCTTTCTGATTCCTATGGCGTTGGGAATATGGAGTAGTATGAGTATGCTGGGCTATGGCTTTCTCACGGCGGTGTTATTGGCAAGTATGTACGCTTCCCATACCTTAATTGCTTATCCTATTATTAGCCGTTACGGATTGTCTCGTTTGCGCAGTGTCAATATCACCATTGGTGGTACTGCTGTCACCGTTACTCTTGCTTTGATTATTCTTGCCGTCATAGGTGGTATGTTTAAAGGCACTGTTGATGGTTGGTTCTGGGTATTTCTTGTGGTAAAAGTGGCTTTCCTCGGATTCCTGATTGTATTCTTTTTCCCCCGTATCGGACGCTGGTTCTTCCGGAAGTACGATGACAGCGTGATGCAGTTTGTGTTTGTGCTGGCGATGGTTTTCCTCGGAGGAGGATTGATGGAATTTGTGGGAATGGAAGGAATTTTAGGTGCTTTCCTGGCAGGATTAGTGTTGAATCGTTTGATTCCTCATGTATCTCCTTTGATGAACCGGTTGGAATTTGTGGGAAATGCACTGTTTATTCCCTATTTTCTGATTGGCGTCGGAATGATTATTGATGTAAGAAGCCTGTTTACTGGAGGTGAAGCATTGAAAGTAGCTATTGTGATGACAGTGGTGGCAACCTTTAGCAAATGGCTGGCTGCCTGGATCACACAAAAGATCTATCGGATGCAGTCCAATGAACGGAGCATGATATTCGGTTTGAGTAATGCGCAGGCCGCAGCTACACTGGCAGCAGTGTTGATCGGTCATGAAATCATTATGGAGAATGGAGAACGGTTGCTGAATGATGATGTATTGAACGGTACGGTAGTGATGATACTTTTCACTTGTGTCATCAGTTCTTTGGTAACCGAACGTTCGGCACGTCGTTTTGCTTTGGATGAGAATGTGCAGGCGGAAGAAGAAGCTAAAAAAGTAAATACGGAACAAATCTTGATTCCGGTGGCTAACCCGGAGACGATTGAAGATTTGATTAATCTGGCTTTAGTAATAAAGGATGCTAAGCAGAAAAATGCATTGGTGGCATTGAACGTTATCAATGACAATAACAGTTCGGAGAAGAAAGAGCAGCAGGGTAAACGTAATCTGGAGAAGGCTGCTATGATTGCCGCTGCCGCTGATGTGCCTGTTACGATGGTGAGCCGCTATGACTTGAATATTGCTTCGGGGATTATCCATACAATCAAGGAGTATGAAGCTACGGATATTGTGATCGGTCTGCACCGGAAAGCAAATATTGTCGACTCTTTCTTCGGACATCTGGCCGAAAGTCTGTTGAAAGGTACGCATCGTGAAGTGATGATTGCCAAATTCCTGATGCCTGTTAATACCCTGCGTCGAATCAATATTGCCGTTCCGCCAAAGGCTGAATATGAATCGGGATTCTCTAAATGGGTGGAACACTTCTGCCGTATGGGAAGTATCCTGGGCTGTCGGGTGCATTTTTTTGCCAATGAGCGTACATTGATGCGTGTTCAGCAACTTGTGAAAAAGCGACATGCAGGTACTCCGACGGAATTCTCCATATTGGAGGAGTGGGAGGATCTCTTGCTGTTGACAGGGCAGGTGAATTATGACCATTTATTGGTAGTTATCTCTGCCCGTCGCGGATCTATCTCTTATGATCCCTCTTTTGAACGTCTCCCGGCACAATTAGGAAAATATTTCTCTAATAATAGTTTGATAATCCTGTATCCCGACCAGTTTGGCGAACCGCAGGAAATTGTGTCATTCTCCGATCCTCGTGGACATAATGAGTCTCAACATTATGAGAAGGTCGGCAAATGGTTCTATAAATGGCTAAAGAAAAACTAATGGAAAGATACGACTGGCAACAGAGAACGGAACTCCTGTTAGGAGAGGAAAAGATGGAACGCATCCGGAACGCGCACGTATTGGTCGTGGGACTGGGTGGAGTAGGTGCTTATGCCGCCGAGATGATCTGCCGTGCAGGCGTCGGACGGATGACGATTGTAGATGCCGATACAGTGCAGCCCACCAATATGAATCGTCAGTTGCCGGCCATGCATTCCACACTTGGGAGGACGAAAGCGGAGGTGTTGGCAGCCCGTTATAAAGATATAAATCCGGAGATTGAGCTGACTGTCCTGCCTGTTTACCTGAAGGATGAAAATATACCGGAACTGCTGGATGCCGATAAATATGATTTTATAGTAGATGCTATTGATACGATCAGTCCGAAATGTTTTCTGATTTATGAAGCGATGAAACGTCATATAAAGATAGTTTCCAGTATGGGAGCAGGGGCGAAGAGTGATATTACCCAGGTTCGTTTTGCTGATCTTTGGGAGACGTATCATTGCGGTTTGAGTAAGGCTGTGCGGAAGCGTTTGCAGAAGATGGGAATGAAACGGAAACTTCCGGTGGTATTCAGTACGGAACAAGCTGATCCGAAAGCGGTATTGCTGACGGATGATGAGCAGAATAAGAAATCGACATGTGGAACAGTTAGTTATATGCCGGCCGTGTTTGGGTGCTATCTGGCTGAATATGTCATTAAACGATTATAAGGCTATTATGATAAAACTAGAAGGGATTACGAAGAGTTTCGGCTCATTACAGGTGTTGAAAGGCATTGATCTGGAAATCAACAAAGGAGAAATTGTTAGTATTGTAGGCCCGAGCGGTGCGGGTAAAACTACCTTATTGCAGATAATGGGCACTTTAGATGAGCCGGACGGAGGCGTGGTACAAATTGACGGAACAGTGGTGAGCCGGATGAAAGAGAAAGAACTATCTGCATTTCGTAATAAGAATATTGGTTTTGTTTTCCAGTTTCACCAACTACTGCCGGAGTTCACGGCATTGGAAAATGTGATGATTCCCGCTCTAATCGCTGGGGTATCTTCGAAGGAGGCACACGAACGCGCAATGAAGATTCTGGATTTTATGGGACTGGTTGACAGGGCTTCTCATAAACCGAATGAATTGTCGGGAGGCGAGAAACAACGGGTAGCGGTAGCGAGGGCTTTAATCAACGATCCGGCAGTTATTCTGGCAGACGAACCATCCGGTAGTCTGGATACACATAATAAAGAAGATTTACATCAACTGTTCTTCGATTTGAGAGACCGGCTGGGGCAGACTTTTGTCATTGTGACGCATGACGAGGGGCTTGCCAAAATTACGGACCGGACCGTTCATATGGTGGATGGTATGATTAAAAAAGATTAATTAGAGAACCTAATTTCTAAAAATGTATACCAAAAAGGTAGAGCCTTGCAAGTGTTCTATCTTTTAGCTATATATTTATAGTCGCTTCTCTACGGAAGTCTGTGAAGATGATAGTAGAGTGTTTGTTTTGTTTGTGTGTGATGCATTCTTGTCTGGTGTGATAGGAATGCATCTTTTTTTATT
>NZ_DAWCXD010000252.1:0-3837 GCF_052357945.1 Bacteroides sp. | reverse complement strand
TCCATGGTTTTTGAGACAAAGGTAAGAAAACACAAAAATAAAGGCAAGACGGCATTGCGGAGACGCTTACTATTTATTTCTTTCCTCCATTACAGGAAAACAACAAAAATCAAAGCAATTTCTCTCAATCATTTGTTTATTATTTAGTCATAATGGTATTTGCCCTCTTTATATACAGACAGGCAATCCCCTTATCATCATCCGTAATCAATAAAGTATTATGAATAATTGGAAAAAGAAATTTATCATTATATGGTCCGGACAGTTATTTTCTATTCTCAGCAGTTCTATTGCCCAGTTTGCCATTGTTCTGTGGATCAGTCTTGAGACCGGTTCGGCAGAGGTGCTTTCATTTGCTACTATCGCCGCACTTTTACCCCAAGTAGTATTAGGTCCCTTTGCCGGCGTTTTCGTTGATCGGTGGAGTCGGAAATGGACTATGATATTGGCCGACAGTTTCGTTGCACTCTGTTCGGGCATTATTACATTATTATTCTATCTGGACGTTATCGAAATCTGGCAGATTTATCTGCTGCTTATGCTCCGTTCTGTCGGAAGCGCTTTCCACGCACCTGCCATGAAATCATCCATACCGCTGCTTGCTCCTGAAAAAGAACTGACGCGTATTGCCAGTATTAATCAGACAATACAGGCCTTATGTAATATCTGCGGTCCTGTGCTAGGTGCCGCATTGATTGTCAGTACGAATATGAGTGTAGTTATGTTGCTCGACGTTGCGGGAGCAGCCATAGCCTGTACAACACTCATGTTTGTATTTATCCCTAATCCGGAAAAAACAGAAACTGAAACAACCAATAATGTACTCCGGGATATGAAGGAAGGCTTTCAGGTAATCTGTAGCAATTGTGGTTTGAAATGGGTGATGGTCACTGAAGTACTCATCACTTTCTTTATCATGCCTGTTGTTGCTCTGATACCGTTGATGACTCTGAAAAACTTCTCCGGAACAGCTTATCAAGTCAGTCTGATAGAACTTCTTTTTGGTTCGGGAGCATTAGTCGGTGGTATTTTACTGGGAATATGGAATCCACGCATCCGAAAAGTCGTTATGATAAACATATCCTATATCATAATAGGAGTTTCTATTTTCGTTTCTGGAATCCTTCCTCCTTCAGCATTCATTATCTATGCTATATTTGCAATAGTACAGGGTATTTCCATGCCGTTTTATTCCGGTCCGTTTACAGCTTTGTTGCAAACACAGATTGAAGTGTCTTTCTTGGGGCGCGTATTCTCTTTGTTCGACAGTATCAGTTTGTTACCCTCCATTTTAGGATTACTGGCAACCGGATTTATTGCAGACGCTATCGGCATAGCCAATGTCTTTGTTATATGCGGTATTGCAATTGTGATAACAGGGACACTTGCATTCTTCATTCCATCAATCATGAATCTGGAGAAAAAATAAATGACTAATTTTATTAACTAATCCTTTTTTAGAAGCATTTTTTTAGGTTATTTTGCGGAACAAATATCACGAACTTGTCAAATTATGGATTGGATTGGCCTTGATTTAACATTCCCTATCACCGACCCTACATGGATATTTCTCCTTGTACTCCTAATTATATTGTTTGCTCCGATATTATTGAATAAGCTGCGCATCCCTCATATTATCGGTATGATCCTGGCGGGATTGGCTATTGGCGAACATGGATTTAATATTCTGGCACGCGATAGCAGTTTTCAGTTATTCGGCAAAGTCGGGCTCTATTACATCATGTTTCTGGCTGGTCTGGAAATGAACATGGGAGACTTCAAAGAGACGAGAAACAAAGCATTAGTGTTGGGATTACTGGCTTTCATCATTCCCATCGGGATTGGGTTCGTGGCAAATGTATCTTATCTGAAATACGGCGTAATCACTTCTGTACTGCTAGCCAGTATGTATGCCTCCCACACACTCGTTGCCTATCCCATCGTCACCCGCTTCGGTATATCACGCCATCGTAGTGTAAGTATTGCTGTAGGAGGAACGGCGGTGACGGATACGCTCACACTGTTGGTATTAGCCGTTATAGGCGGATTATTCAAAGGAGAAACCGGTGGTTTATTCTGGATTTGGCTAGTAGTAAAAGTAATCTTTCTAGGAGCACTTATCATTTATTTCTTCCCACGCATCGGTCGCTGGTTCTTCCATCGATACAATGACAACGTGATGCAGTTCATTTTTGTGCTTGCAATGGTCTTTTTAGGAGCAGGACTGATGGAACTCGTAGGTATGGAAGGTATTTTGGGAGCTTTCCTCGCCGGATTGGTACTCAACCGGCTCATTCCGCACGTTTCTCCATTGATGGATCATTTAGAGTTCGTCGGTAATGCCCTCTTCATTCCTTATTTCCTTATCGGAGTAGGAATGTTAATCAACTTACGGGTTATTTTCGGACATGGGGATGCTTTAAAAGTTGCTGCCGTAATGATAACCATGGCACTGACAGGCAAATGGATTGCTTGCTGGCTGACACAAAAGATATACAAGATGTCTGTTCTTGAACGAAATCTGATGTATGGTTTAAGTAACGCACAGGCAGCAGCCACATTGGCAGCCGTATTGGTCGGATATAACATTATTCTGCCCACCGGCGAGCGCTTGCTGAATGACGATGTACTGAACGGCACAGTCTTGCTTATCCTAGTCACTTGCGTAGTGAGTTCACTGATTACCGAACGGGCAGCCAGAAAAGTGGCAATGGATGACTCACTATCGGAAAATGAATCTTCAAAAGAAACAGAGAAGATTTTAGTATCCATAGCCAACCCGGACACTATCGAGGACATGGTGAATCTGTCTCTAATCATACGTGATTCTAAATTGAAAGATAATCTACTGGCCCTCAATGTAATCAACGACAATAATAATTCCGATAATCTACGACTTCGAAGCAAATATTACCTGGAAAAAGCGGAAACGACAGCAACAGAAGCAAATGTATCACTGAAGAAAGTCACACGGTATGATTTGAATATAGCTTCCGGCATTATACATTCAGTCAAGGAAAATGAGATTACAAGTATTATCACCGGTCTGCATCGTAAGAAAAATATCACAGACTCATACTTTGGAATACTTGCCGAACATTTATTGAATGGATTAAACAGTGAGATAATTATCTCTAAGTTTCTAATACCAGTCCATACAATCAAACGAATTGTCATTGCCGTCCCTCCTAAAGCCGAATACGAATCCGGTTTTCCTCATTGGATGGAACATTTCTGTAGAATGGGAAGTACCCTCGGATGCCGGGTACATTTCTTTGCCAATGAAAAAACAACCACACGCCTGCAAGCGTGGATAAAGAAACGGCATAAGCAGACACTTACCGATTTCTCTCTTTTGGAAGATTGGAATGACTTGCTGGTGCTGACGGGACAAGTAAGCTACGACCATTTATTAGTTATTATCAGTGCACGACCGGGAACTCTCTCTTACGACAGTTCTTTTGAGAAACTACCGAGACAGCTTAGCAAATACTTCTCCAACAATAGCTTAATCGTGCTTTATCCTAACCAGTCAGGAGAACCGTTGGATACGTCTTTCTTCTCCAAGCTATATACTGATACCGAAACCCGACATTACGAGAAGGTCGGTAAATGGTTTTACAGGTGGTTTAAGAAAGACTTATAAAATAAAGGAAAGACAGTGTATTATGTAATCCCAGCATTTTGGGAAGTGGTATTCTGGCGACCAATTTATCCCAAACCTCCACAGATATAATCCTTGATTACAGTAATCAACTGGTTGATATATACAAAGATGCTAAATAACGTGAGTTCGACATAAAATTAAAAGATAGTAAGTTGCCCGTCATTGATAAA
>NZ_DAWCXD010000251.1:0-3856 GCF_052357945.1 Bacteroides sp. | reverse complement strand
GAGGTATAATTTGAGAACATCATATTTCAAGATGCTTTCATTTCATAGTTTATTCTGGGTTAATCAGAGACAGAAGTGATACGATAGTAGAGAGTATTTACATAACCGAAGGATGTTATAAAAAAACTACAATAAACACTATTCTTTAAGCATTTGTACCTTTTTTGTAGATTTTTTATTTACACTTCCCCTCTTGTCTTTCAGCTATGTCTTATATTCCACTTCGCTTCATACTTTCGTCTCTGACCAACTCCGATTATCTTTACCTTGAATATCCTGAAATCCGGTAAGACAAATAGAGTTACCTTTTTTCTTTTCTTTCTTATATTCCATATATAGGGTATTAGAAATTTTTGGCAGTAATGGATTGGTTTATGACAAGTTTGATATATTAACCTTTATGTATCTACAAAGTAATTGGGTATTCCACCATCCTAGACCTTATATACTTAAAAGATTAGATAAGATAGATGTATTTCCGCCAACTTTCCAAATCTTATAATCAGGTAACTATTTTCACAAACAGCTACCTAATGCTATAGGAAATACCAACGTTCACACTTTATATCATTTGGGGGAAAAGTGCAATAATCTAACTTATGCCTAATGTTTACATTTTTTGATATTTCCCGGTTAATCACAAAAAGAAAGTCTTACACTCTTTTCATTAAAGTAATGGAGGAAAGAAAAAAAAGAGAAACCATTCCACATAGTTTCCCTTAGTTTTTTGGTCATTTTATATCAGAATCCATACTTGCGTTCCAGATAAGTTTCAGTAATCATCCATTGGCAGTCATCCAGTCTGAATCCATATTCTTTTTCCAGTGTTGCCAGATACTCTTCAAAATCATCGTATTGTTCTGATTCCTTTCTCTGCCGCTCACTTAATTTAATCTTTATGATTTCTCCTGTTGAAAAGTCTAGGAGTATAACGTATTCGGTTTCCATGATTCGGTTTTCTCCTTTATTTTAGGTTATGTCTTTTAAGCAATATACTGACCTGCGATGCTTTGAACTGACATCCCCAGGCTGTCACAAATCCTTCCTTGTTTAAGATTCTTGCCATCTCTGACAATGACTTCTCTTCTTTTACCAGATTTTTCAATAACGCAACAGCCCTCTTGTTATTTGGATTATCGAGAGCCTTCTGTCTGTTGGTTCTGTTGCTGTTCTCTACTGCCTGTGGTAATCTGCTCAATAAGTTTTCAGATTTGCCAAGCCTGCATCCTCTTGCTTTCTTTGCCCTTAGAGACTGTTTTGTTCTCTGGCTGATCAGTCCAGCCTCATATTCCGCTATGCTGCTGATTATATGCAGTACGAGTTTATTAGCCTCCGGAAAATCACAAAATACTATTTCTACGTCGGACTCCAATAATTTACTGGTGAAAGCAACATTCCTGCTCAATCTGTCCAGTTTTGCGACAATCAGGATGGAACCTGTTTTTCTACATACCTCCAAAGCTTCCGTAAGTTTGGGTCTGTCAGATTTACGTCCGCTCTCTGTTTCGATATATTCAGCGACCGGTTTTCTCTCCTTCAGGTAATTCTGTATAATTTCTCTTTGTGCCTCTACGCCAAGTCCTGATATTTCCTGTTTCATCGTTGACTGCCGTAGATAAGCGATATAATTCTTCTGTTGTTCCATATTTAACATTCAATTAACACTCTTCCTGGTTACTAAACGGACGTTCAATAACCTTTAAACTGGAAGAATCAGGTTTATAAAAAAGACTTTCCGTGAGATTTCGAGTTGCTATAAATTCTATTCTCTCACAGAAAGCCGTCTTCTTAGATTCTGATTTTTTCAGAGATTTCCTAATACCTTATAATATCGTATGTATCAGAAATCCTCTTCTCATAGTCATCCGTCTTTTCTACATTCCTGTCTATCACGGAAACAAGCATGTCCAGATAAACGTCTTCTATTATTTTTTCTTCTCCTTCAGAATCGGGGATAAGATGTATTTCAAACAGGTCTTTTCCTTCGTTGAGAATGATCCGCACCATTCCTGTATGTATGAATCCCTGCACATGAAATTCCAGTCCTCCTTCGACCGGTTTTATCGTATTCATACCTATTCCCCATGACATTACTATAAAGGGTTGTGTCTTTAGGATTGACCATATATATCCTGCCAGTTTCAGATCATAATTTTTGTTTTCCATATTCGATTTTGTTTAAGTTATAATATTCAGTATATATTTTCCGGTAATCCTCTATGTCCAGTTGTGGGAAAACGGAGTGGTACATATAATAGAGGTCTTCCGCACTCCATAATTCCCCCTGGTCGAGCAGTGCAAATATTTCGTCTACAGCTTCGTCAAATTCATCATAACTCCTCCATCGTCTGTCCAATATTTCTGTCTGGTGAGGATAAGGTTCAGTACAATTCTCAATGATATGCTCTACCAGTGACAGACAGTTTATGAGGTCTTTCTTTATTGTAAACTCATGGTCCGTATGTGGTTCGTAATATCCACAGCTGAGATTGACGCAACTGACCTGAAGTCCCCGTTCCTTTAGTTCCTGCACGTCCGTCATCATTCCACGTGTTTCCTTGTATCCGAACTTTTTATATCCGGCAGCTTGAAGGAACTCGGGAGAACATAGTGATGTCCAACCTATTTCATTAATAATATCCTGGTATCCCTGTCTGTCGGGCTGTATAACAAAGCGGCAGTCATTGAAAAAATCCATCACCGCTTTTCCTGACCCGACACATCCCACTTCTTCACTGACAAAGAACGCCAGTTTTAGGGTGTCATACTTTTCCAGACACTTGAGTGCTATCCAGATTCCATTTTTGTCATCGGCTCCGAGTCCTTCCTGTCTTTTATTTCGGGAGCTGTAACCGAATATGATTTCTCCCGTTTCAATAGGCAGGAAATCTTTTGAATGTAACCTCTGTACCTGGTCAAGATGTGCTACAATGCAGGGGTATGATTCCGCTTCCCCCTTTGTTATATACAAGTTCCCGGCTGCGTCTGTTTCAACTTTAGTACCGGTAATTCTCTTGGTATAATTCCGTATAAACTTGATCATCGCCCGTTCTTTTCCGCTCGGGCTATAAACCTTGTATAATTTCTTAAGCAATTCCATAATTCTTATTTTTTGTGGGTCAAACATTTATTTCATTCATCTCGTATGCATAAGGCAGTCCGGTTTCCTCATCTATCCCGTCATAAAGCATGTCATTCAATTTATGAAGTTCTCCCGTTTCCAGCAGTCTTTGTGCCGACTCTACGGATATTGTCTTTCTTTCATATTCACAGAGGATATTGTTCCATACCTGGTATATGGTTATGCTTTCTGTATGCTCATAGTATTCCTCATCATAGTCGGAATAATGCCAGTTTTCCTTTTTGTATGTCTGTTCCGCTTTCTTCCGGCATTCTTCACAGCAATAGCACTCTTCCGTTATGTGCGAATAGAAATTATCCTCTTCCAGAAAATGCCCGCTACATTCAGAGCATTCTATAACATCCGACTCATGATGGTATTCTTCGAGATTTTCTATCCATATGAATTCGTCCAGATTCTCCACGTCACAGTAATACTCGTGTCCGTGATAATATACGAGGCTGGTTTCGTGACAATGGTATTCGTGGAAATCATCGTATTCCTCCTCACCATTCAGAGAGCCGTCAGTAATATCAAGTGCGATGTCACCACTTCCGTAATTATCTGCTGTCCTCTCGGATTGACTGTACCATTTGAATGAATCCTGATAACTTAATGTGTCATCCCAGTCCAGGTCACATTCTATCCTGAATTTCCTGTCCGACAATGAATTCTCCTCAAGGTCAACAAAAGCCCTTGAATCACCACATCCGGCACCGACTTTCTTGTAACCGT
>NZ_DAWCXD010000250.1:0-3892 GCF_052357945.1 Bacteroides sp. | reverse complement strand
TCACCTGACCCTCCTTGCGGTAGGTCAGGTGTTGCAACGATCACTAGAACCCGCCACGCTGTATGCCACCCTAGGGGGGTGCTCCTCCCGGTCAGGGAGTCCAAGAAAACGTCACCACCTCGTTGTGGAGTGCTAGCCTTGATTGTTAAGAATGGGTTTAAGGAGTGGCGAAATGGCAATGTCTAATAAAGAAATTATTAAGCACCTTCCGGATTGGATCGCAGAAAAGAAAACAAGTTTCTTCTTCGGCTCGGGTACGTCTGCTCCTGGCATGCCTCTAATGAATGATTATGATCCTAAAGATTTGCTGGAAGAAGTAGTGCAAAGAAATAAGACTTTAATAGCGCATGATCCTGCTTTATTTATTGAATGGGTGGAATCTAAAGATAGCAGGTGGAATTCACCGCTTAAAAAAGAATATAATCACTTTTGTGGGCAAGGTAGTATACAAGCTGTGCAAGACTTTGTTGAAACAAAATTTCATGAAATACAAAGCACTGCAAATGAATATAAATGTTTTATGAATAATATTCTTTCCATATTAAACAATGTGAATTCGAGAGAATTGCATAAAAATATTAATATTTTTTCTACAAATTATGATTTATTCGTTGAAGAAGCAATTGATGAAATTTATAGAGAAGGAGGGTCTGTTCCTTTTGTATTTAATGATGGTGCCAGAGGATATTTTAAGAGACTGTTAGATAGCTCAAATTTTGATACCTTGACTGCTTATAGAGGTCGTTTTGATAACTATATAAATGAGTTACCAGCAATCAATCTTATTAAAATTCATGGATCTGTAAATTGGAACGAACTCTCTGCTGATGCGATTCAGATTCAAAATAATGTCGTTGAGGACATTGATGTGTCTGGAAAAGGAATGGTGGCGCCTAATGGTCAAGAACCAGAGAACACAACATTAAAAAAACACTATTATGAAATGCTGCGCTATTTTGAATATGAGATGTCGGCGAGTTGGGAGAATGGCTCGATACTGATAGTGCATGGTTTTTCATTTGGTGATGGGCATATTGCTAAGGCGTTGAAAAGAGCGTTGGAGAATCGTGCGCTAATGGTTGTCGTTGTGGCATATAGAGACGCTGACGTTGAAACAATTAGAAAAAATCTCACTAATTGTGGTTTAAGGAACAATTTATACTTCTTAAGTCCAAAAGATTTTATCTTCTCTAGTGAAGATTTTAATCGTTTAAATTTGAGTAATTTAAACAAAATAATTACTGGTGAATTAAATTGTGCGTAATGGTGGAGGAAATCGTGGAGCGAAGTGAAAAAGAACTCGGGGTTGTTATGTCAGTTGATGCCGATGAGGCGACTATTGGCATGTACAACGTAACTAATGGTACTTCTTTCTTTATGGATGGTGAGGAGATAAACGGAATAAAGGTTGGAGCATATGCGATTCTTAAGCAGGGGCGGAATCGCATTGTTGTGACTGTTCTATCGGAAAAAGTGCGAGATCAGCTGAATACCATTAATTCAAAAGAATTTGATAACCGCTTCCATGCACAATCGATTCAGAGAATAGTGAAAGTCAGATCTCAGGGTGTGATCAAAGATGGACACTTTTCTTTAACAAGTGCTGTCGTCCCTATGGTGGGTAATGTTCTTGTTTCCGCATCTTCTGAAGATATCGCGGATATTTTTTCTCGCGGTGTTAAAGAATGTGAATCGGTAACCATAGGGCGCTCTCTTATGGAGAATCAGCCAATTAGGATTCCTGTGAATGATTTCTTTGCTTCGCATATTGGCATTTTCGGTAATACTGGAAGTGGAAAATCGAACACCCTGCACAAGCTGTATCTTGAGTTATTTAATTCGAGGTATGGTTCACCGGCATTGGAGAAAAGTAGCTTTGTTATCATTGATTTCAATGGTGAATACGGAAGCGGTTCGGCTTTTAAAGACCATCATATTCAACTTTATGATGGAGTAAAAGAAAAATTTCCAATTGATGAAAATTTATTTTTTGATATAAATACATTGAAAGTTTTGGCTAAAGCGACTGAGAATACACAAGTGCCTTTTTTGGCTCGTTCTCTAAAAAAATGGCGAGAAAACCGTGAATATACTTCGATGGAAATAGGTCTCTTAAAGAAATGTTTAACGTCTTGCAGTATTGACCTTATCGAAGAATGGCGTGATGTGGCGAGAAGTATTTTACAAGAGGGATCTAATGGTGAAATTGATTGTATGAATGTGCTTGATACCGTTAAAACATTTAAAAATGATTTAATGTATATATTGGAGGATGGCATAGAAAAGTATATTGACAAGGGGGATTCCATTGATGGGTGGGAGTATTCTAATTTGAAACTTGATTCTGTGAAGCGAGATTTAGCAAAATGCGTGAGTTCTTTTAATCCATGTATTTCTTTTTTGAATTTTATAAAATTTCAGAAAATATATGACGCGAAATATATGGGCATGCAACTTGATTGGTTGAGGCCTGTCGTGGGAAGAATGGAAAGAGTTGTCAATTCCATAGAAAAGTATGCTGAAATAAAAGGATCTGATGAGTGTTATCTAAAAGGCGTCACTGTTTTCAACTTAAAAAACGTTGATGCGGAATATAAAGAAACCTTTGCATTGTTAATTGCTAAGATGTTCTATGAGTGGAAAAAGAAAGATTCGAACAGTGTTTCGGTTCATCTAATAATAGATGAAGCGCATAATATTCTTAATTCTTTTAAATCATCTCACTCTGATATCTGGGAAGATTATCGTCTGTCGACTTTTGAGTCAATGATTAAAGAAGGTCGAAAGTATGGTTTCTTCCTTACAATTGCGTCTCAACGTCCAGCGGATATTTCTCCAACAATTATGTCTCAGATCCATAACTATATCGTTCATAAGTTAGTGAATGACAAGGATTTGCAAATGATGGAGAACACGATGCCAACTCTTGACGCGTTCTCCAAATCACGAATTCCTACTTTAGGTAAAGGCGAAGCCGTGTTGACTGGTCGCGCTTTCGGTCTTCCCTCACTCATCAAAGTTGATTATGAACCGTATTCGCGTCCTGATTCCGACGATGTTGATTTGATTAAAAAATGGACATCCAAAGCTGATAATACTGCTTCTGCGAGCGATACGTACAGTGGAACGCAGACTTTTTGAAGATTGAATAAACGGATCTTTGCGGGTTCGGTTCCGAGGGGCGGAGTCGTATCGAACGGCTACCATTACCTCCGCGCCAGGCTCGGCGTCGACAAATACGTCGGGCTGGCGCGCTCGAGTAACTGAAACATTTTCCATCCAAGGGCGGCGTGGATAACGTCTTATCAAGTCCTCGCTTAAAACTGACTTCTAGTATTCCTCCATTCCCATTTATCTCCCTGTGTCGCGTAACGTTTCTCGATAATCCAAAAATCTGTGCGGTCGCTGACCCTGCGCGCGCTGATTCTTCATATCGAAATCACCGGCACATCCTACTGATTGGCGTTTTCTGAATCATTGCCATTATTGTTTTTAATTATTGTTGAGAGCTATCTATATGGAATTGCGTATTGCTCATATGCGGATAAATCAAACAATGTTCCAATGAAGACTTGAGAGACTTTGCTCCTTTCTTCGGGCTTTAGTGTGGTTCTACATTTCATGCATAAATCGCAAATAGGGGCTTCTGAATGCATTGTGTATTCGTTTTTGTTATTTGGATAACCATCTAACGAGGTTGCATATGTATATTGCGATGTTGGTTTCAACATCGTCGCCGGATATTCTTTCCCATGAAATACGTCCAGGCACTTGTTATGTCTCCTTAGTTTCACGTTGATTCTATGGTGGGCTGTTTCCTATTGGTGTGAACCGCACCCCCGATTGTTGGACTGAAGAAATTCAGATTCGATGATCGGAGGTGCGGTTCTTT
>NZ_DAWCXD010000249.1:0-3913 GCF_052357945.1 Bacteroides sp. | reverse complement strand
TAGCAGCTGTGACGGACAATGGACAACTCAATAGGCAAAGCAGTGAATATTTAAGCCATCCTGCTTTGTTAATTAAACGATCATTTTCCATGTTCTTAGATTTGGATAATTAATAATTATATACAATCTCTTTTAGTTCTTCACTGTTTCCACCAATCATAAAGGTGAAATCTCCTTTTTCAACTGTGAACTTCATTGCGTTGTCATAAAATCCCAGTTGTTGGTCTTTTATGTCGAAAGTCACAATTTTACTTTCTCCTGCTTTCAATTCTATTTTCTCGAAGCCTTTTAGTTCTTTAATAGGGCGGGTAATTGAGGCAACTTCGTCACGGATGTATAATTGAACAACTTCTTCACCGGTATATTTTCCAGTGTTCGTTATGGTAGCGGCAACACGTGTGTGTACGTCTTTGCCATTCCCTGGAAGTAATTTTACATCCGAATATGTGAAAGTAGAATATGATAAACCATATCCAAATGGATAAGCTGGATCTGTAGGAATGTCTTTGTATTTAGAGCACCATCCTCCCAAGGCGGTGGGACGTCCGGTACTTTTGTATTGATAGTATAATGGGATTTGTCCGTTATGTTGCGGGAAAGTCATTGGCAGTTTACCAGATGGGTTGTAATCTCCCCACAACACATTACAGATAGCATTACCAGCTTCACTTCCCAACCACCATGTGCATAAGATAGCGGGAGCTTCCCGGCGTACTTCATTAAAAATCACAGGACGGCCGCACATTATCAGTGCGACAACCGGCTTTCCGGTTTTTATAAGTTCGGAGACCAACTTTTGTTGTTCTGTAGGAATGGATATGTCTCCTTTCGAAGATAATTCACCGGTTTCTCCTGCCCGTTCTCCTATAGCCACAATGACAATGTCCGATTGACGGGCTGCTGATAAAGTTTGGTCTAAGTTGACAATTTGATTTCTTTCCAAGTCGTAACCATCACAATAGTTTATCGCACATCCACGGTTTTCCATCGCTTCATATAGAGTTACGACTTTACTCTCGTCGGCACCGGACCAACCACCACGCATGTCTCCTTTTGATTTAGCTAATGCACCTATTAAAGCTATTTTTTTTGTTTCTTTAGATAAAGGCAATACATTTCTTTCATTCTTTAATAAAACAATGGAGCGCTCTGCGATGTGGCGAGTTGCTTTCCGTATGGGAGGGGAGTTTAGTACCTGCCGTGCTCTTTCGGGATTACAATATTTATAGGGGTCATCAAACAGTCCCAGTTCGTATTTCTTTTCTAAAATGCGGCGTACAGCGTCGTTTAATATACTTTCTTTCACTTTGCCTTCTTTAATCAATTCTTTCAAATGTTTTAAATAACAGGTACTTACCATTTCCATGTCCATACCGGCATTGATGGCTTTGGCCGCTGCATCTTTTTCGTCTTTGGCATACCGGTGATTGATTATTTCACGCACGGAATTCATGTCTGATACTACAAAACCTTTAAACCCCCATTGTTCTTTCAATAATTTGCGTAACAGGAAGGTATTGCACGAAGATGGGATATTATTATAATCATTAAATGCCCCCATTACAGTGGCTGCGCCTGCTTCTACTGCTGCCTTGTAGGGAGGCATATAAAAGTTGGCAAAATGGCTTAAAGACATATCTACGTTATTGTACTCTTTACCAGCTATAGGTGCCCCATAAGCAGCGAAATGTTTCACACAAGCCATAATGGTATTGGTTGCTGATAAATCGTCTCCTTGAAGCCCGCGTATGCGAGCTTTAGCTACTAATGCACCATAAAATGGATCCTCACCAGCTCCTTCCATCACGCGTCCCCAACGAGCGTCCCAACTGATATCTACCATTGGGGCAAAAGTCCAGTTGATACCTTCGGAAGCTGCTTCTGTTGCTGAATAATGTGATGCTTTTTCAATAGCCTTTAAGTCGAAACTTGCCGCTTCTGCCAGAGGGATGGGAAAGCCTGTGCGATAACCATGAAGAACATCTAAACCGAAAACCAAAGGAATCCCTAATCTTGATTTCATGGCCGCTTCCTGGTATTTACGTATCTCTTCTATACCCTGAATGTTCAGCATTGAACCCAAATATCCTTGTGATATTTGTTCGGTACGAGGAATTCTTTCCTTATTTGGGCCTGTAATATCTCCGCCGCCAGAGCATTGATATAGTTGTCCTATTTTCTCATCCAGTGTCATCTTTTTCATTAGATTGGAGATGAAGTTTTTCTTTTTCTTAAGATTTTCACTGTTTTGAGCACTTAATGATATAATAGGTAAGCATAGAAATAAATAAAGGCACATCCAATGTGTTACTTTTTTCATAATACTTATTTTAATGTGTTATCGGTTTCTTGTGAACAAAAGTAATTTCCATGTTCGATATATAGTATCTGAATTTGTGACATTAGTGTATGAATAAATTTCAGTGACATAAATCAAGATAATGATGTCGCAAAATCATACCTTCTTATAACTTTTATTTTCAAGATGTGAGTTGACTTTCTTTTTTATATTAATTAATCTTGATAGGAGTACTACTTTTGCTTTTACCTGATTCGTTAAATGCTTCAATTGTCATATAATAGGTCATATCACGATCGAAGAAGCCAAATTCAGCTTGGTTGTCATACACCATTATAGCATTGTCTATGTGTTCAGGAGAAGCTCCCCAACGAATCACATATCCTTCAACTGATGGTTGTTTGTCCCATGTAAAAGCTATTCTTCTTCTATCTTTATTGCGTTCGACTATGAAGTTGGATACCTGTTTCGGAACTTTCCCTTTTGCATTTCCAAATAAACGTATATCTGCTATGGAAAAGTAGCCTGTCGCAAAGTCTTTAGTATTCCTGATTCGTACAAACTGGGTTTTTATTTTCTTGTCCAATACAATCAGTTCGTATATTTGGTCTTTGGTGTTTTGGGAACGGTCTGCCAAGAGTTGCCAGTCTGTTCCGTTCAAAGAACCTTCTACTATATATTGATAGACCGGTACGTTCTTATCATGTCTGTATGTTTTGAAACCTTCATCAGAAAAGCTGATTTGTAAAGCGGAGAGTTCCATTGGTTTACTCAAATCCATCTGTAACCATTCTCCTCTTTTCCCGGATGCTGCTGACCACCACGTTCGAATGTCTTCATCCGTTGCCATTTTTGCCTGATGAACACCCAATGAAGAGGAGGCTTTCATTTGTTTGTTGTAAGAGAGCAAATTCATTCCGGCTGAAATATTATGTTGACTGAAGTCTACTTTTTTATCTGGTAGAATGAAGGGGAAATCCATATATTCGGTTATGGCATGAGCATAACCAGCTTTATAAAAAGCAGGAAATATGCCAATGCGACGTTCATAATGTTCTTTAGATGCAACGACGATTGTGGCTACATACCAGTCATTTCCATAACGGTCTTTAAATGGGTGTCCATGACCAGCTCCTTTAATAAATCCCCCGGCTTTAATGGCAAAAGGAGCACCAGGCATGCAAGTATAAGGACCTAGTGGATTTTTGGAAACATATACGCCAGTGCAATAGCTTGTAAATTCTGTACCTGGTGCGGCATACATCAGATAGTAAAAGTCACCTTGTCTAGTAATGCAAGGAGCTTCATTCCATCCTTTTTTGTCATGTTGGTCATTCTTGTCTCCGAATACCTCCCAACCTAAACGATCTGATGCATGAGGTATTAAATCAATTTCTGCTCCGATTTTCTTAAAACCGTTTTCTGGATCAACCTCAACTCCCTTGATAGGGGCCCAGTCGGAGCATCCATGATATAAGTATACCCGTCCGTCGTTATCTTGAAAGAAAGCAGGATCGCCAAGGCCTTGTAAGTCAAATTTAACTTCTTCCCATTTATCTGCTTCGGGTGCTGTACTTCTATAAATTCGTTCTTCGCCCATGCCTAGGTAATATA
>NZ_DAWCXD010000248.1:2502-3916 GCF_052357945.1 Bacteroides sp. | reverse complement strand
TATTCGGACAATTACAAGCGCCTGTGCACCGACGCTTACATACATATAGAACTTTTCAATCTAGGTAACGGGAGCGCCTATTTATCTTGACTTCAAGATACCACAAGAAAATCTTCATTTCCACAAAATTGACACAAAATCCGAGTTACTTGTCATAAAACACGAGTAAAACAAACTGCCCCGGCTGCTAAGCCGGGGCAGGAAAAATCAAAAGGCCCACAAAATGGGAATTCTAAATTATTGCGATAAGTGGCTAACAATCTTGCTGAGCAAGCCAAGCCTTTGTTCAGCGGTTGTGTGCCTTGCCGAAAAAACTTGCGTAAGCTCCGAAATCAGTTCTTTTTGCTCTGGTCGCAAGGCACGAATAGAAATCAAATTTGAACGATCCCCATAAACCAGTGTGTCAAGCGGATACATCGAACAATTCGGCCATTTCAATAAGGCAGTCGACAGACGGAAGTTTGGCATTCGTTTCATAGGCACTGATAGTGGAAGTCTTCTTGCCCAACTTTTTGCCTAATACTTGTTGTGTCCAGCCTTTTTCTTCTCGCAGCTTACGAATGTGATCTCCAATATAGTTGTGACGTTCGGTATCTTTCATGTCTTTGTCCAGCTTGCTTTATCAATGAATTTTCTTCTTAGGGTAATTCAATTTTAAATGATTTGGCTTGCCAAACGGTGTAAAAACAATATAATATTACACTATAAGTGTTATTTCGAGAAAATACTTGACTTTCGGGAGAATTAAACGTATGTTGAATGGCAAAGAAGGACGTCTGCTACGGCGAAATAACGATAAGGATACAAACATGAAAATCAATATTTTACTTTGCGATGATGATAAGGACTTTTTGCAGAGAATATCAGACACGGTTGCTGGCCAGCCGGTACCGCCCGGAGCGTCCATTTGCATAACAAAAAGCTCGAATCCCGCCGAGATAACGGACCGGCAATTATCGCAGTATCACATCATGTTCTTGGACATCGACATGGATGAACGCAGCGGCATGGACATTGCACGCCGTGTGCGGGAATTACATCTGGATACAGTGATTATTTTTGTGACAAATTATCCGGAATTTTCGATGGAAGGGTATGAAGTTAGGGCGTTCCGATATCTTCTCAAGCAGGAACTGGAGCAAAAGCTGCCCAACTATTTCCGGGATGCATTGGCAGAATTGCCGCGTGATGATAAAGTTCTGCGCTTTTCAGCTAGCGCAGAGTCATTTAACATTCCCTACAAAGATATTCTCTACTTGGAAAGTAATCAAAGAGTTATATATTTGTACACAGTAAAGCCTATGCAGGCACCAGACCGCTTTTATGGGAAATTGGAAGATTTAGCGGCAGAATTGGAAGGAGACGGATTCCTCAGAATTCAGAAAAGCTATCTGGTCAATATGGCATACATCAA
>NZ_DAWCXD010000248.1:0-2402 GCF_052357945.1 Bacteroides sp. | reverse complement strand
ATGGTACACCATTCCTGCAGTGCTTTCCCT
The DNA here is from genome assembly GCF_052357945.1 of Bacteroides sp. GTDB lineage: Bacteria > Bacteroidota > Bacteroidia > Bacteroidales > Bacteroidaceae > Bacteroides. The sequence continues at coordinate 2,372 of NZ_DAWCXD010000248.1, read as the reverse complement.
TGCGAGTGTTTTGCTTATTTTCTTTTTCAGAAGTTGCTTTCAGCAGGGTCAAATATCAATTCAGCCGCTATGTGTCTGTGCCACATTTATTACCGTAATGCAGATAGCAGCGTTACTTTTAATCAGCTGGATGGAACAAAACGCCAACTTCCGTGAAGAAGCAATCAGCCTACAAGCCAAATCAAAAGCACAGCAAGAGAGCATCGAAGCATTGAGTGCCGCATATGCTCAGCAACGTAAACTGACACATGATTTTCTAGCTCATCTGAGTACGTTAGACGGAATGCTGATGCAACAAAACAGAGATATCAACACAATACAAACCTATATCCATAGCCTACAATCGAAACAAAACGAACGCATCCTGCTCGTCAATACCCACCATGCAGCACTGGATGCACTTCTGAATCAAAAGGCACTTGTTGCAAAAAATCGTAAAATTGATATACAGTTCAGTGTGAACGATTTATCTCCCATAAAGATTGACATGGTGGATTTGACGGTTGTAATCAGCAACACACTGGATAACGCGATTGAAGCGTGTGAAAAACTGCCGGAAACGGACCGGCAAATTTATGTGCAGGCACTGCTTGAAGAAGATGAACTGTTTTATGCTGTCCGTAATAAATCTTTGCCGGTAAATATGATTGCAAATCAACTGCCGACATCAACCAAGGAAAATCCATCTTTTCATGGGTATGGTTTGCAAAATGTACATACTACATTGGAAAAGTACCACACGCTTTACGCTATGGATTATGAAAACGGCTGGTTCGAATTTGCAACAGAGCTGCCGAATACTCTGATTTCATGACAAAAAACTACTGTTTCACTACAAAAATGATGAAAAAGATGAAAACTCTGTTTTAATAAAGATAGTTCTGATTTACAGAGGTTCTGCATATGGAAGGAATCATCGAAAGAATCGTGGAGAAGTGTATACAAAGCGAACTCATTGAAGAAAGTCAACGCGATTGGATGGCATACTCGCTACAACGAAAATTCATGAACTTTGGAGGTTTCTTTATTCTCGTTTGCTTTGGAACACTTGTTGCGCCGTTACCGCAAGTGATTCTTTTGAATTTTGGGTTGGCATTTTTACGAGAAAAGACAAATGGCCTTCATATGCCAACAGTGTTTTCCTGCTTTATCACCTCTTTATTTTGTGAATATGCCTGCTTATATCTGATTGACCGACTGCAATCTTCTACGATAGCAGCTGTAATTACGCTGTTTATTGTCTCTGTTACGCTAATTTTAACACTTGCTCCTTGCAATAACTCGGCGATTCATTGCAGCAACGAAGAGTTGCAGGACATGAAAATAGCGGTACGCAAAAGACTTGTATTATATTGCTTGATTGTTCCACCCCTTTTGTTGCTGAAACCATTGTACAGCACTGTCTGGATTGTAGCTGCAGCTGCGGATGCTCTTCTACTGGTTTTGGCTAAAATTGGAGTTGGAATCAAATAAAACCAAATCAAACTGGAAGGAAGGTCTTTACCTTGAAAGCAAAAGAAAGTCTTTTACACAAAAACTTGCGTGCAGTAGTTCAGGCATCAATTCGAAAAGAAGCCAATGAACCGTGTAATATGTTTTGGAATTATCAGCCACACCGGCCCGAAAAGCCTCTGACAAATTCTCAGGAGAAAAAATAATCTCACGCTGCAGCTCTAAGCCCGTCGCATCTCAAAATGCGGCGGGCTTTTTTGTGCGCTCGGTTGGGCAACAACTGGCGAAAGGATGCTACGCGCTTAGCAGTAGGAAGCGCTAGCCGAAGGCAAGGGCATCCATCGTGAGGTGGCATCAGAATGCCAGCAGAAAATGCTGACGGGCAAACACATGAACCAACAAGCAGAAATTCATATATTTATAAATTATAGTGATCTAGATAAAATTCGAACGGATTTAAAGTTTAACTCCGCAAAAGTTGCGGGGTATTTGCGATATTATAAGTGCAAAGCAAATTCGGAAGGAATTTCAAAGATGACATCTAACGAGCGACAAAAGAAAATAATTCGCTTGTTAGATAAGCGCCGGAAAGATACGATGGAGCATCTTTCAATAGAATTCCATGTTTCAACAGATACTATCAGCAGGGACATAGCAACATTAAACGAGGACTATCCAATAAAAATAGCCCGGGGCCGAAATGGAGGCCTTTCCCTACCAGACGGATACCACTTGTTCAAGAAAATGTACATGACTCCTGTTCAGGCACTCGCATTACATAGAGCGTTGCTGTATGTCCCTGATGAAATCAAGAAAATCCTTGAGACAATTTTGACCGATTTTGCTTGGTAGTCAATTATGATTGCCCAGCACCTTGACAACTGAATACCCAGCATAACAGGTACGTTCCTTTTCCGGCA
>NZ_DAWCXD010000247.1:0-3919 GCF_052357945.1 Bacteroides sp. | reverse complement strand
TGAAAGAACCGATCAGCATCGTTGAGAAAATCAAGCGTGAAGCTCCGTTCCACGCTATTACGCGCGGCGGACACATCACGTATGTGGAGCTGGACGGTGAAGCGCAGAAGAATGTGCGTGCCATTGCCAAGATTGTGAAAGTGATGCACGACGAAGGTATTGGATACGGCTCTATCAATCACCCGGTAGACACTTGTCATAACTGTGGTTACAAGGGAGTTATCTTCGATAAATGCCCTGTATGCCAGAGTGAAAGTATTCTCCGTATGCGCCGTATCACCGGTTATCTGACTGGCGATTTAAGCTCTTGGAACTCTGCCAAACGGGCAGAAGAGAAGGACCGTGTAAAACATTTGTAGAATAAATGTTTGATAATTGATGAATGGATAATGAACGGTGCTTGATGAAAGCGTTACGGTTCATTATCCATTATTCGGTTATTACTTGCAGCACGTTACTCTCATCTTGTACTGTTCTGTAACGAGTATTTATTCCACATTTATATGGTTATCATCCATTCTCAAATCTTCATTTTTCATTAGCTATTAAAGAAGTGAATTTACTAGGAACTTATTCTGAAACGATCGTTGACGGTGAAGGTATCAGGTTTTCTATTTATCTTGCCGGCTGCTCCCATCATTGTCCCGGTTGCCACAACCCGGAGAGTTGGAATCCGGGAGCAGGGGAAGAACTGACGGAGGAGAAACTACAGTCCATCATTCGTGAAATCAAAGCGAATCCTTTGTTGGACGGCGTTACTTTTTCCGGCGGTGATCCGTTTTTTCATCCGGAAGCGTTCCTGCTTTTACTGAAACGGGTGAAAGAGGAAACAGGGATGAACGTGTGGTGCTACACCGGATACACATACGAAGAAATTAAGGCGAAGCCTCGTTTGAGTGCCGCTCTTGATTATATTGATGTATTGGTGGACGGACGCTTCGAACAGGCTCTTTTCTCTCCATATCTGGAGTTCAGGGGAAGCAGTAATCAGCGGATTTTGAAGTTGAAGTAAATGTAATTCGACATTTGGAGTAAGTTGAATCCAGTAGTTGAGCACTAAAAAAACTTATTTTTCAAAGGAAACAAAAACACCTGTACCATTGTTTTGTTTACCTTTACGAAACCAAGTGAATCATTTTTCATCACAGAGTAACGCGGTGCTTTTTTTGTAGTCGGTGGTGTTTGTGTTTGCATCCCTGCGTTGCTTTAAGGTGAAAAAAGAATGACTACTTACAAGAATAAGTTTTTATGGTACAATCGATAAATTCAACTCAAAAAATAGAGGAAACCGACGGATTGCCGATGCCTAAGCGTATTTGGGCGGTGGTGTCCGTTGGATTCGCTCTTTGTATGTCGGTATTGGATATTAACATCGTCAATATCGTACTACCCACGCTTTCGCATGATTTTGGGACTTCTCCCGCTGTAACCACCTGGATTATCAACGGCTATCAGCTGGCCATCGTCATATCGCTACTGTCTTTTTCCGCTTTGGGTGAAATCATCGGTTACCGGAAAGTCTTTCTTTCGGGTATCGGCCTGTTTTGCATCACTTCATTGATCTGTGCCTTGTCCGATTCGTTTTGGACGCTAACCGTCGCCCGTATTTTTCAGGGGTTCAGTGCCTCTGCCATCACCAGCGTGAATACGGCACAGCTACGTTATATCTATCCGAAGAGCCAGATTGGGCGGGGAATGGGGATTAATGCGATGGTCGTTGCCATATCGGCTGCCGCCGGGCCTTCTGTGGCGAGCGGTATTCTTTCTATTGCCAGCTGGCACTGGTTATTTGCTATTAATGTTCCGTTAGGACTTACCGCATTGTTCCTCGGCATCAAACATCTGCCAAGGCAGGAGGAACGCTCGAAACGCAAGTTTGATTATATCAGCGCCATAGCGAATGCGGTTACCTTCGGTCTGCTTATATATACGCTGGACGGATTCGCCCATCACGAGGAAATGGATTTCCTTTTCATTCAACTGGTTGTATTGGCGGTTGTCGGCACGTACTATGTGCGCCGGCAACTGACGCAAACTACTCCGTTACTGCCGCTCGACCTGTTGCGGATTCCTATTTTCCGGTTATCTATCCTGACTTCCATTTGTTCTTTTATCGCTCAAATGTCGGCAATGGTTTCCCTGCCTTTTTTCCTGCAGAACACTTTAGGACACAGTGAGGTGATGACCGGACTTTTGCTTACTCCGTGGCCGTTGGCTACGCTGGTCACGGCTCCATTGGCAGGGTATCTCGTGGAGCGTATTCACCCCGGTATACTGGGAAGTATCGGGATGGTTTTGTTTGCCATCGGGCTTTTCTCGCTTTCCAGTCTGACTGCCGAATCATCTGATATAAGTATCATCCTGCGTTTGATGTTATGTGGTGCGGGCTTCGGATTGTTTCAGACGCCGAACAATAGCACGATTATCTCTTCCGCTCCTACGCAGCGTTCGGGAGGGGCCAGTGGGATGCTGGGAATGGCCCGCCTATTGGGACAGACCACCGGAACAACATTGGTTGCCTTGCTTTTCAGCTTTGTCACTCATAGCCGGAGCACGGCTGTTTGCCTGATGGTGGGGAGTGGGTTTGCCGTTGTGGCAGCTATCGTCAGTAGCTTGAGGCTATCACAGCCTTCCACCCTGAAAAGAAAATAATGAAGTCCTGAAAGAGGATTAAGTCTTTCAGAACTTCACAGGAACATCATACAACATATTAGTAAGTAATCATTCAAGATGAACTTGAAAGATTTGACTTTCTAGTATTTCGTTTCCCGTATGACTTTTACCAGACGGCGGAAGTCTTCCGGATGCACATCACCGATGTTTCCGATACGGAAGGTATCTGCTTTTGAAATCTTTCCCGGGTAAATCACAAATCCTTTATTTTTCAGTGCATAATAGAATGTTTTGAAGTCGAATCCTTCATGCGGATAAAGGAAAGAAGTGATGATAGGCGACTGGATGTCATCTTCGAGCAGTGTTTTGAATCCGAGTGCACGCATTCCTTCCACCAAAATACGGTGATTTTCGCAATAACGTTGGTAACGTGCTTCTACGCCTCCTTCTTCAATCAATTCGGTCAGGGCTTGTTTGAAAGCACGGACAACGTGTGTCGGTGAAGTGAAGCGCCATTTTCCGTGTCCTTTTTCCATTGTTTCCCATTGGTCGTAGATGTCTAGGGAAAGAGAGCGTGCCACTCCTTTGCAATATTTTAATTCCGAACGGCGGGCGATGATAAATCCGAATCCCGGTACACCCTGAATACACTTGTTGGAACTGCTGATTAGGAAGTCGATACCGAGTTCGTTTACATCTAAGGGGATACCTCCGAAGCTGCTCATACAGTCTACAATCAGCTTTTTACCATGCATCTTGACGATGTGGGACAGTTCTTTGATCGGATTCAGGATACCGGTCGTTGTTTCGCAATGAACGAAAGCGACATGTGTGATATCGGAGTTATTGCTAAGATAATCGTCTACATATTCAACTGATACCTGCTCTGTTTCTTCAAAAGCCAGCATGTCGTAGTCGAGATGGTAATATTCTGCAATGTTGCCCATACGGTCGCCATAGGCTCCGTTGCTACAAATCAGGAGTTTGTCTTTCGGGGTGATGGTGGCGCCTAAAACGGCCTCCACGCAATAGGTTCCGCTTCCCTGTAAAAGGATGGAAGTGTATTCTTCCGGTTTTTTAGTGGCGATGTTAACCAGGTCTTTGCGGAGTTCCTGAACAATGCCGAGGTTGTAGTCTTCGTCCCATGTACACCAGTCGGTCATCATGGCTTCTTTTACTGTTTCAGAGGTGGTTAGAGGTCCGGGGGTTAATAACAAATATGGTTTCATAATGATGTTTTCTTTAGAAATGAATAAATAATGCGAATCAGTATTTGATTTATTAGTTAAAAATTAGCGTAATTAGT
>NZ_DAWCXD010000246.1:0-3973 GCF_052357945.1 Bacteroides sp. | reverse complement strand
TGAAGTCATCGTACATTGACTACTCCATGTCGGTCATCGTTTCACGTGCCCTTCCGGATGTTAGAGATGGATTTAAGCCTGTTCACCGTAGAATTTTATACGGAATGATGGAATTAGGCAATACTTCAGACAAACCTTATAAAAAGTCAGCGAGAATCGTGGGTGAGGTACTTGGTAAGTATCATCCTCATGGGGATTCTTCTGTTTATTTTGCAATGGTACGTATGGCGCAGGAATGGGCAATGCGTTATCCTTTGGTAGATGGACAGGGAAACTTTGGTTCTGTGGATGGTGATAGCCCTGCTGCTATGCGTTATACAGAAGCTCGTCTTAATAAGTTGGGTGAAGCAATGATGGATGACTTGTATAAGGAAACCGTTGATTTTGAGCCTAACTTTGATAATACACTGGTGGAACCTAAGGTGATGCCGACGCGTATCCCGAACCTTCTGGTGAACGGAGCATCCGGTATTGCTGTTGGTATGGCTACCAATATGCCTCCTCATAATCTTTCGGAAGTGATTGAAGCATGTGATGCATATATTGATAATCCGGAAATTACGGTAGAGGAACTGATGGAATTTGTCAAAGCACCGGATTTCCCTACTGGCGGATATATATATGGTGTGAGTGGTGTACGCGAAGCATATTTGACAGGTCGAGGACGTGTAATTATGCGTGCGAAAGCTGAAATTGAAAGCGGACAAACACATGACAAGATCGTAATAACAGAGATTCCTTATAATGTAAATAAGGCCGAACTGATTAAATATATTGCTGATCTTGTAAATGATAAGAAGATAGAAGGTATCTCAAATGCCAACGATGAGTCTGACCGTGATGGTATGCGTATTGTTATTGACATAAAACGTGATGCAAATGCAAGTGTAGTGTTGAATAAACTCTATAAAATGACAGCTTTGCAGACCTCTTTTGGCGTTAACAATGTGGCTTTGGTTCATGGACGTCCAAAAACGTTGAATCTAAGAGATTTAATTAAATATTTCATAGAGCATAGACACGAAGTTGTTATTCGTCGTACTCAGTTCGATCTTCGTAAGGCGAAAGAGCGTGCGCACATTCTTGAAGGTTTGATTATTGCTTCAGATAATATTGATGAAGTAATTCGCATCATTCGTGCTGCAAAGACTCCGAATGACGCTATAGCGGGCTTAATTGAGCGATTTAACCTGACAGAAATTCAGGCTCGTGCAATTGTAGAAATGCGTTTGCGTCAGTTAACCGGTCTGATGCAGGATCAGCTTCATGCGGAATACGAAGAAATAATGAAGCAGATAGCTTATTTGGAAAGTATTTTGGCTGATGATGAAGTATGTCGTCGGGTAATGAAAGAGGAATTATTAGAAGTCAAAGCGAAATATGGAGATGTACGTCGCTCTGAAATTGTTTATTCTTCAGAAGAATTTAATCCGGAAGACTTCTATGCAGATGATCAGATGATTATTACAATTTCTCATATGGGTTATATTAAACGTACACCGTTGACCGAATTCCGTGCACAAAATCGTGGTGGAGTAGGTTCGAAAGGTACGGAAACCCGTGATGAAGACTTTGTAGAGCATATTTATCCTGCTACCATGCACAATACCATGATGTTCTTTACACAAAAGGGTAAGTGTTATTGGCTGAAAGTATATGAAATACCTGAAGGAACGAAGAATTCTAAGGGCCGTGCTATTCAGAACTTGTTGAATATTGATTCGGATGATAATGTAACTGCATACTTGCGTGTGAAGAGCTTAGAGGATTCCGAGTTCATCAATAGCCACTATGTATTATTCTGTACTAAGAAAGGTGTAATAAAGAAGACATTGCTTGAACAGTATTCTCGTCCTCGTCAGAATGGTGTAAATGCTATAACTATCCGCGAAGATGATAGCGTAATTGAAGTTCGTATGACGAATGGAAATAATGAAATCATCATTGCAAACCGCAATGGTCGTGCAATTCGTTTCCATGAGGCAGCAGTTCGTGTAATGGGACGTACAGCAACAGGTGTACGTGGTATTACGTTGGATAATGATGGTCAGGATGAAGTAGTAGGAATGATTTGTATCAAAGATTTGGAGACAGAATCTGTAATGGTAGTTTCCGAACAAGGATATGGTAAACGTTCTGAAATTGAAGACTATCGTAAAACGAACCGTGGAGGTAAGGGTGTGAAGACCATGAATATTACCGAAAAGACAGGTAAGTTGGTAACAATCAAGTCGGTAACCGATGAAAATGACTTGATGATTATCAATAAGTCTGGTATCACTATTCGTTTGAAGGTAGCGGATGTTCGTATAATGGGCCGTGCTACTCAAGGCGTTCGTCTGATAAATCTTGAAAAACGTAACGACCAGATTGGTTCGGTATGTAAGGTTATGACAGAAAGTCTTGAAGATGAAATTCCGGCAGAAGAGGCAGAGGGTACAATCGTGAGTGATCCGAATGCTGATGTTCCTGATATTGATGATGCAACGGACGTAAATGAAAACGAAAGCAATAACGAAATTGAGGAATAGACATAATATTAATAATTAATCAAACAACAATCATGAAAAGAGTATTATTTTCTATGGTTTTATTGATGGCTGTTAGCTTCTCATTCGCTCAGATGAAGAATGTGAAAGAAGCAAAGAGTATGGCTAATGACGTAAAACCTAATTTTAAGCAGGCTGAACAGCTTATTAAGGAGGCTATGAAGAATCCTGAAACGAAGGATCTTGCTGACACATGGGACGTTGCTGGATTTATTCAGAGACGTATCAACGAGGAGCAAATGAAAAATGCTTTTTTGAAGAAGCCGTATGATACATTGAAAGTATACAATAGTATTCTGAAAATGTATGAGTACTATAATAAGTGTGATGAATTAGCGGAAATACCTAATGAAAAGGGAAAAGTTAAAAACAAATATCGTAAGGCTAATGCTTCCAGTATGTTGGCTGAACGTCCTAATTTGATTAATGGTGGTATTCAGTATTTCAACCTGGACAAGAATAAAGAGGCTTTGAAGTTCTTTGCAACCTATGTAGAGTCAGCTTCTTATCCGATGTTAGCTGATAAAGAATTGGCTAAAAACGATACTCTTCTTCCGCAAATTGCTTATTATGCAACATTAGCTGCTGATAGAGTAGGTGATAAAGATGCGATCATTAAATATGCTCCTATGGCTTTATCCGATAAAGATGGAGGTAAATTTGCAATGCAATTGATGGCTGATGCTTATAAAGCTAAAGGTGATACTGCTGCTTGGATTAAATCTTTGGAAGAGGGTATCCTTAAGTTCCCTGGAAATGATTATTTCTTCGCTAATTTGGTTGATTATTATAATAGTTCTAATCAAGCTTCAAAAGCTATGGAGTTTGCTGATAGAATGTTAGCTAATGATCCGAACAATAAGTTGTATTTGTACGTAAAGGCATATCTTTATCATAATATGAAAGAATATGATAATGCAATCGAATATTACAAGAAAGCTATTGCTGCTGATCCGGAATATGCAGAAGCATACTCTAATGTAGGTTTGGTATATTTGATGAAAGCACAGGATTATGCTGATAAAGCAACAACAGATATCAATGATCCTAAGTACGCTGAAGCACAAGCTGTGGTTAAGAAATTCTACGAAGAAGCTAAACCATTCTATGAAAAAGCCAGAGCTTTAAAACCCGATCAACAGGATTTATGGTTGCAAGGTCTTTACAGAGTTTACTATAACTTGAATATGGGACCTGAATTCGAAGAAATCGATAAGATGATGAAGTAAGATCGTTTTCTGAAAAAATATAAGAAGGCTACTAGAAATAGTAGTCTTCTTTTTTTTATTTAATAATTTAAAGTAGTAATTGAAGGAACAGGTAAAATTCTTCATTTAAATAAAAATAGAAAAAAGGAGTAAGATCATTATATACCTTCCTTTTTTCTATAAAACATAATATCTATTAATCCCATCTTTGTAGTG
>NZ_DAWCXD010000245.1:0-3986 GCF_052357945.1 Bacteroides sp. | reverse complement strand
CAAAAATATAAGAATGAAAAAAGGGCGACAAGATAGAATCGCGGAGACGCTTACCAGTGTGAAAGATGTGAAGGGTTAAAAAGAGAACCTTAAATCACAACAAACATCTGTCACACTACAACTTACGTGTCCGTGAAACTTGTGAAAGGTACAAAATGATTATTTTTAATAAATCAAACCACCACGAGTTTGATTCATTTCCCTGCCCCCAACAAGTCATCTCCTTATGATTAACAAGTTTTCTTCCCACAACAAACGGGAAAAGTCAGAAGAATCATGTACATTTGTAATCCGAAAACTAAAAGAACATCGCAATGAAAATATTTCCAAGCAGCAGTATCAAGAAATTGGACGCTTATACCATTGAGAACGAACCTATTGCATCAATCGATCTGATGGAACGTGCAGCAACCGTATTAACAAAAGCCATCACAGACAGATGGAATACGGAAACGCCGGTCACTATCTTTGCCGGACCGGGGAATAATGGCGGAGATGCTCTCGCCGTAGCCCGCATGATGGCTGAAAAAGGATATAAAATCGAGGTATTTCTCTTCAACACGAAAGGAGAACTTTCACCCGACTGCCAGACCAATAAAGAATTGGTAGAAATGATGGAAGAAGTAAAATTCCACGAAATCAGTACCCAATTCGTACCTCCCGTCCTGACGCCCGATCACCTGGTAATCGACGGATTATTCGGTTCAGGCCTGAACAAACCGTTGAGCGGCGGATTCGCTGCCGTAGTGAAATACATCAATTCCTCCCCTGCCATGGTAGTAGCCATTGACATTCCTTCCGGACTGATGGGAGAAGAAAATACATTCAACGTAAAAGCTAATATTATCCGTGCCGACGTAACTTTCAGTCTGCAACTGCCGAAGCTCGCCTTTCTTTTCGCAGAGAACACTGAATTTGTCGGAGAATGGGAATTGTTGGATATCCAATTGAGCGAAGACGGCATTGAAGAGATGGAAACGAACTACGAAATGTTGGAAATAGAGCAAATCCGTTCACTCATCAAGCCACGCAAACAGTTTGCCCACAAGGGAAACTTCGGCCATGCACTATTGATTGCCGGTTCAAAAGGAATGGCAGGAGCCTCTGTTCTCGCTGCCCGCGCCTGCCTCCGTTCGGGAGTAGGGTTGCTGACTGTTCATGCACCAATGTGCAACAACGACATCTTGCAGACCTCCATACCCGAAGCAATCGTAGAAACCGACATCAACGAAACCTGTTTTGCCGTACCTACCGACACGGACGACTATCAAGCAGTCGGCATCGGTCCGGGACTGGGACGAAACGAGGAAACGGAAGCTGCTTTATTGGAGCAACTGGAACATTGCCAGACTCCTGTTGTAGTGGATGCCGACGCACTTAATATCCTTGCCAACCACCGCCATGCACTTACCCACCTGCCGAAGGGTTCCATCCTCACCCCGCATCCGAAAGAACTGGAACGTCTGACCGGCAAATGCCAGGACTCTTACGAACGTCTGATGAAGGCTTGCGAATTGGCTCGTGCCGCCCATGTTCACATTATTTTAAAAGGAGCCTATTCCGCCATTATTACCCCCGAAGGTAAATGTTTCTTCAACCCAACCGGAAATCCGGGAATGGCAACCGGAGGTAGCGGTGACGTACTGACCGGAGTAATCCTGGCACTACTTGCCCAAGGTTATCCCACCGAGGAAGCCGCTAAAATCGGCACTTACATTCATGGATTGGCGGGCGATGTCGCTCAAAAGAAGCAAGGAATGATCGGAATGATCGCAAGCGATATTATCACCTGTCTGCCGACAGCATGGCGACTTGTAAGCGAATAAAAGTTAAGAACTTACAGTTTTTTCAATAACTTCATTAACTTTGTTTTCAAAACCAGTTAAAAAGAACCGAATATGAAAAAGTTGATTATAGCAGCAGGACTACTTATGACAACGTCCGCCTATGCACAAACCGAAGTACTGACAGGGGTTACCCGAGGAAAAGACTATGGAGTGGTTTACAGTCTTCCCAAAACCCAAATAGAACTTGAAATAAAAGCCAACAAAGTCAACTATACTCCGGGAGAATTCAGCAAATATGCTGATCGTTACCTACGACTGACCAACGTCTCCGCCGACCCTGAAGAGTACTGGGAACTGGCTAGCGTAAAAGTGAAATCCGTAGGTGTGCCCAACAGCGAAACTACGTATTTCGTAAAATTGAAGGATAAGACAGTAGCACCGCTCATGGAACTGACAGAGGATGGCATTGTGAAAACGATCAATGTTCCTTACAGCAATAGCAGTGCAGGCAAAAAAGCTGCTCCCGCCCCCGCAGTCCTCCAAAAGAAAGCGAATCCTCGCGAATTCCTGACCGAAGAGATTCTGATGGCTAGTTCTACCGCCAAGATGGCCGAGCTGGTGGCTAAAGAGATCTATAACATCCGCGAAAGCAAAAATGCCTTATTGCGCGGACAAGCTGATAATATGCCTTCAGATGGGGCACAGCTTAAAATTATGCTCGACAATCTGAATGCACAGGAAGAAGCCATGACACAAATGTTCTCCGGCACCTGCAACAAAGAAGAGAGAACATTCACTGTCTGCCTTACCCCTGACAAGGAATTCAACAATGAAGTTGCCTTCCGCTTCTCGAAGAAGTTAGGTGTAGTTGCCAACAATGATTTGGCAGGAACTCCGTTTTATATCAGTCTGAAAGACCTGAAATCGGTCAAGATACCACAAGAAGACGGTAAGAAGAAGAAAGATTTGGATGGAATCGCCTACAACGTACCCGGACAAGCTATGGTTACACTGACCGACGGTAAAAAGAAACTTTACGAAGGTGAACTTCCTATTACTCAATTTGGTGTGATAGAATATCTGGCTCCGGTTTTGTTCAACAAGAATTCTACCATCAAAGTTTATTTTGATCCGAATACGGGAGGATTGCTCAAAGTGGACAGAGAAGAAGGGAAATAGAAAAACGAGGAAGTGAACTTCTAAAAAACAAAGAATATGGTTGGTGAAGGACATGCATTCGACATGATACGCCGAATAAAAGAGGGACGGGAAGCTTCCCGCCTACGTCGTGAACGTGCTAACGATAAGTTGAAGCATCTAAACCGTGCAAACGAACCTTATCCACTACCCAACACCACCCCCGAAGAAATGGAACGTATCATCCACGACTCGGAGAAAAAGAAAGAGAAAGACAGCAATTATTTTGTTTGGGGAACGCTTATTATCATGGGGGTCCTGATAGCAATTGCCGTCATACTTTGGGCTGTATTTATCAAATAAATAATAATAAGTTCCTATTTATACGACTGGTATCACCAGTTTTATAAATCCATCTTTCTGCATTTGAGAAAGATAAGCCGATACACGCGACTCGTAGCCCTCTTCATTTTGAAAGTGGTCTGCGAGTTTTTCTATAATCTCACGAACATTGCGTTTTCCATCTATCAGTTCCCATACAGCCGTACCGTGTTCTTCCAATTTCACATGAAGTTCTTTCGACATTCCTTTCGGCACAAGGAAGCGTTGCATCCACGGATATTTAAAACGGGGAAAGGAGAGCACAATTGTCTCCCCTTCCCTTTCTGCTGTAATATGTTCACTGCGACAGGGAATGACCTCTAACAGGTTGATTTTCTCTTTAGCAGCCATACTTCTTATTTTTTATTTCAGAGTATTCATACTGATACTCTTCTGTTTACACCTTGATACAAAATTCCTTTGTTACTTTAGGTATTGAATTTCCCAGTTACTTTTGGATATTCGCCTCTTCCAAACCGTATCCCTTCTTCTTGTTCTCTGCCTTCAACATCAAAGCCACAATCAGAGCAAGCACACCAAAGAGAGCAAAAATAGCCATCGGCAACGTGTAGTCATAAGTCTGTGCACCGTCTACTACCGGACCTTTGCAATAAGTATTCAACACCCATCCGATCAACAAAGGAACACCCATCAATCCCCAGTTCTGTACCCAGAAAATCA
>NZ_DAWCXD010000244.1:0-3989 GCF_052357945.1 Bacteroides sp. | reverse complement strand
CTTTATCAATGACGGGCAACTTACTATCTTTTGATTTTATGTCGAACTCACGTTTTATTAGTTACTCTGAAGCGTTACAATAGAACGCGCCGGAATCTGAACAATCTTCCCACTTTTCACTGTCCCCACCGGAAGCAAATCTTCCCCCTCTTTATCTGAAGTACGATAAATCTGCCATTGCGCATTTCCTACTTTTCCTTTATGAATAGAAAACTCTTTTTCTTCATTGGCATAGTTAATAACTACTATCACATACGTTCCGTCTACGTTCTTATAAGCAGAACACATCAATCCTTGCTGGTCGGTGTCGCCGTCAGGAATCAGAGCACCTGTCTGATCGAAAGCGGAAACAGATAGCCGGACTGCTCCCGGACGGATAAAACGGCTATAATTTCCTAAAGCCCACATCAGTTTAGAATCCTCTACTGTACCATCCAAGAAGTTATCGTCTGTTGTATACTCACGAATCAGTCCGTCTTTGTAGTCACCGCCAATGGCACGCCACCATTGCCAGCTTTCAGCTCTGGCATACACAATATCATGATGAATGATACGTGCCACATAGAGCGCTGTCTTCATTGTACGATCGAAACCATTTCCACCACCAATTTCTTCATCATTACCCATGATGCAAGTCTCCGTTTGCCAGAAGCCAACTTGATGTTTATCTAAGGTATCCCGCAACTGGCAGCGGATATTACGTAATTCACTTAACGGAGTCGTTGTCCAATAGCTATGACCAAGCATCAGGCGGGGAACATTCGGAGTATCTCCTAAATATGTATCTACACTATCCGGACAGAAAAAGGCTTGAATCTGATAACCCCGTTGCCAATCTGTTTCGTGAGTGCGGAACATACAGCGATAATCGGAAGATTCATTCACCAAAATCTGCGTATCCATATTCCGGCTTACAAATTCTTTGCTTAACAAACGGACAGTATGAGCTACTTCTTTGTTGGTTGCCGGACAACCTTCTTGTTTCGGTCCTACCCAATTCCAATGTCCGTCCGGTTCGTTGAAAGGACAGATGTAGTTGAGCTTGATGCCATCATGTTCTTCTACGCCTTGTACTACATCTGCCAGAAAACGGACGTACTTTTCATAACAATCCGGCTTCAGATTTGCCGTACCTCCACGACCGGTATTGGTTGCCAATCCGTTCTGTGTATAATGTACGGGAGGCGAGTTCAGGAAAGCCAGGAATTTATTGACTCCCCGTTCCTTTGCCAGTTTCAGAAAATTTCGTTGTCCCTGTTGCTTGTTCCAGTCGTACGTTCCATCCGCGTTCTGAAAACACTCGGCTCGCATCCAGGGAGAAGCGATCTGACTAGTCTCCCCTTGTTCCGCACTGCCTGCACCGACATTGAAACGCCAGAGGGACAGGCCGATACCTTTCGGCTGTCCGTTCACATCATTTTCTGTACTGAACAGCCAATCGGCTACCTGGTTTTGTTTCTCTTCCGGCCAAAGTCCGATAAACTGCATACTCCAGGCGTCTGAAGCACTAAAATATGCCATCGTTTGACAAGGCTTATCCGTTTCTATCTGATAACTTACATCAGGAACAGATTGAGAACATCCACCCGCCACACATACAAACAGAAAACCTAAAATCGCTACTCTCTTTTTACCTATAATCCTATTCATCTATAATCTTTCATTATTCAAATCATACAATACAATTCCGTCCTGAAACAACCTAACCATCTACCGAAATCAGGAAAGATATTATTAAGGAGTGGGTATTACTTGCTTGATGCTCCCATCTTCATTAAATTCCATACGATCTATACATACTTCACGATGAACACCGGGATCACTTTTGAGATAATTCTTATTAATGCGATGATAAATAATATACCACTTATCAGTGCCGGGAACTTGCAAAACAGCATTATGAGCAGGACCGTATATTTCCTTTTCCGGGTTTTGAATCAGTATAACAGGATTCTTAGCTACTTTAATTGGTCCCAAAGGTGAGGTTGAAGTGCCATAAGCTACATGATAATTGGGAGACCCTGTATCATCTACCGACCACATGAAATAGTAAAGTCCGTTACGGTAGAACACATAAGCAGCTTCACGATAAGCATAATCCTGCAAAGTGCCTCCTTCGGGAGTCATCACTGTGACCGTTTCCTTCTTAATGGAAACCATATCCTCATTCAGTTCCGCACCTGCCATATAGCCATTTCCCCAATACAGATAAGACTTCCCCGAAACCGGATCGGTAAACACATCCACATCTATTTGCTGACCGTTTCCGGTGGGTGAATCCGTTACAATGGGATGCCCTAAATCAACAAACGGCCCCGTAGGAGAATCGCTCGTAGCTACTCCAATCTGTTTTCCTCCGCCTGCTTTCGGATTACCGCTGTAGTAAAAGAAGTATTTATATTTTCCTCCTGTCAACTTCTCTTCAATACAAGGTGCCCACGCATTACCATCCGCCCAAGGTACCTGATCTGATTTCAAATCCAGCATTGTCCCTTCATCCTTCCAATTCTTTAAGTCAACAGACGAAAAAACGGTAAAATACCAACCACCCCATCCAGGCTGTCCGTCTGTGGTGGAATAGATATAGTATTTCTTAGTCTTGTTAGAATATAAAATTTCAGGATCAGCATGGAAACCTGGTAACACAGGATTACCAGATAACGCGAAAGCAGGCAGCGTCACTGCCAATATCAGGCCGATTATAATCAAAGTTTGTTTAATAGGTGCTATCATATTTTCATGAGTTGGATAAAAAGGGGAAATATCTGGTTGTGATACTCCCCCTCCGGTATTTACATTCTTGATACTATTTATTTCAATGCTACTTTAATAGATTGGCTGTAACAATATTCCGATGATTTGTCTGATTTAACTCCGACACGAGCGTAAAGATAGGATTCATTGAGTAAGCCACTTGGAATCTCAATTTCAGCAGTGTTCTCCTGATTGAGTGAAACGGTATTACCCAACGCCAACTCCGCTTCCTTTTGTTTCTCATCCGTCAGGATACCTGTTCCCAAATAGATGCCTACATTCTCCAGATTGGCATCGGCAACTACCTTATTAATAGTAAACCGTGCGGTAACCTTGTTGCCGTTTCTGGCAAAAGATACGTTTCTGACAGAGAAATACGGTGTCACAGGAATATCCTGCACAGTGTTTCCTTTCACTGTAATATAAATTGTGTCATTAGAAGGTCTTTCCCAAGGAGCATTACCCATACGCACCAATTTATAATCACCATTGAAAAGGGACACGGAATAGCTTCCGTCCTGCGCAACATACACCGGAATAGAGCCATGCAAAGCATAACCGTCCTGGAATAAAGCAAACTCTGAACTTCCGCTTCTAACCCCTACCGCTTCACCGTCATAAATTGCTCTTCCGGTCAACGTAGCCTTAGGTTCCTCAAAGTTGTCGTAGCTGCAACTGCTTACTGCCAACAAACAACATATCATAATAAAGAAAGGTATAATCTTTTTCATAATCTCTTATTTTTATTGGAATGGATTCTTCACAATCGTCGGATTGTTATTAATTACATCATCAGCAATGAATGAATAATAGTTAGACTGCTGGAAGGTTCTTGCCACCTTGAAACGTTCGGATTTCGTCTTTACAAAAATGTACTTGTCCTGATCCGATGTTCCCGGTTTTGGTTTGGCAATACGATAAGGATATAAACCGTAAACGATCGCTTTATCGTTATCTGTATTTCCGTTCCAGGTGATATCAGCTATTCTCCATCGTTTCATATCAAAATAACGGTGATCTTCGAAAGCCAGTTCCACACGACGTTCGTTCTGAATCTTTTCTATTGTCAGGCTTGTCAGGCTGTTGGCCGGGAAACCGGCACGCTGACGCAAGCGGTTGATGTAGGGTAAAGCTGTCGGCTCGTCATTCAATTCGAAAGCAGCTTCGGCAGCATTCAAATAGATTTCACCCAAACGGAACCAAGGCCACCAGTTTTCAGCGTAGTTACGGAGAGT
>NZ_DAWCXD010000243.1:0-4061 GCF_052357945.1 Bacteroides sp. | reverse complement strand
ACCGTATTTCTCACCTGACTGAGCACATGAAGCTCAACAGAAAAGATTATAGTACTGAAAGAGCGTTAACAATGTTGGTAGGTAAGCGTCGTCGCTTACTCGACTACCTGAAAGCAAGAGATATCGAAAGATATCGTGCTATTGTTAAAGAGCTCGGTTTGCGTAAGTAATCTACTTGTCGCGAAAAGATTTAAAGCCGTTCCTCATGATAGAGGAGCGGCTTTTTTTTAGTATCTTCTTTTTCTTCCTGACAATCGTATTTTCTTCGGTTATAATTGTGTTCATCTAAAGATTTTGCTATTTTTGCAGCTTAATTATTATAATTTATCACCTTTGATAACTAAAATGCTTTCAAAATGGATACAAGTAAGATTGTTGGCGAAAAAATTAAAGCCCTCCGCGAAGATAAATCAATAAGCATAGAAGAGTTGGCGCAACGTTCAGGTTTGGCTATCGAACAGATTGAACGTATTGAGAATAACATTGATATACCTTCTCTCGCACCGCTGATTAAGATTGCGCGTGTGTTGGGAGTACGTCTGGGTACTTTCCTTGATGATCAGGATGAAGTCGGACCGGTCGTATGCCGTAAGAAAGAAGCCAAGGATGCGATCAGTTTTTCCAATAATGCGATTCACTCTCGCAAACACATGGAATATCACTCGTTGTCCAAGTCAAAGGCGGATCGTCACATGGAGCCGTTTATTATCGATGTGATGCCGACGGAAGATACTGACTTCGTGCTTTCTTCTCATGAAGGAGAAGAGTTCATCATGGTTATGGAAGGTATCATGGAAATCAGCTATGGCAAGAACACCTATCTGCTGGAAGAGGGTGATAGCATTTATTATGATTCCATTGTTCCTCATCATGTACATGCTTATGAGGGGCAGGCTGCAAAAATCCTGGCAGTAGTTTACACACCGATTTAATGAAATAGTAGGAACCAAGACTTAAGTATAATTACATGCAATTATTTGATCGTACTTTGGGGCAGTGGCTGGAACACTGGGCTGAAGAGACTCCTGATAAGGAATATATCGTATATTCCGACCGAAATCTCCGTTTTACCTGGAGTCAGTTGAACCGTCGTGTGGATGATATGGCAAAAGGGCTTATTGCCATTGGTGTGGAACGTGGTACCCATGTGGGTATTTGGGCGGCTAATGTTCCCGATTGGTTGACATTGCTATATGCCTGCGCGAAGATTGGTGCGGTATATGTTACAGTGAATACGAACTACAAGCAATCGGAGTTGGAGTATCTTTGCCAGAACTCGGATATGCATACGCTTTGTATCGTGAATGGCGAGAAGGACAGTGACTTTGTGCAGATGACCTATACAATGCTTCCTGAATTGAAGACTTGTGAGCGTGGACATTTAAAGAGCGAACGCTTTCCGTATATGCGAAATGTAGTATATGTAGGTCAGGAAAAACATCGTGGTATGTATAATACAGCGGAGATCCTGCTGTTGGGAGATAATGTGGAAGATGACCGTTTGAACGAACTAAAAAGCAAAGTGGATTGTCACGATGTGGTAAATATGCAATATACGTCGGGCACTACCGGTTTTCCGAAAGGGGTGATGCTGACACATTATAATATCGCCAATAATGGATTCCTGACGGGGGAACACATGAAGTTCACGGCAGATGACAAACTTTGTTGTTGCGTTCCGTTGTTCCATTGTTTTGGGGTAGTATTGGCTACCATGAACTGTCTGACTCATGGTTGTACACAAGTGATGGTAGAACGTTTCGACCCGTTGGTTGTGCTGGCCTCTATTCATAAAGAACGTTGTACGGCTCTTTATGGTGTGCCGACTATGTTTATCGCCGAGTTGCATCATCCGATGTTCGATCTCTTTGATATGTCTTGTCTTCGTACAGGTATTATGGCCGGTTCGCTGTGTCCTGTCGAACTGATGAAGCAGGTAGAAGAGAAAATGTATATGAAGGTGACTAGTGTATATGGACTGACGGAGACCGCTCCGGGTATGACTGCTTCTCGTATTGATGATCCGTTCGATGTACGTTGTAATACGGTAGGACATGATTTCGAATTTACGGAGGTGAAAGTGATTGATCCTGAAACAGGTGAAGAATGTCCGGTTGGTGTACAAGGTGAAATGTGTAACCGTGGTTATAATACCATGAAAGGATATTATAAGAATCCGGAAGCAACGGCGGAAGTGCTTGATGAAAACAACTTCTTGCATTCCGGCGACTTGGGTATTAAGGATGAAGATGGAAATTATCGGATTACCGGACGTATCAAAGATATGATTATTCGTGGTGGCGAGAATATTTATCCGCGCGAAATAGAAGAGTTTCTTTATAAGCTTGATGGAGTGAAAGATGTTCAAGTAGCTGGTATTCCTTCTAAAAAGTATGGTGAGGCAGTCGGAGCATTTATTATTTTGCAGGAAGGAGTACAAATGCAGGAAGCCGATGTACGTGATTTCTGCAGAAATAAGATATCCCGTTATAAGATTCCGAAATATATCTTTTTTGTGAATGAATTCCCGATGACGGGTAGTGGAAAGATTCAGAAGTTCAGATTGAAAGATCTGGGACTGCAACTTTGCAAGCAGCAGGGAATAGAGATTATTTAGAAACTCATGATTATTTAAAGACACACAAAGTTTTTCGATTATAAACAGTGAACGGTGAACTCTCTGCAATCAATTATGCAGTTTGTTCACCGTTCACTATTTGTATGCTCTTATCCGGTTTTGTCTCCGGCGTCAGGTTGCGTGTTATTAAATGAAATCATCGCCCAGTTGCATTTGGGCGTCGTTTACATATTTACGGATAGCATGTTCTTCATCTTTGCGGCAAATCAAAAGAACGTTGTCCGATTCGGCTATCAGAAATCCTTCCAGTCCATCGATAACGGCCAGTTTGCCTTTCGGAAGTACTACCATATTATCTTTACTATTATATATAAGTGAATGGCACTTCAGCGTAACATTGCCTTCCGGGTCTCTTTCCGATAAATCATAAAGTGATCCCCAAGTTCCAAGATCGGACCAGCCAAAATCTCCTAATGATACATACACATTATCCGCTTTCTCCATAATGCCGAAGTCGATGGATACATTAGGACATGCTGGGAAGTTTTCTTCGATGAATGCTTTCTCCTTGTCGGTGGCATAAATATCTTTTCCCGGTGCCAGTTTGGAAGCTAATTCAGGCAGTAAATCTTCATTTGCTTTGATGATTGTATTTACATTCCACATAAATAGGCCGGAATTCCAATAAAATTCTCCGCTCTCTACGAATACTTTAGCTAATTCCAGTTCCGGTTTCTCTGTGAATGTTTTTACTTTATAGAAGTTTCCTCCTGCGGGTTCGTCTATTTGTATATATCCGTACCCTGTTTCCGGGCGATTGGGTTTAATACCTAATGTCAGTAGCTTTTCCGAGCGTGAAACAAAATCAAGTCCTTTTTCGATAGCGGCAAGAAACTCATCCTCTTTTAAAATTAAATGGTCTGAAGGTGCAACTACGATATTGGCATTTGGATTCAATGCCTGGATGTGGTAAGAAGCCCATGCTATACATGGAGCGGTGTTTCGTCTTGCAGGTTCCAGCAGAATTTGGTTTTCGCTCACTTCAGGCAATTGTTTTTTCACTAAGTCTGCATACATTGCATTGGTAACGATGAAAATGTTTTCTGTTGGAATAACCTTTTGGAACCGGTCAAAAGTCTGCTGTAAAAGTGAACGACCCGTTCCGAAGAAATCTAAGAATTGTTTGGGCAATGTTTTGCGGCTAAACGGCCAAAAGCGGCTTCCAATGCCGCCACCCATAATCACGCAATAATTATCCTGGTTTGTCATGATAGTGACTCTATTTTAAAGTTTCTGCTAATGTACGGTTTATTCTCTGAATAGAGAAGTGTTTAAGATATGTTTTATTATTTTTTTCTCCTTTTTTTTGCCAAACTATTGTGGATTCAAAATAATGTCGTATCTTTGCACCGCAATTGAGAAATCAAGTATGCGCCCAGATGGCGGAATCGGTAGACGCGCTGGTCTCAAACACCAGTGGATT
>NZ_DAWCXD010000242.1:0-4062 GCF_052357945.1 Bacteroides sp. | reverse complement strand
TCGCACTAATTACGCTAATTTTTAACTAATAAATCAAATACTGATTCGCATGTATAATAAGCCTCTTTATTCTCTGCGCGGGAAAAAAGGCGTTTCCTGGTATGGAGAAAAGGCGTAGTCTGCCATCATCAAACGGCGTAGCCTGATAAGCAAAAACGGCGTATCCTCCACATCCTTATTTTACCCTTCTATTCAACTGATTATTAGCCTTTTCCTGTTTTGATTTTCCAACCCGTTTTCCGGTTGTCTTCTTTTTACCGGCTGCGGACTTTGTCTTTCCGGCAAAGGGATTGTTATTTTTTTTGATTGGCATAGACAACACTTATATAAACAGTACTTATACCTTAATTCTTGTTCCTCTTATTCTCCTTCGTAATATTCGCCCAGAAACCAGCGAGCCACAAAATCCCAGTTTCCCTGCAACAGTTCCTTTCCGTTCTCAAACGGGAACTGTGCTTCTGGCAACAGTTCATGTTCCATTCCATATTTCAACAAATCAAACGGACACAAACCTTCTTCACAAAACAGCTCGTATGCTTCCTCTTCTGCCAGTTCAGCATTGTAGAGCGGGTTGCGTTTGTCCGCAAAATATGGGGCCACATCAGGCCCTATCAACAGACCTTTCGGATTGGCGAAAACCACGAAGTTATCAAATTCTCTTAAATCAGGCAATAGAGAATCTTCTTCATCCTCCCACTTCAATGATTGCACAAAGAAAAATTTCAGCGCATCGTAAGAGTCGAAGTACAAAAGCGGTTCACCTTTACTTGCTTCAAGGAAACGCTCAACGTTGGCAGGCATTTTTTCTCCCGGCAAAGCTATCGGCAGAGGCATTCGCTTCTTTTGCATCAATTCCGTTTCCAGCAGCCAGTCCGTCGCCAGGTAATCACTGATAGGAGCCAATTCGAACGCAGCATCCAAACGGTTGTATAATGCATCTGCAAACTCCAGCAAATCTGTATCCATCGGGTTCTCCACTCCGTCAAAATCATCACCGACCGGTGAATTGATTGCCCACAAAAGGAAAACAACATCTTCACGGTTGATTTCGTCCGGCAGATATTCGTCCGTCAACGTGTAGAAAGGCAGGTAACGTCCGTAGTTTTCCTGATGCCAGTGGATAAATTGACGCCAGTTTCCTCCGTCTGCCACGCAATCTTCCAAGTACAAAGCACACGTCAGAGCCACTTGCTTCTGGTCTTCTTCCATCTCTTTCCCACCATATATATAAGATTCGGCCACCAATGGCAATAGCTGATTAGCGAAATCCAGATACCATTTATCCGTATTCACTACCTTTGCACGACCGTGAGCGTCCAGCCATGCCTGCATATAAATTTTCTGTTGTTTCATACTACAAACGTTTCAAAGCCAGTTTGATAACCTTTTCTACCGGAGCATCCGGTTCTTCCTTCAAGATAGCCAACACCACCTTTTGCGAAGGCGCGGCAGCAAAACCGAGCATTGTCAATGCAGACACCGCCTCTTCCTGCACTTCCGCATTGGCAGGTTGCAGCAACAGACCTGCGGAAGCACCTCCGCCGGCAGACCCACTCATCGTTTTTATCTTATCTTTCAGGTCGACAATCACCCGTTGCGCAGTCTTCAGCCCGATACCTTTCACCGTTTTCAGCATATTCGCGTTTTCGGTGCTGATTACGTTCACCAGTTCGGCAGGTGAGAGCGCCGAGAGAATCATACGTGCCGTGTTCCCCCCGATTCCGGAGACGGAAATCAACAACAGAAAAATCTCCCGCTCCTGCTTCTCGGCAAATCCGTAAAGCACATACGCGTCTTCCCGAATCGCCTCGTGAATATATAGCTTACAGTTTTTCTTTCCCTGAATAGCCGAATAGGTATTCAAGGATATATTGGCGGCATATCCCACCCCGTTACAGTCAATCACTGCGGTTGCCGGACTTAGTTCGGCAAGTTCGCCTCTAATATATTCTATCATAACAGGGACAAAGATAAAACTTTCTCACCACAGATTACACTGATTTTCACAGATTATTCTTTTGTACATTAGATATGAAGAATATGAAAAAAATAAAAATATTAAAGCGAATGAACCAAAGTTAGTAGTAAATTGTTTACTTTTGCAAGCAAAAGAAAGAAATTTGTTCATTAAAACCAAGAAAAGAATGAAAAAAGTAAGAGCTGCCATCGTTGGTTATGGTAACATCGGACATTATGTACTGGAAGCGCTTCAGGCGGCACCTGATTTCGAAATAGCCGGAGTCGTTCGTCGTGCAGGAGCAGAGAACAAACCGGAAGAGTTGGCAAACTATGCAGTAGTAAAGGACATAAAAGAGTTGGGGGATGTAGACGTAGCTATTCTTTGCACGCCAACCCGCAGCGTTGAGAAATATGCAAAAGAATATCTGGCAATGGGAGTTAATACGGTAGACAGTTTCGATATCCACACTGGTATCGTAGATTTACGCCGCACTCTGGATGCTGCTGCCAAAGAACATAAAGCCGTATCGATCATCTCTGCCGGATGGGATCCGGGAAGCGACTCCATCGTACGCACCATGCTCGAAGCGATTGCTCCGAAAGGAATCACTTACACCAACTTCGGTCCGGGTATGAGCATGGGACACACAGTAGCCGTAAAAGCTATCGACGGGGTGAAAGCCGCTCTTTCCATGACTATTCCTACCGGCACGGGAATCCACCGCCGCATGGTGTACATCGAACTGAAAGACGGATATAAATTTGAAGAAGTAGCTGCTGCCATCAAAGCAGATCCTTACTTCGTGAATGATGAAACACACGTGAAACTCGTTCCGAGCGTAGACGCTCTATTGGATATGGGTCACGGTGTAAATCTCACTCGCAAAGGTGTATCCGGCAAAACACAGAATCAGTTATTCGAATTTAATATGCGCATCAACAACCCCGCACTGACAGCACAAGTGCTAGTATGTGTGGCACGTGCTTCGATGAAGCAACAGCCGGGATGCTACACAATGGTAGAAATTCCTGTTATCGACCTTCTCCCCGGCGACCGTGAAGAATGGATCGGACATTTGGTATAATATATTTTATACATAAAATAAAAATTAAATAGAGAAAGGTGTATCGCCTTTCTCTATTTTTTTTCTTTGTGAAGATACTACAAAAAACACAATTATGAGGAAACTGTTCATTCCATCAACCACGACGGTTTCCAACTGGACACCGAGCATTGGGTACGCATCAAAATTTTAAAACCGTAGGGAGTATCATACGCCGATATTTCTTTAAAAAAAGAATAAGGCGAAGAAACGCTTTACGGAAAATAAAGTATCTTTGCGACTCAATATTTTTTGTGACTTAACAATTCTAAATAGGAACATTGAAGAACAAACGATACAATAATATAGAAGAATGGGCAAATACCCTTAGCCATGGAATAGGTATTCTGCTTGGAATCGTGGCCGGATATTTGTTATTGGAAAAGGCATCCGAAAATATAGAGCCGCAGTGGGCAGTTGCTTGTGTATCTGTCTATTTGGCGGGGATGCTTTCTTCTTATGTCAGTTCTACGTGGTATCACGGCAGCCGTCCGGGAAAGCTGAAAGAGCTGCTCCGTAAATTCGATCATGGAGCTATCTATTTGCACATTGCCGGAACCTACACCCCTTTTACCCTGCTTGTTCTGCGGCATGCCGGCGGATGGGGATGGGGAATTTTTGCTTTCGTCTGGCTGTCGGCTATCGCCGGTTTCATTCTTAGCTTCAAAAAACTGAAAGAACATAGCAATCTCGAAACGGCTTGTTATGTAGGTATGGGCGCCTGTATATTGGTAGCCATGAAACCTTTGTTAGATCATCTGGGAGAACTGGGAGCCACTACCGCTTTCTGGTGGCTGATTGGCGGAGGAGTTTCGTATATCGTGGGAGCTGTTTTTTATTCGTTGCGCAAACCATATATGCATGCCACTTTCCACTTGTTTTGTCTGGGAGGCAGCATCGGGCATATCATTGCCATCTGGCTGATTCTATAAGGAATAGTAGGGACAAAAAAAAGGCTATCTATCCCAGACAGCCAATCTTTGTTAACCTTAAATCTAAT
>NZ_DAWCXD010000241.1:0-4099 GCF_052357945.1 Bacteroides sp. | reverse complement strand
CTATTGCCATTGCTCGTGAAGGTGGTATCGGTGTGATTCACAAAAATATGTCTATCGAAGAACAGGCAAGACAAGTTGCTATTGTAAAGCGTGCCGAAAATGGCATGATTTATGATCCCGTAACTATTAAAAGAGGTTCTACTGTGCAGGATGCACTGGACATCATGGCGGAATACAAAATCGGTGGTATCCCTGTGGTAGATGATGAAGGTTATTTGGTGGGTATTGTTACCAACAGAGATTTGCGTTTCGAAAGAGACATGGCTAAACATATTGATCTTGTCATGACTCCGAAAGAAAGATTGGTAACTACAAACCAGTCTACTGATCTAGAATCTGCTGCACAGATTCTTCAGAAACATAAGATCGAGAAACTTCCGATTGTTGGAATGGACGGAAAGTTGATTGGCCTTGTCACTTATAAAGATATTACAAAAGCAAAAGATAAACCGATGGCTTGTAAAGATGCCAAAGGTCGTTTGCGTGTAGCTGCCGGTGTAGGTGTGACTGCCGATACGCTGGATCGTATGCAAGCATTGGTAGATGCCGGTGCGGATGCAATTGTAATTGATACGGCTCACGGACACTCTATGTTTGTGATTGAAAAACTGAAAGAAGCTAAGAAACGCTTCCCGAACATTGATATCGTAGTGGGTAATATTGCTACCGGAGAAGCTGCAAAAGCGTTGGTAGAAGCAGGAGCGGATGCAGTGAAAGTCGGTATCGGTCCGGGTTCTATCTGTACCACTCGTGTGGTTGCCGGTGTAGGGGTTCCACAGTTGTCTGCTGTCTATGATGTAGCAAAAGCATTGAAGGGTACAGGTATTCCTTTGATTGCCGATGGTGGTTTGCGCTATTCGGGCGATGTTGTGAAAGCGTTGGCTGCCGGTGGATATTGTGTAATGATTGGATCATTGGTTGCCGGAACAGAAGAGTCTCCGGGCGACACAATCATCTTCAATGGTCGTAAATTCAAATCCTATCGTGGTATGGGATCGTTGGAAGCGATGGAGAACGGTTCGAAAGACCGTTACTTCCAGAGTGGAACTGCTGATGTGAAGAAGCTGGTTCCGGAAGGAATTGCTGCCCGTGTTCCTTATAAAGGTACACTTTTCGAAGTTGTCTATCAGTTGTCAGGTGGTTTGCGTGCAGGTATGGGATACTGCGGTGCTGCCAATATTGATAAACTTCACGATGCTAAGTTTACCCGCATTACCAATGCAGGTGTAATGGAAAGCCATCCGCACGACGTGACGATTACTAGTGAATCGCCTAACTATAGCCGTCCGGAATAATAGATAGATACGGTGAACTATTAACGGTGAACGGTGAACAGGCTGTATTGTCAGCAAGGTGTTCACTGCTCACCGTTTGTTGTTTATCTGTTATTGTTTCTGTGATGCTTGTTGTTTATTGTTTGGAAAATAAAAAAAATGATGATGAAAAGAAGCCTGTTGTTGGGATGTATTTCTCTCTTTGTTGTCGCGGTCTTTGCGCAAGAAGATCCGGTATTGATGCGTGTTAACGGAAGAGAGGTACTCCGTTCGGAATTTGAAAATGCATACCGTCGTTATGCAGAACGCTCAAATGCCCAGCTTTCACCAAAAGAGTATGCGGCACTTTTCGCTCAATCAAAGTTGAAGGTGGAAGCGGCCAGGGCTGCCGGACTTGATACGACTACAGTTTTCCGTAAACAACACGAGAAGCGTCGGACAGAATTGGTAGAATCTTATCTGATTGACAAACAAGTGATGGATAGTTGTGCCCGTGTCTTGTATCAGAAGATGGGACTGAAAGCACGTAGCGGCCGGGTGCAAGTCATGCAAATTTTTAAACGTTTACCGCAGACGGTTACTTCCCGTCATTTGGAAGAAGAAAAAGTCCGGATGGATTCTATATACCGGGTGATACAGAATCAGCCGGATTTGAATTTTAACCGTTTGGTGGAAATCTATTCGGATGATAAGCAGAATAGATGGATAGAAGGTCTGGAGACAACGAGTGAATTTGAGGATGTCGCTTTCTCTTTGGCGAAAGGTGCGGTATCACAGCCATTCTTCACTCCTGAAGGGATTCATATCTTGAAAGTGATTGACCGGGAGGAAGCATTTGCTTATGAAAATGTCAGTGGCAGGTTGATAGAGCGGTTACGG
The DNA here is from genome assembly GCF_052357945.1 of Bacteroides sp. Taxonomy (GTDB): domain Bacteria; phylum Bacteroidota; class Bacteroidia; order Bacteroidales; family Bacteroidaceae; genus Bacteroides. The sequence goes on along the minus strand of NZ_DAWCXD010000241.1, from coordinate 1,946 downwards.
CGTAAGGAGGTTTTAGACAGAGGCACGGCAGCGATGCTCGACCGATTAAAAAAGTCATGGCAGTATACCCCGAATCAGGCAGCAATGGAAGAGCTGTTGACGAAAGGCCGGACAGAACAAAATCTCTTTACGATTGATGGACAGGTATATACCGGAGCTATGTTCACGCGTTTTGCCTCTTCTCATCCTCAATCTGTCAAACGCCAGTTGGAAGGGTTTATTGCTAAATCATTATTGGATTATGAAAGCCGGAATATAGATAAAAAGCATCCGGAAATTCGTGTTGCCTTGCGGGAATCTGACGAAAACTATTTGGTAAAAGAAATCACACGGCAGAAAATAGAGTTGCCTGCTATTAATGACCGGGCCGGATTGGCTACCTATTTCAAATTTCATTCGTCGGATTATCGGTGGGAGAGTCCCCGGTATAGAGGAGTCGTGCTTCATTGCGTTGATAAAAAGACGGCAAAGCAAGCTAAAAAAATGCTGAAGAAAGTGCCGGAAAAAGAGTGGGCGGACCAGCTTCGGCAAACTTTTAATACATCCGGGACGGAAAAGATACAGGTTGAACAAGGTATTTTTGCCGACGGAGACAATAAATATATAGATAAACTGGTTTTTAAGAAGGGTGATTTCGAACCCGTGATGTCTTATCCTTTTACCATTGTGGTAGGCGAAAAAATGAAAGGACCGGATGATTATCGGGAAGTAATTGAACAGGTGCGAAAGGATTATCGAAGCTATCTTGACACGTGCTGGGCGCGGGAATTGAGGGAGTTTGGTAAGGTTGAAATAAACCAAGAGGTTTTAAAAACAGTTAATAATAACTGATGTAACCGATTATTCACTATCTTCGTACCTTAAATAAGTAGATTTTAGTTGCCAATGCGAATATTAGTCCTCTTACTGATTACCCTTCTTGGTTGTGGAGCGTGCAAGGAACAGCGCGACCACAAAGGAAAGACTCCTTTGGTAGAGGTGGACGGTAACTTTTTATATAAAGAAGATTTGATGTCCGTGCTTCCGGTCGGATTGTCAAAAGATGATAGTATTCTCTTCACCGAACATTATATTCGTAGTTGGGCGGAAGAGATTTTATTATATGAGAAAGCTGCGAACAATATTCCCGATAATGTGGATGTAGACAAACTAGTGGAGAATTATCGGAAAGCGTTGATTATGCATACTTATCAGCAGGAGTTGATAAACCAGAAGCTGTCGAATGATATTTCCGAACAAGAGATCGCAGAATATTACGGAAAAAACAAAGAACTGTTTAAGCTGGAAACCCCGTTGATTAAGGGATTGTTTATCAAAGTGCCGTTGACGGCTCCCCAGCTGAACAATGTGCGCAGGTGGTATAAGTCGGAAAAACAGGATGCTGTTGAGAGCCTGGAAAAATATAGCTTGCAGAATGCAGTGAAATACGAATACTTCTATGACAAATGGGTGTCCGTGACTGATGTACTGGATATGATTCCACTGAAAGTAGAGGCACCGGAAGAGTACGTAGACAAACACCGTCAGGTAGAATTGAAAGATACGGCCTATTATTATTTCCTGAATGTGAGCGATTATCGCGGAATTGGTGAAGAGAAACCGTATGAATTTGCCCGTTCGGAAGTGAAAGACTTACTAGTTAATCAGAAACGGGTGAGCTTTATGGAACAGGTAAAGAACGACTTGTATCAGCAGGCAGTAAGTAAGAAGAAGATTATATATAATTATTAAATACAAAGAATGAAGAAGTTTGTGAACTTTAGATTTGTTGTTACCCTTGTCCTGGCAATATTTGCTAATGTGGCAACCTATGCACAAGATAATGTGGTTGATGAAGTAGTTTGGGTAGTAGGTGACGAAGCTATTTTGAAATCAGATGTAGAAGAGGCCCGTATGGATGCCTTGTATAATGGACGCAGATTTGACGGCGATCCTTATTGTGTAAT
>NZ_DAWCXD010000240.1:0-4119 GCF_052357945.1 Bacteroides sp. | reverse complement strand
TCTATCTTGGTACTGGAAGCGCTATATACGCATACGGAATTTATCTGGTTCATCTTCATCACTATCCATTATTATATCGAGAAGGCAAAATTACGAAAAAATTCCGTTATTCATATTCAACTTAATCAGAGATCATTTTTATCTCCACATTTATCTATCTTCATAAAAAAATCTTGGACTTCTTATTTTTAGAAGTCCAAGAGCCTTTCTCACAGAGAATACATCTATCACAGATTTCTCATCTACTAACAGGTGTATCACATTGTTGCTGAATGAACTTCATTATCCGAACTATAAAATCGTTCAAATACCCTACCAGTAGCAATCCAGCACACAATTAAAAAAGTGATTCTAATTTTACGTTTCAATATACCTTAATGGGCCTTTCACAAGGCTTATTAAGCCCACGAATAAAAGTTAACCGATTCTTTCCCCTTTCGGTCATCTAAATTGTCATTTCAGCAATGCGCCATATATTTCAGCAGCGGGGCTTCAACAGTTAATGATTTAGGTATATCATCTTATGTTAGTTGCAAATAATATATATTCCAAAAATTTAATCTAATTCAAAATCTCCGATAAAGGCTTCCTTCGGAAGTTGTATCTCCAAAGTATATTTACCTTTTTCTTCACCTGCAAGATCAATATAAACCTTATCTACATTTAAATCAGTAGATGTATAAACTACTTCTCCTGTCTCTGCATCCTTGATGGTAACAGTTACAGTAGGAACAGTAGAAAGAAGGTCAATAGACAACAATGAGTTTTCAATAAAAGCATCAGGAGTAACAGGGATAGACCGATGTTGTACCTCAGTTTTATTCTTTAGTCTGATTTGACGTGCAGATATCATTTCATGTGCAAAAGAAAACGTACTTACTTGAAGCAAGACAGTCAACAACAAAAAAGGTAAAAATTTAGCTTTCATAATAAATGGGTTTAAAATTTCGCTCCAAAAATACACAGATGAAGCAAAAGAAACGATTTTTATGTGGTAACAATGGTAACAGCCTTTCATTTAAAAGCAAAACAGACCTAGAGAAATCAATATATCTCACTGAATATCAACGCCAAACATGCGATCGAAAATTTGAGCATCCATTTTGTTCTTTATACGATTTTTACGGGTTTTAAGAGCATCTGATGTAGCATCCATTAACTCCATCATGACAGTTTTCGAACAACAAAGCAATGAAAGAACACAATAAAATATATCATCACCAGTTAAAGCCGGATAACGTTCCTTCAAATTCATCATCACATCAACAAATGCACTAGAAATTTCAGAACGTATCTCTTTTCTCAAACTACGCATCACCAATAGCTGTTTAGGAGTCGTTTTCTCTAATGCTTCCAATTGATCGTAACAATTAGTTGTTTTAAGTACAGATATACATAATTGAATTTGCTGCTCTGTTAACTTCGACCTTTTCTTATCTAGATCTTCTTTATTAGTTTCCGAGACCTCTTCCTCTTTGAGCAGCATAGTATCTACCCGATTTTGGGTCAATTCACGTTGTAATGCTATATAACGCTTTTTCCTTTTCCTATCATTCCACATAAAACAAAAGACACAAATAATCATTAAGAAAAAGAATACAGAAACCAAAGTAAAAACCAGCATGTTAGTATGTTCTGACAATAGCCTCTTATGTTCTTCTAATTGATGTTTATCCATAAGTCGATTGAGTTCTTCATTGTCATTCATAATCTGCATAGAATCATAAAGCACTCTATATGCATCCATATTTTCTGTCGCAATCTTCCATTCACCTCTTTTCTTTGCTATTTGATGCATTCCATCATAACAAACAGCCTTTCCATAAATATTAAGTTGGTCTATATTCTTACTAAAGAAATAACTGGCAGAATCAAGTTTATTCAAATTCAACATAATTTGAGCCTTTGACAAACAGACATTAACAGCATCATCCCCTTGCATAATCATTGCTTTCGATACATATTTATCTGCTTGAACATAATCTTTTTTTTCATTGTAAACCATAGCGAGGTCATGATAAAGAGCTCCTATCAAACTAGAGTCTTGCTCTGCTAATGCATAATCAAGAGCTTTTTGATAATACAACAATGCGCTATCCTTTTTATTTTGTAATAAACAAATACGTGCAATACCTCTCAATGGATATGTCTGCTGACTTCCCCCCTCTAATATTTGATAAGCTTGGCGATAAGCCTCAATCGCTATATCATACAAATCATCTTTTTCATAACAGTCCGCAAGATTATCATATATCATTGCCAAGAACTCATCCCTAACAGGCATCAACCGAATTGCCGTCAAATACTCGTCTACAGCAAATGAAGTATACCCCTTCTCACCATAGGTAGCTCCCCAATAATAATGAGCTTTTGCAGCACGTACACTTTTCTTCTTATCACCATAGTATTCAACAGCCGTTTTTATCAGCGAATCATCCTCTAAAGCAATATAATTTTTATGCCTTGCTTGCGTGAGCAATAGCGCATATAGTGCTCTGTCAGCACGTGGCAATTTCTGTGGGAAGGAAATTGATTCCAAAATAGATAATGCACTATCAGGATATATTTCCATCAATGAGTCAGCAGATAGTAGCAATGGACTCTTCACCGAAGAAGAGCAGGAAGATAGAGAAACAGACATCAGAATGCTACCTACGCTGACAAGTAAACTAAAGAACGCCAATAAATAGCGTTTAGAACAACAACATCTTGTTTTCATTAGGCAGTCTGTTTATTTACGGGTCAAAAGTAGCAAATTCCGGCAAAAGAAGATTAATATCCAAAAGACATTTATTTAAATATAACTTATTTAAAATCAAGAGCCACAACCTCATATCCTACTAAAAGGAGTTGAGATTGTGGCTCTTACCTAATGAGCTAAGCTCGCTTTCAAGCTATTTTACAGACCAAAAGCAGCCTTGATTTTATCTACGTAGTCGAGTTTCTCCCATGTAAAGAGTTCCACTTCCACAGTTTTGTCCCCTTCGTAGCGAGAGAAGAATTTCTTCGTTATCACTTGCGGTTCACGTCCCATGTGACCGTAAGCAGCTGTTTCCTGATAAATAGGATTACGAAGCTTCAGACGTTCTTCGATTGCTTTCGGGCGTAGATCGAACAACTGATCGATAACGCGGGCAATCTCACCATCCGTCATGTTAACATGGGAACGGCCATAAGTATCTACAAAAATATTGATCGGACGAGCCACACCGATAGCATAGCTCACCTGTACAAGCATTTCATCTGCTACACCTGCCGCAACCATATTCTTTGCGATATGCCGTGCTGCATAAGCTGCGCTACGGTCTACCTTGCTAGGATCTTTTCCGGAAAAAGCACCACCACCGTGAGCACCTTTACCACCATAAGTATCAACGATAATCTTACGACCTGTCAAACCGGTATCTCCGTGAGGACCACCAATTACGAACTTGCCCGTAGGATTCACATGATAAATGATTTTATCATTGAACAGCGCCAACACTTTATCGTGATGGATAGAAGCAATGACACGAGGCATCAGAATCTCGATCACATCACGGCGGATGATAGACAACATTTCTTCGTCAGCTTTCAGTTGAGCAGCTTGAGAGTCATCTTCCGGTTGGATAAAGTCATCATGTTGTGTAGAAACAACGATTGTATCGATACGGACAGGCGTTCCGTTGTCATCATATTCGATAGTAACCTGGCTTTTGGCATCGGGGCGGAGGTAAGTCATTACCTTTCCTTCACGACGGATGTCGGCCAGCACTTGCAGAATGCGGTGTGCCAAATCAAGAGAAAGCGGCATGTAGTTTTCCGTTTCATTGGTAGCATAACCAAACATCATTCCCTGGTCGCCTGCACCCTGTTCCATCGGATCCTGACGCTCTACACCACGGTTGATATCGGGGCTTTGCTCATGAATAGCAGAAAGTACACCACAAGAGTTGCTTTCGAACATGTACTCTCCTTTGGTATAACCGATTTTCTTAATCACTTCGCGTGCGATGAGTTGTAGGTCAACGTACGCTTTTGTTTTCACTTCACCCGCTAGCACCACTTGTCCGGTAGTCACTAGTGTTTCGCAAGCTACTTTCGAACTGGGGTCAAACGCCAACAGTTTATCAAGCACAG
>NZ_DAWCXD010000239.1:0-4184 GCF_052357945.1 Bacteroides sp. | reverse complement strand
CAAGAGCCAGAACGGTGGTCAGAGTATTGACTAGTCCTACCAGAACTTGGTAAAAAAGAGAATCTCCTCCTGAAAGTCCTGCGTTTTCAAAGATAGAAGGCCCATAATAAAGTACTGCGTTCACACCCATAAACTGTCCTAAAATCGCAATACACACACCGATAATAACAGCTTTGAAGATTCCAGGCTTCATCAATAAAGACCATTCCGATTTTGTTTCAGAGGTCAGCACAGATTTCGTTTCATTTAATTGACTTTTCGCTTCTGTAATTGAATTATATATTTTCTCTAATATATTTACAGCTTTCAATTCCTTTCCACGTACGATTAACCAGCGGGGACTTTCCGGAATAAAAAATATGATAATGAAGAATAAAATTGCCGGCAATGTTTCCATACCCAACATACCTCTCCATACTTCAGTTATAAATATTTTATTCAACCAATCCACACTTAATTGCGTACCACTCTCCGCCCATGCCAATAATTGATAGTTAACTAAATAAGCTCCCCAAAAACCAACTGTTACAGCCAACTGATACAATGACACCAAACGTCCTCTATACTGCGCTACAGCTAGTTCTGATATATAAAGAGGAGAAACAATGGACACAACCCCTATTCCTACTCCACCTATAATCCGATAAACTACCAATTGGGCAAAATCGGCTGATAGAGCACATCCTAGAGCTGATGTGGAAAACAACACAGCTGATATAACCATCGTAAGTTTTCTTCCTAACTTATCGCTTAAGATTCCAGCAAAAAGAACACCTACGATAGAGCCTACTAAAGCACATCCTACATACCATCCCTGTTGTAGTGCATTTAATTGAAAAAGTTGAGTCACTTGGGCAATTGTTCCCGATATAACTGCGGTATCATATCCGAACAAAAAGCCTCCCAATGCTGCCACAACAGAAAGGAATATAAGATAACCAAAATTGATTGTAGACTTCATAACATTTATTTTATTTCAAAATATTCTTTATATCTGTCATATAAATGACCAGCTTGCAGATAGGCTGATTGCGGACTCATAAAATGAGAAAATTCAAAAGTAATAGCCTTATCATATCCGGCACGTTTAGCTGCTTCCAACTTCATCCGAAGTTTATCAAACTTAATGGGTAGAAAACGAATTGGCATATCACGGTCAAAAGATTCGGCATTTGTCCAACATTGCATACCATACTTATCTGCTAATTTTTTATTGACAGAAAAGAACGCATCCAATTCGTCATAATCAATATGCCCATCTTGAAATGCACATGCATCTACCACCTCATGAATTCCATCAAAAATTTCGTCCCATTCTTTTTCGTGTTGTTGTACAGAAACGGCATCTTCTTTAGTCATTTTTGTCGTTCCCATGATTGCTTTTTTTCCATCAATCCAAGGCGATATAAAAGTCGGTAATCCATTAGATATATCCTTACATTGTTTTCCTAATGCATGGAAAGCACCAATCGCTCCTTTCGTTGCCCGGCTTATTTCACCACTGATATACCATCCTCCAAAACTTTTATACTTGGAACCATAATTTTCCCAAACTTCATCAATTACATATTTGTTATCTTCTACTTCCCAGGTCATATCTCCTGTGTCCCAGTATTTACCCGAATCGTATAGTCCAAAATAGAATTTCATTCCATACTTTTCAGCTAAACGTAAAAACATATCCACCAAGTCAACAGAAGGCATATAACAACCTTTCTTCAATAAATAAGAAGAAGGAAAAGTGACAAACTTACGATAACCAGAACGGATCATTATTACCGTATCAATTCCTATATTTTTCATGTGCTGAAAATCCAAGTCCCATTCTTTCTCACCCCAGTTCTGATGTGGAATATCATGTGATATTTCATCCAAAAAAGTTCCGGTAATTTTTAGGCCATTGTTTTTAGGAACAATAAGTTTACTTTCTAAATCATCAGTTGCCATTACCGTACTAGCACTAACTTTTGAAGTACAAGATTCAAATAAAGTTGGTACAGTCAAGGCTGACGCGCCAGCCAATGTGGCTTTTTTTAGAAAATCTCTACGATCTAATGTTTTCATATTAGTTTAATTAAAACAGCTGTTAACACTTATATTATTATTATTACCTATTGAATATACTGTCCTGTAATATCTACTTTTTTATTATTGAAAGGATCTAATATCTGATCAATCAAAATTGCCATTTCACTTCGTAGGATGTCTCGATTCATATCAAAGTCCTTCAATTCAAATTCATTCCATATCTCTTCTACCCTACCCTCTTTCATCTCAAAACCTTCTTTTTCGGCAATTCCTCCTATTAATTCTGTAGCTTTCTGAATTGATATGGTATTATTACCTTCGAATACTTGCTTATTGACAAAAGGATAAACATCACCCAATCCTTTCAACTCATTTGCCAATAATAATGTATCCGCTCTGAACCACATTTGATTTGACCAGTCAACACTTTTACCTACACCTTTTAATATACCTGTTGAGCCGATACGTTGTAGTGACTTAAACATTGGGTGATCTAACTCAACATCTAAATAAGGCAATAAATATCCTTTTCCATCCAAAATCGCATTTTGTACTTCCCGAACAGATACTTCTCTTATATTTTTATCTTCTTTCACTGCAAGAGCTGCTAATGCTCCCGCTGCCTGCCCGATCTGCATAACCATCGGCTGCAAACGAGTGGTACCATTAATTATATTAGAAACAGATATTGATTTTTCAGCAACAATCAATCCTTCAACATCTTTCGGAATCAAAGTTCCTAAAGGTAAACCGTATGACGGTATCGGATGAAAATAAAGATTAGGCAACTCTTCATATCCATGATAACGCGTATGATGATGGTCCACAGGATAATTCCCCACGGCAATACAAGTACGATAAAGAGGTTGAGACTGCCTGAACGGTTCACAAGCATGATTTAAATCAAAACGTACTAGCCCATGGATTCTCCTAGACTCTCTATGGTAAGGAATAAATGGTAATTTGTCGGCTGTAGGATATTCATCATCAGCTAAGCCCAATGTATTAAAACCTAATTCATGTTGCAGAAAATAAACGAAACACATCGTATAATGTTTTGCATATTTCAAGGCTTCTTCACGTTCCTCACGGGTCATTTCAATCAAGTTTACATAATAATCATTGCCTTCTATCGGCCAATTAATCATGTATTTATTATTAGGGAGTTTTCCATAAGTTATCATCATGTTTTTAGACCATACACGATCCGGTTCTTTAGGCGTGATACAAACGTGACTGGCACAAGCACAAGCAAATTCATCCTTATTATATCCTTCAGGACAAGGAATAGTCACATCTTTACCATAATCTTTCAAGATTGCTACGTATGTAATATCCTGAACTATATTATTTTTCTCTTCCGGAGCAATATCTTCTTTTGTATCATGACGGCTTTCCATACCGACATCATATTTCACCCCGCACATTTTTGCTATATCCCCCAATTCAGTACCATCAATCAATATTTTAGCATGTATTTTTTTGATTGTATTATCTTTCATCTGAATTTGAGCAATCCAAGCATCATTCTCTCTTTCCAGCTTTACCAAGGTAGCATTATGCCATACTTTTAGATTTTTCTCTACATCAACCATTTCATGGAAAATTTTATTTCCGACTGAAGGTTCAAACAACACTGCACTCACCCAACCGGTTTTTAGAGAATCAAGTCCACCATAATAATCTGCCAAATGTTCGCGAAACTCACCAAACAAACCTGCCGGTAAATCATAGTTTCCGTCAACAGCACTTACACCTGCCGATGTAAGCATTCCACCCAGCCATTCTGTTTCTTCTACTATCAATGTTGCAGCCCCCATTCGAGCAGACTGAATACCAGCAGTCACTCCACTGGCACCTCCACCAATAATTAGCACATCAACAGAATCATCCGAATGAGAGCATGCTGTAAAACACAAAGCAAATAATAAACACAGACCTAAAAAATAGTTTCTCATACTAAATTCATTTAAGGATATAGAGTTTTATTAATAATATCACGGCACAAATATAGCTATATTTATTAAATAAACAATAGATAATAAAATATTTTATTAATAAAATCATTATTTCTCGCATTATTAATTAATAGAAGGAGGAATTACCTCCGAAATCATCTTATTTCAGTTTATTATATCCACATTCATCCATAGCTA
>NZ_DAWCXD010000238.1:0-4268 GCF_052357945.1 Bacteroides sp. | reverse complement strand
AGTTTTTTTGAATACATTTCCTAAAGTGCTGACACATAACGATGTTGTTGAACATTGTTTTGATAGGATTAAGAAAGTGTGAGAACGGATAAGGAAGTGAGGATAATAGTAGAGCATTGAGAGAGGCTCTTAGAAAAGCATAGCTTTAGAGAACGTAAAGCTATACTTTAGCACTCGTAAAGCACCGCTTTAGCATTGACAAATCACTGTATTGTTAATAACGAGTAGGTACAGAAGGTACACGTTTCAGGGGAGGCCTTCACACACACTCGCGCGCGTGCTAAAATAATCCCTTCATCATCTACATTGATAAACACTCCGCATTAGGTCAGACATTTCAGTCAGGTGAGTGCAGTATTTTTCTTTATCCCATACCGACTACCATACCTGTGCCCGGTGAAACCTGCTCTCAATTTACCAAAGAAGAAATTCTCATCGACACTCATCAGATGGCTAATTTCCGTAAGGACAAGAAATAACAGGATATGCGTAGCTTGGCAGTAGAGAGATTCACAAATTGAAGTACAGTCTTAAAGTCGGTGAAAGAATAATTATATTCTGGCGGCACTTCTTCATCGTCGTAGTAGAAGCATCTTCTTCACCGTGCTCTCCTTCTTCTCCCAACGTTTCATCATTTTCCACCTTTTCATATGCGCGCACGTGTGTGAGAAATTATTGCAGTGTCCCCACTGTACCCTTTGTCCCTGCCCCACTATTCATAACTTTGTTTTTTTTGCAGAGGGGAACGCCTGCAGTTTCGGCGAAAAAGAAATACTATTGCTCCTTCCGCCGCCTTGAAATCGAGAGTTATTATAGTGTTGGGCCATACATAATCTTGTTCGGTTCATCTATACCCTCTTTACGCAGCAGATCACAGATTTTTAATCACCAGCCTGCCTCATCCCATCCGGCAGCGGAGTACCATTGTATCGACTGACGATAAAAAGGATTTATCTCCTCTTCATACGACTGACGAAATATATAAGTAGAAAGTCCCGCAGAGCCATTCATCGAGAAACTACCGCCATAACTAGAGTAATTATTAGGAGTAGTCTTCCAATAAACCACAGCAGCGTCATAAGCAGCTTTCCAAGCCTCATATTCGCTAGTCTCACTACCTAAAGAACGTATTAATCCATCAAAATCATAATAATACTTACTGGACCGACAATCATAACAGAGTATGCCCGATGTGGCTATCGCTTGTCTGCCCTTAATATATTTCGGAATAATCTCACTACTGCTTTTAGCCAGTTGTTCCAACATGGAAGTGTTCACAACCGAAACAGAGACTCCTGCCGTCCAGGGATCACCTAAGCCCCAATTATATGGCAATTTGCCAGTATAAAGATTTTCATCTGCATAAAATTCAAAATATGCCTTTGCTATGTCCGTAGCCGATACATTATTGGCAAACATAGCCGGAACTACTTTCTGATATGGAGCACCCGGTGCGGGTATCTCTGTCGGAGAGCCTATTATGTAATCCGCATGTTCCTTCAATTCATAGACCACCTCAACAGATTGCATAAAGCATGCATCGAAAAGAAGAAAACTCAAATGAGGTGCACTACGCAGAACATCTTTTAACTCGGAAATATCCATGTAATTTGAACCGCCATCCTGTCCCCACCAACGGGTTTTATTTTGCGATTTTGCCAACCATCCTTCTCCATGAGACCACAAAACTAACCCATAATTCTGTGCCGGGTATTCAGAAAATGCCGTGTTGATAACCTCCTTCATCTTAGAGGCATCTACAGAGTTTCGTCCTTCATACGTAGCGATTACCTCCTGTACTACATTCTTCTTTTTATCCTTCTTCAATCGAATTAGTTTAGGACTTGATCCGGTATCAATGTATACGAGTAGGTTATAAGAGTTATCATCTACAGACTGCATTCCCTCTGTCATTTCCGCCAAATCCTCTGTGGCAAAGCTGCGAAGAGAATTGTCACCTGCTATATAAACAAGAACTGTACGCATCTGGACTCCTCTTTCATCATCGTCATTATGACAAGCGATTACCAGCATAGCCAAACACACAAACAAGGAGAATATTTTTATCTTTTTCATTAGATTTCAAGTTTATTACGAGGCAAAGATAAAAAAATAAGAGATGCAAAGCTGCATCTCTTATTATATTAACAATTTAACTATTGCTTATTATTCTTCCGGTTTCGTAAAGTGGAATTTATCAGAATCAATCCGCGACACCGTCATTCTATTATTTTTCTTGTATTTATTCAGAATCTTCGTTGCTTCTTTTTCTAATTTCTTCTTGTTTTCCGAGAAGTAAATCATACATGTACTATTCTGTTGCAACTGGTTATCCTCCAGATAATTCTTCAACTGATAACTATACAACTCACGGTGAGACAAGAAGCCTTCCTTGCTAACCTTCGCACTATCTAATATCTGAATGTCCGTGAAATAGACTACTGTATCCGTAAATGAGGCAGAAATTCCAAAAGCATAAACCGGTTTAGAGTGGTCTTTTTTCAAGGAAAAAGCGGAGCACATGGTAAACACAAGTGCAATTGCAAATAGTATTTTTACGTATTTCATATCATATAATTTTTAACCTTGCAAAGGTAACAAAAAAGAGGAGATTACCTCTATTTATCTCAAATAAATAGCATTTCTTAGTCATAGACCCATAGCAGGACTGGTTTCTTTTCCGCTTTGAGCAACCCGTCAACTTTCCTCATCACTTCATCGGATATTACAGGACACCCCTGACTGATTCCTAACGGAAGATGCAAAGGATATACCTCTGTTTCCGGCAACGGAGTATAAGAATGCAACACGATATACCGCTTGAAAGCATTATTATTCGTCGCTTCCAATCCATGTAATTTATAATGAATATTGATTCCCCACTTGCTATACGACCGGATACCCACCTTGTATTTTCCCAAAGAAGAGCAATAGCTACCTTCCACATTGCTGAATACAGGCTTGGACACAGTGCTATTTTTCCCATATCCATGAGCACAGAGACTGGCATACTTCACGGAATCTCCTTTGAAATCCCATACAAAGAAACGCCTTTTACCAGAATGAATACTGAAATCTACCAGAAAGCAATAATTCGTATTATATCCATTCTTATCACAATAAGCCTTTCCCGCCTGTGCTTTTTCCCGCAAACGCTGCTCTACTTTAGCAGGCACCGAATCAGAAAAGGATGCCGCACATCTTGCATACGCCACCAGCCCTGCTCCCAAAGCAATAAGAACCAATGATATTAAAACTGACTTTTTCATAAAACTCGCATAGTATAAGATTGAATTATAGAATGGGGCTTATGTAAAAAGTCGCATAAGTACATTCTTCTATATGAAAAGTGCGACTTATGCGACTCAAATTCTTTTTTCTTTCAGAAACTGATATTCCTTACTTATCCCAAGTAAGATTTGAGCAATTTACTACGATTACTTTGTCTAAGTCTTCTAATTGCTTTTTCTTTAATCTGACGAACGCGCTCACGTGTGAGGCCAAATTTATCGCCGATTTCTTCCAATGTCATTTCTTGCTGTCCGATACCGAAAAACATCTGAATGATTTCTTTTTCTCTATCGGTTAACGTAGAAAGAGCTCTATCAATTTCCCTCGCAAGAGACTCATTAACCAGAGAGCGGTCCGCCATTGGCGAATCATCGTTAACCAACACATCCAACAGGCTGTTATCCTCCCCTTCCACAAAAGGCGCATCCACCGAAATATGACGGCCGGATACCTTCAGCGTATCAGAGATTTTATCAACCGGAATTTCCAGTTCGTCTGCCAACTCCTCGGGAGACGGACGCCGCTCGTTTTCCTGTTCAAACTTCGAGAAGGCTTTGCTGATCTTATTCAGCGAACCTACCTGATTCAACGGGAGACGAACAATACGCGACTGCTCTGCCAATGCTTGCAGAATAGACTGGCGAATCCACCATACAGCGTAGCTGATAAACTTAAATCCACGTGTTTCATCAAACTTTTCGGCGGCCTTGATCAGTCCTAAATTGCCTTCATTAATCAAGTCAGGCAAACTCAAACCTTGGTTCTGGTACTGCTTGGCTACGGATACGACGAAACGAAGATTGGCACGTGTCAATTTCTCTAATGCTACACGGTCACCCTTACGAATGCGTTGAGCGAGTTCTACCTCTTCCTCCACAGTAATAAGGTCCTCGCGACCGATTTCCTGCAAATACTTGTCAAGAGAAGCGCTCTCTCTGTTAGTGATACTTTTGGTAATCTTTAGTTGTCTCATTCTT
>NZ_DAWCXD010000237.1:0-4289 GCF_052357945.1 Bacteroides sp. | reverse complement strand
CTTCGTTTGTACATGCTTTCGTACACTTGGGTGGTGAAGCGTTTTAGCGGAGCAAGTTCCATCTGGATGAGGCGGGCCAGGATTTCTCCTACCCGGTGATTGTTTATTCTTCCTGTGGATACCCCTTCTACCCATAATTCGGCTGCATAGGAACGGACTGTTTTGTCTACAAAAAGCAGCGAACCACTTAGTAGAAGCAAACTCATCTCTTTGAGCGGGCAGTGGAAAGACAACAGCATGCGTAAGGCACAGGCGAGGGTACGTTTGCTATCTTCCTGCGGAGTGCCGAAAGTCATGTAGCAAGTGATAATCTGGGCTATTAATGGTTCCGGGCGGTTGGGAAAGCAGCATAACAAAGGTTCCATGTAACGGGAATCATCCATGTTATATTTACTGTTGATAATCAGATGTTCCTGCCATAACTGATGGCTGTTGCATTCGGCATATGTATGCCATTTGTAGAACTCGAGTTGGAGCAGACGCCTGTCTGTTTCGTATGATTTCTCTTTGGGTTTTACCTCTTTCCACTCGTAGTCTCCTGTCAGATAGTTGTGCGGTAATGTGTTACAAGCGAAAGATTTGAATGCTTCGAATTCCATCTCCGGTGCTTTTACCAGTCCGGCGGCCACCCAGGCGGTCGGATGATTGTAGGGCGGTTCGGGTAGCGTGTTTTCATCCAACAGGAACAGAGAGAGATGCAGGTATTCATCTTGCAACAGTTGTCGGGCGGTGGCGATGGCTTCTTCTTTGTCTTCCATGGCGCAGCGGGCAATAGCTAGCTGGAAATCCCATGGACAGGGTTTTGCTCCTGCTTTCTGATATACGGCAAGCCGGCGTATCAGTTCGGTAGCCTGTACGTATGCCGGGGTATGGGTGGGAGTAGAAAGTAGGGGGAAGGCATTGCCTCCTTTTATTTTACGGATCACATTCAGCCATAATTGTTTGATGGGTGTGAAACAGGTTGCGTTGCTGTAGCCGGGTTTCCAGTCGGCAAGTCGTTTGAAAGAGCGCTCGTCATAAGCTCCTCTGTTTTCATCTATTCCTTTCAGCCTTTCTTCCAATCGGGTGAACATATTTCTCAAAAATCCTGTGTTGGAGGTATCTTTCTGTGCCCATAAGCGTTGATATTCCAGTAGGAAGGTAGCGAGAAGATCTTCGTATGGCTCCCAGCTATTGGCAACGATAGTGGCAGCCCGTTGGAAAACAGGTTCCATCCGGTTGAGATCTTCTTTGTCCAATTGGGGATGGAAAGCAATGATGGCGGCGATGGTTGTTTCTATCTCCCAACTTTCCTCCATGTCGAACAAACGACTAAGCTGGAATAGGAAATCTTCTTTGTTGGCGGGGAAGGAAATAGGGTTGTCTTCCCTGCAGATGTGTACCGTTTCTCCCACACTTGCATCGGGCTCATGGGTTTCTTCTGTAGGCTGCGGTTTGAAAGAAGAGAGTATCGCATGCACGCTTTGAAACATCTCCGGTTGATAAGATTGCAGTGTTTCCTGGAGATTGGATGAAGAGGCGTCTCCATATTTTGATATAAAATTAGCGGCTTTCTTTTGAAGGCTTTCGTCTTTCTTCAAGAAGAGTTGGCAGAGAGTGATGCAGCAGGGCTCTTTCATCTCGGGATGTTGTGCGACGATCTTTTCAAAGAGGGCGTAAATGGTAAGCAGCGAGTTTTTGGGGCTGGAGAAGAAAAGGGTGGTTGCACGTTCGATGAATTCCTGATAACGGAATCCTTCTTCAGATGCAATATTTTTCAACTGTTGCAACATCACGTTCACCGGTTTGGTATAGGAAGAGGTGAATATTTGCATCATCTCTTCTTGCAAAGATAACAGTTCTCCGGTAGTTGGTTGCAGAGTTTCGAAGAATCCGGCAAACCATCCTGCCATGTCTTTCTTGAAACTCCGGTGGAAAGTGGCGAGTGTGGCTTTTAATAGGCGTTCTCTATCCAGATGGCCGTCCAGCGAAAAGCGGTAGAGAGCGGCACTGATACTTTCATCCTGTGCGGTAACTCCTTTTTTATAAGCCTCTTTGGCGCAATCATCTTGATAACTGATGGACGATTCGTATTCGAAAATTGTCCAGATATGTTCTTTTAGGGTGATGTCACGTTTGAGTAATAACTCACTGTTGAAAGTATCGTTTCCTTTAGGTTCTTTATTTCTGATACGGGTAATCCAGGGGAGTACATGTGCAATGCGGCTTGGAGCGATTTCTTTGAGGTATCCCATATCCATGAGCTGCATCAGCTGTTCGTAATTGAGATCGAAATTAAACCAAGTCTTGTCATCATTGATAAAATCAGTCAGCCAGGTGGGGTAGTAGAGCGGGAGTAGTTTGCAAAGCATATCAAACTTCATATGATATGCCATATCCATCTCCCGTTTGTTGGCACAGACAAACTGGACAGCAGATAGAAAATGTGCCCGCGCCGCACTGCAGGTTGTCTCACTACTGAAACCGGCAAACTTACTTTTTATCCATTGTAAATCCCGGATAACCGGCAGCAGTTTCCGCCTTTCTTTCATTGGTAACTTCAGTAATCTCTTGACAAAAGGGATTAATATCTTCTCTTCATTCTCCGGAGTATCCACATAAGCCTTGGATAATTTCTCGAGTTCTTTTTTTAGTTCTTCCATTGTACTAGTTTCTTTACTGCCAGAATATGTTTGCAAGCTCCCCGTTCTCCCTGATTGCTGCTGAACCAGGTGCAAGTGCAACGCTCCTTCTCACTCTCTCTGTCGAGAATGACCGTATGCCTGACACCTCCGCTTCCTGCCACGCGTGCTTCTGTCCGTTTCTCGTCATTCGATATGATTTCTACTTTTTCTTCTTCCAGTAGTTTTTCTGCAGCTATCATTCGAGGATTGAGACTTAAAATACGTTCGGTTTTGAAAGGCAGGCGACGGTAGAAGAAGCCGTTTTCATCCAAATCGAATCCCAATAACCCCATGGCTGCCAGCCGTGCCGCGAGGGAATCTACCTTCTCCAGGTCAATATGTTCCTCTATGGCAAAAAGAGTGGGGTTGAACTGTTGGTTGGCATAACTGTATTTATCCATTGCTTCTATCCATCTTTCGGGGACATCTTCGAGCAGAGATTCCAGTGCGGCGCCTTCTCCGGAAAATCCTCTCCAACATTCGCGGGAAAGAGAAAGGCTGAAGCGTACCGGACCGAAATAAAGTTGCCAAATGGTAGATTGCATGGTGGGATGCGCAAAGACTTTCAGCTCATCGGCAAATGGAAGCAAGGGCTCGAGCAGACGTAAGCGATGAAGTCCTCCAATGCAGACGGCATTCATGCTTTTCACCGGTGAAAAGGCGGGTTTTTGACCGCGCATCACTAAATAATAGTCGCATTTCACACTACTTTTCGGAAGAGTCTGGAAGAGTTGTAAGGTTTGTATGCGATTGAAGGAGTAGAGCTGTTCCGCAACGGATTGATAAATCTGTACCGTAGTCAGCCCTTTTATCCATTTCACGGGAAGAGGTACTTTTCGTTCTATCACTTTCTCACCTTTATGATAAAGTCCCACCTCTTTGGGACCGACCGACATTACCATATTCTCCTGTCTGCCTATTCCTCCTAAGGCAGAAATCATTCCGGGATTAAAATCTACGTTTGTTGTCCCGTTTTCCAGAAATTCTCCGTCGTGTCCGTCAGGAAGCACGTCGACTCTGGCATATACACCTGCACAATTAGAGAATCCTTCAAAACGCAGGCGGTCATTTCCTGCGGTTACAATCGGATCTTTCAGCATGGAAAGCTGTGACGGTGTCAGATTAAAACTGGACTGCACAACATTGGATAATGCGATGAGGCAGCGTGCTGTCATGTAGGGTTGTGTCAACTTTCCCCAAAAGAAACAGGGTGTTTCTTTCTTTTCTATTTCGCTGTATTTGGCAAGAAACAGTTCGTCCTGATCGGCTGACCGTTGCAGTGCGGAAGGAGCTGCATATTGGTAAGAGATGGTATCAGTCATAGATAGTAAATCTGAATTTGGTTGTATATTCTCCAAATATAGAAATTAATTCTTAGTGAAAAAAAGAAGTAGGAGAATTTACATCGCTTTGGAATACTGATATTATAAAATATCGTCAAATGAAGCATTTATGCCTCTTTGGGCAGCAAATATTAAATACAATTCTTTATAGTCAGGCACAATTTTTTATACATAAAACAACTATTATTTATAACTATTCTTAATTTCTAGGTTCCTTTTTGCCGGAAACTAATACTTTTGTTCCCATAATTAGAATGTTTTAGTAACAGATTCTAAATTAAGT
>NZ_DAWCXD010000236.1:0-4296 GCF_052357945.1 Bacteroides sp. | reverse complement strand
TCTTTTTCAGGTAGAGCAGCACCTTGAATTTTTCCACTTTCATAACGCTCTTTTTTAGGTTGTAAAAATACTCCTTTGAAAAGCGTCCTTTGGCATGCAAAATATTGATAAACAGTGAATACAAATCCGCTTTGTTCCTATCGGTAAAAATTCGGTTACCTGCCGTTGTTTCCGAAACAGGCGGCTAACAGTCTGGTAACTGAAACGTCGCAATATTTTGTTGTCTTTTGCAGGTCTGTCTGTTCTGCAATTCTTGCAAAATGCTTAATTATAAACGTTTTACGTTTAATTCTCGTCATTCTGTTTTTTTATTGCATTTCTAAATATTACTTACCTTGCGAGACATACCTACGCTTCGGAAATTTGCTTATCTCAAGGCGTACCGATAGAAACAGTAAGCCGTATGTTAGGACATAGGGATTTGCGTTCCACGCAGATATACGCAAAAATCAGCAATGACAAAATATCAGAAGACACCGACAAACTGGAAGAACGGGTAAAGGATAAATTCCGGTTAGTTGGCATAGAACAATAAACATATCATCCTAAATTACTATCAATATGGAAAAGAATACAAAAGCCCAAAGAAGCACCTTTACTGTCTTATTTTATCTCAATACGTCCAAACGCAGAAAAGACGGTACTTGTCCGATTGTCGGACGCATAACGGTAGATGCGAACTCCGTACAGTTCAGCACGAAAATAGATCTTTCATCCTCTGATTGGGACGCAAAGAAAGGACGGGCGAAAAAAGAAAGAAAAGAACTCATGGAGATAAACCGGAAACTTGACCGTTTGGAGAAGCAGGTAAAAGCCCATTATTCCCGGATAGTGGAAACCGAAGGGTATGTAACAGCCGAAAGGGTGAAAAACGCCTTAAACGGTATCGGGGAAAAAGCAAGTAACCTGTTACAACTGTTTCAGGAACATAACGCAGAGTATGAAAAATGCGTAGGTGTAAACTGTGTTTATGATAGTTACTATTGCTATCTATTGACATTTAAACATCTCTCTAACTTTATACGCATGAAATACAATTCGGAAGATGTGCCGTTAGTCA
This sequence comes from Bacteroides sp., assembly GCF_052357945.1. Classification (GTDB taxonomy): domain Bacteria; phylum Bacteroidota; class Bacteroidia; order Bacteroidales; family Bacteroidaceae; genus Bacteroides. The sequence continues at coordinate 3,236 of NZ_DAWCXD010000236.1, read as the reverse complement.
GCCTTACGCATAAGTTTATAAATGATTTCGATTTCTATTTGAGGGTAGATAAACGGATGCAGGCAAGCACCGTTTTGGGACACATGATTTCACTAAAGAAGATAGTCACACGTGCCATCAATCAGGGAACGCTTAGACGTAACCCGTTTATGAATTATGTAGCGGAACAGCTTTTGAAAAAGTACAGGTACTTGACGGAAGAAGAATTTCAAAAGTTACTCACCACTCCGATAGCGACCAAAAGATATTACCGTATAAGGGATTGGTTTGTATTTTCATCTTTTACGGGTTTGTCGTATGCGGATATGTGCGCCTTGTCGGTTGATAACCTGATAATGGAACAGGACGGCAGCACATGGATAAAGATACCACGCCAAAAGACGGGGACGGTATGTAATATCAAACTGTTAAGCATCCCTCTGATGATTATAGAGAAGTACAAGGATGAAAGGAAAACGGATAAGGTCTTTAATATGATAAGCCTTTCCAATATCTGCATTAACCTGAAAGAAATAGCCCAATTATGCGGTATAGAACGGAATTTGACCTATCATGCTGCACGTCATAATACATGGGCTACGACTGCTTATTATTGCGAAATCCATCCGGGAGTGATCTCCGAAGCGATGGGACATTCGTCTATCACGGTGACAGAAACCTACCTGAAGCCATTCCACAGTAAGAAAATAGATGATGCGAACAGGAGGATTATTGATTTCGTAGAGCGGTCGGTAGGGAAAGCAGTCGCTTGACAAATAAAATGTTACTTTGTAGGTAACGGAATCTTGAATATGCAGCAAAAGTATGCATATTTACCAAAATAAGCCAACAGAAACAAACATTATTTCTAACAAATAGTAACAAAAGGAAAATAATACAAGCGAAAAAATTTGCAAAAGACATTCTCCCTCTACCATTCTCCTGAAAAGCAGGGGTGGAGAGTTTGATTACTATTTTTTATTTTCCATGTATCATTTACCTTGCAACAGGCGTAAACAAAGGTTTTCCCGTTATCTACAAAATAAAGTAGACAGAGCCTTAGTGGATAGTGAAATAGCCAAAGAGGGTGACAGATGCAGAATTCCTACCCCGTGGGAGTATAAATATAAAATATGTGTGACAGAAAAAGATCCTCTTGGTGATGAATGGAAAAAAGACAGTCCTACAGTAGTGGAAGTAGGCGGTTTAATGGGGACTGGGATAATGGTAAGTAACGGCAGTAGCTCCGGTTTGCCAAATGCTGGTACTTACTTTAAGAGTGTTTACGTAATGATTGTACAAGAACGAACTAAATAATTAACAAATTTAACAGTACAACCCAATTTCTATCCAGCAAGCTGAAACCTACTAAGTTTCAGCTTGCTTCGTTTAAAAAACTTTTAACTTTAGTAAATGAAACATCAGAAACAATTAATCCGGATAATCAGCCTAAATCCAATTAGAATATCCTACTTTTGTACACTGAATTAAATAAGGAACAAAATGAGGACAAAAGACTGGAAATCAATAAATAATGCCAAAGTGCTGGTAGTGGGTGAAAACTCTAATTTACAATGGTCGGAGACTGTGCCTGAATATGTAATGTTTGCCGATTACTACTTTCGTGGCTTTCCTGAAGATCATGGTGAACGTAGCCGTAATGTAGAGGCACGCAACCTTTTCAACTATATCACCAAACTGACGGGTAACCAAATGACTCCCGAAGATTTCTATATCGCCAATCTGTGCAATGATAACTTGGAACCTGCCCCCAAAGGAAAGAGGGTTCTCATACCCGAAGATAAAGCTCTGAAAGGAATTGAACACATCGAATGGATTTTATCACAGAATCCCACTATTGAATATGTGTTTGCCATGTCGTTGCAAACCAATTACTGGCTTCAGAAAGGCGGGGTCTACGAAGGTAGTGCCAAGTTTCTATCAGCTGCCGAACCCCGGCGCACAGGAACTGAAAACTATCAGCCTTTTTACCAACCGGTAGACGGTAAAGCATTTATCCAAGTCTGTGGTAATTGTTATGATGCCAAAAACTTTCCGGTGAAAGTGATTCCCATCCTTCCCGCTAAAGATTTTCCTTTATCCGAGCAGAACATGGAGTGATACAGGGAAGCTTGCAAGAAGGTGAGTAGCTATTTTAAATAAAGGAGGAGACGGGAATACATATAATAAATAAGGTGTTCTCTTCTTCTTCCTATATTCAGCTTTTTTGTCTCTTATTTTCCTTTTCTCTTTTTCCTATTCTCTCTCTTTTTCTATTTTGTTCCTGTTTACCTTTTCTTTTTTTCGCATTCCGAAAATCCTTTTTCGGAAATAGGGTGAAAAAGAAAAAATCAGTAGTAATTTTTAAAAGGCAGAAATATTTCTTTGATTTTGTATAGAACAAAAGAAAATAATTTCCCACTTTTGTAGTTGCAATAGGGGATAGGTGCTCTGTGAGATGTCTACTTTCTGGAAAAAGGATGAATGAAAACAGAATACTTTTTGCGTTAAAATCAGAAAAAAGTTTTCCGTTTTGGAAAACTTTCTGTATCAGCGAGAAAGAAATGTTTCCCGAAATTTAATGTTAAAAGCTAACCAAGCTATTAGATTATCTTCTATCTTTGTATCCGGTTTCGGAGCTAAAAGAGGTTTAGTCAATGAGGGAACGCTGTGTAAATCGGCGACAGTACCCGCTGCTGTAATTCTCTAAGAATCCGCACAATAAGCCACTGCATCGATGTCGGTGTGGGAAGGTGTTGCGAGGGAGGGATAAGTCAGAAGACCTGCCGGAACTTTTTCTTTTAGTTATCAATATTTTAAATTTAAACTTTCGGGAGTTAAAGTTATGAACTACGCGGAAATTTGTATCATCAAACGTGATGGTAAGAGAGAAGATTTCTCTATCAGTAAGATCAAGAATGCAATTAGTAAAGCATTCAGTGCAACAGGTATTCAGGATGAGCAGCAGTTGGTGGCTGACATCACTATGAACGTAATCAGTCAGTTTACTACTCCTACTATTACCGTAGAAGAAATTCAGGATTTAGTAGAAAAGTCGTTGATGAAAGTACGCCCGGAAGTAGCGAAGAAATATATTATTTATCGCGAATGGCGGAATACGGAGCGCGATAAGAAAACCCAGATGAAGCAAGTGATGGACGGCATCGTTGCTATCGACAAGAACGATGTCAACTTGAGCAATGCCAACATGAGCAGTCACACGCCTGCCGGACAGATGATGACGTTCGCTTCCGAAG
>NZ_DAWCXD010000235.1:0-4309 GCF_052357945.1 Bacteroides sp. | reverse complement strand
TTGAAAAGAAACCCGCCATTGAAGTGAACTTTATCAATGACGGGCAACTTACTATTTTTTGATTTTATGTCGAACTCACGTTAAGTACGTGAAAGAGTATATCCAAAACTTTGACAAGGGAGAAAAACGCCGAGTGAGCGATAAAACGAGATACTTTGATAATGAGCGGAGACGGATTGTGTACAAAATGAAGTCTGTAAAAGACGAGACAGAAAAGATGACTTTGGTCGCAAGGCTCAAAGCCATCGAAAAGGAAGGGGTTGCGTTCCTGTACGGAGATGAATTGGACGAAAACTATTGACGACTCAAGTACATCCGATATGCCGATGATTTTATCATAGGTATAATTGGAAGTAAAGAGGATGCAAAGTGTATCAAAGAGGATATCAAAAACTTCCTCGCCGATAAACTTGCCCTCGAACTATCCGAAGAGAAAACACTGATAACCCACACGGTGAAAACAGCGAAATTTCTCGGATATGAGGTGACGGTAACAAGAGACGACGAACAACGACGGGATACGCTGGGGCGTTTGAAACGCACTTACGGCTATAAAGTCCGGTTGAACATCAACATGGACTCATTACGGGACAAACTTCTGGAGTATGGAGCTATGAAAATTACACTTCAGCACGGGAAAGAAGTATGGAAGCCCATAGGTCGAAAAAGGCTTATTTTCAACGATGACCTCGAAATCTTAGACCGATACAATCGGGAAATAATGGGATTTTGCAACTACTATCTCATCGCTAACAACTGTGCAATACTGCATAACTTCCAATACATCATGGAGTACAGTATGTATAAAACTTTTGCGAATAAATATAAAAGTACGGTACGGAAAATCAACGAGAAATACCGCCGTAACAGACAATTTACCGTGAAATACGAGCACAAAGGGGCGATTAAGTCTCGAACTTTTTACAAAATGAGCTTCAAGCGTCGTAAAACAGCGCTCAACCAGATGTGCGACTTGCAACCAAACTCTGTCGCCAATACGAGTCGCACCAATTTAGCGGACAGACTCAAAGCGGAAAAGTGCGAGTTGTGTGGAGCTACGGACAAGTTACATATGCACCACATCCACAAGCTCAAAGACCTGAAAGGGAAAGAGAGTTGGGAGAAGCATATGTTAGCTCGTAAGCGCAAAACTATTGCGCTGTGTTCGCATTGCCATAAGTTGCGACATCAAGGTAAAATTTAGATTGAGTAAAATTAGTGGAGAGCCGGATACGCGGAGACGTGTAAGTCCGGTTCGGAGGCGAGTATTTGGAAACCTATCGCAGAAATGCGACAAGGCGCCGGGTGCTTAGCCTACTTGAAGAACGTTTCAGGTTGTGGGTCGATGACATCTGCCGTAAAATTCCCGGGGTGGTAGCTATTGACGGAAAGGCCGTTTGTGATAATCCCCATAAAAACAGTCGCTCAAAAAATGGAGTGAGAAGCAAGCTCTATATAGTCAGCGCCTGGTCTGTATCCAACGACATTTGCCTTGGTCAAAAGAAAGTAGAAGAAAAATCGAATGAAATAAAGGCTATCCCCGAGCTAATAAAGGCGCTGGATCTTGAGAACTGCATCATAACCATTGATGCTATGGGCTGCCAGAAATCAATCACTAAACTAATAATCGAGAACAAAGCTGATTATATTTTATGTGCCAAAGATAACCATGAAACACTCAGGGATATGATAGAATTTAATCTTAGTGAGGAAACAAGATACTATTTATGTCACGCAAAAAGGTACTTTGAGGAAAACGAAGGGCATGGAAGAAGTGAATACAGGGAATGTGTATGCATAAGCGCTAAAAATCTTCAATATTTTTTCAAAGGGTGGACAGGGATCAAGACATTGGCTATGATAAATTCTATCAGAAAAACAGGTGATAAAGAAGCTACTATGGAAACAAGGTACTATATATCATCATTGGAACCTGACCCGGTACTCATACTTAAATCGGTCGGATCACACTGGGAGGTTGAAAACAACCTGCATTGGGTACTTGATATAGGATTCAGAGAAGATGATGACAGAAAAACAGGAAATGCTGCAATCTCAACTTCTCCGCCATATCAAAGTTGGCACTTATGTTATTAAAACAGAGCGATATCAAACAGGGAATGGCAGGAAAGAGGAAAGCGTGTGGATGGGAAGAGAAAATAAGAGATAAAGTCATTGGGATTGAAAAAATATAGAGAATAATAGGATGTACAAGTTATTGAGCGTTCGCCCTGCCAATCAATAAGTTTATAACTGACCGCTAAGGAGTCTTTACCGAATTTTATGAATAAGTCTTTTCCCTTGTAGGGGTCAATGTCAAGGAATTGATATTCAACGTCTATTTCGTAACGGATGCCGGGTATTGAATCTTCCTCATTCACAAAATACGATTCTCCCAATAGGTTCAGGATTTCCCGGTAAGTCATCCCTATCTTTAAACGGTTATTTACCAAATCGTCAATCATAAACTTTCTGGAATAATAATGGCCGTCCCATTCGTCCCAACCTTTCCGGTAATGGGACGGAACAACGATGTGTACAACCCATTTGCACGCAGACAAACAGGAATAACACAAATACAAAAACAGGTTTGCTTATATTTCCGGTTGGCATTATGCTCATGTTTTTCATACACTTGCCAACTTGATTTATGTATAAATAAGTTTGCATTCAACGAGTAGTCTCATTATCTGACGCCCATCGGAGTTTTTTTGTTTTCTTTATTATATTTCCTTGTTCATCATATTCTGAAATTTCAAGTGTTATGGTTCCATTGTAGTCAGAATTATAAATGTGCTTAACTTTTTTGTTTCCTTCATAATAGATACTGTCGGTTGAGTAGCCTGTATTTCTTAAAGTATGATTGACGTTTACCTTCAGTTCGTTTTCTTCATACTCTGTTTCTTTATTGACTAAGGTCATATCATTGTCAAACTCTTCCTTAATTTTCTTTTTTCCATTAATATATTCCTTCGTCACTCTATCAAGTACACCGTTTAAGGTAATCCGAGTGATTAAGGTATCATTAACAATTTGTTTCAGTGAACACTCGATGTTTTGTTTGTAATCGGAAGAAGGGACAAGATTAACAGCTTCCTTATAATCCGTATCATTAAATTTATAGGTTTCTTCTCTTTCCCCAGTGTTCAAGTCATGACGGATTTTCTTCGTATTATTTCCATTATTGTCATAGTAGTAGTATTCCTCATATCTTGAGTCAGAAAAGGGGGCGTCTTCTAATATTATAATACTTTTTTTATACTTAGGTTTATTCTTATCATAATAGAGGGAAAAAGAATAACTAAATGTATCCTTATTATTTTCCAATACAAGTTCTTCTATGCTATTTTCAGTATATCTCATTGTTTTTAGTAATGATCCCGACAAGGGCTCCTCTACAGTATAGCAGGAAGAATCATTATCATAACTATATGTCTTTGTAAAATTATTTGTCTCTGCCAAGATCCCTTTATCTTTATTGTCTCCAAAATAGAGATAGTCATATTCAGTGCCTTGTGCAGTTAGAATCCTGTTATTTTCATCGTAAATATTAACATATTCAATAATATTAACAGAATTATAGCCTTCCGGCTGTTTACTATTCTTGCAGCCCGATAAAAGTAATATACTACCTAAAAAAAATAAAATTATTCTATCCATTACTTCAAAAAACAATTCCCAATTTGTATGATTGTTTACATCTTCTTTATAATGATAATTCATTATTTTGAAAAGTTTATCCCTTTCTTTATCCTGTATAATTACAAATATATAAAAATGCAGTACGTCACGAACGGTGCCCTGCACTTTTTTCAGCAAATTGGGCAGGATTTAACATTTATGGCTTTGAACCCCTTGCTTTTCCTTTGCGGTTGTATTGGTCAGCAAATGTTCTGCCTTAGCTTCTTGAACTGCTCCTTGAACCACTCGGTAATGGGCTTTCGGTCGATCGCAAGAATAAATTTCGTTCCATACCAATACCGAGTACTGGTAGAGTAGCAATGATACAGAATGCATGCCAAAGAGAATCACATGCAGTTACAAAAAGTATAGTCATGATTGTTGTATTGGTAAGAGTAAATCTTTTTATAAACTTATATGCAGTTTCTGGTTTCATATCACATCATATTGATTTATAGTTCTGTATTTTATATCTCTTGCTGTTTCATTCTCCATTCACATATTTTTCATATTCAGACCCTTCGTACGGAGGAATACCAGAACCTCGTGAGTTGATAGCAATATCAAAAGTTTTAACCCGTTGGCGGAATTAAATCAGCGCATATTTAATTCTTCCAATGGGTCTTCC
>NZ_DAWCXD010000234.1:0-4378 GCF_052357945.1 Bacteroides sp. | reverse complement strand
CTCTGGCAGTAGAACTTGAGTGAAGACTCGTAAACATCGCAGATATACATATATAGTTTTATAAGTTTTAATTTTTTCTCCTTGGGAATCATAATTAGAACAATGAGTGGTTTTATTCTTATAATATACAGATTTTCAAGGATATTAGAAAAATAATTAATGAGATAATTAACTGAATAATAACATTTTAACAAGCGAAAAGGTAGATGTTTATCAACTGCTGATTCGCATTATTAATAGATGAGCCGGTGCATTTATATGGATAGCAAACTTTCTCTTGCAACAAGCAACTGTGGCAAGAGGAAGTTCATTTTAGAAGACTTATTGAATAACCTCATTTTAATTCCAAATGGATTTCACAGAAAAAATCTCCAGATTCTTTACGGCAATATTATTTCCCCAAAAGCGGATTCCATCCTGATTGTTGTTTGCTGCTTTTCTTCCCATTGAATAGGAATATATCCCTCCGTCTATGAATACTTCGATGGAAGTTTTGTCTATGTAAATATCGGCTGTAAGTTCCATACTGTTTCTATCTTCGGGAGAATAAAACACACTGTTGATTGTATTTGCATTCATATCGTAATCTAAGATTCGCTGACCAAAAAGGTCAATGCCGGCACTTGTAGCATGAGATAGTTTGAAAGTCGTTTTGATTCTCAAAGTTTCGGCATTGCGAAATTCTTTAAGATGATCGTTTGCTTTATCAGATGTCAAAGATGCCCATTTTTTCAAAGGAGTAAATAATTGCTTGGTTTCTTTAATCGGATTACTGAATAGCCTAATTCCTTCTTTTGTTGTGTGAAGAGTTAATTCTGTGGGCAATAACATCATTCCATTAAAAGGCATACCTGGGTGTGAAATACGTCCCCAGGCAATTTGTATGCGACGCCCGTCACTGTCGGGTATATTAGTATATGTTTGTCCTGCATACAGACTTCCTTTGGTATAAAAATACTTTCCTGATTCCGGGATAAATGTTTTGCCGTCAAATGAACCTAACATATATGTACCTGTAGCTCCATACATTACCCATTTTTTATTATTGGGATTTCCATCTACTGCCAACTCAAAAAGTTCGGGACATTCCCAGAAACCTGTAACATGGCTTTCGTATTTCCAGCTTTTCAGGTCGGGCGAAGTGTATATGGAGTGTCCATCGCGTTCATTCAATACCATTACCCAATGATTTCCGGAGGTATACCAGAATATTTTAGGATCCCGCGTGTCGTGACTGTTCCAGATATGTTTGGAGTCTATCACAGGATTATTTGTATATTTTGTAAATGTGCGTCCTTTGTCGAGGCTATATGCAATACATTGTACTTGTTTGTCAGGTCCGGCGGCTGTATATGCAACAATCATAGCCGGAGTGTCTCCTTTATTGTAACCGGCAGTATTACCATAATCTATGACTGCCGAACCGGAGAACATTCCACCCAAATGATCGGGATATAAGGCATCTGTCAATTCTTCCCAATGTACCAAATCTTTGCTTACAGCATGTCCCCAATGCATATTTTCCCATTCTCGCTCGAAAGGATTATGCTGATAAAAAAGATGATATTCTCCATCATAATATACAAGTCCGTTAGGATCATTGATCCAGCCTCTTTTGGTTGTAAAGTGAAATTGAGGACGGTTGTTCTCTTTATATAAGTTGTCCTCTCCTTTAATATTGTCATCCTGATAGATGTTGCTTAATCCTTTTTCATTTCCTTCATAGCTGATTGTCAATGTTTTCCCTTTCAGATTGGAAACATCTTTAAATACCCAATAATCAGCTTCATCGGGAGCAAGGCGTATAACAACCGATAGGGCAGGTTGGCCTTTTACCTCAAAGGTCATTTTATGTCGGTCCTCTTTATGAGAAACAGGGATATTTAAATATCTCTTATCGATTTTTATTTTGATTTCTCCTGCCGAAAGTGAACAGACTACCAGAAAAAGAATATTGGCTAGGATAGCTTTTTGAACTAATAATTTCATACGGTATCATTTTATATCATAATCTATGTTGAATTAATGAATCAAGTGGTAAATATATATATTTGTTTTCATTTCTCCTAATAACTATTTCCATTTTTATACAGTAAATCATTTGTGCCAGACTCCGAAACAGACAGTGGCACAAATGATTTTATCATAATTTACCTATTGATTCCCTCATATGGGGTATAATTCTTTTTATTGTCGGTCTTTTACATTTGGGAAAGTTAGCATTAGTGCAGGAATACCGGAAGCCGTATAAGAAGACAGGCGCATTGTTGATAATGGAGTTCTCTCCAGGAATTTATTCGTCAGATTACGTTCCTTATCACGGTTTTTCCAGCCGAGATTGATACTGCGTTCTATATATTCAATGTATTGGGTTTGTCCGCAATCATTAATCAAAATGGGTATGTATTGAGCCAAAATGGCGTTATAAATACCTTTTTCGTCTGTTACATTATCTTGTGTCGGATCGCCTTCTGGTCTTAATACTTTGTTTGCCGTCGATTTTTTTGCTATAATATAATCCATAGCTGCTTTTGCATGGTTCAGATAAGTCTGATCTTTTGTCTCAAGATAAAGCATGGAGGCAGACCCCATACATGTAGCTTGGTTATAAATAAGCATAGTCCAATCGGCATCAGTGTTTCCATCATGTTTAGAGTCTGCCACTGCGCCTGTTACAGGATTGAATAAATTCTCCGAAGCCCATTTATAGACGGTTTTTGCTTTTGTCAGATACTCGGAATTATTGGTAGCTTTGTATAGCTCCATTGCAGCTATGATGGTCGGATAATTGATACACGCCATTTTTCCATTACGATTATATTTCCAGTCCCAGTACATCCCCCCGCTATTCGGATCAAACGAACCTATATCCCGAGGATCTCCTCCATCAGCTACCGGTTTACCATTCCATACTCTGTAGAAACCGTCCTCTGATATTTTCAGGTATTTGTTATCTTTGGTCAATAAGTATGCACGTGCCAATGAGCCTACCCACCACATCATATCGTCATATAAGTCCCAGTGGGCGTAATCATACCAATCGAATGTAAACTCGCTAGAGCATCCTTCGAAATGTTGTTCCATCAGATCCAGATATTTTTTATCGCCTGTGAGTTTATAGGCATTCATTATCATATCAAACATCGTGGCTTGTGTCCAACCTACGGCAATGTCTGATGTTCCGCCTCCTGCATCTCTGCGATAGACTTTGCGGGAATCTTGGAACAAGTTTTCATTGAATGAATCGTAAGCTGTAATTACATCATTGTATGTGAATCCTTGATCACCGGAATTGTTGTTGTCATTGGCATCTGAATCGGAACACCCGAATAACATAGCCATCAGCATCCAGCTGAAAACGATTACTATTTTATTTTTATTCATAACTAATTTTTATATATAAAACTTATGAAAGAGGTTATCCTCGTAAGAATAAGAGGATAACCTCTTTTCAAAATAGGATTGTTTTAATCTAAATTATACGTCAGTAATTACGGAATCAATACTTCCATTGGTTCACTGTAATTCCAGCGGCGGACACTTTCTGTTTCGTAGTTTATACGGGCGGCAGCTCGTATAAATACTGTCCGTCCTGAAGGTATTGTACCATTGGATTTAATGGTAACTTCTGTTCCAAAAAGAGGTTCAAAGTCTGTTCCCGTATATTCTATTTTGTTAGACCAACGATCGTCTCTTGCTCTATACCCCACAGTTGAAGAATAACTTACAAATAGTTGTATATCAGTCATATTCACGAAGCTGTCATTGTATTTCCCTAGAGGTTCTATCTTTTCTTTGAAAATTTCTTTGCTGACACCTCTCGTCACTTTTACTTTTGCTGTAATTTTACCATTGCTGATTGTTGGCTCACCTACGAGAACTACTTTTAAGAAAGGTTCTACTTCAAAACGGACTTTTGTTACGCCTGATATTTCTTTCTCTATAGTTTCGTCGGCTAAAGGTACTCCATAGCCGTCTTCCCGCAATAAGGGGATGAATGGACCGTCAATACGAATATTGTAAGTGCCTTTGAATAATTTTGTATTCTGGAATGTACCGTCAGGCATACAATAAAAGTCAGGGTTATGCTGGACGTTATCGCCCCAACTAAGTTCGGTCAAGCGTATGCGAATACCTTCACTACCTTGGTCGGTCAGTATTCTTTCTCCTGTAGCTATATCTATCACTTCACCTTGCAATGTTTCCGCCGGTTCGTCGTAATTGTCAACGCTGAACATATCACAGGAACCGAAAGTGAACAGTGCACATAATAAAGTACAAAATGTTATCTTTTTCATATTCTATGTTTCTTAATTATTTTTTTTATATCACTTATCTTTTATCGATTAGGCTGCTGATCGATTACCGGACTCTTAGT
>NZ_DAWCXD010000233.1:0-4433 GCF_052357945.1 Bacteroides sp. | reverse complement strand
AAGTCATCCGTGCAAAGTTGGTTTTCCGGGTCCTGTCCATACTCTACTAAATAATTAGTCCATGTCGTTAGAATGTCCCAATATTTCTTAGCATAATCTGCATTACCTTCAAGTTTCGAAATAGCTGCAGTTAGAATCACCATGTTACCACTTTCTTCAATCGGCATGTCACCACCATAAACTTGTCCGTTAGCTATTGGATAAGTACCTAAATCATGTGCTGCGAAAGGTTTATCCCAGCGACCGCTAGCACTATATTCAAAGATACTAGTCATCATTGCCTTTTGTAAATCAGGATTATAGACCAAAAACAGGGGAGCAGACGGATAGGTCAGGTCGACTGTATTGATACAACCATTACTGTTATTCTCTTTAGAGAACCACATCAGATTGCCTTCTTTGTCTGTAAATAGTTTGTGAGCAGAAATAACTTGACGATAGGCTGCAGAACAGATTTCTGCATATTTTTTACCACCAGCTTTTTCTGCATCGCTATAAATAAGCTCATCAAGTGCACGACAACGCTCCATGATGGATTGATAGTTGTCTCTTAGTTTTTCGAAAGCATCAAAAATCGTTACTTTACCATCATGCTTCCAATATCCCATACGTTTCTCATACATATATTCAATGGAATAAATGTCATCATAACCGATCATCAAGAAACCATCTTTACCATCTTTGGTAACAGTTCCAAAATTATGTACATAAGCCATTGCAGGAGTATTTTCTTCCCGACGAGTAATCCATTTGGTTTTACTTGAAGCTAAAGTTCCATTTTTAACAAAAGCTTCCTTCATTCCGCTATAGTCGCCCAAACTTATAGATTTTCCTGCTCCATTTACACTACCAAGATATACATATCCCCAGTCAGCACAAATCAAATCACCTTTACGATCACATATCGGCTGGTTGATGGTGCCAGCTTCTACATAACTAATACCATTTTTCGATAATGTACGTGCAATAGTAGGCTGGGTAGTCTCGTTCACTGCTAATACCGGAGTCGTTTCTATATAGAATTGTACATCATGCTCTTTTTTATCAAGAGGACGCACGCGATAGGAGATGTAGTTAATCGGAGTTGACAACAAATCCAAGTCATCTATCAATTGAGGTGCTGTAAATACAACATCTAATTCAACAGGTCCGCAGGTGAATGTATAGTAACTGGAAGTGGCTAGTACATCTACCGATTTCTGTATAGCCTCATTCTCAAATGTTACTGCATTTTTCTTTTCACGATATAAACCAAAATCCACATAAGAGCCTCCTGTCGTGTTATGACAATGTGCTGCAATCACATTTTTGCCATTACGAAGTTTTTTCTTGGCTTCATCTGAAAGTTTTAGGTTTACATTATTCTTCCATACGAGATCTGTAGCAACCAGTTTTTCTCCATTTAAATATAATTCGAATACATCGTCATGAGAATAAATAAGAAAAATATTCTCTGTTAAATCCAAATCATTTATTTCAAATGTACGTCGGATATAAATATCCGTATTATCTCCTTTCCATTCTGTGCGAACACGCGGCATATCTCGGCTACCGAAAGCTGCTTTACCTTTTTTCCAACTACTATCATCAAACTGGAATTCTTGCCATCCATTTGCTGGTTGACTATTAGTATATGCAGCCTCCCAACGTTCCACATTTGTCATGGGAGCAATAGGTATTAGAGCTACTTGATCTTTACCCAGGAAACGATACACTTTACCATCTACGCGTAAAGCCCCTACTAATGGCTTCTTAGCTGTAGTCCAGTGTTCTGTACTTCCTTCCATTAATTTATCATAAGGAGACCAGATAGAAAAGTGGGGATCTGAAACAACGATAGGTACCGATGGAGTACGTAGCGCTACCTCTTTTACTGGTTTAAATAAGTTGCCGGTTTGAGCATTTGCGAATAAACCGACCGAAAAGGCCATAACTGTTAGTAGTTTCTTCATAAATATTTTCTAATTAATCTACAATTTTAAGGTTACCCATCTACAATCTTGTTTACCTATAAAGAAAAACAAACCCTACGTTTTTTATTTTTCTTTTTACCTTCTTACTATTACCTCTTAAATGCAATCTTACCTTTCTTATCGCTATACCTAAATAATATATTAAAATCAGTACTGTCGAATATTGATTAATGCTAGTGGAAAAGTTTATATAGAATTGTGTATGTCAGGCAAGACCTAGGAGTCATACAAATCCATCTGGTTCCCATAGCATTTTATTTGTAACGCTACAAAATAATGGAATTAATGCTAAATATTAGGAAAATCTGTGTTCAAGAAAGGACAAAATCTATTCTTTTTTCATGTTTCGAATGTTTTTAAAGTGCAAAATAAGTCTCTTACAGTGTGCTTTGAGTAGTTTTTTTCCTTTTTGAGCAATATTTATCCACTTTTTTTTAAGATAGTACAATGTTTTTGGAGGTTCTAGCTTTTAACGATGAGATATTGCTCATTTCGGATAGCTTTTGTAACTTTGCAATACGAAAGCAATACAGATTTTACTATCGCAAAATATACTCCATATATTAAACCTAAGTACGTCACTCGAGAGGGGACTACTGTCCTTTATGTTCGATATAACTACAATCGAACTAAGCGTACGCTCATCTCTACTGGATACAGTATTAAACCGGAACACTGGGATTCTAAAAAGAGATGGATTAAGCGCGCTTGTCCAAACTATGACGAGATTGATGCCTGCCTGATTAGAATAACGTCCAAGCTTGGAGAAATTCTTACATATGCTAAGATAAACGGAATAAGTCCAACCGTAGATTTTGTTTTACTTGAACTAAAAAAGAATAGAGAATATGAATTACGTCCTAATCGAGTAGACATCTTTGACGCATTAGAAAGATATATTACAGAAAAAGCTCCAGTTGTTTCTGCAGATCAAATAAAAGACTACCGAACACTTCGCAAACATCTGGCCGCTTTCAAAGAACATTCATCGCAACCAATTACTTTCCATAACCTGAATCTTATATTTTACAATGAATTCATGGACTATTTATTTTATAAGGTTATAAAGCCCGATGGGAGTGTTGGTTTGCTCACTAATTCTGCAGGAAAAATTATACGTTTGTTAAAGGGATTTGTTAATTATCAAATAGATAAAGGAGTTATTCCTCCAATTGACTTGAAGCATTTTAAGGTCGTAGAAGAAGAAACTGATGCTATTTATTTAAGTGAAAAGGAACTTTCAACAATACACGAGTTAGACTTGTCAGATGATAAGCAATTGGAAGAGATTAGAGATGTTTTTATTACTGGGTGTTTTACAGGACTACGATATAGTGATCTCTCGACATTAAGTCCCGAACATATTGACTTAGATAATGAAATTATAAATCTCAAACAGAGAAAAGTGCATAAAGCTGTCATAATCCCTATGATCGATTATGTACCGGAAATACTCAAGAAGTACAACTATGATTTACCTAAAATTCCTAGATATATATTCAACGAAAGGGTTAAAGAATTAGGGCGAAGGGCAAAACTAAAACAAAAAATCGAAGTTGTTCGCAAAAAAGGAAAGGAACGGGAAAAGAGAGTCTATGAAAAATGGGAGATGATCTCTTCTCATACTTGCCGACGATCGTTTTGCACAAATATGTATTTATCCGGCTTTCCTGCCGGAGAACTTATGCGCATATCCGGGCATAAGAGTCCATCTGCATTCATGAGATATATAAAGGTTGATAATCTACAGGCTGCAAAAAGACTAAAAGAACTTCGAGCTAAACTTGCTAGGTAAAGATTGAAATATTTCATCTTAGTTATTTCAAATTATGTTCTATTTTTCATATATGCAGAAGAATTAAGATTCTATTGAGTTGCTAAATAGAAAAAAGAAAGTCACATTTACATCATATATATTCCTTTTATTGAATATATATAGCATATTTTTTATAAATATGTACTTTTCCCTACTATCGAAAAGATGTTTTGATATAATGAAACAAGTCGTTGGTTTAAAAGGAACATCTCCTACCTTTAAAAGAAACTACTTATTGGTTTAAAATAAACCACACTATGGACTCCTGAATGGAGTTCTAACATCTACTTTCCTTATTACCTTAAGCTATCACACAATAACATTTCTCTGCAAAATAGCATAAAAAAATAGATAAATCATTCCAGAAGGCTTTATTTACGTCGAATTCATTCAATAAGAGTAATTATTCAATCTATTTGATTCTTAATATCTTAAAATGCTGCTAGTTTTTATGTCATAAAAGAAATTACATGGATAAATGAAAAGAGAGAGAGGAAAAATATTCATTTTTTCAGATTAGTCCATTTCTCATCTTAGACTACCACTACATTTATCCATTAACTTTTTATTTATTAAAAGTCTGCTCATAAGTTAGAATTTTGTACTTCATTTAATAGCCATAACAACACAAAGACAATACAGAC
>NZ_DAWCXD010000232.1:0-4588 GCF_052357945.1 Bacteroides sp. | reverse complement strand
ATATTGCAGGTAAGGGAGTGGCTTGTGAAGATTCTTTCCGTCAGGCAATCTATGTTGCCATCGATGTGTTCCGTAATCGTCAGCGGGAAAAAGTGGCTCGTGCCAATCCGTTGCGTAAACAGTATTACGAGAAACGTGACGATAGTGATAAACTGAAGCTGGATACAGTAGACGAAGATTAAAAACGAGTGATGACGAGAGCAGAGATACAACAAGTGAAACAGCGTTTCGGTATTATTGGAAATACTGAAGCATTGTCGCGCGCCATAGATGTTGCCATTCAGGTAGCTCCTACCGATTTGTCTGTGCTGATTACCGGAGAAAGTGGAGTCGGAAAAGAAAGTTTTCCGCAGATTATTCATCAATATAGCCGGAGGAAGCACGGGCAGTATATTGCTGTCAACTGTGGCGCTATTCCGGAAGGTACGATTGATTCCGAACTGTTCGGACATGAGAAAGGTGCGTTTACCGGTGCGATTGGCGAACGGAAAGGGTACTTTGGCGAAGCTGACGGTGGTACTATTTTTCTTGATGAAGTAGGGGAGTTGCCGATGTCTACCCAGGCACGTTTGCTCCGTGTACTGGAGAGTGGCGAGTTTATGAAAGTAGGTTCGTCCAAAGTGCAAAAAACGGATGTGCGTGTGGTGGCAGCTACCAACGTCAATCTTACACAAGCGATTGCAGAAGGACGTTTCCGTGAAGATTTATATTACCGGTTGAATACGGTGCCTATCCAGATACCGCCTTTGCGTGAACGTGGTGACGATGTGCTCCTGTTGTTCCGTAAGTTTTCCGCAGACTTTGCAGAGAAATACCGGATGCCTGCTATTCAGTTGACGGAGGATGCGAAGAAAGAGTTGTTGGCTTACCCGTGGCCCGGAAACGTGCGTCAGTTGAAGAACATCACCGAGCAAATATCTATCATTGAAACCAATAGGGAGATCTCTGCTGCTATCTTGCAGAATTATCTTCCTGCACAAAATACGCAACGTCTTCCCGCGCTGATGGGAACGCGTGAGAGTAAAGGTTTTGAGAGCGAACGGGAGATTCTTTATTCTGTTCTGTTCGATATGCGCCAGGAAGTGGCGGAGCTGAAGAAGATGGTGCACAATCTGATGGCGGAACGTGCCGGACAGGTGGGGCAGGTAGGACAAAT
Source organism: Bacteroides sp. (assembly GCF_052357945.1). Lineage (GTDB taxonomy): Bacteria > Bacteroidota > Bacteroidia > Bacteroidales > Bacteroidaceae > Bacteroides. Next base: position 3,432 of record NZ_DAWCXD010000232.1, on the reverse strand, counting down.
GGGAACGGTGGTTACTACTCCGGTAGTGACGGCGCATCAACCTTCGGTACCTGCTATCATTCACACCATGCAGCCCACGGTTTGCAAGGATGATGATGACATACAAGACACGGAAGAATATGTAGAAGAATCTCCTTTGTCACTGGACGAAGTGGAGAAAGAAATGATACGCAAAGCACTTGAGAGGCATCATGGAAAGCGGAAGAGTGCGGCCAAGGACTTGAATATTTCCGAGCGTACACTTTATAGAAAAATAAAAGAATATGAATTGGATTAAGAAAATAATACGCCCTTTGTTACTGTTCGGCTTGCCGTTGGTAGTCATTGCGTGCACTGTTTCCTATAAGTTTAACGGATCGTCTATCAATTATGATAAGGTAAAGACCATTTCGATAGCCGACTTCCCGATCAAGTCGGAGTATGTGTATGCTCCGTTGGCAACCAAGTTTAATGAGGACTTGAAAGATATCTTCATCCGGCAGACCCGTCTGCAACTGCTCAAGCCGAGTCAAAATGCCGACTTGCAGATTGACGGAGAAATCACAGGTTACAATCAGTACAATCAGGCAGTATCTGCCGACGGTTATTCTTCGGAGACGAAGTTGACTATCACCGTCAATGTGCGTTTTGTCAACAACACCAATCATGCCGAAGACTTTGAACAACAGTTTTCTGCGTTCCGTACCTACGACTCTACCCAGTTGCTGACTGCCGTACAGGACGGATTGATTGCTGAAATGTCTAAAGAGATCACCGACCAAATTTTTAATGCAACTGTAGCAAACTGGTAATATAAATGACTTCTGTTAACTTTCAACAATGGATTCAGCATCCCGAGACGCTGAATAAGGATACTTTGTACGAACTGCGCAATCTTCTTGCGAGGTATCCGTATTTTCAGTCACTTCGTCTGCTGTATCTGAAGAATCTGTATATTCTCCATGATATTAGTTTCGGTGGAGAACTGCGGAAAGCAGTTCTTTACATTGCAGACAGACGGCAGTTGTTCCGGTTGATTGAAGGTGACCGCTATGATGTGCAGGCACGGAAAAAGGGAGTACCTCTTACGGAGGTGCTGAAAGACGAACCGTCCGTAGACCGCACATTAGCATTGATCGACGCTTTCTTGTCCACAGTACCCGAAGAGGTGACTGCCCGCACCAGCTTCGACTATTCGATGGATTACACCTCTTATCTTTTGGAGGAGACTCCGGCCACGGAACAGCCGGCCGAAGAAACGCCCAAACTCAAAGGCTACGAACTGATTGACGACTTTATAGAAAAGAGCGAGAGCGACTCTCCCCTCTGCAAGAAACCTTTAAGAGAAGAAATGCCATCTTCGCCAACCTCTTCGGACGAACTTACCGAAGAAGAAACGATGAAGGAAGAAGAGGAAGATGACAGCTGTTTTACGGAAACTTTGGCAAAAATCTATGTTAAACAGCAACGATATTCAAAAGCTCTTGAAATAATTAAAAAATTAAGCTTGAAATATCCAAAAAAAAATGCTTACTTTGCAGACCAAATCAGATTTTTGGAGAAATTGATTATTAACGCTAATTCAAAATAACTAAAAATGTACTTATTATTCGTTATCTTAATGGTTATTGCAGCCTTGTTGATGTGTTTCATCGTGCTGATTCAGAACTCAAAAGGAGGCGGACTTGCTTCTGGTTTCTCTTCATCTAACGCCATTATGGGCGTGCGCAAGACTACAGATTTTCTGGAAAAAGCAACATGGGGCTTAGCTATCTTCATGGTGGTAATGAGCATTGCTACTGCTTATGTGGTTCCTCGTTCTGCGGTTGTTAAAGATGCAGTGTTGGAACAGGCACAGAAAGAACAACAGACTAACCCGTATAACTTACCCGCAGGTACGGTTGCGCCGCAAACTGAAGCTCCTGCTACCAATGCACCTGCTACAGAAACTCCGGCACCGGCTACTGAAACTCCTGCTCCTGCAGCAGAGTAATTCACTCCGTCGTCAGGTAAGACTTTGGGGTAAAACCATTAATGGGAAGGTGCAGACGGATGCTGCATTTCTTTGATATTTAAGTGCGGATTACGCAGATTACACGGATTTTCAATCTTCCGCGTGGTCAGTGTAATCCGCACTTAACTTTTTCTTGTAAAAACAATCTCTTTTTGATAGAAACAAACGAGATTTAACTACCTTTGTTGGTCGTATGAAGATTATTAACTACTATTTTTAAATATAACAATGACAGAACATTTGAAACAGAAATTGAATGACTCCGCCGTACTCCGATGGAGTGTTCTAGCATTGGTCGCATTTACTATGCTATGCGGCTATTTCCTCACCGACGTAATGTCTCCTCTAAAACCCATGCTTGAGAAAGAACTACTATGGGACAGTCTTGATTATGGTTTCTTCACAAGTGCTTACGGATGGTTTAATGTATTCCTGTTGATGCTGATCTTCGGTGGTATCATTTTGGATAAGATGGGGGTTCGTTTCACCGGAATGGGAGCTTGCTTATTGATGGTGTTTGGTTGTGGATTGAAATACTATGCGATTTCTACTACTTTTCCGGAAGGTGCCATGCTCTTCGGATTCAAAACACAGGTAACCCTGGCTGCATTGGGGTATGCTATCTTCGGTGTAGGTGTGGAAATTGCCGGTATCACAGTTTCCAAAATTATCGTGAAATGGTTCAAGGGTAAGGAAATGGCGTTGGCTATGGGACTTGAAATGGCTACGGCACGTATCGGAACAACTCTGGCAATGGTGCTTACGGTTCCTTTGGCCGACTTTTTCGGATCTACGGATGAGAGTGGCACATTCCATACCAATATTCCTGCTCCGATTTTGTTTTGTCTGATTATGTTGTGCGTGGGTACGATTGCTTTCTTCCTTTATACTTTCTATGATAAGAAGTTGGATGCTTCTTTGGATGCAGAAGGATTGGAGCCGGAAGAACCGTTCCGTATGAAAGATATTGTGTATATCATTACCAATAAAGGATTCTGGCTGATTGCATTACTATGTGTATTGTTCTACTCGGCTGTATTCCCCTTTATCAAGTATGCTGCCGATTTGATGGTGCAGAAGTATAACGTAGATCCGAAGTTGGCGGGAACGATTCCCGGATTGTTGCCGATTGGTGCGATTATCCTGACTCCGTTGTTCGGCTCGCTTTATGACCGTATTGGTAAGGGAGCCACATTGATGATAATCGGATCAGTGATGCTTATTTTTGTGCATACGATGTTTGCTCTGCCTATACTGAATATATGGTGGTTTGCTACTATCATCATGATTATATTGGGATTTGCCTTCTCGTTGGTGCCTTCAGCTATGTGGCCGTCTGTTCCGAAGATTATTCCGGAAAAACAGTTGGGTACCGCATACGCATTGATTTTCTGGGTACAGAACTGGGGATTGATGGGTGTTCCTTTGTTGATCGGATG
>NZ_DAWCXD010000231.1:0-4597 GCF_052357945.1 Bacteroides sp. | reverse complement strand
TATAGAAACTATAGTTTACAAAAAGTCACCATTGACACTTTGTAATTCTTAATCTACCAGGAATCGTTTCTTTCCTCCCTTTTATTGGAATAAAGAGTTTCTGCCACTGTAGAGGAATTTGCTCAAATCGTTATTCTATAATCAGGCACGATATATACACTTTTTGATACATCATCAAAACATTTACCACCAAAAGAGAGATTATCTATACCAATAAAGTTCCCTTTTATTCTTTTCTATTTATCATTATCAAAGACCGAAATAGAAAAGTCAATGGAAGGAAAGTAGAAAATACTAACAATATTTACGACATAGCGACACTATCCCAATGGTTTGCTTACTCTATCCATAGCTTTTGGTGACATTATCCGCATCTTTTGCTTACTTTATCCTTATGTTTTTCACAAATATAACGATGCTTTTCCGATAAAAACACGGTGTTTTTGTACAAAACAAGCAAAATTTTCAGCATTTTAAAGGTTTTTGCTTGCTAACAAAGAGAAATAACAAAACATGTGAGATAGCAAAATCCCTGATTACACAAACAATCGTCAGTATAATCAGGGATTCTAAAACTTTATGTAAAAAGTATAGAGATGACGAAAAGTTTAGTACTGAATCACCTTGTCACTACTAACAGTCTTATACCAATCTGTGGTTGAGCTCTGATCGTGTGCCCAATCTGCAAATTTAGAATATGCATTCGTTATCACTGTTGTTTCTGTTGGATAAGCAAATTTATCAGGAACGCAAAGAGCCCAAGTATTATTAACTGCCTTGATTACTTCGAGCACTTCATTATCTGCCAATTGCCCATTCGCCGTAGACGAATTAAAATGAGTCAAATGGATTTCCGTTCTCTTTTGCCCCATCCCCTGATAAGCAATGAAGAAGTCTAAACCATCTGTCACACTAGGGACAGATATTGCATTCTTAAGTTTGACGTTCACTTCAAGAGTGTATATATCGGTCAGAGGGGTACTAGCATTCCCTGTATTCAACATGGGACGTTGTGCTCCTGTATATCCATATATATAATGTGCGTCTCCAAATAAAGGAATCACAAGTTCATTACCATTCGTTTCATAAGATGCATTTTCAAATATCCCGGAATTTAATGAGCCGGTACGTTGAGCGGCACCTGCACCAAAATTTACCTCTTCTACATTATTTTTGTCTATTCCTCGTATTCTCAAACCAGCACCTAATTGTTTCACGGCACCAACCGCCCGAAGGTCGATTTTATATTTCAGTTCTTTCACGTCATTACCAGCTGCAGGCAAAGTTACATTCAGCACAATATCATTGAAATCGTAATCTCCTGCTTTCGGATAGTTATCTTCGAAAGCATAAGAATAAATCGCATATCGGATCTCTACATCATCCGGTTCTTCATCAGAGTTATATCCTTCTTTAATACAGTCACCGTCAGCAGGAAGTATAAATTCTGCTTTACCCGGGTTACAATAGGTAGCACCTTGCTGCAATCCTTTATTTGTCAGCCAATCAAAAGAACTCCATTCCCATTGATTTTTACCATTAGATGTTTGATCCGTTATTTCACAAATAATATTATTCGCTACTTTTGAATTAGAATAAGCCAAACCGGAAGTATTGTCTATTGTGTGAATTCTTAATAAGGCAGTTCCTTGTGTCGGACCGGTAACTGTTCTGTATAAATTAGCTTTGCCCGTACAAGTCAACATCGATTGTGCTTCCATCACGATATTATTATCATTTCCATTACCCGTCAATTCTTTGCAAATAGCTTCGGAAGTATTTCCCATAACAAGTGTACCAAACTGTAATTTTCCTGCCTTCAGATAACAACCGTTTTTAATATTAGTATTGTTGTTACCATCTATATTTTCAACTTCAATCGTTCCATGATTTATCAATGTGGTACCATTGGTAGAAGCATTATAAGAATTCAGTTTAAGTGTTCCATAATTCACAAAATCAACTCCACTTCCACCTCCATCAATTTTCAAAAAGTCACAATCAATCGTACCGGCATTATAGTTCGTACGCCCGGCCGAACTATTTGTTATCTGAATACCTCTGTCGCCTACAATACTTCCTCCCTGCATCACAGTTATATAAGAAGCTTGAGTTAATACCAGGCTCCCATTTTTAGCGACCTCTATCTTTCCACCATTCTCAACTATAATTTCTGTGATATTAGAAAATTGATTACTATTTTCTATAACCCATGTGCTTCCTTGAGAAACAATTACTTTCACAGCTTGGGCTCCACCACTGACACCAGAAGTGGTAAATCCACCATTAAAAGTACCATTCGGAATCTTAAACCAACGTTCTTGTTCCTTGAATACAGGCAAATTAGCATACTCAAACCATCCGAAACCTGCCCCCAAATCCCAACCGTTTTTAACTTCAGTAGCCGTCATTTTTTTAGCACTAATAAACTCTGTTGTATAAGGAGCCTCCATAACAGGTATACTAGTCGCCACAGCTCGTGACATAGAACGTGTTGGCGTACCTTTGTCTCCAAAATGCGCTGTCACTGTGCCATTTTCAATCGCTGCCGGTTGAACCAGATAGCGTTTGTGCTCATCTATGCGTGCAACAAACACCTTATCAAGCGCTGTTGCACAATCCATCACCACATTCAAAGTCGTACTTTGATTGACAGTTCCTTCCGCTAAGAGTTTTGCTGTACTTCCCGGACTTAATGGATCGGCATCAAATATTTGTATCTTATAATCTACTCCCTGATCTCCATTAACTGATACATGCGCTGTCACACTTCGTGACACTGTCCAATCACCATTAGGATCGATGTTTTTTACAGGAAAAGTTTCTTCGTAAATTTGCTTCAGCTGATCTGCATCAAACAGATTTTTCTCATTATCAACACAACTGATAAAACTGATGGAGGACGCCAACAACGAGAAAGTGAAGACTTTTGCAATGTTCTGTTTCATAATCTTTTAATGCTTTAGTTTGTTTTATTTGCGAAAAACATAAATCACTACTAATCAATAATCAGCAATGAACGCACAAAGATAATTGTATTTATAAACATTATACAGATTACATTGCATTTTCCGATTTACAGTTAACATCTTTTAAAGCGCCTCACTCTAATTATTTATATTAGAAGACAGTTAGTTATATCGTTGAATATAAAAAATTTAATACTATTTATTCAATAGTATACAGCAAAAAAAGAGTTGCATGGAAATATGCAACTCTTCATAAAAAGACAAAGATTCAGCGCTACAAATCTCTATTTCTTTCATCTCCCCCATTGACAAGATAAAAATCAAAGACTAAAAGGGGAAAATCAATGGCAATACAAAAATCATCACGATTCCCATAATAATCTGCAACGGTAATCCTACTTTTACATAATCCATAAAAGTATATTGTCCGGCAGGCATCACCAAGGCATTAGGCGGTGTAGAGAACGGAGAAGCAAAACACATACTTGCACCTACCGTCACGGCAAACAAGAAAGGAACCGGACTGACTCCAATCTGTATGGCACTTTGCAATGCAATCGGAGCAAGCAAAACAGCGGTAGCCGTATTACTAATAAACATCGTCATCAACGAAGTCGTAAAATAAATACCTGCCATCAATGCAACTGGTCCGTATGATCCCAAACCGTTCACCAATGTATTGGAAATATATTCCGAAGCTCCCGTTTTCTCCAATGCCAGAGACATAGGAAGCATGGCAGCGATCAATACAATACTTTCCCAGTTGATCGTTTTATAAGCCGCTTCCACATTGCGGAAACATCCCGTAAGCACCATCAATATACCCGCTATCATAACAGCTGTAACCGGAGCTACCGGAATGAAATCAAAAACCATCATTGCGACCATTAACAGCATAATAGCAGCTGCTACCGGAGCTTTATAATCTAACGTAACTTTAGCCGCTTCCGCCAAAGGTTGCCCCAAAACAACCCAATCAGCATCTTCCTTACTAAGACGGGCTATATTATTCCATGTTCCTTGCACCAAAAGCACGTCACCACTATGAATACGCTCATTCCCCAAATCTTGCAATAAATATTCCTTTTTACGACGAACCCCCAATACGTTCACATTAAACTTATCACGGAAACCAGCTGCTTTAATTGTCTGGTTTATCAAATTAGAAGATGGCATCAATACTATTTCAGCAATACCGATATCATAAAAATCAAGCGAATTAGTCGTACTTTTTGTTTCTTCCGTTGCATGGTCGCCCAAGATCTCCAACAGGTAATCTTCCGCAAAGAGTTGCACCTTATCAAAGTCTCCAGTCACATACAAAATATCCTCTACTTCTAACATCGTGTCCGGTGCAGCAAACTTTTGAGTAATCGTTTTCAGAAAACGATGTTGCGATGCATCACCACGACGAACTTCCATAATATTCAGACCATATTTACGACGAATATCCAGATCGATTATTGTCTTCCCCAAAAGCCTTGAATCTTTTATCACCTGTAAACGAAACAAATTACTGGAAAGTCCATATTCATTAACCAACTGTTTCAATGACTTGCCCGAACGTTTATTATCATCTTTCTGTCCTTTTTTAGAAAGAAACCATTTACTAAGCGGCATCAGAACCA
>NZ_DAWCXD010000230.1:0-4699 GCF_052357945.1 Bacteroides sp. | reverse complement strand
GTATTCCTGAATTGGCTGGCAGAAGAAATTCGTCAGAAAGAGATTGATGCATTGATTATAGCCGGAGATGTTTTTGATGTTTCCAACCCTTCCGCTGCATCCCAAAGCATGTATTATCAGTTTATTTATCGGGTGACAGCAGAGAATCCGTATTTGCAGATTGTCATTGTTGCCGGCAACCATGATTCGGCAGCACGCCTGGAGGCTCCTTTGCCTCTGTTGCAAGCTATGCGGACGGAAGTCAGAGGGGTAGTTCGCAAGCTCGAAGGCGGAGAAATCGATTATGACCATTTGACTGTGGAACTGAAGAACCGGAAAGGGGAAGTGGAATTGCTTTGCATGGCAGTTCCTTTTCTGCGTCAGGGAGATTATCCGGCCGTGCAAACGGAAGGCAATCCGTATGCGGAGGGAGTTCGCGAACTTTATGCACAACTTTTGCAAAGGCTATGGAAGCGAAGGACGGAGAATCAGGCGATTCTTGCCATCGGTCATTTGCAGGCTACAGGATCGGAAATTGCAGAGAAGGATTATAGCGAGCGTACCGTGATTGGTGGGCTGGAGTGCGTATCTCCGGAAACTTTTTCCGAACAGATAGCTTATACGGCATTGGGACATATACATAAAGCGCAGCGAGTGTCCGGAAGAGAGAATGTGCGGTATGCCGGAAGTCCCATTCCGATGTCTTTTGCCGAGAAACATTATCATCATGGAGTCGTGATGGTGACTTTCGACGGAGGTTGTGCGGTGGACATTGAACGGTTGGAATGCCCGAAATTAATACCTTTGTTGAGTGTCCCGAACGGAGAACCTGTTTCACCGGAAGCCGTCTTGGAAGCCTTGAAGGAACTACCCGAGACAGAAGCCGTAGCCCCATATCTGGAAGTAAAGGTATTGTTGGAGGAACCGGAACCCATGCTTCGGCAGGAGATTGAAGATGCACTGGCAGATAAAAACTATCGGTTGGCGCGTATTGTTTCTACCTATCGCACTGAAACTGGAAATACGACGAAAGAAAATGAAAACTGGAAGAGGGGGTTGCAGGAAATGTCTCCCTTGCAGATTGCACAGTCTGCCTTTGAGAAGATTTATCAGGTGGAAATGCCTGTAGAACTGACAGGTTTGTTTGAAGAGGCCTATTTGGCTGCTACCCGTAAAGAAGAGGAGGAAGAAGAATGAAAATACTAGCTATACGATTGAAGAATCTGACCTCGATAGAAGGAACGGTAGAAGTGGATTTTATGGCAGAACCATTACATTCTGCAGGTATCTTTGCCATTTCAGGACCTACCGGTGCAGGTAAGTCTACTTTATTAGATGCCTTATGCCTGGCATTGTATGATAAGGCTCCCCGCTTTGCTACTTCAGTGGAAAATGTGAACCTGGCAGATGTGGGAGACAATCAGATTAATCAGTCTGATGTTAGAAATTTGCTGCGCCGGGGGACAAGTGATGGTTATGCGGAAGTCGATTTTTTAGGTATTGACGGACGGCGTTACCGTTCTCGTTGGTCGGTGAGGCGGACAAGAAACAAGATAAACGGTTCTTTGCAGCCACAAACGCTGGAAGTGAAAGAACTGGATACGGAGAAAGAATTTCAAGGTACCAAGAAAGAGTTGTTGATTCAGTTGGTGGAGTTGGTTGGCCTGACGTATGAACAGTTCACCCGTACAGTATTATTGGCACAAAATGATTTTGCTACATTTCTGAAATCAAAAGGGGCGGCAAAAGCAGAATTACTGGAGAAGTTGACAGGAACCGGCGTGTATTCCCGGATTTCTCAAGAGGTCTATGCCCGGAATAAGGCGGCACAAGAGGAGGTGACCTTGATTCAGAATCGAATGAATGTGATCGAATTGATGCCGGAAGAAGAGCTGCTTGCTCTGCAAAAAGAGAAAGAACTATCGACTGAAAAGCGTGCGGCAGGGATTAAACTGCTGGAAGAACAGAATGAACAACTGAATGTGGTTCGTTCATTAAAAATACAGGAAGAACTTTGTAAGAAAAAGCAGCAGGAAGAACAGGAGGAACAGGCTAGGGAGAAAGTTCTGCAGGGTGCATTGGCTTCCCAAGAGGAAGGATTGGTGCATTTTAAGGCACAATGGGAGGCCATACAGCCAGACTTGAAGAAAGCACGTCAATTGGATGTACAGATACAGTCTCAACAAAGCAGCTATATACAGTCGCAGCAGATTTTACAAGCGGCTAACAGGCAGGTGGCGGAGCAGGAACAAAAAATGCGAGTGGCTGCGGAACAATTACAGGTGTCTTATTCTTCTCTGAACCGCTTATTAAGCCATGTAGGGATAGAAGAAGCACTGCAACTTGAACAGGTGGAAGAGATTCTACGGCAAGAAGAAAACAAACTGGCTGCCGCTACCAGTACGAATGAGGAACGTTTGTTGCGCTTAAATTCTTTCGGATATCCGTTATTGGCCGAAGAACAGGTGAAGTTGCAAAAAGAGTTGACTCGTCAGCAGAATATCCGGCAATTAACGGAAACGCAGACGAAAGCAAAGACGGAAATAGAAAGACTGGAGAAAGAAGTGGCCAATTGTCTGAAACAATTGACGGAGCAAGAAACCGCATTGAAAGTTACTCAACGTCTTTACGAAAATGCACGTATGGCAGTGGGAAAAGACGTGAAAGCATTGCGCCGGCAATTACAGGAAGGGGAGGCTTGTCCGGTTTGCGGTAGCACAGCGCATCCTTATCATCAGGAACAGGAGGTGGTAGATACTCTTTTCCGGAGTATAGAGCAGGAGTATAATGTAGCATCAACCAACTATCAGCAGATGAATAACCGGAGCATTGCTCTGCAACGTGATTTGGCGCATCAAAAAACGGTGGACGGACAGATCGCGGAACAGTTGGCAGCATTATATAAAGCAGGGATTGAAGCCGGAAACGAAGAGCAAATACAACGTCGTTTGGCGGAACTGGCAAAATGTATTTTGGAATATCGTAATCTTTACGCAGAATGGCAGCTCGGCGATGAAGAAATTAAAAAGATGCGTGCACATTGTGAAGCTCTTCGTGAAAATGTTTCTCTCTGCCGTTTGGCTATGCAGAAAGTATCGTCTGCCAAAGAACAGTTAGTAATCTTACAGAATGCTGCTTCGGCCGAACTAAAGAGATTTGAAGTGATAGAGAAAGCGCTGAATGTGCTTCGTCAGGAACGTTCGCAGCTATTGAAAGGAAAAAGTGCGGATGAAGCGGAAGCTGCCGTAGCAAAAAGAGAGAAAGAACTGAATCTCGCTTTGGAGAAAGCACGTAAAGAAGTAGAGGCGGTACACAACCGGCTTTCCGGTTTGCAAGGAGAGATGAAGCAAATTGCACTGGCTATAGGAGAGTTGCAAGAACAGTATAAAAAGATAGAGTCTCCCGAACTGCTTCCCGAAATAATAAAGAAGCAACAGGAAGAAAACCTGAATATAGAACGTGCCCTTTCTACTATGGAAGCCCGCCTGCTACAACAAGCAAAGAATAAACTGACTGTGGAACAGATTGCGAAGGAACTGGCAGAGAAACAAACTGTTGCCGAACGTTGGGCAAAATTGAATAAACTGATTGGCAGTGCGGATGGAGCGAAATTTAAAGTGATTGCTCAAAGTTATACTTTGAATTTGTTGTTGCTTCATGCCAATAAACATTTATCCTATCTCTCTAAACGCTATAAGCTGCAACAGGTACCCGATACGTTGGCGCTTCAGGTAATAGATTGCGATATGTGTGATGAAATACGGACCGTGTACTCTCTTTCAGGAGGTGAATCGTTCCTGATTTCTTTGGCACTGGCTTTAGGTTTGTCTTCCTTGTCAAGTAATAATCTGAAAGTTGAATCTCTTTTTATTGATGAAGGTTTCGGCTCTTTGGATGCGGAAAGTTTGCGTACAGCGATGGAAGCATTGGAACAATTACAGATGCAGGGGCGGAAAATAGGAGTAATCTCTCATGTGCAGGAGATGAGTGAACGGATTTCTGTTCAGGTGCAGGTACATAAGAAAGTGAATGGAAAAAGTGTGCTTACCGTGGTGGGGTAAGCACACTCCTTACTACTTAGTATGAATTATTCAGGTTGGATTCTTTTACATTAATTCGTTCAGTTCGCTTAAATTCTTTTTGATTTCGTGGATACGATTTAAGAACTTCTTGCGGTAAATCCATAAGATCAATCCCAGTCCTCCGCCCCATAACAGGATGAAGAAAGCGATCATCCCCATTCCATATTGCCACACTTGCCAGTAGATAAATGAAAGTATAGCCAGGACCAGGAGAAAGGCAATAGCAATCAATCGTTCCCTGATGGTCCATCGATGGATACGGTTTACGCGGCTGATTACTTCTACCAAAGGCATCTCGTCTATTTGTGTCCGTTGGAGGAAACGGGTGGTGACGATATCCCAGCAAAGGGCAGGAATCCATGCGAAAATGATAATGATATAGATCGGGTTTAATCTGTTGTGCAACAGTACCTCCGCTAAAAATAAGATCAGTATCGGCAGAGAAATCAGAATAAGCTTGATGTTCAGTCTGGCAATGGCATGGATACCTTTGTCCGCATGCCTTATCAGCTTTTCAAGCTCTTCTTCTTTGATGAACTCTTTGTCTTTCAAGTGTTCATCCAGGGCATTCCAAGATTTTTTAAGTTCTTCCAGTTCCATATATCTTATTCCTCCTTTTTCATTCTTTTAAGTTTGTC
>NZ_DAWCXD010000229.1:0-4782 GCF_052357945.1 Bacteroides sp. | reverse complement strand
GTCCGCGAGAATATCAGTTTCTCCGTTCTTATCAGTGACGACATGAAAGAAGCGGATATACTGAAACTTCAGAAGAAGCTGAATCAGGAACCTTTCGTGAAACAATCCGAATATATCTCTAAAAAACAAGCACTGAAAGAACAGACGGAAGCAATGGGAACCGATCCGGAAGAATTCTTGGGCTATAACCCTTTTACCGCTTCCATTGAAATCAAACTCCATTCCGACTATGCAAACTCCGACAGCATTGCGAAGATAGAGAAAATGATTAAAAAGAACACCAACATACAAGATGTGCTCTATCGAAAGGAGTTAATTGACGCCGTGAATGATAACATACGAAATATCAGTCTGGTACTGCTTGCCTTGGCGGTAGTGCTTACTTTTATCTCTTTTGCCTTGATAAACAATACCATAAGACTGGCTATTTACTCCAAACGCTTCCTCATTCACACCATGAAGCTGGTAGGAGCAAGCTGGGGATTCATCCGGGGGCCATTCCTTCGAAAGAATGTATGGAGCGGGATATTGGCAGCCATCGTTGCCGATTCCATATTGATGGGGACCGCTTATTGGGCCGTGACGTACGAACAGGAATTGCTTCAGGTCATCACGCCTGAAGTCATGTTGATAGTCTGTGCAAGCGTATTGGCGTTTGGAATTGTAATAACGTGGCTATGCGCCTATTTCTCCATGAATAAATACTTGAGAATGAAAGCAAACAGCCTGTACTATATTTAGCGGATGGCGAATGGCTGACGGCAAACCTGTGTTTGCGTGTGATTAGCATCCGTAACAACCGACTGATAGATTAAGGGAATGATTGAAATTAGTAATTTGTAATTAAATAAACTATGTCTGACAAGCAGAAATTTGCCTTTGATAAAGTGAACTTTATCTTGCTCGCGATAGGGATGGCGATTGTTATTATCGGCTTTCTATTGATGACGGGACCTACATCGTCCGAAACCTCTTTTGAACCCGATATTTTCAGTGTACGCAGAATCAAGGTAGCGCCAGTCGTTTGCCTGTTTGGTTTCTTGTCTATGATTTACGCTGTATTACGCAAACCTAAAACACAAAAAACAGAAGAATAAAGATGGGGGATTTAACGACATTTGAGACGATTATTATTGCTATTGTAGAGGGATTGACAGAGTTTCTTCCGGTTTCTTCTACGGGACACATGATTATTACGCAAAACATTTTAGGAGTAGAAAGTACTGAATTTGTAAAAGCGTTTACTGTTATTATCCAGTTTGGCGCGATTCTTTCAGTGGTTTGTCTTTATTGGAAGCGTTTTTTCCGGTTGAACCATACGCCGGCTCCTGCGGGAGCTTCCGCTTTGAAGTGTTTTCTGCATAAATTCGATTTCTACTGGAAATTACTGGTTGCTTTTATTCCTGCTGCCATTTTGGGATTCCTGTTCAGCGATAAGATAGACGAGATGCTGGAGAGTGTAGCGATAGTGGCAGTGATGTTGGTGATTGGTGGTATATTCATGCTGTTCTGCGATAAGATTTTTTCGAAAGGAAGCGAAGATACGGTGCTGACAGAAAGAAAGGCATTCAATATCGGTTTGTTTCAGTGCATTGCCATGATACCGGGGGTATCCCGTTCGATGGCTACCATTGTCGGAGGTATGGCCCAGAAGCTGACTCGCAAGGATGCTGCCGAGTTTTCATTCTTCCTTGCCGTGCCAACCATGTTTGCGGCAACCGGTTACAAGGTGTTGAAACTCTTCCTGGATGGTGGTACGGAGATTCTTGTTAACAATATGCCGGCACTTATTATAGGTAATGTAGTAGCTTTTATCGTCGCTTTGCTGGCTATCAAGTTCTTTATTAGCTTTGTTACGAAATATGGCTTTAAGGCGTTTGGCTGGTATAGAATTATTGTTGGCGGGACCATTCTGGTAATGCTGCTGCTTGGATACAACTTAGAAATTGGCTGATGAATTTTAAAAAGGGAGAAGTACTGTTTTTCAATAAACCTTTCGGATGGACTTCATTTAAAGTAGTAGGGCACGCCCGCTATCATATTTGCCGTCGGATCGGAGTGAAAAAACTAAAAGTCGGGCATGCCGGAACACTGGACCCTCTTGCAACAGGGGTGATGATTGTATGTACAGGCAAGGCAACCAAACGAATAGAAGAGTTTCAATATCATACGAAGGAGTACGTAGCAACGTTGCGCTTGGGCGCTACTACCCCGTCATACGATTTGGAACATGAAATAGATGCCACCTACCCTACCGAGCATATCACAAGGGAACTGGTGGAAGAAGTGCTGACGCACTTTATCGGTGCCATCGATCAGGTCCCCCCTGCCTTCTCTGCCTGTATGGTAGACGGCAAGCGTGCTTATGAACTGGCCCGGAAAGGAGAAGAAGTCGAACTAAAAGCAAAACAGCTTGTTATCGACGAGATTGAATTGCTGGAATGTCGCCTGGATGATCCGGAACCGATGATTCAAATCCGTGTCGTATGCAGCAAAGGGACTTATATCCGTGCCCTGGCCCGCGACATCGGCGAAGCACTCCATAGCGGAGCCCATCTGACAGGATTGATCCGCACCCGTGTAGGTGACGTCCGGTTGGAAGACTGCCTGAACCCCGAACACTTTAAAGAGTGGATTGACGGACAGGAAATAGAAAATGATGAAGAAAATAATTAACGTAATAAGGAATAGATATGAAATTATCACAATTCAAATTTAAGTTACCCGAGGATAAGATCGCTCTACATCCTATGAAATATAGGGATGAGTCTCGTTTGATGGTATTGCATCGTAATACAGGTAAGATTGAGCACAAGATGTTCAAAGATGTGTTGGACTACTTTGATGATAAGGATGTGTTTATATTCAACGATACGAAGGTGTTTCCTGCCCGCTTGTACGGTAACAAGGAGAAGACAGGTGCTCGTATCGAGGTATTCTTGTTGCGTGAGTTGAATGAAGAACTTCGTTTGTGGGACGTATTGGTTGATCCGGCACGTAAGATACGTATCGGTAACAAGCTATATTTCGGTCCGGACGATTCAATGGTGGCTGAAGTGATTGATAACACCACTTCTCGCGGACGTACGCTCCGTTTCCTTTACGACGGACCTCATGACGAGTTCAAAAAGGCACTGTATTCTCTGGGTGAAACTCCACTCCCCCACTCTATTATCAACCGTCCCGTAGAACCGGAAGATGCTGAACGCTTCCAGTCTATTTTTGCAAAGAACGAGGGTGCGGTGACTGCTCCGACTGCTAGTTTGCACTTCAGCCGTGAGTTGATGAAACGTTTGGAAATCAAAGGTATAGACTTTGCATATATCACTCTGCACGCTGGTTTGGGTAACTTCCGCGACATCGACGTAGAGGACTTGACGAAGCATAAGATGGATTCCGAACAAATGTTTGTAAACGAAATGGCGGTGAAAACCGTGAATCGTGCCAAAGATAACGGTAGAAATGTATGTGCGGTAGGTACGACAGTGATGCGTGCTATTGAAAGCGCAGTCAGCACTGACGGACATCTCAAGGAATTTGAAGGATGGACGAACAAGTTTATCTTCCCTCCGTATGAATTTACCGTAGCCAATTCAATGATTTCCAATTTCCACATGCCGCTTTCTACCTTACTGATGATTGTAGCTGCTTTTGGTGGTTATGACCAGGTGATGGATGCTTATCATGTAGCATTGAAAGAAGGTTACCGTTTCGGCACGTATGGAGATGCAATGCTGATTTTGGACAAATAATGGCAAAAGTTTATCTGGGACTCGGCACTAACCTTGGGGATAAAGAACAAAATCTTCGGGATGCCGTGCAAAAAATAGAAGAGCAGGTAGGGAAAATCGTTTCCCTGTCTGCTTTTTACATAACTGCCCCTTGGGGATTTTCTTCCGATAACAGTTTCCTGAATGCAGCGGTTTGTGTAGATACCGAATTGGCTCCCATAGACGTTTTACAGAGAACGCAGGCGATTGAACAGGAATTGGGACGTACGAAGAAATCCGTCAACGGCATATATAGCGACCGCCTGATTGATATTGACCTGTTGCTTTATGATGATCTGATACTTTCCACCACTTCTCCTTCAGGAGCAAAGTTGATCCTCCCCCATCCGTTGATGGCAGAACGTGACTTCGTCATGAAACCACTGGCGGAAATTGCTCCCGGATTAGTGCATCCGGTACTTGGAAAAACGATGAAGGAGCTTACTTCTTCTTTTTCTCCGCAATAAATACCGGTAAATAGGCAATGCATCCTATCAATACTGCATACAGCAAATGAATCTCCTGAAACGGCTTATCGATGAAATGGCAGACAATGGCATAGATGGCAATCGTGAAGCCTATATAAAGAGCCAGCACCAAAAGCGTTTTTAATTTCTTATTTAGAATCATTATAAATCTATTTATGTGTTAAATACGTGGCAAAGATACTCATTATCTCCGAAATCTCTTTATCTTTGCAACCGAAATGAAAGTGTGGACAGATTTGAGTAGCTTGCAACCACGGAAAAAAATGCTAAAACACGTCTTGTTGACGCCTTTTCGGCAATGCTTCCGCAGCTCTCTTCCTCCCCTCTTTATTTTCCCAATTTTAATTTTCAATTTATAATCTTTAATTTAAAAAGATGGGATACTTATTTACATCCGAATCGGTGTCGGAAGGACACCCCGACAAGGTAGCCGATCAAATATCGGACGCCGTGCTTGACAAACTGTTGGCTTACGACCCCAGTTCTAAAGTAGCTTGCGAAACACTAGTAACTACCGGACAGGT
>NZ_DAWCXD010000228.1:0-4794 GCF_052357945.1 Bacteroides sp. | reverse complement strand
ATATTCTTCATTCTGAATTCTTATTATTTTATCTTTTTGGTGTGCAAAGATACGTAAATGGCGGAATAAAAAAAAATGCGTTGATAACATTATGATCATGTACCAACGCATTTTTTTATTGCTTAAGTGAGTTACTCGCTTAGATCAATTTGATGAAGAGTTCACCTTCAACTTCTTCCACAGAGACTTTGTCTTCTCTCAATAACCAGCCAAGGCCGAGAAACAGATCCTTGTCAACCAATTTAGTTGCTTTTTTAAGCTGCTTGGCAGTCATTCCTTCTGTTTCGTTCAGTGCATTCCAGATAGTACCTGCAATTACACCAGCTTTTTCTTTCAACATTTGCTTTGCAATTTTAGTTAGACATGCTTAAAATCATCCGGTCAAAAAGACTTTCAGATTTTATTTCGGGGACAAAGATAGTTATTTTTATGTTATATAACACTTTATTGAGCACTTTTTTATCGTTTTTGTAATAAAAAAGCATTTTTTCTTTCATTTAGGATGCTTTTCGAGATATTCAGACCAAATTCTTGCCGCTTCTTCCACCATTTTAGCGCAAGGACGCTTGCTATAATATTGAGCAGTACGCTCTTCCGGAATCGTTGAAACGGGATCTTTTTTCTTTAATCCCAACAATTCGCCACAAATCAGCGAGCCGTTACACTTCTTAAATTCAGCCGCCAGTTCTTGCACCACCGCATAATTGGCAGCTTTTCCTTCCCGGTCTGTCGCTTCCGTAGCGCCGGTTTCCAGGCCCGCCACCAAAAACATGCCGCAGGCAGCTCCACACGTTTCACGCATTCGTCCTATCCCCCCACCAAAGGAAGCACCCATACGCAACGCCTGTTCCTGTGTAAATCCATACATATCCGCAAAGGCCGCTACTACCGACTGTGAACAGTTATATCCGCTCTTAAAAAGCTCCACTGCTTTCTGTATTCTATCTTCCATAAACTATTTTGCATTTTTATTTCGCACAAAAATATAAAAAAGTATCTTTGCATCAGATAGGGCGTAAAGATTAAAATCAAAAAAAAGAAAATATGAACAAAACTATTTCATATAAAGAATCGACAGCCATTGCCATCCAAGCTATGATAAGCGCAGCCAGAAAGGATGAATATGCTGACAGGAAAAGAAAAAGTGGTTTTCCCCAAAACAGAAAGAAACGTGATGTCACTCTCAAAGATGTACGTGAATGGAACAAGAGAAGAAATTATAAAGAGGATGCAGGAATTGCCGTCAATGCAATGATGGCGTCAGCTATCAACGACCCCTATGTGGACCTGAATCCACCCTCCAAATTCTAAGAGATAAAACAATGGCTACAACATTCGATATTCAACTCCCTCATTACCCGCGTGGATTTCATTTAATCACGCGTGATATCATTTCACAACTACCAGCACTTCCCGAAAGTGGCCTACTGGTAATCTTTATCAAACACACCTCTGCCGGACTAACTATCAACGAAAATGCAGACCCGGACGTACGACATGACTTCCAGACATTCTTTAATAAACTGGTTCCCGACGGTGCCCCCTATTTCATCCATACCCTCGAAGGCCCCGACGATATGAGCGCCCATATAAAAGCCTCCCTGATAGGAAGCTCGGTCACTATCCCCATCAAGAATCACCGCCTGAACCTGGGAACATGGCAAGGTGTCTACCTCTGCGAATTTCGCGACGGAGGAGACACCCGTAAATTGAGTATTACTATCCTATAATATTTCCAACGCCATCGGACAATGATCGGAATGTACGGCCTCATTCAGGATATACGCACGTTTCAACAGCGGGCGTACCGGCTCACTAACCATGCAATAGTCAATTCTCCAACCCTTATTTTTGGCACGCGAATTAAAACGATAGCTCCACCAGGTATATTCCTGTTTTTCGGGACAAAGCGTACGGAAAGAATCCACATACCCCGCAGACAGGAAACGTGTCATCCACTCCCGTTCTTCAGGAAGGAAACCACTGTTTGTTGCATTCCGGACAGGATCATGAATGTCGATCGGCTCATGGCAGATATTATAATCACCACAAAGAATCAAATTGGGACGGGACTTCTGCAACTCCATCACATACTTTTGAAAATCTTCCAGCCACACCATTTTAAAAGCCTGGCGTTCGTCCCCGCTCGTTCCCGAAGGGTGATAAACACTGACTACCGATAAGTCTCCGAAATCCGCCCGGATAAAACGTCCTTCATTATCATAAGCCTCCATTCCCATCCCATATTCCACATGGTCCGGTTCCTGCTTGGTAAGTATGGCCACTCCACTGTATCCTTTCTTCTGCGCCGAATACAAATAAGACTTGTAACCCAACGCTTCAAACACCTCTCCCGGATACTGGTCCGGTTGCAGTTTCGTCTCTTGCAGACAAAGAATATCAGGATTCTCCTGCGCCAGCCATTCCGGCAAACCTTTAGATACGGCGGCACGTAGTCCGTTCACATTATAAGTAATAATCTTCATCGATCTATATGTATTGATTTATATTCATTTTATGAAAACAAAAGCATGATATTCAGTACCGAAACAATAATGGCAATCGAATACAACACAAACGTGCTCCAACGACTATTGACATAATCTCCCATCACCTTTCGGGAAGACGTCAGTCCCACCTGCAAAAATACCGTGAAAGGTAATTGAATACTAAGTATCATCTGCGAAATAATCAATCCTTTGAAAGGATCTCCAATAAAGAAAATCAGCAATAAGGCAATTCCCAGAGATAAAAGGACTCCTACCTGCGAGTGGCTGTCTTTGATATGATACGATTCACCGAAAATACCCGCAAAGATGGAACCTGCCGCCATTCCGCTCGTAATGGTGGATGAAATACCCGCCATCAGCAATGCCAGTGCAAATACGATGGCAGCATTACTTCCCAACAAAGGTTCGAGCAATGACTTAGCCTGTTGCAGTTCCTCTACCTGAATACCGCTTTTAAAGAAAGTAGCGGCAGCCAGAAGAATCATGGCACTGTTAATCGCCCAGCCGACAATCATTGAGAAAAGAGTATCAAACAACTCATATTTCAAGACCTTCTTAATAGAAGCATCATCTTTCTTATTATATTCGTGACTCTGAATCACCTCCGAATGAAGAAACAGATTATGAGGCATCACTACCGCTCCCAACACACTCATTATAATCAGCATACTTCCTTTCGGAAAAGAAGGAGTCACCCACCCTGCTGTCGCAGCCGGCCAGTCTATTTCCACCAGAAACAGTTCGTAGATAAACGAAAGCCCGATAACGGAGACAAATGCAATGATGGAACGCTCTATCTTTTTATACGAATTAGTGAAAAGCATGATAGAGACAAAAAGCGTAGTCAACACAGCTCCCCATATAATAGGAATATCAAAGAGCATTTCCAACGCAATGGCACCTCCCAGAATTTCCGCTAAAGAAGTAGAAATCGACGCCAATACCGCCGTACCAAGAATAGGTCGCGACACCCATTTGGGAGTGTATTTAGTGGCCGCCTCCGAAAGGCAAAGCCCAGTAACGATCCCCAGATGGGCAACATTGTGCTGAAGCACAATCAGCATAATAGTGGACAATGTAACCACCCAAAGTAAGGAATAACCAAATTCGGAACCGGCGGCGAAGTTAGAAGCCCAGTTTCCCGGATCAATAAATCCTACCGTAACCAGAAGCCCCGGACCAATATATTTAAAAACATCCAGTCCACCCAGATAGCGTTTATGATCTTTCCGTCTTAAGTCTTGAAAAATATTCTTCATTTTTGCATAATAGTTTATCCAGTACAAATATACTTATAAATAACGAGTGAGAATCAATTTTAGTTCAAAATACCGACCAATAAGTAGATGACCTATGGACACAGATGATACACTAATTATGAGAACATTATTATAAAAGGGTTGAGTAAGGACTACTCGAGAAAAGGAAATAAGGACTTTCTGCTAAAAAAATGACCTCCGACAAACCAATTGCCAGAGGTCACAAATCAATATATAATTTACATAAATGAAAAATCAATCAATATCCCATCTCATGCAATGCACGACATAATTGATCGGGACATGAGGTCGGTCTGCCACTGCAACGCACTCCTTCGAGTTTTGTAATCACATCCGCTACCTTCATCCCTCTCACAAGGCGGGAAAGACCTTGAAGGTTACCATTACATCCTCCCCAGAAAGCAACTTCCTTCACCACTCCATCTTCCACATTCAGTTCGATATTCGTGCTGCAAGTCCCCTGGGTCTTATAAACATATTCCATAACCTGTCTTACTCCTCTTCCCCTTCTTCCGGTTGCATGTTGGTATAGACAGTCTGCACGTCATCAAATTCTTCCAGACGTTCGATCATCTTATCCAATGTTTCGCGTTGTTCCGGAGTAACCTCTTTCAAGTCGTTCGGGATATAAGTGAAGTCTCCACCGACATCTTCAAAGCCACATTCTTCCAAATGCTTCTGAATAGCGGCGTAGCTCTTAGGATTACCATAGATAGTAATTGTTCCCTCTTCATCATCTTCTTCATATTCATCTTCCACGTCATAGTCGATCAGATCGAGAATCAGTTCTTCCATATCCAATCCGTCTTTCTTCTTGAAAGTGAACACACATTTGTGGTCGAAAAGGAACGCAAGAGAACCCATTGTACCTAGATTGCCACCGAACTTATTGAATAACGAACGAACGTCAGCCACCGTACGAGTTGTGTTGTCTGTCAATGTGTCTACAAACACAGCAATACCGTGAGGGCCGTATCCTTCATAAGTCATGCTCTTGTAGTCGC
>NZ_DAWCXD010000227.1:0-4819 GCF_052357945.1 Bacteroides sp. | reverse complement strand
TGGCAAAAGAACTGAAAGACCTTACCAAACGTAGTGAAAACTACTCACAGTGGTATAACGATTTGGTGGTAAAAGCTGATTTGGCAGAACAATCTGCCGTGCGCGGATGTATGGTGATTAAGCCTTACGGATACGCTATCTGGGAGAAAATGCAACGTCAATTGGACGACATGTTCAAGGAAACAGGACACGTAAATGCATATTTCCCGCTATTAATCCCGAAATCATTCTTAAGCCGCGAAGCAGAACACGTAGAAGGGTTTGCGAAAGAGTGTGCCGTAGTAACACATTATCGCTTGAAGAATGCAGAAGACGGTTCAGGAGTTGTAGTAGATCCTGCAGCTAAATTGGAAGAGGAATTGATTATCCGTCCGACATCAGAAACAATCATCTGGAATACTTATAAGAACTGGATTCAGTCATACCGTGACCTGCCTATTCTCTGCAACCAATGGGCGAACGTTTTCCGTTGGGAAATGCGTACCCGTCTTTTCCTGCGTACTGCCGAATTCCTGTGGCAAGAGGGACATACCGCTCATGCTACCCGTGAAGAAGCAGAGGAAGAAGCAATCAGAATGTTGAATGTATATGGTGAATTTGCAGAAAAATATATGGCTGTTCCCGTTGTAAAGGGAGTGAAATCAGCCAATGAACGTTTTGCAGGTGCACTTGACACTTACACAATAGAAGCCATGATGCAGGACGGAAAAGCATTGCAAAGTGGTACTTCCCACTTCCTGGGACAAAACTTTGCAAAGGCATTCGATGTTCAGTTCGTTAACAAGGAAAACAAGATGGAGTATGTTTGGGCTACTTCATGGGGTGTTTCTACTCGTTTGATGGGTGCATTGATTATGACTCACTCGGATGACAACGGATTGGTATTACCTCCACATTTGGCTCCGATTCAGGTAGTAATCGTTCCTATCTATAAGAATGACGAACAACTGAAACAAATTGATGCTAAAGTAGAAGGCATTGTAGCTAAGTTGAAAGCATTGGGTATCTCTGTGAAATATGATAATGCAGATAACAAACGCCCGGGCTTCAAATTCGCTGATTATGAATTGAAGGGTGTACCTGTTCGTTTGGTTATGGGTGGTCGCGATCTTGAAAACAACACGATGGAAGTGATGCGCCGTGATACACTGGAAAAAGAAACAGTTACCTGTGAAGGCATTGAAACATACGTTCAGAATCTGCTTGAAGAAATGCAAGCTAATATCTACAAAAAAGCATTGGACTATCGTAATTCCAAGATTACAACAGTAGATACCTACGATGAATTTAAAGAAAAAATCGAAGAAGGCGGATTTATTCTGGCTCATTGGGACGGAACTACCGAAACAGAAGAAAAGATTAAGGAAGAAACCAAAGCAACTATTCGTTGTATTCCGTTCGAGTCATTTGTTCCAGGAGACAAAGAACCTGGTAAATGTATGGTAACAGGTAAACCATCTGCTTGCCGCGTGATATTTGCACGTTCTTATTAAACAAAATTCGCACATAATTATAAAAAGGATGGAAACGGCTCAATCGCTTTCATCCTTTTCTTTTTTTCCTTCCATATTATATTATTTATGGCCTGTCCTAACAGTTCATTAGACATTCAATAGTTATTTCAAGCTCTTTTTTCAATCCATTTCAGTTTTATTTCAGAAATATCCCTTTTCTTTGTAGTATGTAAAAAAGAAAGGAGACAAAATTATGAAGATATTGATTGTAGAAGACGAACCCTCTTTGAGAGAACTGATTCAATGTTCACTTGAAAAAGAACGTTACGTTGTAGAAACAGCCAGTGACTTCAATTCTGCTCTACGCAAAATTGAAGATTACGACTATGATTGTATCTTATTGGACATCATGCTACCGGACGGAAGCGGACTTGATCTTCTTGAACGACTGAAAGCTCTCCATAAGCGGGAGAACGTGATTATTATTTCCGCGAAAGACTCTCTGGAAGACAAAGTTTTGGGATTAGAACTGGGAGCGGACGATTATTTGCCAAAGCCATTTCATTTGGTTGAACTAAATGCACGAATTAAAAGCGTGATTCGTCGCCATCAGCATGATGGAGAGATTGATATCCGCCAAGGCAACGTACGGATAGAACCGGATAAATATCGTGTATTTGTCAACGAGCAGGAAGTGGAACTAAATAGAAAAGAATATGATATCCTGTTATATTTTATCAATCGCCCTGGGAGATTAATCAATAAAAACACTTTGGCCGAATCAGTGTGGGGAGACCATATCGATCAGGTCGATAATTTTGACTTCATATATGCACAAATCAAGAATCTTCGCAAAAAGCTCAAGGATTCGGGTGCAACTATTGAAATTAAAGCAGTTTATGGATTTGGGTATAAAATGATAGTAGAATAAAAAGGAAAGAGATTATTGTCCATGAAATTAATATATTACATCATTCTTCGTATTACCCTTGCTCTGACCCTCATACTGACGGTCTGGGCTATCTTTTTTTATGTTACGATGATCGATGAAGTCAACGATGAAGTGGATGATGCTTTGGAAGATTATTCGGAAACCATCATTATCCGGGCATTAGCAGGAGAGGAGCTACCTTCTAAAACCAATGGCTCCAACAATCAATATTATATGATGGAAGTAAGCAAAGAGTATGCGGAAAGCCGGGAGGATATTCAGTATAAAGACTCTATGGTATACATTGAAGAAAAAGGAGAGACCGAGCCGGCACGTATTCTTACTACTATCTTTAAAGATGATGAAGGACGATACCACGAGCTGACAGTATCAACTCCCAGCATTGAAAAAGACGATTTGAGAGATGCCATCCAGGTGTGGATTATATTTTTATATGTAGCTTTATTATTCTGCATTATTATCATTTCCGTATGGGTATTTTACCGGAATATGCGACCGCTCTATGTACTTCTACACTGGCTGGACGGTTATCAAACAGGAAAAAGAAATAAACCTTTGAGTAACGATACTCAAATCACGGAATTCCGGAAATTAAATGAGGCTGCCATTCGTTATGTGGAACGTACGGAGCAGATGTTCGAACAACAAAAACAGTTTATCGGAAATGCTTCACACGAGATACAAACTCCACTTGCTATCTGCCGTAATCGATTGGAAATGTTGATGGAAGATGATTCGCTATCAGAAAAACAACTGGAAGAACTGATGAAAACGCATCAGACTTTAGAATACATCACTAAATTAAACAAATCCCTATTATTGCTTTCCAAGATTGATAATGGTCAGTTTACGGATACCAAAGAATTGGAACTCAATGTACTTCTCAAACAATATCTGCAAGATTACGAAGAAGTTTATGATTATCGCAACATAGAAGTCACGATAGATGAACAAGGCGTTTTCAAGGTGACAATGAACGAATCCCTGGCTGTTGCTTTGCTCACTAACCTCCTGAAAAATGCATTTGTACATAATATTGATGGAGGACATATCCGAATCACCGTTACTAAGAACGGTATTACTTTCCGAAATTCGGGAGTGGAACATCCGCTGAACAAGGAACATATCTTCGAACGTTTCTATCAGGGTAGCAAAAAAGAAGGATCTACAGGGCTGGGATTAGCTATAGCCGATTCCATCTGTCGTTTGCAACATCTGAATATAAAATATTACTTCGAGCAGAATGAACATTGCTTCGAGATTTCCCAATCATAAGATTCATCTGAAAAACACAGAGGACACGGATTTTAAGTGAACGACCTGTCGGTTATCATAAAACCAATTTGTCAGGTATATCCATCCACCTGTTTCTCCGTGTCCTCTGCGTCTTTTATAGTGAGCAGGTTATCGGGATCGTATTTCTCTCCTCATAAACATGATATAAGAAATAGCGAAGCAAATAACCGTTGCCGCAATCAATCCGGTCAACTGTGGCCATACAACTAAAAGACTTTGTCCCAATGGGAGCGGACTAGGGATAGCTCCCTGTACCTGTTCCATAGTCAATGGCCCCAAACTTCTGACAGAAGGCATCAATAGTGTGGTGGTAGCTTCATTAAACAGTTCACTCGGTGCCAAACGCATCAACCCTAGAATAAACTTCTGATAACTGATAATCTGATAAGGTGATGCCATCTGTGACGGACTCAACCCTTTTGCCACCAAATTAACAATCATGGTATAGAATACACTAAAAAACAGCCAAACAGCCACAGATGCTAAGGCAGAAGTCGCTGCCTGACGGAAACGGAGTGAGAACAGAATAGCCAGATTCAACCAGAATGCTACATAAAAGATACTGGTAATGATGAAGAAAACAATTCTCCAAAACTCTTCTGCCGTAGGAGGAATACCAATAGCAATCAGCCCACATCCCATCACCAGAAAGCCCAATACAAACAACATGATTCCTATCACAATCAGAGCAGCTACAAACTTCGCATTGATAATGCAATCACGATGAATAGGCTGGGACAGCATACGGCTCAATGTGCCTTTATTTTGTTCGGAATTGACAGCATCAAATCCCAAAGCGATTCCCAATAGGGGGCCTAAGAAGTTAATAAACAGAACAAAAGAGGGGAGAGTCCCATCTGAAACTGTAAACAACTTCAAGAAAAGAAACGAACCGTCCGGGTCATTAGGTTTGATGGCTTCACTAATATTGGTGAGCGCTGTATATAGCGACCCCATACAGGTAAGTGCTATAATACCTATTAATATAATAAAACGCCAACTTTTTACATGATCGGAAATTTCCTTGTTGACGATAACCCAAAAAGGATGATTGACTTTATTCATGTCTTTCTCCTCCTTCCTCAAAATAATGGTTATAAATATCAGACAATTCCTG
>NZ_DAWCXD010000226.1:0-4859 GCF_052357945.1 Bacteroides sp. | reverse complement strand
TTTCTTCATATCCACATTATATCATTTTCATATCTGCACCACAATAAAATTTTATGCACCGATAATCTTACTGAACAGCTCTAACAAACACCATTTCATCACTCCAATCTGAAATTTAGGTATGAAAAAAGCAGTCAATCCTAAGACTAACTGCTTTGTGTATAGAGATATGAAATTGTGAAATAGAATTTGCCTATTTCAAATCAAAAAGAGAATTTTCATAGTCCTTTACATAGTATCGTATATTTTTACGCCCCTTTTGAATAATGGTATGTCCCTCTGCTTCTAATTTTTCTTTCTGTGCTTCAATACCATTTGGATATTTAGCATTTAATTCTCCGTTTGCTTTTAATGTTCTCCAATAGGGTGTTTCATCTTCGGAACGCTGATAACTCGCCCACGCTACAATAGAAACAAATATACCCGCTGTAATCGGCTCTGTAAAATCTGCACCACTCAATTTTGCAAAGTGTTCTCGTATTTTTCCAACCGTAATCACTTTACCATACGGAACTTTTTTCATTACTTTGTCATAGTCAATCGGGGGAGCAAAATACATTTTGTTTCCACCATATTTCTCAATACTTTTCTGGTCTATGATAATTTGAAATTTTGGCATATCCTTACTATCATGCAACATAGCATTAAAATCTTTTTTATCTTCATTTGCCATTTGTGCCACCTCCTACTTTAAGGATAGTCTGTTTCTTATTTCCATGCAATGAGGCTGTTTGAAAATTATTAACACTTTCAAATTTGTCGCTTTCTTCATATCCATATTATAACAGTTCCATATATCCGCCACAATAAAAATCAGCATACCCTTAGCATTTATGGAACAAAAATGCACACTTTTTCTTTCTTCCTCTTGATTACCCCACAACAGAAAAGAAAAAGCCCTGTCAAGAGCCTTGCCACCATTGGTGGTGCTTTGCACTCTTTACTGGGCTTTTTGTTTGCTGTATCTTCCATGCAAGAGGAAATTAAAGACCTCTGTTCCATTTCGCCTTTAGATAATCTTCATAGTCTGCTTCATTGAAGTCTACTTGTGGAGAAGTGTCGGGAATGTTGTTTCTGTTGTCTATATCCGCAAGCTGACGAAATATCCAATCATCATAAGGGTCATGGTATTTATACTCTTTGGGCTGTTCTCTGTATCGGTCTAACCCTCGCATTTCCTTATGTACTTTTATCATGCGTTCCAGTTTTTGACGCTGTATCAACTGCTTGATTTCCATAAGTTCTTCCAACTCCGTAACCTCATTGGTAATGTAGTTATGGATATACTGTATGAGTTTATATGCCTTGTAAAATGTGCATTCTTTTTCATCATCGAAAAATTCATTTTCAGACAGGTAATCTAAGGAAACATTGAAGTCTTGTTCCCGTTTGATAATATCCATGATATAGGGCTCGGTGTGGTCAAT
This sequence comes from Bacteroides sp., assembly GCF_052357945.1. Taxonomy (GTDB): domain Bacteria; phylum Bacteroidota; class Bacteroidia; order Bacteroidales; family Bacteroidaceae; genus Bacteroides. The sequence continues at coordinate 3,432 of NZ_DAWCXD010000226.1, read as the reverse complement.
ATACTTCCATTCTCCCGACAATAATTCATTGGGTGTTACTCCCAGCACGTCCATTATCTTTTCCAGCGTATCAAAGGTAGGATAATTCACGCCACGTTCAATCTTGGAAAGGCTCTGCATATTGATACCGATTTTGTCCGCAAGTTCCTGTTGTTTCATTCCTCTGTGTTTTCTTATGGTCTGTATGTTTTCTCCTAAGAAACTGATTTTCTTTTCATAATGCTCCATAACTTAGTATAACCGCTCCTTTCGTTGCTTTTCTTGGTATTTATAAGCATATCATACTTAATATATATCTAAAAGTCAACAAAAACTTCTTGACAAGTAATTCTAATGGCGTTATTATCGTATCAGATAGAGTGATTAAGCACGCTAGGGTCAATCACACGCTTGAGTAAGCATAGAAAAGATGTATTTTCATTTTGATAGCATGAATAAGCATAGACTATCAGACCGAAAATAAGGTTTCTGACTGGGGCTGTTCCGTTTAGCCACGAGCCTTACAAGGCTCGTGAGCGTTAAGAACGGGGCAGACACAGGAAGAAAGGGAACGCCTTTAGGCGTTCGTAAAGGGCGTATATGTAACACCGCCCTGCGTATACATGTCATAGTACCTAGAAACTGTGATAAATAAAGGAAAAAACACAATTTTTACCCCGCAAAAAAACGGGGCATACGAAAGGAGAAATGCACTATAACTACACACAAAAATTTATCCGTTAAGATTGATTACATCAGCATTGTATTTGAAACGGCAACCGCTGAAGATGTAATCATGCACATTTTAGATTTACCGACTGACATTTTCAATGTTTATCCAGCAACGATAAAATTCAAGACTTATCAAGCACGCTGGCAGATTGGAGATATTTATGTATCGGGGGACGCAAGAAAGACAGAGGACAACCAACAAGGGCTAGGCTGTTATCTTGTTATGACTGGCAGAGGTTGTGATGATATTTTCCGTATTCTCGACAGTAGGAATAGTACCTTTGGAGATATGTTCCGACGCTGTGAGCGAAGATACGGACTGGATAATTTCCATTTCACAAGACTTGATATTGCCATTGATGATAAGAACGAAAAGCCATTCTTTACCATAGAGCAGATAAAGAAGAAATGCGAAAAAGAGGAATTTATCTCGAATAGTGAGGGCTACCACTTTGACGAAAGCAAGTTTGATGATTTCGACACTGCAAAGACCGTTTATATCGGTGCTGGTAAATCGGGATTGTCCTACCGCTTTTATGATAAAGATAAGGAAGTCTGTTCAAAACATAATAAGACACTTGATGAAGTCGGCAGTTGGAAACGGACAGAAATGCAACTGCGTGATGATAAGGCTCATGCTTTTGCCATGACATTCAAGGACAGACCGCTGGAACTTGGGGAACTGGCTTTCGGGCTATTGGCAAACAACCTACGCTTTGTCGTGCCAAACAGAAATGAAAGTAATAAGAGCAGATGGAAAACGTGTCGGTTTTGGGAACGCTTTTTAGGGGCTGTGGAAGTCTTAAAACTGCAAGTACCGAAACTACATAATTCTCTTGAAGAAACACAGCAATGGCTCACAGAGGGTGGCGTGATTTCCGCTGTGAAAAGTTTTTACTTCTTGGAAGAACATGACGCATTAGGTGGACTGGAAAAAGTGGGAACTATGCTTGATAAGGCAAGATACAGCAATTCCCTTTCCAGTAAACTAACCGCCCACTTACAGAGGATAGACCGCACCGACCTTATCCCCTATATCCAGTATGACACGAAACATGGGAAAGGGGGTATCTGATGAATAACAACGATATTCCTGTATGGGAAAAATACACCCTTACCATTGAAGAAGCGTCAAAGTATTTCCGTATCGGAGAAAACAAGTTAAGACGATTGGCAGAGGAAAACAAGGACGCTGGCTGGCTCATTATGAATGGCAACCGCATACAGATTAAACGCCGACAGTTTGAAAAGGTCATTGACAAATTGGACGCAATCTAATGCAAATGAGCCTTGTATGTGTTATGATGAACACAAGTCATATCAAGGCTCTTTCCAACAAGGAAAGGAGCAGACATCATGAAAGAAAAAAGACGGGATAGCAAAGGACGTATCCTGCATACTGGAGAGAGCCAACGAACAGACGGAAAATACTTATATAAATATGTGGACGCATTTGGAAACACAAAATATGTGTATGCTTGGAGATTGACACCCACAGACCCGACACCAAAGGGAAAACGGGAAAAACCCTCACTTCGTGAACTGGAACAGCAGATAAGACGGGATATTGAGGACGGTATCGACAGCACAGGCAAGAAAATGACGCTTTGCCAACTCTACGCCAAACAGAACGCACAGAGGGCAAATGTGAAGAAAAGCACAATGAAACAACGGGAACAACTCATGCGGTTATTGAAAGAGGACAAGTTAGGTGCTAGGAGCATTGATACGATAAAACCCTCTGACGCTAAGGAATGGGCGTTACGCATGAAAGACAAAGGCTTTTCCTATAACACCATTAACAACCATAAACGCTCGTTAAAAGCGTCATTCTATATCGCCATACAAGACGATTGTGTAAGGAAAAACCCTTTTGATTTCAAGTTAAGTGAAGTCCTAGAAAATGATACCAAAGAGAAAGTCGCATTGACAGAGGAACAGGAACAAGCCTTACTCTCATTCATCAAGACGGACAATGTGTATCACAAGTATTATGATGATGTGCTGATACTGTTAAAGACAGGACTTCGTATCTCGGAACTGTGCGGACTGACAATCATGGACGTTGATTTTATCCATGAGGTTGTAGTTATCGACCACCAGTTACTAAAGAGTAAGGAACAAGGTTATTATATTGAAACGCCTAAGACAAAGAGTGGAACAAGGCAAGTGCCATTAAGCAAGGAAACGATACAAGCATTTCAACGAGTGATAAAGAAACGCCCAAAGGCAAAACCATTTGTGATAGACGGACGGAGCAACTTCCTATTTGTCAATCAGAAAGGCAAGCCAAAAGTTGCGATTGATTACAGCACTTTATTTGTCCGTATGGTAAAGAAATACAACAAGCACCATAAGGACAACCCCTTGCCACATATCACACCGCATACGCTACGCCATACATTCTGCACAAGGCTGGCAAGCAAGAACATGAACCCAAAAGATTTACAGTATATCATGGGACATTCAAACATTAGTATCACAATGAACTGGTACGCTCATGCGTCCATAGATACCGCAAAATCAGAGGTTCAGCGTCTAATCGCATAGAAGTATTTACCACGATTTTAACCACGCTTGATAGCGAAAATATAAGAAGATAGACCTAGATATGTGAGGTTTACCACAAAAGCAAAATGCCCGTAGAGCCGATAAAATAAGGCTTTGCGGACATTTAAGAAGATATAAAAAGATAGTCAAAAAAACATATATAATTTATTA
>NZ_DAWCXD010000225.1:0-4942 GCF_052357945.1 Bacteroides sp. | reverse complement strand
ATGTTATTCTTCACGACTACAATTGCTTGAAGAATTTTCAGGAAAATGATATTTACCTCCCTCTTGTTGTACTCGAAGAACTGGATAAGTTCAAAAAAGGAAACGAGCAGATAAATTTCAATGCTCGTGAGTTCGTGCGCGAATTGGATGTGCTGACAAGCGACGAGCTTTTCTCCGACGGAGTGAAGCTTGGCGAAGGATTGGGACGTCTGTTTGTCGTGACAAGCAATGTACCGGCTGCCAAAGTGTGGGAATCGTTTCCTATAAAGAAACCCGATCATTTGATTTTGGCGGCAACCGAATACCTGACCGACAAGTATCCGAAAATGAAATCTATCTTAGTGACCAAAGATGTGAATCTGCGCATGAAAGCCCGTTCAATCGGTCTGCTTTGCGAAGATTATATTACGGATAAGGTGGTAAATGTAGATGTGTTCGAGAAATCTAATGAGATTTTTGAAAATGTAGATCCGGCATTGATCGACCGTATTTATTCTTCAAAGGAAGGCATTGACTTGAGTGAATTTGACTTTAAGGATTTGATTCATCCCAATGAATGTTTTGTATTGAAGAGTGACCGGAATAGTGTATTGGCACGCTACAATCCTTTTACCCATTCTATTATCCGTGTGATGAAGGGTAAGAATTATGGAATCGAACCACGGAATGCGGAACAGAGTTTTGCTTTTGAGATTCTGAATGACCCGAACATCAAACTGGTGGCTCTGACAGGAAAAGCAGGAACAGGTAAGACTTTGCTGGCTTTGGCTGCTGCTTTGGGCAAGCTGACGGATTACAAACAGATTTTGCTGGCACGTCCCGTTGTGGCGCTTTCCAATAAGGATATCGGTTTCCTTCCGGGAGACGCACAGGAAAAAGTAGCTCCTTATATGCAGCCGTTGTTTGATAACCTGAACGTCATAAAACGTCAGTTTGCTACAAACTCTACCGAAGTGAAGCGTATAGAAGATATGCAGAAAAGCGAGCAGCTGGTGATTGAAGCTCTGGCATTTATCCGTGGTCGTAGTTTGAGCGAAATGTATTGCATCATTGACGAAGCGCAGAATCTGACCCCGAATGAAATAAAGACAATCATCACCCGTGCAGGCGAAGGTACGAAGATGGTATTTACGGGAGATATCCAGCAGATTGACCAACCTTATCTGGATAGTCAGTCCAATGGCTTGGTATATATGATTGATCGTATGAAAGACCAGAATATCTTTGCACACGTCAATTTGCTGAAAGGTGAACGAAGTGAATTGAGTGAACTGGCAAGCAACCTGTTATAACAGATTTCTCTGCTAAGCGAGATAAATTAATAAGTGATTAAAAAAGTAAACGGTGAACATCTTGTTGCAAATAGCACAATTTGTTCACCGTTTCTTTATTGATTGAGTATACTTTTTCCTTATTCTTTCTTTCCGAAATATTTCAGGAACTGTGTACGTTCGAATGTATTAACACCCTGAACATCCTTAATATTCAGTTTGCCTTTGAATTGAGTTATATTCTTGAATCCTTTGCGTTCCATCCATGCAGAGAGGAAGCGGTTGGCTTCTCCGATGAATGCATTTGTATTCAGATAGACTGCGCTACAAACTTCTACAGCCGAAGCACCGGCAAGGATAGCTTTCACTACTGATTCTGCGTTGGCAACACCACCGGAAGCTGCATAGTCGATCTTGTCTACTACTGCAGACGCAATTCCGATCCAACGGAGCGGAGTGGCGAGGTCGGAAGCATTACTGAATACTTCTCCTGAAATATGCTCCATCTTTTCGATGTTGATGTCCGGCTGATAGAAACGGTTGAAGAGAACAACTGCTGCTGCACCGTTGGCATACAACTGATCGATTAATGCCACAGGATTTGTCAGGTTGTCACCCAGTTTCATGATTACAGGTATCTTGACTGTTTTTTTGATGTGGCGGAGAATATCGATGTGGCGTTGTTCGAATGAACCGTATGTATATTGCACTTCCGATTGCAGGGCAAGGATATTGATTTCCAATGCGTCGGCACCAGCTTCTTCAATCATCTTTGCAAAGTCAATCCATTCGGAATCAGTGTAGCAGTTGATACTGGCAATGATAGGAATGGGGCATACCTTCTTGCTTTCTTTTATTAAAGTCAGGTATTCGGATAGCTTGTGCTCACGGATATATTCTTCCAGATAGTCACTGGCTTCCGGATAGAAAGCCGGATCTTTCAGTTGGTCTGCTTCCAGCATGATCTGTTCCTCAAACAGTGATTTCAGAACAATTGCACCGGCACCATCTTCGGCCAATTTTTTGTTTTTGCCGGCACTGTTGGTCAGCCCCGAGCTACTGATAATGATAGGGTTTCTAAGGGAAAGCCCTGCGAAAGTAGTTTTTAAATCGGTCATAGCAATATGTTTTTTACTCCTGATTAATAAATTCGTTCTCCGAAAATCTTGCTTCCTACCCGTACCAGCGTACTTCCTGCGGCAATGGCTTCGTGGTAGTCATGTGACATTCCCATCGACAGCTCGCAGAAAGTATCGGAGTGGATGAACCAAGTTGTTTTTATCTCGTTAAAGAGCCTATTTAGTAAACCAAATTCCCGGTTGATTTGTTCAATGCAATCGGTGTTGCTGGCCATCCCCATTAATCCGCAGATGCGTACATGAGTCAGCTCTTTCCATTCTCCGGCATTCAACATCTCCTTACATTCTTCGGGACTGAAACCAAATTTGGTTTCTTCCTGCGCAACGTGAATCTGCAACAGGCAGTTCACTGTACGTCCCGCTTTGACAGCTTGTTTGTTGACTTCGACCAGCAGTTTATAACTATCAATTCCATGAATCATTGCTACGTATGGTATCATGTATTTGATTTTGTTCGTCTGCAGGTGTCCGATGAAATGCCACTCAATGTCTTTGGGCAAACTTTCGTATTTAGCTGTCATTTCCTGCACTTTGCTTTCTCCAAAAATACGCTGTCCCGCCTGATATGCTTCTTCTATCGCTTCATTGGGATGGAATTTTGAGACAGCAACCAGCCGGACTCCTTGCGGGAGTTCGGCCAGTACTTGCTTTAAATTGTCAGCAATACTCATTGTTACTTATGCTTTTGACGGATCAAACTCCGGTTTGTCATTCGGTTCGGCGCTGTAAGGATATACATCCATGAGCGGAGTCTCGGATACCATACCGATCTGATAATCTGCCATGGTTCCTTTTATTCCTTCATCTAGTTTTTTGACTGCGTCGCGCAAGTCGGCAGCTTGTACCAATACTTGAGTGGAAGTCTTTTTTTCAGCACCGCTTTTTTCATCCAGAGTGATGAAAATAAGTTTGCATTTGAACCAGCGGTCGGCACTTTCTTCGTCGCTGGGGAAAAGTTCGCTATAGTTGGCACGTTTAATATCCGAAACGGTAAATTCTCCGGAGATAAACGGAGTCATTTCTTCAATAATCCGTGCTTCTGCTTCTGTAAAACTGAGTGCGTCAACAAGATAAGGTTCAGTTACTTTCTTCTGCATTCCGTTTTCCATTACTTTTTCATAACGGATCTTGCACTCAAACCATGTATGCATTGCCATAATTTTCTTCCTTTTTAATTAATTGATTTATGTAAATTGCCTACAAAGATAAACAAAATCCCAAAGTAAGTGCCGAAAGCTTTTTATTTTCTTTTATGCAGATTCTTTAATTCAAATGAAAGCATGACACGGAAAAGTCCGATGATGAGGAAAGCAAAAGAAATCATATACACTGCGTAGAGCGCTCCTATGGCGGGTTGCCATAATATTAAAAGAGAGCACAGGATGGCAAGAATACCGAAAGCCATGTACCAGCCCCAGTCGCGGGTTCCGTAACGTTTCAGGTCGATGGAATAGCCGGTGGAGGAGAACCCTCGGAACATAAGCCAGAAGGCTATGATGAAAGGGATAACTTCCATGCTGACCATCGGATAGGCAATCAGGTAAATACCCAGAACGAGGTCGATGAGTCCTCCTACGATATACCACCCCCAGCTCGGGACACCTTTCCGGTTGCTAAGAGCAAAGATGATTTCCAGAATACCGCTTATCAGCATCGATACACTGAAAATGATACTTAGAGCTACATAGGTGCTTACGGGTGAGAACATGAGCCAAAGGGCTACAATGATATACACGATTCCCAAAAGAAGAGAAGTCCACCAATTTTTTACTGAATGTTGAATCTCATTGAATACAGTTTCCATACATTTTATATTTTAAATTGAACACTAGAGTGATTTCGTTGAGGAATAACAAATTGAATTTAGAAAAGGTTTTCCGTGAACATATTTGGGGGAATAGTTGTTTCCTATATAAAGTAAATTTTAAATATACATGCATTATGGCAACAACAAATTTCAAAGGACAACCGGTGAAACTGATCGGTGAATTTATACAAGTAGGTAAGGTAGCTCCTGACTTCGAGCTGGTAAAAACAGATTTATCTTCTTTCTCTCTGAAAGATTTAAATGGTAAAAATGTGATTTTAAATATTTTCCCTAGTCTGGATACCAGCGTATGTGCAACTTCTGTACGTAAGTTTAATAAGATGGCTGCCGGATTGAAAGATACGGTAGTATTGGCTATTTCTAAGGATCTTCCTTTTGCACACGGCCGTTTCTGTACGACAGAAGGTATTGAAAATGTAATTCCATTGTCTGATTTCCGCTTCTCTGATTTCGACGAAAGTTACGGAGTGCGTATGGCAGATGGTCCGTTAGCAGGACTTTTGGCGCGTGCGGTAGTTGTGATTGGCAAAGATGGCAAAATTGCATATACGGAACTTGTTCCTGAAATCACCCAGGAGCCTGATTATGACAAAGCCTTAGCTGCTGTAAAGTAATATAGAATATGGAGTATTAAGTATTAGGTATTAACTATTAATGCGAATCAGTATTTGATTTATTAGTTAAAAATTAGCGTAATTAGTGCG
>NZ_DAWCXD010000224.1:0-5000 GCF_052357945.1 Bacteroides sp. | reverse complement strand
CATAAATTGCTTATATTTGGGAAGTAAAACTAACTAAAAGAGAGAACTATGAAGAAGATAATAAACCCCTGGAAAGGTTTGGAAGGGTACAACTGCTTTGGTTGTGCTTCCAATAATGAAGCCGGATTAAAAATGGAATTTTACGAAGATGGTGACGAAGTGGTAAGCATTTGGAAACCACGTCCCGAATATCAAGGCTGGATTGATACCTTGCATGGCGGTATTCAAGCTGTCTTGATGGATGAAATCTGTGCCTGGGTTATACTTCGTAAACTACAAACCACGGGGGTGACGTCGAAGATGGAAACTCGTTACCGGAAATCGATTGATACCAAAGATTCTCATATAGTACTGCGTGCGTCTATTAAAGAGGTAAAGCGGAACATCGTTATTGTTGAAGCAAAGTTATATAATAAGGATGGAGAAGTATGTACAGAATCAGTTTGTACTTACTTTACTTTCTCGAAAGAAAAGTCGAAAGATGAAATGCATTTTTCGAAATGCGATGTAGAATCGGAAGAGATATTACCATTAATTTGAAATAAAAACTCAAGTTTTTGTGATAAATGTTTGGTAGTATCAAACAAATACTTTACTTTTGTCGCAGTTAATAAAAGAAATATGAAATATACAACTACACATCATCATCATCATTTTCCTAACGAATAATCGGTGGGCGTGGATGATATTGTGTATAACTATATAAACGATAACGAAGGCTTACCGAATACGGTAAGCCTTTTTTGTTTTTTCAACGCAGATTGTATTTGTAATTAATAATTAGTAATTAAATAAAGTCATGTTAAGAATCGCAGTACAAGCCAAAGGACGTCTCTTCGAAGAGACAATGGCACTTTTAGAAGAGTCAGACATCAAGTTAAGCACTACTAAACGTACCTTGTTGGTACAGTCTTCTAACTTTCCTATCGAAGTTCTATTTCTTCGTGATGATGATATTCCGCAGACGGTAGCTACTGGAGTGGCTGATTTGGGTATTGTCGGTGAGAACGAGTTTATGGAAAAAGAAGAGGATGCAGAAATCATTAAGCGTCTGGGATTCAGCAAATGTCGTCTGTCACTGGCTATGCCGAAGGATATTGAATACCCTGGTTTGTCATGGTTTGAAGGCAAGAAGATCGCTACCTCTTATCCGGTGATTCTTCGTAACTTCCTGAAAAAAAATAATGTAAATGCTGAAATACATGTGATAACCGGTTCGGTAGAGGTGTCTCCGGGTATTGGATTGGCTGATGCCATTTTTGATATTGTAAGCTCCGGTTCTACTTTGGTCAGCAACCGTTTGAAAGAAGTGGAAGTTGTAATGAAGTCTGAAGCATTGTTGATTGGCAATAAGAACATGAGCGAAGAGAAAAAAGAAGTGCTCGAAGAATTGCTGTTCCGTATGAACGCAGTAAAAACGGCCGAAGATAAAAAATATGTATTGATGAATGCTCCAAAAGACAAACTGGAAGAAATCATTGCTGTATTGCCGGGTATGAAGAGTCCTACAGTGATGCCATTGGCACAGGAAGGCTGGTGTTCTGTTCATACAGTACTTGATGAAAAACGTTTTTGGGAAATCATCGGAAAACTGAAAGGACTGGGAGCGGAAGGTATTTTGGTACTGCCGATTGAAAAGATGATTGTATAAATAGATAGGTACGGGAATCCGTTTCTAATAAAATATGAACCATGAAATTGATTAAATATCCCTCAAAAGAGCAATGGACGGAACTTTTGCAACGTCCGGCATTAAATACGGAAAATTTGTTCGATACTGTTCGTTCCATTATAAATAAGGTAAGGACAGAAGGCGATAAAGCAGTATTGGAATATGAGGCTGCTTTTGATAAAGTAACCTTGTTCGCACTTGCTGTGACTCCTGAAGAGGTACAAGCCGCCGGAACATTAGTAAACGATGAACTGAAAGCTGCCATTTCTTTAGCTAAACAAAACATTGAAACATTCCACTCTTCCCAGCGTTTTGTCGGGAAGAAGGTAGAGACAATGAATGGGGTAACTTGCTGGCAAAAATCAGTGGGAATCGAAAAGGTCGGCTTATATATTCCGGGTGGAACAGCACCGCTTTTCTCGACTGTATTAATGTTGGCTGTTCCGGCTAAAATTGCAGGATGCAAGGAAATCGTACTTTGTACGCCTCCCGATAAGAATGGAAATATTCATCCGGCTATCCTTTTTGCTGCGCAACTGGCAGGTGTCAGCAAAATATTCAAGACTGGTGGTGTGCAAGCTATTGCCGCTATGGCCTATGGAACGGAGAGTGTCCCCAAAGTATATAAGATATTTGGTCCCGGCAATCAATATGTGACAGCTGCCAAACAGTTGGTAAGCCTGCGTGATGTAGCTATCGATATGCCTGCCGGTCCTTCAGAAGTGGAAGTTCTAGCTGATGCATCTGCCAATCCGGTTTTTGTAGCAGCAGATCTTTTGTCACAGGCAGAGCACGGAATAGATAGCCAGGCTATATTGATTACTACTTCCGAGAAACTGCAAACAGAGGTGATGGCAGAAGTGGAGCGTCAATTAGCAGAACTTCCCCGTCGTGAAATTGCGGCGAAATCATTGGAGAATAGTAAATTGATTTTAGTGAAGGATCTGGATGAAGCATTGGAACTGACTAACGCGTATGCTCCGGAACATCTAATCATAGAAACGGAGAACTATATGGAAGTGGCCGAACGTGTGATAAATGCAGGTTCTGTCTTCTTAGGTTCGTTAACTCCCGAGAGTGCCGGCGACTATGCTTCCGGAACGAATCACACCCTGCCGACCAACGGTTATGCCAAAGCCTATAGTGGTGTAAGTCTGGATAGTTTTATCCGTAAGATTACATTTCAGGAAATTCTCCCGGAAGGAATGAAAGCTATCGGTCCTGCTATTGAAGAGATGGCGGCTAATGAACAGCTACATGCACATAAAAATGCCGTTACAGTTCGTTTGAAAGCAATTCAAAATTCATAATTTAAAACTTAAAGAAGTGAAAACGTTACAAGAACTAACCCGGCCGAATATCTGGAAATTAAAACCCTACTCTTCGGCACGAGATGAATATAAAGGAGTTACAGCCTCTGTTTTCCTGGATGCAAACGAGAACCCCTACAATACGCCTCATAACCGCTATCCGGATCCTATGCAGTGCGAACTGAAGACGTTGTTGTCAAAAATCAAAAAAGTATCCCCTGAACATATTTTTCTTGGAAACGGTAGCGATGAGGCCATCGACTTGGTTTTTCGTGCATTCTGCGAACCGGGAAAAGATAATGTCGTAGCCATCGACCCTACTTATGGTATGTATCAGGTTTGTGCTGATGTGAACGATGTGGAATATCGGAAAGTATTGCTGGATGATGACTTCCAGTTTTCTGCCGATAAACTGCTGGCGGCTACCGACGAACACACCAAATTGATTTTCCTTTGCTCGCCTAATAATCCGACAGGAAATGATTTGCTCCGTTCTGAAATAGAAAAGGTGCTTTGTCAGTTCGAAGGGTTGGTGATGCTGGATGAGGCTTACAATGATTTTTCCCAAGCTCCGTCTTTCCTCGAGGAGCTGGATAAATACCCCAACCTTGTCGTATTCCAGACATTCTCCAAGGCTTGGGGATGTGCTGCAATTCGCTTGGGAATGGCTTTTGCTTCCAAAGAAATTATAGACATTCTTAGTAAAATCAAATATCCCTATAATGTCAATCAGTTGACTCAACAACAAGCTATTTCTATGTTGCATAAGCACTATGAGATAGAACGTTGGGTGAAAACATTGAAGGAAGAGCGTGATTATCTGGAAGCGGAATTTGAAAAACTTCCATGTACCATCAATTTGTTTCCTTCTGACGCCAACTTCTTTTTGGCTAAAGTGACAGATGCTGTGAAGATATACAACTATTTGGTCAGTGAAGGAATCATAGTGCGTAATCGTCATAATATTTCACTTTGTTGCAACTGTTTGCGTGTAACTGTCGGTACCCATGTAGAAAATAATACCCTACTGGCCGCCCTTAAAAACTATCAAGGATAATTTATGAAGAAGAAAGTATTATTCATCGATAGAGATGGTACATTGCTAATCGAACCTCCCATTGATTATCAGCTCGATTCATTGGAAAAATTGGAATTCTATCCGAAGGTATTCCGTAATTTGGGTTTCATCCGTAGTAAACTTGACTTTGAATTTGTGATGGTCACCAATCAAGACGGATTGGGTACATCCTCTTTTCCAGAGGAGACATTTTGGCCTGCTCATAATCTGATGCTTAAAACATTGGCTGGAGAGGGGATTACTTTTGATGAAATTCTGATAGACCGTAGCTTCCCTGAAGATAATGCGCCTACCCGCAAGCCACGTACGGGAATGTTGGTGAAGTATTTGAATAGTCCCGATTATGATCTTGCCGGAAGTTTTGTGATAGGTGATCGTCCTACGGATGTGGAACTTGCCAAAAATCTGGGTTGTCGGGCAATTTATTTGCAAGACTCGACCGACACTCTGAAAGAAAAAGGATTAGAAGAAGTCTGTGCTCTTGCAACTACTGACTGGGACCGGATAGCCGAATTCCTTTTTGCCGGAGAACGGAAAGCGGAAGTACGTCGTACTACAAAAGAAACAGATATTTATGTTGCTTTGAATCTGGATGGAAATGGAACTTGTGACATTTCTACTGGTCTTGGTTTTTTCGATCACATGCTTGAGCAGATTGGAAAACACTCCGGCATGGACTTGACCATCCGTGTTAAAGGAGATTTGAAAGTAGATGAACATCACACGATAGAAGATACCGCTATTGCATTGGGCGAATGTATCTATCAGGCTTTAGGTAGCAAGCGAGGGATTGAACGTTATGGTTATGCCTTGCCGATGGATGATTGCCTTTGTCAGGTTTGTCTGGACTTCGGCGGTCGTCCTTGGTTGGTTTGGGATGCTGATTTCAAGCGTGAGAAGATAGGAGAGATGCCGACGGAAATGTTCCTTCATTTCTTTA
>NZ_DAWCXD010000223.1:0-5047 GCF_052357945.1 Bacteroides sp. | reverse complement strand
AACCAGAGCAGATGATCTTCCGGTGACTTCATCCGGTTCGTCCACATATAATAAGACATCTCCAGAAAATCCTTAATCTCCTTTCCGGACAACGTCATCACATACAGCATATTCTCATACTTATACAAGTTGAACATATCACTGACAAACACATCCCCCTTCTTTATCTCCGCATCAAACGAAAGCGGAGCGGCAAAAGAGATGTCAGCTCCGGTAATATCGAGCTGTAAAGTATGTATCAAATCAATAAAAGCAGAAGGACCGAAGAAAGCAGGATGAGTAGAGATACTCTCGGTAAAAGTACCGATCTTCTTGGATACAAACTTCTGCACCGTCTCATATTGCGGAGCAAAACGCTTCATGAAATCCTCGCTGATTCCGTAAGCTTCCGTTTCTGTCAACTCCCCTTTGATGTCCTTGCTCTGCACCTTTCCATCTTTCAGCTTCAAGGTCACATCGACATTAGACAATACAATTCCATTGCTGGCCGGATCGATAATCAACACCGAATCTCCGGCTACATTCATCACCTTCTTACATTCGCGGGCATGATCGTGTCCCATCAATACAATATCGAATCCCGGCACATTCTTCGCTACATTGAGAGAAGCATTCTCATTGTATTTGCCCGACATTTTGAAAGCCTCCTGTCCGGCATGAAACAATCCGATCACCAAATCCGGATTCTCTTTTTCACGGATAATCTTCATCCATTTGCGTGCCGTCTCTTCCATATCGTCGAAACGCAAGCCTTTCCACAGATTTTCAGAAAGCCATGCAGGGATGGCAGGAGTAATCATACCCAATACCACAATCTTCACGCCATCACGTTCCAACACCTTATAAGGAGCCAGATGGGGCTTTCCCGTAGACGTATCAATGATGTTGGCACCCAACACAGGGAAGTCACAAGTAGCTATCCAACGGTCGAACACAGCACGCCCCGTTTCCACATCATGATTCCCCATATTACCGGCATCATATTTCATGAAATTCATCATTTCCGAACAAAGATGAGGAGACACCGTATCTATATAATTATAGTAATAGACAGTAGGCTGTCCCTGCAAAATATCACCATTATCCAGCAATATCAAATTCTCTTTATACTGTTCACGCTCTTTCTGCACGAAAGAATAAATACGTGCCAGACTACCCTTCCACTCGTGGCGGGTTATAAAATTGTAAGGATAATAATTACCATGTACGTCACTCGTTTCCACAATCTTCAGCTTCACCACCTTTTCCTGCGCTGCAACAGACAGTACGAGACAGAAAAGCAAGCCATAAATAAATCCTATTCGTTTCATTCTTTTTCTATATTTAGCGGATGCGAAAATACGAACCGTGCCCCACCGGTATAGTCAGGGTCGATCCATATACTTCCTCTCCATTTATGCACAATCAATTTACAGATAGACAATCCCAATCCGGTTCCCTGGGCGTACTCATTCAGCTTTTCAAAACGCTCGAACACAAGTCCCTGTTTTTCTTTCGGGATACCGCATCCGGTATCCGTTACCGAGAAAATAGCCATTTGCTTTTCCTCATTCACAGAAAAGTCCAAGATAATCTTCCCGCGTTTCGTAAATTTGTCGGCGTTGGACAGCAGATTAATGATTACCTGTTGCATACGCTGCACATCCGTCACCATCCGGAAAGTTTCAAAAGAAGTGGAAAACAAGAACTGGTTGTCCGACGACTGCCGTGAAAAACTAACAGAGGCAACCACCTGACTACACAACTGCACCACATCACATTCCTCCCACGTCAAAGTCACCCGGTTCGCCTCCAGACGTGAAAGATCGAGAATATCATTAATCAGACGAAGCAACAAATCCGAATTGGTTTTGATAATCTTATAATAAGACTGCTGTTCATCCTCCGTGCTACCGCCCATTGCCAGTACATCCGAAAAGCCGACAATCGAGTTCAACGGCGTCCGTATCTCATGACTCATATTGGCAAGGAAAGCACTCTTCAGACGATTAGACTCTTCCGCCCTGTCTTTCGCTACACGCAAATCCTTCTCCGATTTCAGAAGCTCGTCTTTCAAACGTTTCGTACGAAAATAATAGAAAAGAGAGATACATAAGCCAAGTACCAGAATCACGAACAAAGCACAAGCAGACCATATCTGATAAGTATATTGCTGATAGAACGAAACCGGTTGGTTGACAAGCTGCACTTTAAAAGGCAACACGCTTGGGTGCAGCCCCCACTCTTTCACCTTCCGGCTATCCAATACCGCTTTAGAGCCAATGATCGAAAGATGCTTCCCCGTATCCTCCGGGTGCTGATCCATCCGTACGGACTCCATAGCCATTTCTCCTCCCACTTTCCGATAATCGGGCAGCACTCCTCCTATCGCCCAATAGCCAAGGCTCACCGATGAAGGAGTAAAAGCCGGAATGGTAGGAGTAGCTTCCATCATGGCATACGTCGCATTTCGCATGAAATACCCCTCGTTCATATCCACACGCCACGTTCCCACCAAGATAACCGTATTTTCGGGCAGCTGTCTCAATTCCTCAACGATGGTATAAATAGAATGTCTCCGGCCGTCCATCAAAATCAAATCCAGATCGGGAAACTTCTTCATTTCTTTTCGTACCAACGCTTGCATAGTCACTCCGCCATAAGTATTGTCCGAGATAAAGGCAATGTGTTTTGTTTTCGGATAGAAAGCTTGAATCATGGAGATATTACCTTCTATATTATATTGATTGATAAATCCCGATTCCAGTTCGGGAATATCCAGATGATCTTCAAAAATATCGACAGATTCGGGCATCCAGCAATCAAGATTTTCCACCGTATCTTTTGGCAATATCACCACATTACTACTGGCCAGACTGCACATCACCGGCACTTTCACCTGCATTTCATCCCTCTGCGACAAATAGGCAGCCCACGCTTCCTGTCCTAATAATATAATTTGTGCCGGATGCTTTTCTCCCTGATATTTAGCCAGAATCTGCGTCATCATCGCGCTCCATAACGGAGCCTCCGAGAAACTTTTACAGTTCATGTTTTCGATGACAATGTCGCGCTGTCCTCCCAACTTACTATATTCATCCATATAATCGGAAATAGTGACCGAAGTTTGGTGTGCTGCCGGATTATAAGAGCAAATAATCAGAATAGGTTTCTTATCTTTAGAGACAGCCAATACTTCCGCTGACTGCAGAAGCCAAAGGAAACAGATAAAAAGATATCCAAGACGTCCCAGCATAATTATGCAGTTTTGATGTGTTAATTCATTAATTGAGTTGCAAATATAGTAAAACTTGTCGGGTTTAGCAGATTTATATGTATTTTTGTCGCTCATTTACTCTCAAAAAATACAAATTATGGAATTATTTCACAAGATGATTTCCGGTTTTCTGGGTATACCGGAAAGACAAATAAGTAGTACGCTCCATCTTTTGGGTGAAGGTGCTACGATTCCCTTCATTAGTCGTTACCGTAAAGAAGCCACCGGCGGACTGGATGAAGTGCAGATAGAGCAAATCAAAGAGCAACACGATAAGTTGTGCGACATAGCCAAACGGAAAGAAACGATTCTCGGCACCATCAACGAGCAGGGAAAACTGACTGCCGAACTGGAGAAACGTATCAACGACACCTGGAATCCGACGGAACTGGAAGACATTTACCTTCCTTATAAACCCAAGCGGAAGACACGTGCCGAAGTAGCCCGCCAGAAAGGGTTGGAACCGCTTGCCACCATCCTGATGTTGCAAAGGGAAAACAACCTTAGCGCCAAGGCTGCCTCCTTCGTGAAAGGAGACGTGAAAGATGTGGAAGATGCCCTAAAAGGCGCACGTGACATCATTGCAGAGCAAGTGAACGAAGACGAACGTGCCCGCAACGCGGTACGTAATCAGTTCAGTCGCCAGGCAGAGATTAGTGCCAAAGTAGTGAAAGGAAAAGAGGAAGAAGCAGCGAAATACCGGGATTATTTCGATTTTTCCGAAGCACTGAAACGTTGCACGTCCCACCGCCTGTTGGCCATCCGCCGGGCAGAGTCGGAAGGCCTGCTGAAAGTATCTATCAATCCCGACGACGAGGCATGTATCGAACGCCTGGAACGTCAGTTCGTACGTGGCAATAACGAGTGTAGCCAGCAGGTGGACGAAGCCACAGTCGATGCCTACAAGCGTCTGCTCAAGCCCTCCATCGAAACAGAATTTGCCGCTCAATCCAAAGAGAAAGCCGACGAGGAAGCCATCCGGGTATTCACCGAGAACCTCCGCCAACTTCTTCTCGCCCCTCCATTGGGACAAAAACGGGTGCTCGCCATCGACCCCGGATTCCGTACGGGATGTAAAGTTGTCTGCCTCGACGCACAAGGCAATCTGTTGCATAATGAGAATATCTATCCGCATCCTCCGGTGAACAAAACAGGAGAAGCTGCTTCCAAACTCCGTAAGATGATTGAAGCCTATCAGATAGAAGCCATTTCCATCGGCAACGGAACGGCAAGCCGTGAGACAGAAGATTTCATCAACAGCCAAAGCTTCGACCGTCAGATACCCGTGTTTGTAGTCAGTGAGCAGGGAGCTTCCATTTATTCGGCTTCGAAGATTGCCCGCGACGAGTTTCCCGATTATGACGTAACGGTGCGTGGAGCAGTCTCCATCGGCCGCCGCCTGATGGACCCGTTGGCAGAATTGGTGAAGATAGATCCTAAATCCATCGGTGTAGGTCAATACCAGCACGATGTAGACCAGACAAAGCTGAAAAAAGCGCTCGATCAGACAGTAGAGAATTGCGTGAACCTGGTCGGTGTAAACCTGAATACGGCAAGCAGCCATCTATTGACTTATATCTCCGGACTGGGACCGCAACTGGCTCAAAACATTGTCAACTACCGGGCGGAAAATGGAGCTTTCAGTTCGCGGAAAGAGTTGATGAAAGTTCCTCGCATGGGTGCCAAGGCTTTCGAACAGTGTGCCGGATTCCTCCGCATCCCCGGAGCCAAGAATCCGCTGGACAACACCGCCGTGCATCCGGAAAGCTACCACATCGTAGAGCAAATGGC
>NZ_DAWCXD010000222.1:0-5051 GCF_052357945.1 Bacteroides sp. | reverse complement strand
ATTTTTATTTATTTCCTGATATAGCTACTTTAATAACTCCATCTAATTTGTTTTCAAAGATACGATAGGCCTCCTCAATCTCATTCAACGGAAATCGATGTGTAATAAGAGGAGTAGTATCAATTTTACCTTCCTCAATCAGCTTGAGAATCTCGTTACAATCGCAGCCATCCACTCCACCTGTTTTAAAAACCAAATTCTTGCCATACATATCAGGTAAAGGAAGAAGTTGCGGTTTATCATAGAGGGCTACAATCGTGACAACAGCATTAGGACGAGCACAAGCCCATGCCAAATGGAAAGAATCATCACTCCCCGCTACTTCCAAAACAACATCTGCACCACCATGGTCACTGTTCTTGAGAACAAATTCCTTGCAGTGTTCAGGCTCCGTTACTAACACATCAGGATAATGCTCGCAGACAAACCGAATTCTTTCAGGAGACTTTTCACAGACAATAATGCGTTTTGGCTTCTTCAGCATCACACACAACAAAGTACAAATCCCGGTAGGTCCGGCACCGATGATAAGAACAGTATTTTCCGCGGTTATTTCCGAGATGCGTGCTGCCCAAAAACCTGTTGCAAGTACATCACCGACAAACAAGGCTTGCTCATCACTCACAGTATCAGGAATACGGCTCAAACCCTGATCCGCATAAGGAACTCTGACATATTCCGCCTGACCGCCATCAATTCGACAACCTAAAGCCCAGCCGCCATTAGGATCAATACAGTTATTCACATATCCATGCTTACAGAAAAAACACTCACCGCAGAAAGTTTCGACATTCACAGTCACCCTGTCACCAGGCTTCACCGAAGTGACATCAGCCCCTACTTGTTCTACCACACCTACCATCTCATGCCCGACAGTTATTCCGGGCACAGCACGCGGCACACTGCCATGTTTAATATGAAGATCACTGGTGCAGATGCTACCAAGTGTTACATGCACGATTGCATCCCGTGAATCCTTCATTTCCGGTATCGCTTTCTCCTGCAATTCAAACTTTCCGTGTTCAATATATGTGTATGCAAGCATAATATCCTCCTCGTTCATTAATATATACCTTGCAAAGATAATGATTTCATTGGCAAAACAAATCTCTTTTATCACGTTCAATACTCCCAAACCGAATCTCACTCTACATTTATAACAATACAAAGCTGAATAAAGTCATTCACTGTTTTTTCTACTTCAGCTTTGATATTCTGGAAAATATTCTTACTTTTATATCCAAAATAATAAATAAAAACAGCAGCACGACTTATTATATTTACACACAAGCCTATGATAGATACTTCCGAAAATCTGATTATTATAAAAGGTCAAATCAAGACTCCCGAAATAGAAAGCTGCCAGAATTATGATGACAGCTATAAGATAGTATTCCGAAATGTTCCTAGTACGTATACTTATAAAGAAGAAAATGTCCTTTGGCTGACTGATCCGGACAAACCGGACCCCAATAATTATCAAATAATCAGTAAAGGGAGAACTTTATCAAACATCAAAGCCTTATCTATTTTTAAGGCCGGATCACACAGCTATTGGCACATTCGTTTTCAGAATGGTAAAGAGTATGATTACAGAGAAAAGGACTTAGAAATTATCGAATCATGCTTGGGAGAGAGTCGTTCGAAAAGTATATTCGAATATTTGAAGAAAGTTGCCGATGCGAACGAATTGAAAGCTGATGACGGAACGAAGCTATTGGCAAAACAATATGAAAAGATTCATTTCATCGCAAACAACAGAGCTATTGCTATATATCTGAATCCTCAAAAATATAAAATGCAGCCCCAGACTGCCTCAACCTTGATTTTTCCTTTTGGTTGTAATGCAAGCCAGCAAAAAGCAGTCCAGGCAGCTTTTGAGAATCAAATCAGCGTTGTGCAAGGACCTCCGGGAACCGGAAAGACACAAACGATTCTGAACATCATTGCCAATATCCTTGTGCGTGGTAAGACTGTTCAGGTAGTATCTAATAACAACTCCGCCATCGTCAATGTACTTGAGAAGTTATCCAAATACGATATGGGTTTCATTGTTGCATTGCTTGGCAGTACAGCTAACAAAGAGAAATTCATCGAGACTCAAGAAGAAGAAAAACAATATCCGGAGAACTTTGAGTCATGGCATGATGCAGATGCCGACCAACCTCAATTTCTCAATCAGATACATCATCAGACAGAAGAACTAAAAAGCATATTTTCCAAACAGGAACGCCTTGCCATGGCAAGACAGGAAATACAAGCTTTAAAAATAGAGTGGCAACATTATCTGCAAGAGTTCGGAACAAAAGAAATTACTCTCCAACAACGAAAGAGTTCCAACTCGGCAGACCTTCTGAATTTATGGAATGAATGTCAACAATTTGCAGAAAAAGAGCAATCATCAAGTCTTCGGGGAATAGCAGCTTTTATTCAACGGTTGAAATGGTTATTCTTTAAATTCAGGAGCAAAACGATTTGTAAAATCCCCGATAAAGGTTTCTATAAACGGGAGATGAGTTTGATTATCGCCGACTTCCAAATCTTATTCTACCAAACAAAGTATGCAGAACTGGAAGTTGAAATAGACACATTAGAAAAGGAGCTTGCCAACAAAGATGCAGCAGAAATGGCTAGACAAATGGCCGATACATCAATGAAATATCTAAAGAATCAGTTATTTCATACCTATGGCAATAATCATGACAAGCCCATCTTTACGCTCCCTGATCTAAAAAATAATTGGCGAGAGGTACAAAAAGAATATCCTATCATATTAAGCACTACCTTTTCATCATTAGGCAGTCTGCAACGAGATGCCGTATATGATTATATCATTATGGACGAAGCATCACAGGTTTCCGTTGAGACCGGAGCTTTAGCCTTGTCATGTGCTAAAAATGCAATCATTGTCGGCGACACCATGCAACTTCCCAATGTGGTCACGGAAGAAAATAAGGAAAAGCTAAACTTTATCGCTAATGCGTGCCTGATTAAGCCGGAATATGATTGTGCCAATATGAGTTTTTTGCAATCCATCTGCAAAGTTATTCCGAATGTACCACAGACCTTGTTACGGGAACATTATCGATGCCATCCTCGAATCATCAACTTCTGTAATCAGAAATTTTATGGTGGAGATCTCGTCATCATGACACGTGATAAAGGAGAAGAGGATGTCATTTGTGCCATACGGACAGCCAAAGGTAATCACTCCCGCAGTCACATGAATCAACGGGAAATAGATGTTATCAAAGAGGAAGTACTACCGAATCTATCTTATGAAACAGATGAAATTGGCGTCATAGCTCCATATAACAAACAAGTAGATGCAGTAAAATCCGCACTTGAAGAGGATATTGATGTCGCAACAGTCCATAAGTTTCAGGGAAGAGAAAAGGATGCTATCATTATGACCACTGTCGACGATGTCATCACTTCCTTTTCCGACGATCCCAACCTGCTCAATGTTGCTGTTTCGCGGGCTAAGTCACAATTCTACTTAGTTGTATCGGGAAATGAACAACCCAAAGACTGCAATATTAGCGATTTGATCGCTTATATCGAATATAACAATGGCACTGTTTCCACCAGTAAGATTCATTCTATATTCGATTATCTATATGAGCAATATACAGATGCTCGAATTGCCTATTTGAAAAAACACAAGAAAATATCCGAATACGATTCCGAGAATCTTACATTTGCCTTACTCGAAGATATCCTGAAAGAAAATATTAATATGCGTCATTTGAATATCATTTGTCATTTACCACTCTATATGTTGATCCAGGATTATTCTCTATTGAATGAAGAGGAAAGCAAATATGCTGCAAATATAAACACTCATATTGACTTTCTGATTTATAATCGTGTGAGTAAACAACCGGTACTGGCTATTGAGACGGATGGTTATACATTCCATAAATCAGGAACGAGGCAATCAGAACGTGATATTAAAAAGAATCGTATCTTAGAGTTGTACGGAATTCCGTTGGTGAGATTGTCTACTATCGGTAGTAATGAGAAGAAAATTATTGGAGATAAACTTATTGAGATATTAAAATCACACTAACACCATATCTCCCTTAAATATTTATAGAGTTTACAAATCAATAGATGCAACCAATGATTTGTAAACTGCTAATATTAACTAAACCACAACTATTACCAAGTAATAACTTTATCCACAATTTCCTGCTGTTCTAAAGCAGTCCTTCTTAAATATATACGAGTAGTTTCAATACTTTCATGCCCCATCAAATCAGCCAACAAAGAAATATCATTGAATTTTTCTAGAAAATTCTTTGCAAAACGATGTCGAAATGAATGAGGATAAACAACTTTAGTATTAAGTTCATACTTCTCGGCATAGTTCTTTAGTTGTTGAGAAATCCCTCTTGTTGTAATTCGTTCACCAAAACGATTAAGAAAGAGATAACCACTTTCACGATTAATAGCAATTAGCCAAACCTTTGTTTCATCTCTAAGCTTCTTTGGAATAAACAAACGGCGAATTTTCCCACCTTTAGTATAAATATCAAAGTAACCAATATTCACATGCTCTATTTTTATTTGTATTAATTCACTAACGCGAGCACCAGTAGCAGCCAAAAAACGTACAACAAAATACCATTCCTGATTTTCTTCTTTTTTTAATTTGTTTTTCAGAAATATATAATCAGCATTACTAATCACATTTTCCAAATAAGAACGTTGTTGTACTTTCACCGACTTTAGCCGAAGCCGCGTTTTATTAACGAAATCAAGATATTTATTTAAAGCTTGAATTCGTAAATTTACAGTTTTAGGCTTAAAGGTTTCAATTAAATACGCTTTGTAAAGTAACAAGTTTCTTTTATTCAAATCTTTATGACGAGAATAAAAATCATTTACTGCATATTGATATGCAGAAATCGTATTATCCGCCATATTACCCTGACGAAGAAAGGTTTCAAATTTTTCCATGATTATTTTTAATTAATAATACAATTAAACTATCATTCATAAGATAAGCATAATAAAATAGCAATAGTTCCTATTATGAGAAGTTT
>NZ_DAWCXD010000221.1:0-5077 GCF_052357945.1 Bacteroides sp. | reverse complement strand
ATGGAGATAATAAAGAATTATTTGAAATATTCGTTGTGGTTCGTACTGATTGTATTTGCAGCCTTACTCGGGCTTCATTGGCTTCCGGTATTAACTATTGACGGACACACGATGAGGCGTATAGACCTTTTGAGCGATCTTCGTTATCCCGAATCAGAGACTGCTGCAGCTGATTCGGACAGCATCCCTTTGCCTCCTGTTGTAAAACCGGCTTTTGTAGATACCTGCCGCGCAGGCATGACTTGCATTGAAGATTACAGCGATTCCACCCTCCGGGGAATGACTCCTTTCTACGAAGCACTCGACCGTGTTTCTTCCACTGACTCTGATGACAAACAGGTACGCATTGCCGTATTCGGAGACTCTTTTATCGAAGCGGATATATTTACAGCCGACTTGCGCGAAATGCTTCAGAAACAATTCGGCGGTTGTGGTGTAGGTTTTGTTACCATCACTTCCATGACAAGCGGTTACCGTCCTACGGTACGGCATACATTTGGCGGATGGTCCAGCCATGCAGTAACAGACAGTATCTATTTCGATAAGAAGAAACAAGGCATTTCCGGACACTATTTTGTCCCCCGGAACGGAGCTTATGTAGAACTACGCGGACAAAATAAATACGCCTCCCTGCTCGATACTTGCCAACGTGCTTCTATCTTCTTCTATAATAAAGATTCCGTTCTTCTTTCTGCCCGTGTGAACAAAGGAGAAAACAAGAATTACTCTTTAGGCCCTTCTGATGGATTACAACAAGTTCAGGTGGACGGACGCATCGGTTCTATCCGTTGGACAGTAGATCGTGCAGACTCTACCCTGTTCTATGGCTTGGCAATGGATGGAAAGAAAGGAATCATTCTCGATAACTTCTCGTTGCGTGGCAGTTCCGGTCTTTCCCTGCGCGGTATTCCGGTACAAACGTTGAAGCAGTTTAACCGCCAGCGTCCTTACGACCTGATTATCCTCGAATATGGCTTGAATGTAGCTACCGAACGGGGACGCAATTATGATAATTACCAGAAGGGATTGATTACAGCTATCGAGCATCTGAAAGAATGTTTCCCACAAGCGGGAATCCTGTTATTGAGCGTTGGCGACCGTGATTATAAGAACGAAAACGGCGAACTCCGTACCATGCCCGGTGTTAAGAATCTGATTCGTTATCAGCAGAACATTGCTGCTGAAAGCGGTATTGCATTCTGGAATATGTTTGAAGCAATGGGCGGAGAAGGCAGTATGGCAAAACTCGTCCATGCCAAACCCTCTATGGCAAACTACGATTATACGCATATAAACTTCCGTGGCGGTAAGCATTTGGCTGGATTGCTTTATGAAACCATGATCTATGGTAAGGAACAATACGACAGGAGGCGTGCTTATGAGAAAGAGTAACCTGCTGTCCATCTTTATTCTCATTCTCGCCGGTATGTTGAGTGTCCCTTGTTTTCTTACAGAAACAATCGCACAAGACCGTATGCCTGTATGCTCTCCATTGGGAAAGACTGCAAAGCGGATAAAGCCTTTACGGGAAATGAACTGGGCGAATGATACGATCAACGTACAAGTAGCCTTCCCTGCTGCTTTTCGCGAAACCGGACGGAATGAGATTATTGACAGCATTGCTCTGCTGGCTCCCGTCTTTGAACATCTCCGCCAGGTACGTGCCGGACTCTCCGAAGATACAGTCCGCATCGTTCATATTGGCGATAGCCACGTGCGTGGACATATCTATCCCCAAACCACCGGTGCCCGTTTGACAGAAACCTTTGGTGCCATTTCTTATATTGATAAAGGCGTCAATGGAGCTACTTGCCTAACATTTACCCATCCGGATCGTATTGCCGAAATTGCTGCCTTGAAACCCGAATTGCTAATTCTCTCTTTCGGAACCAATGAAAGCCATAACCGGCGTTATAATATAAATGTGCACTACAATCAGATGGATGAACTTGTGAAACTGTTGCGCGACAGTCTTCCTAACATACCCATTCTTCTGACTACTCCTCCCGGTTCTTATGAGAGTTTCCGGCAACGGAGGCGTAGACGCACGTATGCCATCAATCCCCGTACGGCAACAGCAGCGGAAACTATCCGCCGTTATGCAAAAGACCATCGCCTGCTCGTGTGGGATATGTATGATGTAGTCGGAGGGAAGCGTCGTGCCTGCACCAACTGGACGGAGGCAAACCTGATGCGTCCCGATCATGTACATTATTTACCTGAAGGATACATCCTGCAAGGAAATTTATTATACCAAGCACTTATACAAGCATATAATGACTATGTTTCCCATTGATATAGATTTCAGTAGACTAAAAGAGGTACTTACCTACGATCCGCAAGCCCCGATGATATTTAGCAGCGGTATCTTCCTTTGGCTGTTCGCTGCTTTCATGGTAGTGTATGTGTTGTTACAACGTAAATACACTGCCCGTATCTTGTTTGTCACCCTCTTTTCCTATTATTTCTACTACAAGAGTAGCGGCACATACTTCTTTCTGCTTGCTATAGTCACCGTTGCCGACTTCTTTCTTGCACAGCTAATGGATCGTGCAGAGGGGTATTGGAAACGTAAAGGATTAGTTGTTTTGAGTCTGAGTATCAATCTGGGACTTCTTGTCTATTTCAAATATACCAATTTTCTGGGTGGAGTGATAGCGTCATTGATGGGAGGAGAGTTTACCGCCCTTGATATATTCCTGCCGGTCGGAATCTCTTTCTTTACTTTCCAGTCGCTAAGCTACACCATCGACGTTTACCGGAGGGACATAAAGCCATTGACGAATCTTTTGGACTACGCTTTCTACGTATCTTTCTTCCCCCAGTTGGTGGCAGGACCTATCGTGCGTGCCCGCGACTTTATCCCGCAAATCCGGAAACCTCTCTTTGTTTCGCAGGAGATGTTCGGCCGCGGAATCTTTCTGATCGTATCCGGTCTTTTCAAGAAAGCCATTATCTCCGATTATATCAGTATCAACTTTGTAGAACGTATTTTTGATAATCCTACTCTCTATTCGGGTGTTGAGAATCTGATGGGAGTGTATGGTTATGCTTTACAGATTTACTGCGACTTTTCCGGATATAGTGACATGGCTATCGGTATCGCTTTATTGTTGGGCTTTCATTTCAATCTCAACTTTAATTCTCCTTATAAGTCTGCCTCCATTACCGAATTCTGGCGTCGTTGGCACATCTCTTTGTCCAGTTGGCTGCGGGATTATCTGTATATTTCTTTAGGAGGAAACCGAAAAGGTAAGTTCCGGCAATATCTGAATCTTATCATTACCATGTTTCTGGGTGGATTGTGGCATGGAGCATCTTGGAACTTCGTTCTTTGGGGAACCTTCCATGGTGTTGCTTTAGCATTGCATAAAATGTGGATGACCATCACCGGACGTAAGAAAGGAGAACAAAGTCATGGTTGGCGGCGTGTGTTCGGAGTGATTATTACTTTCCATTTTGTCTGCTTCTGCTGGATTTTCTTCCGTAATGCCGATTTTCAGAACTCAATGGATATGCTGGGACAGATATTCACTACTTTCCGTCCGCAACTGTTCCCACAGTTACTTGAAGGATATTGGAAAGTATTCGCATTAATGTTGCTCGGCTTCCTGCTTCATTTTGCTCCCGATAGTTGGGAAAATGCTGTTTGCCGGGGAGTGATCCGTCTGCCTTTCGTAGGAAAAGCAGTATTGATGGTAGCGTTGATTTACCTTGTTATTCAGATGAAGAGTTCGGAGATCCAGCCGTTTATTTATTTCCAGTTCTGATCCGCCTTCTTTTTAATATCCGGTTAAAGCTGTAATTGGAATATTTTTCCTTTCTTTGTGAAAGGAAAATATAAACAATCTGCTTTATGGAAAACTCTTTCAGTTATCAGCCGGCAGCCGGTCGCTACGAACAGATGCCATATAAATATTGTGGCAAGAGTGGCTTGCAGTTACCTCTAATCTCTTTGGGGTTGTGGCATAATTTCGGTAGTGTGGATAATTTCAATGTAGCAACCGACATGATTAAGTATGCTTTCGATCACGGTGTTACTCATTTCGACTTGGCAAATAATTACGGTCCCGCTCCCGGAAGTGCCGAAGTAAATTTCGGGCGAATCTTGAAAGAGAACTTTCAAGGCTACCGGGATGAAATGATTATCTCTTCCAAAGCCGGTCATGAGATGTGGGCAGGCCCTTATGGCGGAAATAGCTCTCGTAAAAATCTGATGGCGAGCATTGACCAAAGTCTTCGCCGGACAGGTTTGGAATATTTTGATATCTTCTATAGTCATCGTTATGATGGAGTTACTCCGGTCGAAGAAACCATCCAGACATTGATTGATATTGTGAAGCAAGGGAAAGCGCTGTATATCGGAATTTCTAAATATCCTCCCGAACAAGCCCGTGTTGCCTATGAGATGATGGCAAAAGCCGGTGTTCCCTGTCTTATCAGTCAATATCGGTATAGTATGTTCGATCGTGCGGTTGAGGCTGAATCACTTCCTTTGGCAGCGGAATACGGTTCCGGTTTCATAGCTTTCTCTCCTTTGGCACAAGGATTATTGACCGATAAATACCTGAACGGCATCCCGGAAGGTTCCCGTGCCGCACGTTCTTCGGGTTTTCTTCAACAGTCTCAAGTGACGCCTGAAAAGGTAGAAGTCGCCCGTCAATTAAATGAAATAGCCCGCCGTCGTGGACAAACGCTGGCTGAAATGGCTTTGGCATGGGTGCTGAAAGACGAAAGGATGACATCGGTGATTGTAGGTGCAAGTTCTGTGAATCAGTTGGCCGACAATTTGAAAACGCTGGAACATTTGGAGTTTACGGCAGACGAGTTGAAGGAGATAGAACAGGTTTTACCCGGATAATTATGTTTTGTTCTACTTGCTGAAATTTCAGCCTTAGGATCTTCTGCAAGCGTTTTTTTCATTTCTCATATTCTCATAGGTTATGTGATAATTGCTTGTAAATCAATAATATAATACTATGAGAAATAAACTGTAAAGTGGTATTTCTCATAGATTTCCAATCATTTCTCCTCTTATTCTCATACTCCTTTTATCTGTTTTGCTTATTTCTCATGC
>NZ_DAWCXD010000220.1:0-5097 GCF_052357945.1 Bacteroides sp. | reverse complement strand
AAATGAATAACATGAAAAAGAAACTTGTTCTCTTTGCTTCGGTTAGTATTGCACTCGCGTCGTGCCAGACACCCCCAAAGGAAGACTACAGTTGGATAAAAAAAGGACTGGATGTAGCTTCTGCCCAATTACAACTTTCTGCTGAAGAGGTTAGTGGTACGGGAATGTTGCCACGCTCCATCCGTACCGGCTATGACATGGACTTCCTTTGCCGTCAGTTGGAAAGAGATTCATTAACATTTAAAGATTCCTTACGTGCACAACCTACTGCCGAGCAATTAGGCAAACGTCGCCTCTGCAACGTTTATGACTGGACGAGCGGTTTCTTCCCCGGTTCATTATGGTATGCATACGAACTGACAGGAAACGATACACTAAAAACTCAAGCCATCCAATATACAAATCTTCTGAATCCGGTACGCTATTATAAAGGTACGCATGATTTGGGATTCATGGTCAACTGCAGCTATGGCAATGCAGAACGTCTTTCACCCAACGACACCATTGCTGCTGTGATGAGAGAAACTGCCGATAACCTCTGCGGTCGTTTCAACGACTCTATCGGTGCTATCCGTTCATGGGATTTCGGAACATGGAACTTCCCGGTTATCATCGACAATATGATGAACCTTGATCTTCTGTTCAATGTAGCAAAAGCAACAGGCGACAATAGATATAAAGACATTGCTATCAAGCATGCCATGACAACCATGCATAATCACTTCCGCCCGGATTATACTTGCTGGCATGTAGTAAGCTATAACAGCGATGGTACAGTAGAACGGAAACAAACCCACCAAGGCAAGAACGATGATTCTTCATGGGCACGCGGACAGGCATGGGCTGTATACGGATATACCGCTTGTTTCCGCGAAACAAATGATAGTATCTTCCTGAACTTTGCAAAGGATATAGCTGATATGATTATGGATCGCGTAAAAACAGACGACGCTATTCCTTATTGGGATTATGATGCTCCTGTAACTAAAGAAACTCCACGCGATGTATCTGCTGCTTCTGTTACTGCTTCTGCCATGATCGAACTAAGTACCATGGTTCCCGACGGACAGAAATACCTGGATTATGCGGAAAAGATTCTGAAGAGTCTGTCAAGTGATGCATATCTCGCAAAAGTGGGTGACAATCAAGGATTCATTTTGATGCACTCCGTAGGTTCACTACCCAATGGTTCTGAAATCGACACTCCACTGAACTATGCTGACTACTATTATCTGGAAGCATTGAAGAGATTCATGGATCTGAAAGGTATCAACTACAAAGATATCTAATACATAAAATTATAACACCTATTATATCATGAATAAAACTTTAAAGTATATCGTTCTGCTTGCAATCGCATGTTTCGTAAGCAAGGGTTATGCCCAAGAACTGAAAAGCGAAGTCTTTTCAATTCTTAACCTGGACTATCCGGGATTGGAAAAAGTGAAAGCTTTGCATCAGGAAGGTAAAGATGAGGATGCTGCCAAAGCATTACTAGATTATTACCGTGCACGTACCAATGTAAAAACTCCGGATATCAATCTGAACAAAGTGACTATCAGCAAAGAAGAACAGCAATGGGCAGATGACGGATTGAAACATACATTCTTCGTACATAAAGGTTATCAGCCTTCTTACAACTACGGAGAAGACATCAACTGGCAATACTGGCCGGTGAAAGACAATGAACTCCGTTGGCAGTTGCACCGTCACAAATGGTTCACTCCAATGGGTAAAGCTTACCGCATATCCGGTGATGAAAAATATGCTAAAGAATGGGCACACCAGTATATCGACTGGATTAAAAAGAATCCGTTGGTGAAGATGGACAAGAAAGAATATGAGCTGGTAAGTGATGGAAAAATCAAAGGCGAAGTAGAAAACGTACGTTTTGCATGGCGTCCTCTGGAAGTGAGTAATCGTCTGCAAGACCAGACTTCACAATTCCAGTTATTCCTTCCCTCCCCTTCTTTCACTCCGGACTTCCTGACAGAATTCCTGGTGAACTATCACAAACATGCTATACATATCCTTGCTAATTATTCCGATCAAGGTAACCATTTGCTGTTTGAAGCTCAACGTATGATCTACGCCGGTGCTTTCTTCCCTGAATTCAAAGATGCTCCGGCATGGAGAAAAAGCGGTATCGATATTCTGAACCGTGAAATTCATGTACAGGTATACGAAGACGGCGGACAGTTCGAACTCGACCCGCATTATCATCTGGCAGCCATCAACATTTTCTGCAAGGCATTAGGTATCGCAGATGCCAACGGGTTCCGTAAAGAATTCCCACAGGATTATCTGGATACTATCGAAAGCATGATTATGTTCTACGCAAACATTTCTTTCCCTGATTATACCAATCCATGTTTCAGCGATGCTAAGTTGACAACAAAGAAAGAAATGGTGAAAAACTACAAAGCATGGAGTAAACTGTTCCCGAAAAACCAGGCTATCAAATACTTCGCAACTGAAGGTAAAGAAGGTGCATTGCCGGATTATATGTCTAAAGGATTCTTGAAATCAGGTTTCTTTGTATTCCGTAACTCATGGGGAATGGATGCTACGCAAATGGTAGTAAAAGCAGGTCCGAAAGCATTCTGGCATTGTCAGCCGGATAACGGAACGTTTGAACTTTGGTTTAACGGCAAGAATTTGTTCCCGGATTCTGGTTCGTATGTATATGCAGGTGAAGGCGAAGTGATGGAACAACGCAACTGGCACCGTCAGACTTGTGTTCACAACACAGTAACGCTGAACAACAAGAACTTGGATACGACAGAATCTGTGACTAAATTGTGGCAACCGGAAGGTGCTATCCAAACTTTAGTGACCGAAAATCCTAGTTACAAGAACCTGAAACACCGTCGTTCTGTTTTCTTTGTTGACAACACTTACTTTGTCATTGTAGACGAAATGACCGGTAGCGCCAAAGGTTCCATCAATCTTCACTATCAAATGCCAAAAGGAGAAATTGCCAACAGCCGCGAAGACATGACGTTCCTGACACAATTTGAAGACGGAAGCAACATGAAACTGCAATGTTTCGGTCCCGACGGTATGTCGATGAAGAAAGAACCGGGTTGGTGCTCAACTGCTTATCGCAAACGTTACAAACGTATGAATGTATCTTTCAACGTGAAGAAAGACGGCGAAGAAGCTGTTCGTTACATCACAGTTATCTATCCAGTTAAGAAAAGCGCAGATGCCCCTAAATTTGCAGCTAAGTTCAAGAACAAAGCGTTCGATGAAAACGGACTGGAAGTAGAAGTGAAAGTAAACGGAAAGAAACAGTCATTAAAATACAAACTATAATAAAGCTGACTAAAAAGTCGGTCGCATCTCAATTTCTCCTCCTTCCGGAAGGAAGGAAATTGGAGATGCAACCGACTTTTTAGTCACTCCCCTTCATCATTATGGAAAACTATTACACCCCCTCTGCCCTACTCCTCCCACTAGCTGCACTAAGTCTCGCTTCCTGCGGCAATCAAAAGAAAGAAGAGACCAGACAACCGAACATCATCTTCATGATGACGGATGACCATACCACTCAAGCAATGTCCTGTTACGGAGGAAATTTGATTCAGACTCCTAACATGGACCGGATTGCCAACGAAGGTATCCGTTTTGACAACTGCTACGCTGTCAACGCTCTTTCAGGACCTTCACGCGCCTGCATCCTCACCGGTAAGTTCAGCCACGAGAATGGTTTTACCGATAACGCCAGTACGTTCAACGGAGATCAGCAGACATTCCCCAAACTGCTTCAACAAGCCGGATATCAGACTGCAATAATTGGTAAATGGCATCTTATCAGTGAACCGCAAGGATTCGATCATTGGAGCATCCTTAGCGGCCAACACGAACAAGGTGACTATTATGACCCTGATTTTTGGGAAAACGGGAAGCATATTGTAGAAAAAGGATACGCTACGGATATTATTACTGATAAAGCCATTGAATTCCTCGAAGGTCGCGACAAGAACAAACCTTTCTGCATGATGTATCATCAGAAAGCTCCGCACCGCAACTGGATGCCTGCTCCCCGCCATCTGGGTATATTCAACAATACCACTTTCCCGGAACCAGCTAATCTGTTCGACGACTATGAAGGCCGCGGAAGAGCAGCCCGTGAACAGGATATGTCTATCGAACATACACTGACAAACGACTGGGACCTCAAATTGCTGACTCGTGAAGAGATGCTGAAAGATACCACCAACCGTCTTTACAGCGTATACAAACGTATGCCTATTGAAGTTCAGGATAAATGGGATTCTGTATATGCCGGACGCATTGCCGAATACCGCAAAGGTGACCTGAAAGGCAAATCATTAATCAGCTGGAAATATCAGCAATATATGCGTGATTATCTGGCGACAGTTCTGGCAGTAGACGAAAATATCGGCCGACTGCTGAATTATCTCGAAAAAATTGGTGAGCTGGACAACACAATCATTGTCTACACCTCCGACCAAGGTTTCTTCCTTGGCGAACATGGCTGGTTTGACAAACGCTTCATGTATGAAGAATGTCAACGCATGCCGCTTATTATCCGTTATCCGAAAGCAATTAAAGCAGGAAGTACCAGTAATGCCATCAGCATGAATGTGGACTTTGCTCCTACTTTCCTCGACTTTGCCGGAATAGAGATTCCATCGGATATCCAAGGAGCCTCCCTGAAACCGATATTGGTGAATGAAGGCAAAACTCCTGCCGATTGGCGCAAAGCTGCTTATTATCATTACTACGAATACCCTGCAGAACATTCTGTGAAGCGTCATTATGGTATACGCACGCAAGACTTCAAATTGATTCATTTCTACAACGACATCGACGAATGGGAAATGTATGACATGAAAGCCGACCCAAGAGAAATGAACAATGTCTTCGGCAAACCGGAATATGCTGAAAAACAAAAAGAGCTGATGCAACTGCTTCAGGAAACTCAAAAACAGTATAAAGATACAGACCCGGATGAAAAGGAAAAGGTTCTTTTCAAAGGTGACAGAAGACTGATGAAAAATCGCTAAATGATAATTTTGCGGAGTGCCCTGAAAGGGCTTAATTATATAGCGTAGGGCAACGCCCTAC
>NZ_DAWCXD010000219.1:0-5099 GCF_052357945.1 Bacteroides sp. | reverse complement strand
TTGCTGATACATACCATTGCATCCGCCTTGTGCGCATTGACCATATATTCTACGCTGTCTGCAATGATGTCACGTGAAGGAAGCGAATAAAGCATACCGTCATGTCCCATTGCTATACCATCGTCGATAGCTATTGTATTGAATTCCGCAGCGAAGCATCCCAGCTTCTCAATCTCTGCCTTCACCAGCTGACCGATTTCATGTAGGTGTACATGCCCCGGGACAAACTGTGTGAACGAATTGACGATAGCGATAATGGGTTTACCCATCTGATTCTTCTTCATGCCGTTGGCTGCCCACAATGCACGGGCTCCCGCCATCCGACGGCCTTGTGTACTAAACGAACTGCGTAATTGCTTTTTCATTTCAATCTATCTTTTAATTAAAGAGCCTTCCTCACACAAGTGAGAAAGGCTCTAAATTCTATCTTTTATGGTACGAACACATACAACACAAAAACCTTTCTCACGCTCTTGATGGGACCACCACGACGCGAATAATATGCAGGACTGCTAGGTTAATAGATGTATGTAACATATTCATATCTTCTTTTCTTTATTTTCGTGCTGCAAAGGTAAGGGCTTTTTTATTATATCCAAACAAATCGAAGAAAAAAATCACTTAAAAGCGAATAATTGTAAGAGAAGAGAGGTATTATTTCTCTATTTTATCACTTAAAGGTTGAATTTACAACTATTATCTAACTGCGCGCCTCACTTTCTTTTTCTGACAAAAGCACTTAATAATCTGAAATTTACCCTCCCTATACCGGAGTACAAGCAAATAATTCGTATCTTTGTAGACCCGTATTTACGGGAATTATTAATCAGAAACAAAAAAGATCAGATGGAAACAGTAGAAAACAAGTACATTACCGTTGCATACAAACTATATACAATGGAAGATGGTGAAAAAGAGTTGTTCGAAGAAGCAAAAGCAGAACATCCCTTTCAATTCATTTCAGGATTAGGAACAACACTCGAAGATTTCGAAAATCAGATAACTGCTCTTTCTAAAGGTGATAAATTTGATTTTACCATTCCGGCAGATAAGGCTTACGGACAATATGACGAACAACACGTTATTGACCTCCCCAAAAATATTTTTGAAATAGATGGCAAGTTTGATAGCGAACGTATTAAAGAAGGTAACATCGTACCTTTGATGACTGGCGACGGTCAGCGCGTAAATGCCAGCGTAGTAGAAATCAAACCGGATGTTGTAATAGTTGACCTCAATCACCCGTTGGCTGGTGCCGACCTGATTTTCGAAGGTGAAATACTGGAAAGCCGTCCTGCTACTAACGAAGAAATCCAGGAATTGGTGAAAATGATGAGTGGCGAAGGTGGTTGCGGTTGCGGATGCGACAGCTGCGGTGATGGCTGTGGCGACGACTGCGGTTGCGAAGGCGGACACTGTCATTAATTGAAGTATTAAGTATAAAGTATTAAGTATTAATTCCGTGCGGATATAACCGGAGTTTTAATACTTAATACTTTTTTTATGCCGTCATTCCGGCTAATACTTAATGCCTAATACTTAATACTTGATACTTAATACTTAAAATCAGCATCCTTTGTGCGTCATGATGTCAAGTACCATTTTATCCGTTTCGTTCATGGCTTGCGAGCCGATTCTTGTCAGGTTACGGATACTTTGGTCTACATCTTCATCTATAATTCCTTCTACGGAAGTCACACAACGGTCTTCCATTGCCATCATGGCAGACAGTACGGCTGTCGAAACTCCGGTGGTTACCTTCAAGGCACAACTCGGTTTTGCACCGTCACAAATCATTCCTGTCAAATTGGCAATCATGTTTTGAACAGCGAAAGCAACCTGATTGTAGTTTCCTCCCATTAACCAGGTGATTCCACAACTGGAACCTGTGGCAGCTACCACACAACCACACAAAGCAGACAAACGTCCCAAACTTTGTTTGATATATATAACAGTGAGATGGCTTAGCATTAAAGCACGGATCAGTTCTTCTTCACTTTTTCCGTTTTCTTCTGCAAAGACAACGACGGGGAGTGTAGCGGATATCCCCTGATTACCACTGCCGGAATTACTCATTACAGGAATCATAGCACCGGCCATACGGGCGTCACAGGCAGCCGACGTATAAGAGAGGATATGAGAAAACACACTATCTCCCATCACTTTATGCTCATAAGTTCCCCGAAGCATTTTCCCTAAAGAATGTCCGTAGTTACCTTTAAAGGCTTGCTCGGCAGCAGCTTTGTTCAAACGGGCTGTGTCAAGGATGAAACGGATTTCATCCAGCGGAGCAGTCAGTGCAAAGTCATATACTTTACGCAAGTTTAGTTCGGGCGAAGCCTCTTCCTCTTCCTCGCTGACTGTCTGTTGCTTGTCGAGCAACGTTTGTTCATTTTTGGCTATATATATAAAGGTAGTATGTCCACCGGCAATGATGGCTTTAGCCGTTTTATCTTCCGTTTTACAAATCACTTCGATATACAGCTTTTCCGTAATATCTTCTTTTAGAGAAATACAAATCCGTTTTTCTGCGATGAATTGTTTTCCCTGCTCCACCGCTTCCGGCGTACAATCCCTCAATACCTCCAACTGATAATCTGATTTACCAATCAACGCACCCAAAGCAACCGCTATGGGAAGCCCGACCATACCCGTTCCCGGTATTCCGACTCCCATGGCATTCTTTAATATATTAGCACTTAACAGGACTTCTATCTTTTCCGGTTTCGCTCCCAGTGTTTCGGCAGCTTTAGCTACACAAAGCGCTACTGCGATAGGTTCCGTACATCCGATAGCCGGAATGACCTCCTTCTTAATCAATTCTATAATTTGCCTTCTTTCTGATTCAGTCATGGACTTATAAGTTTTGGTTCCACAAAAATAGGAAATTCTTTCTTTTCCAACATTCTATAATGAACAAATAAAATCTCATATTGTTATAAAACCTCCCATACACCAAACTTTAACAGAAAGAATTGATAGAAAAATGAAAGCAAAACACATAGTTGTTTATTTGCTACTAGCTATTGTTTCCTCTTCATGTATCCGCGAAGAAGCTCTCAATGCAGAAGCAGACATATTAAGTTGTATACTACCAGGAGTAGCCATGACAACCAGTCCTATTATTAACAATAATTCCATAACTATCTTTGTTGGTCCGGGAACTGATATTTCAGAACTCAAACCTGAATTTACACTGACTCCGGGAGCTGCGATCAGTCCGCTTAGCGGCACGGAACGAAACTTCAATACCCCACAGGAATATACTGTCACAGCTGCCGATGGTGTTTGGAAGAAAATGTATACCGTATCAGTGATCGACACGGAACTTGCCACGAACTATAATTTCGAAGATACACTGGGCGGAAAGAAGTACTACATATTTGTGGAACGCGAAGGAGATAAGGTCGTCATGGAATGGGCCAGCGGAAATGCGGGTTATGCCATGACCGGAGTAGCTAAAACAGCCGATGATTATCCCACTTTCCAAATAACAGACGGAAAAGCCGGCAAATGCCTCTCCTTAGTGACACGCAGTACCGGATTCTTTGGCCAGATAGCAGGAATGCCTATTGCGGCAGGAAATCTGTTTATCGGCTCTTTCGATGTGAATAACGCTATGAGCAATCCTCTGAAAGCAACTAAATTCGGCCTCCCTTTCCGGCATGTACCCACTTATCTGGCAGGTTATTATAAATACAAAGCGGGAGATCAGTTTACAGAAGGAGGAAAACCTGTGAACGGGAAACGGGATATCTGTGACATATATGCCATCATGTACGAAACCAGCGAATCTGTTCCTACTCTTGACGGAACGAATGCATTCACCAGTCCGAACCTGATTTCAACAGCACGGATTAATAATGCCAAAGAAACGAACGAATGGACTTACTTTAAACTTCCTTTCATCACTCTCCCCGGAAAATTCATAGATAAGGAGAAGCTAAGGGATGGGAAATATAATATAGCCATCGTGTTCACCTCAAGCCTGGAAGGAGATCAGTTTAACGGAGCAATCGGAAGTACATTACTGATCGACGAGGCAGAGTTAATCTATCGCTCGGAAAATTAGCGGAATTTCGAAGAAGAATTTTCCATAGCAATACGCTGATAATGCGCTCAAACAATGTACTCATACAAAACGTACACATTATCAAACAAACGGAATTAAATAACTTTATAACAATCATAATGATAAAAATCTATCCGTATATATTCAGTTTACTAGCCTGTATAGGAATAGCTCTCCCCGGCTATTCACAGGTAGACCGAAATGAAACACTGATCCGTTCCGCCCTTCACGGACTGGAATATGAGATTAAAGCAGGTTTCAGCATTGGCGGCACAGCCCCGCTTCCCCTTCCGGTAGAAATCCGTTCGATTGACGGATATAACCCGACACTGGCCATCAGCATAGGGGGCGAAGTAACCAAATGGATTGCCGTTCAGAACAAACTCGGAATCATAGTCGGACTCCGGCTCGAAAACAAAGCAATGACCACCGAAGCCACTGTAAAAAATTACAATATGGAAATTCTCGGACAAGGAGGTGAAAGAATCAGCGGAGTATGGACGGGCGGAGTGAAAACCAAAGTAAATACCGCCGGACTGACTATACCTCTAATGGCTACCTACAAACTAAGTAACCGATGGAACATCAAAGCCGGACCTTATTTCTCGTATCTGCTTTCAAGAGAATTTTCAGGTCATGTGTACGAAGGATATTTGCGGGAAGATGATCCCACCGGTCCGAAAGTAGAATTTACCGACGGCAAAATTGCAACCTACGATTTCTCGGACGACTTGAGACATTTCCAGTGGGGATTACAGGTGGGAGCCGGATGGCGAGCTTTCAAGCACCTCAATGTGTATGCTGATCTCACCTGGGGATTGAACGATATATTTAAAAGCGATTTTAATACAATCACTTTTGCAATGTATCCTATCTATTTGAATATAGGTTTTGGGTACGCATTTTAAGTCTCACCACAGATTACACAGATTAACACAGATTGATTTATAAGTCATAGACTATCAATATAAATAATCTGTGTAATCTGTGGTGAACAAGAAATTAATTTCCACCAGACTCCGCCACC
>NZ_DAWCXD010000218.1:0-5191 GCF_052357945.1 Bacteroides sp. | reverse complement strand
TTCAGAGACGTAATCGGACAAGAAGAAATCAAGCAACGACTCATTCAGGAAGTGAACGAGGGGCGTATTCCACATGCCCAACTCATTTGCGGTCCCGAGGGAGTTGGTAAAATGCCATTGGCTATCGCATACGCACGCTACATCAGTTGCACCAATCGGGGCGAGGAAGATGCTTGCGGTGTCTGTCCGTCTTGTGTGAAATTCAATAAGCTGGTACATCCGGATGTACATTTCGTATTCCCCATCGTGAAAAGTGCGAAAGGAAAGAAAGAAGTGTGCGATGACTATATTGCCGATTGGCGGCCATTTGTTATTAACAATCCTTATTTTAACCTCAACCATTGGTTGGGTGAAATGGATGCGGAGAACTCTCAAGCGCTGATTTATGCTAAAGAGAGCGATGAGATCCTGAAGAAGCTCAGTCTGAAATCCAGTGAAGGAGGATTCAAGATTACGATTGTATGGTTGCCCGAGAAAATGCACCCGGTATGCGCCAATAAGTTGCTGAAACTGCTTGAAGAGCCACCCGAAAAGACGATTTTTCTGTTGGTATCCGAAGCTCCGGATATGATTCTGCCTACCATTTTGAGCCGTACCCAACGTATGAATGTGCGAAAAATAGACGAGGCCAGTATCGACCGGGTATTGCAGAGTAAATATCATGTTCAGCCTGCGGACAGTATCTCGATTGCTCATTTGGCAAACGGGAATTTTGTCAAGGCACTCGAAACGATTCATCTGAATGAGGAGAATCAGTTATTCTTCGAGCTCTTCGTCAACCTG
This sequence comes from Bacteroides sp., assembly GCF_052357945.1. Taxonomy (GTDB): domain Bacteria; phylum Bacteroidota; class Bacteroidia; order Bacteroidales; family Bacteroidaceae; genus Bacteroides. The sequence continues at coordinate 4,408 of NZ_DAWCXD010000218.1, read as the reverse complement.
ATGCGCTTGTCCTATCAACGGAAAATAAAGGAGATGAAAATGTGGAGCGAACAGGTGGCCAGCATGGGACGCGAACGCCAGAAAAACTTTCTGGAATATTGCCAGCGCATGATCCGCGAAAACTTTATCTTTAACCTGCACCAGCGCAACCTGACGTATATGACCATTAACGAACAGAATTTCGCAACTCGCTTTGCACCTTTTGTCAACGAACGTAATGTGATGGGCATCATGGACGAATTAAGCGAAGCGCAGCTACATATAGAACAGAACGTAAATGCTAAAATGGTATTCTTCGACTTCTCATTGAAGATGATCGTACTGTTGAAGCAATAATAAATATATAACTTATGGAATATAAACTTCATAATGGGAGCGGCGGCCTTTGCTGCAAAGGATGTTCCCGACAAGATAAAAAACTGAATACCTACGACTGGCTAGCAGATATACCAGGCAATGCGGAGGAGAGTGACATGGTAGAAGTGCAGTTCAAGAATACCCGGAAGGGATATTTTCGGAACAGCAACAAGATTAAGCTGGAAAAAGGAGATGTAGTTGCCGTAGAAGCAGCTCCGGGTCATGACATCGGAGTAGTTACATTGACGGGCCGGCTCGTTCCGCTGCAAATGAAGAAAGCAAACTTCAAGGCAGACACGGAAATCAAACGTGTCTACCGGAAAGCGAAGCCAGTGGATATGGAAAAGTTCAACGAAGCGAAAGCCAAAGAACATGCTACCATGATCCGTGCACGCCAAATTGCATTGAACCTCAATCTGGATATGAAAATCGGTGACGTGGAGTATCAGGGAGATGGTAATAAGGCTATTTTCTACTACATCGCTGATGAACGGGTAGACTTCCGTCAGTTAATCAAAGTATTGGCCGAAGCTTTCCGCGTACGTATTGAAATGAAACAAATCGGTGCCCGTCAGGAAGCCGGACGTATCGGTGGAATCGGTCCGTGCGGACGCGAGCTCTGCTGTGCCACATGGATGACGAGTTTTGTTTCTGTGTCTACCAGTGCTGCCCGTTTTCAGGACATTTCACTAAATCCACAAAAACTTGCCGGACAATGTGCTAAACTAAAATGTTGCCTGAACTATGAGGTAGACTGTTATGTAGAAGCTCAAAAACGACTTCCTTCGAGAGAGATAGAGTTGGAAACAAAGGATGGCACTTTCTATTTCTTCAAGGCGGATATTCTAAGCAACCAGGTTTCTTACTCTACGGATAAGAATTTCCCTGCCAATTTGGTTACAATCAGCGGCAAACGTGCTTTTGAAGTCATCTCCATGAATAAGAAAGGGATGAAACCGGACAGCTTGATCGAAGAAGAAAAGAAACCGGAACCGAAAAAACCTATTGACTTGCTGGAACAGGAAAGTGTGACCCGCTTCGATCGCAGCCGGAATAATAAAGATGGCGGCAACAACGCTAACCGGAACAATAAAAAGAAGAAGAAGGGAAACAATAATAGTAATAATAACGGCAATCGCCCGCAACAACAAGCGGAAGGCGGAAATCGTCCGCAACAACCTCAACGGGAGAATGATAACCGACCGCAGTCGTCAGAGAACGGCAACAGAGGGGAAAGAGATAACCGTCCGAGAAATAACAATAACAACCGAAACAGAGGACAGAATCAGGGACGGAACAACGAAAGCAGACGTCCGGAAAGGGGACAGAACCAAGAACGTCCACAAGGTCAGGAACGCCCGCAGCAACAAGACCGCCAACGGGAACAGCAAGGACAGGAACGTCAGGAACGCCGTCCTAATCAGGAGCGTCCTTCCAGACCGGAAAGAAATCAGAATCAGGAGAAACTGCCAAATAATGAAAAGCCTACTCAGGAATAGTTTATTCGTTCTATTCAGCGCTTGCTTACTGACAGCCTGCAATGAAAATACGGTGTATCACTCTTATCAATCCCTTCCCGACGAGGGATGGGGAAAGAGTGATACACTCTCTTTTCAGATTCCTATCACCGACAGTATTCCCACTACCCTCCGGCTTTTTGCGGAAGTCCGCAACAGAATAGAATATCCTTATCATGACCTCCATTTATTTATCAGTCAGAATCTACAGGATTCTACCGTATGGCGTACTGATACCATTGCTTTCAGTCTGGCTGATTCTACAGGAAGATGGACGGGACACGGATGGGGAAGTATTTACCAATCGGAAACTTTTATCAAGTCTGTCCTCCCCTTGCGTTCCGGCAACTACACAATCAAAGTGATAAACGGAATGAAAGATGAAAAGCTACAAGGATTGAGCGACGTAGGTATCCGTATTGAAAAACAGTAAAAGTTAAAGCCTTCTGCCACGACCAGCATCAATCCGCAGGAAGATGAACAACAATATCGTAAATCCCCATAAGGAAGAGCCTCCATAGCTAAAGAAAGGCAATGGAATACCAATTACCGGAGTCAGCCCCAGTACCATACCGACATTGATAAATAAGTGGAAAAGGAAAATACTGACGACCGAATATCCATAAACCCGGCCAAAATTGGAAGTCTGCCGTTCGGCCAGGAAGATTAATCGCAAAATCAAAATAAGGAAAGCCAGCAGGACAGCAGCCGAACCCACAAAACCTTGTTCTTCACCTACTGTACAAAAAATAAAGTCAGTATCCTGTTCGGGCACGTACTTCAATTTCGTTTGCGTACCATTCAGGAATCCTTTCCCTGTTAGTCCGCCGGAACCAATGGCAATCTTAGATTGGTTCACGTTATATCCGGCACCGGTCAAATCTTCTTCTAAACCAAGCACTACCTTTATACGGACTTGTTGATGAGATTCCAATATATTATCAAATACATAATTACTGGAATACAGGAAGCCGATAGAACCGATTGTAAACAGCGCAATCAGGAAATAAGTACGTTGCCGCTCACTTAATGCCAGATAAATCAAATAGCCTATCACAACAGCACAAAGCGCCCATTGCACCCAAACCAGGCTAAAGTGTACCCAATATTCCGATATTAAATAGGCTATCAGCAATATGACCAGACTTCCACCAATGATATTACGGGTAGCAGGCCATTTCTTGCGATATACCCACACCATGCCACCAGCAAATAAGAGAATCAATAGTAATACGATAAATTCGCCTAGTGGCGTAGGAGTATCGGCTATAAATACTTCATCAAAACGGATGCCGACCACAAAATAGATTACGGCGCATACACCTGCAAAAAGTACTACTCCCGGCATTCCTTCACGGTAAAGAACCAGAAAAAAGGCGAGATAAACCAATGCAGAACCTGTCTCCCGCTGGCCGATAATCAATAACATCGGAAGAAGAATGATGAATCCCAGGATAAAGGCACATTTTTCTTTTTTGATGCTGAATGAATAAGAATTCATATATTTGGCCAAAGCCAAGGCCGTAGCAAACTTGGCAAACTCTGCAGGTTGCAAGCTAACAGGCCCCATCACCAGCCAGGAGCGTGAGCCTTTTGTGTCCGGCGCTATGAAGATGGTAACGATGAGCAAGAGAATCATCCCCACATATATAATGTACGCGAACATATCATACATACGGTCTTCCAGCATCAACAAAACAAATCCAAGTCCGAAGGAGCAGATAATCCACACAAACTGTTTACCAGCACGGGTTGAAAAATCCAGGAAGTCACGTTCACCATAGTCGTAGCTGGCTCCGCAAACGCTGAACCATCCGCCAACAATTAGGAGCAGGTAAATAAAAATCGTTACCCAGTCCAGTGATTTCCACAAACTATCGTTCCTCGTTACCATACAATATCACTCTGTTACTAATTTCTTCCGCTCTTAATTCATTTTCCGGTGATAACTTCCCGTTTATATATTGCTCCATCATCAACGCACCAACCGGCACACCATAAGTAGCTCCCCAACCACCATTCTCCACATAGACGGCAATAGCTATCTTGGGTTTATTCATAGGTGCAAAGCCCATAAATACCGAGTGGTCGTGCCCACGATTCTGTGCAGTACCAGTTTTACCACAAGCCTCCAGCCCCGGAACCATCACGGACAGCATACGGCAGGTACCGCCGGTGGCCGCGCCACGCATCCCTTCTACCACTGATTCATAATGTCTCTTCTCAATAGTGGTATAACGCGGTACACGATAGATGCTGTCTAGCTGGTTATCCTGGATTTCCTTTACAATATGCGGTGTCACGAAATATCCTCTGTTGGCAATCGTCGCTCCTAAGTTGGCTATTTGAAGGGGAGTGGACAGAATCTCTCCCTGTCCGATAGAGATACTGATTACAGTCAATCCGTTCCAATGTCCGCGATAGGCTTTATCGTAGAATTGTGCATTCGGAATCAATCCTCGTTTCTCTCCCGGCAAATCGACTCCCAGTTTGTAGCCAAATCCCTGCGAAACCATGTGGTCTTTCCAGACCGT
>NZ_DAWCXD010000217.1:0-5426 GCF_052357945.1 Bacteroides sp. | reverse complement strand
GCTATGTTTCTAATTATAAGTGAAATATATTTATTCTTATTTCGAACTCACGTTATTTTAGTAACTCTGTTCCTATTACTTATAAGTTAGTGCTTTTTCATATAAACAGACTTTTTTAATAATTGAGCCACAGCTTCATTGCAGCTATCTTTTCTCTGCTTACAGTAATTTTATCTTTAAATGGCGGTTTTACCTGTACTATTATTTTTCCTAAAAAATAGTTTTCTATTTTCTGTATGGCATGTACACTGACCAATGTTTGCCGGTTGGTGCGGAAAAAAATATCGGGGTTTAGTTGTTCGGACAGTTTGTCGAGCGATAAATCTATGATATGCTCTTTTCCTTCTTTTGTGACGGCAAAGGTAATTTTGTTTTCAGAATAGAAATAAGCTATATCTTCTACTTGCAAGGTATACAGCTTTTCGTCTCCTGATATCAGGAAGCGGGTACGGTATTTTTTTTCCGGATTACTTATATTTTTCAGTAGGTTCAGTAATTCATTGGATGGGTTCGATAGGGTGGTATTGCCATATCTGGCAGTTAATCTTTCAAACTTTTCGATGGCTTCGGCCAATCTTTCCCTGTTTATTGGCTTCAGCAGATAGTCTATGCTGTTTACAGTAAAAGCACGTATGGCATATTCGTCGTAAGCGGTGGTAAAAATAATCATACTTTCGGGTTGGGCCTGTTCTATGAAAGCGAAAGAAATGCCGTCGGTCAGTTGGATATCCAGAAAGATTATATCCGGGTGTGGATGCTCCTGGAACCATTTTACAGATCCCTCTATGCTGCCGGGCAATACAACTATATCCCAGTCTGGCCTTAATCCTGACAACATTTTATGTAGCAGGCGTCCTGCAGGAATTTCATCTTCTATAATAGCGGCTTTTATCTTATTCATTCAGTAAAGGTATTTTTACGGTGAAATATTCAGAATCGTCAATAATTGTGATATGCAAGTTGCAAATCAGCAGATAGCGGGCAGATAAGTTCTTCAGTCCCATTCCTGATTTTGCAACATCCTTTTTTAATTTGATCTTGTTTCTTACGGAAAGAGTTTGATCTTTGTTGTATGAAATTACGAAAAAGGTCTAAGTGATTGAAAATGAGTTGCAGTTACCAACTCATAGTAATAATAGGTTACGAATTAGTTAGTTCTCTGCTGTTTTATTCTTCTGCGCGTTGCGTAACCTTCAAAGAACTCTTCGTATGCAAAAGTAGCACTTTAATGGCATATATTGAAATAAAAATCCAGCTTTTTAAGCTCCACAGACAAGTTTTTCCGTAAAAGCGAATTTATTCGTAGGAACATCATCATCAATAAATTGACGACCATGTTCCTACTATTGCATAAGCATAGAAAAGGGCTTTGCGTCACGCCTGAACCATGTTCAGACTGATGATGCAAGGCCCCTTTCTTTTTTTTGCTTATGCCACAAGCGGTGCTTTTACGGCTGTTACCTGTTGATTTTCTTTTTTTGTCGGTTCCTCTAATCGAAAACGGAAGTCATGGGTAACCACACCTTCCATAAATGAAAAGTGCCATTACCCATGACGGCAAACCGGAAAGAAAATTGCAACCGCATAACTAAACAGGTTTAGCCACACGGTTGCAACATACTTTCTTGGAATGTTTGCCGGTTTCACGTTTTCGCCGTATCCCTTCTTTTTGAGATTTCCTTTCTTTCTTTTCCCGGAACATTTCATATCCAATATGCCTCCACATCCGTTTACCTCCATTTTGATGGTCTTTCAGACAGTCGCATCAGGTGGATCGTTCCCGTTCTGGGTGCAAAGGTAAATCCGGGATTGGGATGCTCAATGGTTTTTAGAAAAAATCTCCAGCCCTGCAGGTAGTATTTTTTCTTTGAAAACCCTTGCTCTACCCACTCCCTACCTTTTTGAAGCACCCGAAACGAAAACGACCGAAGCGACAGAAAGACGCATTAAAAAAAATGTCGGATAAACGGGAGGCATATAAGGTTGGAAACTCAACTCCCTCAGCTCTCGAATCCGCATTAAAAATAAAAACAAATGGATATGGAAGCAGCAGTAGCAACAAAATTCGTGAAGTGGGAAGTTCCGACATTGGAAAGCCTACATGAGTGTAAGGTTTACAGACTTCGTATGAAAGTGAACAATGGCGAGGTGCTGAACAGAGAGGAAAAGAATTGGATAACCGAAAAGGTAAACGGCAATACCTATTTCAAAAGTGCGATACCATTGCAAGGATGGCGGTTTGACTTCTCCGACATACTGAGGACATTCCTTGTAAGCCAGTACGGACAATGGAGAGAATACAAGGTTATGGACAAGACGGCACTCCGTAAGATATTGTACGGAAGAATTGACAGAATTGTAGAACTTGACAAACGACACCCAAAATGACAGCAGCAATGAACATAAGACAGACAGCGCAATCCATTGGACTTGCAGTATTCGCATTTCTGTTGCGCTGTTTCCTTTGGATAGTCAATATCCTTTGGTACATCATCAGAGAAATAGTCTGTGGAGTATTCCGAATGGTTATCAATGTAATGGTATTCATCATATTCCTCATTGCCATTTTCGGCTTTCTCCTATGGCTACTGACACTTTGAATTAACTCCCAAAAGCATAGCATTATGAAACGATACAGCAAGACAGCAGCGCAGCAATGCAGATTTTACGAGGTGGACAACATCTTTGAGTATATGGTGGAAACCTACATCAACGGCAACCATTCAACCCTAAGAAGGCTATACCACGAACTCAACAAGGAAGCGAGAAAGGACTTTATCGGTTTTCTTTTGGTGGAATGTCCTCCACAATACCACACGGAGATTTTACAAGAGATTGTCTGACCCAATAAATGAACGGATATGAACAGGACAACGGAAAAGATACCCACATGGAGTTTAGCCTATATCATCAATGGTGATGCAACCGCACTCACAGACGATGAAGTTCAGACAATAGACAGATGGATGAAGCGATGGCAAGTACAAGATGTTTCACCCCTCACAGATGAAGAAGGGAACGCACAGCCTTATTTCACCCATTACCCCCTTTTCGGACTTCCCACAGAAGTGGAAGATTGCGAGATACTTTATTTGAACGACAACCCGACTAAAATTTGAGATTATGATGAAAGGAACAGACCATTTCAAACGAACCATACAGATGTTTTTGGAGCAGAGAGCAGCGGAAGATGAACTATTCGCCAAAAGCTACCGCAACCCAGCCAAGAACATAGACGATTGTGTCACATACATTCTGAACTATGTGCAGAAAAGCGGTTGCAACGGCTTTTCAGACGGAGAGATTTACGGACAAGCCATTCACTATTACGATGAAAACGAGATTGAAGTAGGCAAGCCTATACAATGTCAAGTAGTTGTAAACCATGTGGTGGAACTGACAGAAGAGGAAAAGCAGGAAGCAAGAAGAAAGGCGGTTGCCCAATATCAGCAGATGGAACTCCAAAAGCTACAGAACCGCAACAAGCCGACAGCGAAAAAAGAAACACAAGTCCAACCCTCATTATTTGATTTTTGATATGAAACCGAGAACACGCATACAGAAAGAGGTAGTCCGTTTGTCAAGCGGACTGCCCGAACTGACAGACAAGCAGAAAGCATACGCTTTTGAACATTGCTTCAAGCATCATGCCTACCGCACAAAAGGCGGAACTATCACTTGTTCGGAATGTGGACACCGCTGGAAAGGCGGACACACTCTTGCGGAAACTATATGTGGCTGTAGCTGTCCCCATTGCGGAAAGGAACTTGAAATACTTGATACCCGAAAGAGAGTTTTCAGAGGCAGCGCATATTATGAAATCATTACGACCCGAAAAGGCTATCAAGTGTTGCGCTACTTTATGGTAGGAGCAACATACAAGGTGGGGCAGAAGGCAGAGTATTCCATTCGGGAGGTGGTGCAATGGTGGATTGCCCCAAACGGAAAGACCGAAGTTATTGCCCGACTGAGAGCCATGCACACGATGTACTATGACCTTTGGACTGAATGGAGCGATATGGATTTGCGCAGCAACAAGATGCTGAAAGCATACAACATAGACGCATACAAGACTTATCCGGCAATGCGCATCATTCCCGAATTAAAACGAAACGGCTTCAAGGGAGCATTCCACGAACTGACCCCATACGAATTTTTTACCGCCATTCTGACGGACAGCAATAAGGAAACATTGCTTAAAGCGGGACAGACAGAAATGTTCAGATATGCCGTCATATCAAATATCAATTTACATGAATATTGGAACTCCATAAAAATCTGTATCCGAAACGGCTATCATATTGCAGATGCCTCCATGTGGTGTGACCTTGTAAGACTGCTCCGACATTTCGGGAAAGATACCCACTGCCCAAAATATGTTTGTCCGACAGACTTGAAAAAGGCACATGACCGACTTGTCAGAAAACGCGAAGAACAGATAGAAAGGGAAAGAGCGGAGCAACGCAGGGAGCAGTTGGTCAAGGACGAAAAGAATTATCTGAAGTCCAAAGGCAAGTTCTTCGGACTTGTGTTTACCGACAACCTTATTCTTGTAAAGGTCATTGAGAGTGTGGCGGAAATGCAACTTGAAGGTAAACTGATGCACCATTGTGTGGGAAGCTATCACAAGAGGACAGACTCCCTTATCCTATCCGCAACCATTGACGGCAAACGCATTGAAACGGTGGAGGTTTCACTGACAACATTCAAGGTGGTACAGAGCAGAGGTGTATGCAATTCCAATACCGAATACCACGACCGCATCATCAGTCTTGTAGAGAGCAATGCCGAACTTATCCGCAAGCGGATGAGTGCTTGATTTATAGACTTCAAAATATACATGATATGGAAATAAAGATAGAAAACATACTGATATTATGGGACGAGAAAGTAACCGACATCTTTGTCAGTCTGATAAACACCTTGTCCTTGAGTTTCAGCGAAACGGAAATCCGCAATTCAATGGCGAAACTTTCAGAAAACGAGAACTTCGGAAGACTGTTCGCCTACGGCTTCGGAGCGCATCACCTTTGGGTAGCCCAAAGGATGATAACCGACCCCGAAAAGGTAATGGAGAACCGACTGCTGATTGTTGAATTTTAATAAATGACTACCATGACAACAAGAATGACCATCAACGGAGTGAGTACCTGCCAGACGGCAGGTACTGAGAAGTACGAAAAGTACCAAACGACTATCAGACGGAAAAGAACAACCCTTTTCCAGTATGACTACCGACACACGGACGGAGAACTTTTCTCTTGCGTGAGACCGACATTGAAGGAGTGCAGACACCTGCGTGATGAATGGATAAAAGGAAAGGAGGACAGATTATGACAGCATACTATGATACTTTGATTGTGACATTCAGTGTAGATACTAATTGAAAATTGCGCCAATATTCCAGTTGAAAATTGCGCCACCAT
>NZ_DAWCXD010000216.1:0-5476 GCF_052357945.1 Bacteroides sp. | reverse complement strand
ATGCGTATTGCCTCTGTTGCTCCCGATAAGGCTTGTGCTGAAATACAGAAAATAAAAGAAAACGATTATGGCTTCTTTGAAGCGGAAACAGGCGGAGCAATCGTTTCTACCAAATCCGGATATACCAATCCATTGGGAGAACTTAACTGTGTGTGGAATGAAACTTACATGAGTGCTAACATGGAATCAATCTTGGTCGGATATGATGATCCTCGTCTTGGAGCTTATTTCGAACACTGTACGGATGAAGCTTTGAAAGGACAATATCGTGGAATTCGTCAAGGGACATGTTTTGCTCATAGTCATTATTCCGGATTGTCGAAGCTGTTTGTCCTGCAAAGCACCGATGCGCCTCTGATGACTGCTTCGGAAGTCTGGTTTCTGCGTGCCGAAGCCGCTTTGCGCGGGTGGACTGATGAAGATGAAGAAGCTTGTTACCGGAACGGCGTAACTACCTCTTTTCATCAATGGGGAATTTATGGGGTGGAGGATTACCTGAAAAGTGAGCTGACAGCTTCCGGCTTTATAGACACTTATGATGAAGAAAATAATATAGAGGCCCGTTGTAAAGTCACTCCCAAATGGAATCCGCAGGATGATAAGGAGACCAAACTGGAGAAGATTATCACGCAGAAGTGGATTGCCATGTTCCCGGAAGGTTGTGAAGCCTGGGCTGAACAAAGGCGGACAGGATATCCCCGTTTATTTCCCGTTCGATTCAACCATAGCAGAAACGGATGTATTGACACGGAGATCATGGTGCGTCGTCTAAACTTCCCCGGTACATTGCAGACGGAAGACCCGGAGCAATATTCTGCTCTTATGGAGGCTTTAGGCGGAGATGACCATGGAGGTACAAGACTCTGGTGGGATACGGGAAATAATAACCTGGAATAAAAAAAGACAGAAGTAATGTGCTTATATGTGTAGCTTTAACTATTTTTGCATCTTCATTTAAACACATTTACTTATGAAACAGATTATCTCTGCTCTTTTCCTTTGTATGTTGCTCTCTGGCGTACCGAGATTGCAGGCGCAAAACATTCAGCTACATTATGATTTCGGACGTTCTTTGTATGATAAAGATTTGCAAGGTCGCCCGCTGTTCACCTCCACTGTGGAGAAGTTTCATCCTGATACTTGGGGAAGCACTTATTTCTTTGTTGATATGGATTACACTTCCGAGGGTGTCGCTTCCGCTTATTGGGAAATAGCCCGTGAACTGAAATTCTGGAAAGGTCCTTTCTCTGCACATCTTGAATATAACGGTGGATTATCGAAAGGCATGTCTTATAAAAATGCTTATCTGGCAGGAGCTACCTACACTTTTAATAATGCTTCCTTTTCCAAAGGCTTCACGCTGACTGCTATGTATAAGTATATTCAGAAACACCAATCGCCCAACAACTTCCAGCTGACAGGTACGTGGTACGTAAATTTCTGTCGCAATCTGCTCACTTTCTCCGGCTTTGCCGACTGGTGGCGTGAAGAAACCAACTACGGAAAGACTATCTTCCTCTCCGAACCACAATTCTGGGTGAACCTGAACAAAATCAAAGGAGTAAATAAAAATTTCAATCTTAGTGTTGGCTCCGAAGTCGAATTGAGTAATAACTTTGGCGGTCGTGATGGTTTTTATGTTATCCCGACACTCGCCCTCAAATGGACACTGAACTAAGAAAATCCAAATTCCGGAAAAATCTCTGTCTATCCCTTTGCGGAAGTTAAAAATATATAGAACAACCTGTTAAATGAAAACTGATTTAATCTACGGCGTAGAAGACCGTCCCCCCTTTAAAGACGCCCTGTTTGCGGCTTTACAACATCTCCTGGCTATTTTCGTAGCAATTATTACACCTCCGCTAATCATCGCGAGTGCCTTGAAACTGGATGTGGAAAAGACAAGCTTTCTGGTTTCCATGTCTCTTTTTGCTTCGGGAGTATCAACTTTCATACAATGCCGTCGTTTTGGTGCGATAGGAGCAAAGTTACTCTGCATTCAGGGTACCAGTTTTTCTTTTATCGGCCCTATCATCGCCACCGGATTAGTGGGTGGTTTGCCTTTGATATTCGGTTCCTGTATGGCTGCCGCACCTATCGAGATGATTGTGAGCCGCACATTCAAGTATCTGCGCAATATTATTACTCCGTTGGTATCCGGTATTGTTGTACTGCTGATCGGATTAAGCCTGATAAAGGTCGGTATTGTATCTTGCGGAGGCGGATATGCGGCTATGGATAACGGTACATTTGCCACTTGGGAAAATCTGTCCATTGCAGGATTGGTGCTTCTTAGCGTCTTGTTTTTTAATCGTTGCCGGAATAAATACCTGCGTATGAGTTCCATTGTGCTCGGACTTTGTCTTGGTTATGCTTTGGCATTTGCTTTGGGAAAAGTGGATATGAGTTCGTTGAATGTGGAAATGCTGATGAGCTTTAATATTCCCCAACCTTTCAAATACGGTGTTGATTTCAATGTATCTTCTTTCATAGCCATTGGCTTGGTTTATCTAATCACAGCAATCGAAGCAACAGGCGATGTGACTGCCAACTCTATGATTTCCGGACTTCCCATTGAAGGAGATTCCTATTTGAAACGGGTTTCCGGTGGAGTAATGGCGGATGGATTCAACTCCTTTCTCGCCGGTGTATTCAACTCTTTTCCAAACTCCATCTTTGCACAAAACAACGGTATTATTCAACTGACTGGAGTAGCCAGCCGTTATGTCGGCTATTATATTGCAGCAATGCTCGTCCTTTTGGGTTTATTTCCCATCGTCGGTGCCGTATTCTCTTTAATGCCCGATCCTGTATTAGGCGGTGCCACTTTATTGATGTTCGGTACGGTAGCCGCTGCAGGAATCCGTATTGTCTCCTCACAAGAAATTGGACGTAAAGAAACTCTGGTATTAGCAGTCAGCCTTTCTTTAGGCTTGGGTGTGGAATTAATGCCGGACGTATTACAACAAACTCCGGAAGCAATTCGAAGTATCTTCTCTTCAGGAATCACCACCGGAGGCTTAACTGCAATTATTGCAAATATAGTAATACGGGTAAAAGAATGAAAAATAAGTATTAAATATCAAGTATTAGGTATTACCACCGAGGCAGCTGATTTACGCTCGATATTTGTCGATTAATACTTAATATCTAATATTTATTTCTTATTCCTTAATACTTAAATTACTCATTTTATCTGTTGTACGGAAGGGGAAATCTGGATACTCGTAAAGACTGAAACGAGGTTCGGTTTCTCCTTTCGTATAATTCCAGATAGAAGCATAGTCTTCCGGATCTTCTCCCATCTTGGCTAACTGGCGCAGGTAAGCAGCTAGCGATTTATTCTCTACAATATAAATCTGCCCCATCTGATCGATAATCGGGCTATGATGACGAGTGCCATCATGTTCGAAGCGTAGAATTCGTTTTCCTTCTTCTGTTAGTCCCACCAACTGGAAAGTCATGCTTTTACCGATAGCCGGTAAATTCAAAACACTGCGATCAGTGGCAAGGAAAGGTAAATGATGCTTTCTCATGAAGCGTCTTAATTGCTTGGCAACATCCTCTTTAGGCTCCTCTTCCATTCCCACTTTTGTCTCTAATATCTTATATAACTCATCCGCCTGTTCCGGTGTCATACGGCCATAAATCTTTTCCTCCTGTTGTTCCTGCATTGAACGACTGTTGGGTGCAAATACCGCATAATTCTCATTGAATCCCTTAACCGAGAAAGTGTAATAACATACTACCCCCAACGAATTGAGCACCTGACGGAGCCGGGTTGTATGCCCTCGACGTGAAGCAGCCACCGTATATACCAACTGATTCGTGATAATCCATCCCGCAGAAAGAATCTTCCGAATCGCTTCTTTAGCTTCAGGAGTAACCTCCAGCGGTGTCTGGAAATGAGTCTGAATAATAAACTGTTTCACACCGATAGCCGATGCTTTCTCCTTGAATTCCCGCAGAACATCAACCAGTCCGTCATTGATACGCATCGGCAAATAAGCCAACAGACGTGACCCCAACCGTACCCGTTGCAATTCCGCATATTTCTCTCCATCCTTGCGCTCAAGATTCGCCCTTTGTTTGCGTGCTGCCATCCGATACACCGCATCCAGAATATTCTGAAGCGTTTTATTCTGACTCATCAGCGCATCGCCTCCTGTAATAAGAATATCCCGCAACTGCGTATCCTCTTCAAAATAAGCCATTAACCGACGCAACTTACGATCCCATGATTCTTTCGGGCGTAATGACTCAAATTCGAAATTCAACCGCTCGCTCTGAAAATCATACATACGCTGACAGGAAGCACAAAGTCCTCCGCAAGCCCGTCCCATAGTGTCAGGAATGAGAATAGCCACCTCCGGATACCGACGATGAATGTTATGCCCGTCCGGCAAAAGCCATCCCGCAGCATTAGGCTTCCCGGCTTCTACAATATCCTCTTTCTCCCACGCGCGAATATTTCCATACGTCTCCACCAAACGTGGAGAATACAGAATATAACTCCGAATAGTCTCGTCATTATACCCATATCCCGTTACATTAAGCAACGATAAATAATAAGGAGTTGCAAAGAACGGCATACCCTTCTTCCGGGCACGATAAAGCAAATACATAGTCTCTGAAGAAAGTGAATTTCCCAGGAATCGATTTAACTCGCCCGGACTTTTCACAGCCATTGCCAAATGAAAGCGGAAATCGTTCCACCACTCATTGACCAACCTGTATTTTTCTTCATAACTCATTCCCTCCTCAAAGTGAAAACGCACCGAAGGCTTCGACTTCCTGTTTTCAATCTTCTGAATCAGCAAGTGCAACATCCGCTCCTTATTCTCATCCCGCACTTCACGTACCTCTTCATCCAATCCCGTTTCCCACCGGTCATTCCTGCTTTTGATACGCTGTGGCGATGGTAAAGGCACAACCTCTCCCTTCAACCGTTTAAACATCTGGAAAATTTCAATAAACAAATCCGTCGGCATTTCCATATTTTCCAACGTTCCCGTCAGAAACTCATAAAGCAACCGAATCGTCTGTACTGACATATCCTGTCCAGTAGACAGTTCATGGACATTTTGCCCATCATAATCGAGTAAGAGTCGAATTTGCTCCCTCGCCTCCTCCGCAGCCTCATTTTCTATCCCGCAAATTTCCAAAAAACGCAGCATCCCAGCCTTGAACTCTTCCACAGAAGAGCTCTTATCAGCTATCTCCACCACTTCCGGAATTTCTTGATTATAGATTTGTTTCAACTGTGAAAAAGTAAGCGCAAGCATTTTCTTTTGTTTCATAAGCAATCTCTCTATTTTTTTATTATTATAATATACTACCACGTCGCATGGTCCCCCTGGCCTCGTCTGCATGGCGTCAAGTAGCCGGGCAGGCGCAGCCTTGATTTTTTCTTTTTGGTACTTTTCTTTTGTATCAAGACAAAAGAAAAAAGTACATAAAGATAACAAAAAAAGCG
>NZ_DAWCXD010000215.1:0-5485 GCF_052357945.1 Bacteroides sp. | reverse complement strand
ACATTTTAACAAGCGAAAAGGTAGAAGATTGTCAACTGCTGATTCGCATAAATAAGAATAGTATGTCTAATTTAGGGTATTCTTTTGTTCCAATACATCCGGGAGAGATTATAAAAGAAGAATTACAATCTCGTGGAATATCGCAGAAACGATTTGCAGAGGTGGTAGGAGTGTCGTATACGATGCTGAATGATATATTGAATGGGCGTCGTCCTGTATCTACGGATTTTGCTTTGTTGATTGAAGCTGCTACCGATATAAATGCGGAGTTGTTGGTGAACATGCAGACAAGATATAATATGCAAATTGCCCGAAAGGATAAGAATGTTATGGCGCATTTGGAGAACTTACGGAAAATATGTGCAACATTGTTATAATTTAGTTGAGTCGTAACTCATACAGGCAAGCCTGTACCTCTTCAAGGCTGCCGGTATGTTTTCCTTCATCATCAGACAGTTTGATACATTCTCTCCATTCCTGATTGACATTCATCTTACATTGTGTCAGTTTCATCACGATGTTCGAAGGCTCGAATCCGGTATCATTGGTAAGGTTGGTACCGATTCCGAAAGAGCAGCGTATTTTGTTCTGGCAGTATTCTTGAATATCCAATGCCTTTGTAAAGTCGAGGGCATTGCTGAAAACGATGGTTTTGGTCGTCGCATCAATTCCCAACTCTTTATAACGAGCAACCAGCTTGTCGATAAACTCAAACTCATTACCGGAATCGCAACGCACTCCGTCAAATAGTTTAGCCTGTTTGCGGCTAAGGTTACTAAGGAAGATACCGGAAGTATATGTATCGGAAAGTGCGATACCCAAATCCCCGTCATAAACATTCACCCAGTTTTCGAGTGCCATATAGTTGGCATGTTTATATCCGAACTGTGCTCCGTGAAACATAAACCATTCATGTGGATGAGTCCCCATCATTTTCATTCCATATTTCATTGCAAAGTTACAGTTGGAAGTTCCGGTGCAATAATGTGCCGTCTCGTTCAGCTTCTTGATAACCGTTTCCTGCACATCAATGGAGAATCTTCTCCGTGTGCCGAATTCGGAAAAGCGGAGCTGATGTTGATTCGATAATTCTATTTTCTCCGATAGCTTGCAAAGAATCTCGTTCATGTCTGCTATATTGCCAAAGAAACGGTTTTTGATTTCAGAGACAATCGCGAGCAAAGGCACTTCATACAGTGTCACTTTATAGAGCAAATCAGTCACCTCAATGTGAAGATGACAGGCTTCATCCAGATGAATATCAATCTTATTCGGGTCGAAACGAAAAGAAGATAACCACTCCCAGTAGACCCTCGGAAGGAATCTGCAGTTTTTCGTCATATATTCCAGCTCCTCTTCCGTAAACCTCAACTGACTAAGATTCTTAATCTCTGTCTTGAGTGCCTTCAGGAAATCTTCGGTATATTGAGTTTCATTCCGGTCGTTGAAACTAAACGTGCCCATTGCATAGGGAAACAGTTTGATATAAGCATACGATGTGGTAAACTTATAAAGATCGGTATCTAGTAATGTCTTAACAATCATTTCGTTCGCTCTTTATATTTTATAACGTCGTAAAGTTAGTATTTGTTGAATAATATAACGACTTAATCATTAATAATTATGCCTTTTTTTATTCGAAGGGAATAAAGCCAGGATCTGAATATATATTCTGTTCGCAATGGCAAATTCCTTATCTCTTATTATAGTTTCCTCAATAAGTCAAGCCGATTTTCAGCGTAATGGAATGATGCGACAATTCTTCCTTAAACGTCGTATGGAAATATGGATCTTCCTGTTTCTTTGTCCGTTCCAGTTTCTGGAGTTCATAACCTGCCATCAAATTCAGTTTAAATTTCCGGTTGACTTTAAATTGTGCACCGATGGAAGGAGAGAGGTAAAAGCCTCCGTTTGCTTCTCTGTCTGTGGCAAAAGACCCACCGATATGACATTCCAGATAAGGAGTCAGTCTCCTGGACTTCGTTATATAAAATTGCGCACTGGCATAAAGCGGAATGAGCAGCTTCTCGTAAACAGAAAGTCCGCTGCCCGCACCGATGGCAAACCGTTGACTGATGTGGTAATGATTGACGATTTGCCAGTTGAAAGGCGTATAAGAAGGTTGATTCATAGAAAAACCTGTCCCGATATATGTAGTGTAAGAGAGACGTCCGTTGTCTGTTTGTCCGTCGGCACATACAGTGATGAAAGATAGCAGCGCAAAGATGAATATAAATTTCTTCATAATGATGCAAGGATAGAGTCTGATAATACGATGGTTAGCTACTGCTATTGCACATACACGGTTATGCTTTTAACGATATGCAATGCAGTTGTGAGTGAAGAAGTATCTTTGGTAAGATCTCCATTACTTCCATCCGGGCTGCTGTGTCCGATCAGTTTGGCTGTAAATTCTTTTTTGCCGGAAGTCAAATCTACTTCTGCTGCGTAGACAAGGGCAGGTTGTCCGCTCCCTTCTTTTCCACCGGAGTAATTGGCGTCTCCTTCTTTGGCCGATTTCGGATTTCGGATGTTTGATAGTTTGCTGACTGCCTCTACCAGCCAGATTCCTTTCTCTTCCCGTTTGTTGCGCAACTCTTTCACAAACTTATTGTCCGTTGTCAGTTCCCAGCGATACAGGCGTTTCAATGTATAATTCTCCCGTAACCGCATGATTTGTCTTTTGAATATCTGCTTGATAAATGCGGCTAAATGAGCCTGATCCGGTAACTCTTCATCGAAATTAATCCAATAGTCGTTCTGCTGAATGTAGGCTGCTATCAGTCCATCCAGCGAATTGAAATAACGGTAGATAAGCATTTTTGAAACTTTGGCCTTGGCTGCTACCGCATTGATGCCCAACCCTTCGAAGCCGCTTTCTTCAATGATGTTGTTGACGGCTTTAATCAGGGTCATTTCCGTAGCCTGTCTGTTTTTAGTAATCTCTTTTTCTATACTTTGATACTTTTGTTACTGACTGGTCACAAAGGTATGTTTCCTATCGGTAACATCAAGGAAAAAGAGATTATTTTTTGTGATGCTTGTCGGTTAATAACTTATCATCTTTACCGATAATACGTTATCCGGTCGTTTTATGATAACGCCACTGTCGGATTATGAACGGTCAGTCCGCCATCCACCACAATCGTTTGTCCGGTGATGTATCTGGCATCGTTCGAAGCCAGAAAAGCGATGGTAGCTGCAACATCCTCCGGTTCTCCCAGATAAGGAGTGGCACATTGACCGAGGAAGATATTACGTACATCCTCATTCAGGTTGTCCAATGCAGTGGGAGTAAGTACCAGTCCCGGAGCTACGGCGTTGCAACGGATGTTTTTCTTTCCCATTTGAGTAGCGATATATTTCGTCAGGTTGATGACACCCGCTTTGCTGGCGCCGTATAAAGTACCGTTGGCATCAGCCGTAAGTCCGCTTATGGAAGCTACGTTGACAATGTTCCCACCACCATTGGCAGTCATAATAGGAATGACCTGTTGGGAAAGATACATCGTGCAGCAGAGATTCAGATGGAATGCTTCGTCAAAGTAGTTGATGTCCAGCTTTTCGATGCTAAGGTCACGTTTGGGATCAGTTCCTCCTACATTATTAATCAGTACATCTATTCTTTGATATTCATTCATGGAAAAATCAACCAACTCTTTGCAACTCTGGAGTTCGGTGGCGGAGAAATAGACACGACGCACGTCAGCCCCTGCGTGCGTGAGTTCGTTGGCAAGCTGCTCCGCTCTTTTCTCGGAATGGTCAGCGATGACTACTTTGCCTCCTTCGGAGACAATGCGGCGTGTGGTTGCTTCGCCGATACCACCGGCGGCACCGGTGATGACAACTACTTTATTTTCGAATCTGTTCATATAATGGGAATTTGATGGTTACCTTACTATTAGAAACAGCTGGCAGAGGAATTTGTTAGCCCTCATAAACTCTCTTTAATAAGATAAGGTGTTCGATTCGAAAACTTTTGCATCTTTTCCAGTTTTACGCTCTGATTATTTAAGAAAACTGTTAAATGTTAATGCCTGGCCACTCATTTGTTAATGCGGCTCTGATTCTATTAAACCATGTTATAAGATACGCTGCTTTGGCCTCAAAATTTGGAGATAACCGAAAAGTCCGTATCTTTGTACTGTGTTTTTCATAGTATTAGATTTAAGGTTAACAAAAGATTGGCTGTCTGGGATAGATAGCCTTTTTTTATGCCTGTAAGTCAACTGCAGACCGAAGAGATTAAAACAACGAATATTGGTTATCCCGCAAGCTTTTCATCTCCCGTTCCTTTACGATATCATCTTCGGATAAATGGCCGATGAGTAGCGGTGAGTTTTTATCATGTTTCCTCCTATTATATACTGCCGTGTTATAATTGCCTTTGATGGCATAACAATAAATACATCCGTTCAGGCAACTTTCATAAGTTCCGATATCAATGCTTTCAATGCAGTTGCAGATGTTACGCTGGTTTTTATCCTTTTGGGCGAGGATAGGACAACCGATGATCTTTTCTATCAGATCCTTATCAATACACAGGCCGCTCGGAATACCTAAATGTCTTAAATCCACTTTTACAGTACAAGTATCCAGCTGTATGTCGGGATAAACGTCGATTGTTTTTTTAAAGGAGACAGCCATTTCTTCTATTTCCTCTTGAGTCAGCGGATGGATGTTGAATAACCGTACAGAGTTCCGGATATGCTGGTAATGATCTATGAATCCCAGCATACATTTGGCAGTATGGTCTTTGAGTTCGTCGGCAATCCGGGCAAATGCTTCCTGGTGGAAAGAAACATTGTATTCCTCGTTCGTCAGTATCGGATCATATCTCCAGATCACCCTTTCCCTGCCGATTTTATCAGCCAGCTTTTTAAAGGTATCCATTCGTTTATCAATGGAGGGCAAATGATTTTCCAGCTTTTCTCCGTAGGGGTTAAGTGTAAATTGGAAGTAATAGTTGTAATCCTGCAATTTCTCCAGTTGGTTGAGCATAGGTGCTGGGTTCTTGGTCCAGAAAACAAAGCAATCTACTACAGCAGGAGATAGAGAGATCTTGCTAATCATTTTCGGATGATATGGATTGGGCACTAATACATATCCTTCTTTAATCCGGTTGAAAAACCACTGGGAATAGAATGCCGGAATATCTGTCCGGCGGCTGGCACTGATTATCATAGTTCAAAGTTACAAAAAAAAAGACGATGTTGTTTCAATGATTCCCTCTTTTTTGTATTCTTACTTACCCAAGAAGTAACTAGTGTGAATGAATATGTTAAATGTTAACGTGTGAAGTCTGAAATGTTAATGCGCTTCCCAGAGTATTAAACCCTGTTATAATATGGGCTGTTTAGGCTCTAAAATTTGCTATTTACCTGAAATATGGTACCTTTGTACAGTGTTTTTTTCATAAGTATTAGATTTAAGGTTAACAAAAGATTGGTTGCTCGTGATGAGTAGCCATTTTTTGTTTTTATAC
>NZ_DAWCXD010000214.1:0-5586 GCF_052357945.1 Bacteroides sp. | reverse complement strand
TACTCCAATAGCGAATGGCGCATTCATGTATATAAAATAGCCTTGCTTCCAAAGTCTTAGCTTTGGATATGATTTCGGTATGATGACTAAAGCCGATTGAAAGAAAGTCAGACCAGTTAAATTCATCAGCCACTGGCTGATGAATTTCTACAAGAAGCAATTTTTCATTCAACACCAAATCATCAGCCGTTGGCTGATGATTTAAAACCTTATCCCACTCCTCATAAAAAATACGCATATTTCTTATGCTTGTCGCAGAAAATCCCCTTAGCCCCGGCAATTCTTTTTGCAACAGAGAAGATATCTGTTCAATTGCGCCTTTCCCCCAAAAGCCTGTACGGGAATTTTCCGACACATAACGTCCGATGCCGTAATAAAGAGATAGCTGTTCCTTGTTCACCGATGCGGCTGCACGGTACTGGCTACGTAGGATAGCTTCTTTTATGGTCTTTACTGCTTCTCTATAATTCTGATTTATATCCATTACGATTCTTTGTCTAATGTCTTACGCTTGATTTTTCAATTCATTCTTTCTCTTTTTCCACAACTGCCACGAATTAATAATATTCTGCCACAACACATACGAACCGGGAGCCACAGAAGACAATGGATTCAAATAAGTATGTGCCATCCAAATAGCCAGAATCGTATTCTTTTGTCCCAACGCCTGCCCGCCACTGATACGGTCATTATAAATTGAGCCGATTGTCTTCCCCAAAAAGAACTGCAAACAGCAGGCAATCAGTGCTCCGACAGCAATCATGATTTCCGTAAAACCATCCGCTGGGTCATTGAGCAAGGAATACAATGTCTGCGCTGTTACGATAGCTAAAGACACAGCCCACAAATAAAAAGCAAGTTCATGATAGCCCAATAACTTCTGATGCACCTTTGGCAAACACTTACTCAACAACCAGGCCACCAAAAAAGGACAAATCAACAACGGAAATACCTTACCTAAAATAACAAGAAACGCCTCCCAAAAAGTGACATCAGGATGCACCTCCACCAAAGGAAAAAGAATAGGCACAGCAATAGCCGCACCGATATTTGCTATCAATGTATAAGTAGTCAGACTGGCTGCACTCCCACCCAACTTGGAAGTAATCACCGCAGCGGCCGTAGCCGTAGGACAAATAATACAAACCATCACTCCCTCTGCTACTATTTTATCAAAGCGATAAAGCAACAAATAAGCAGCCAACGCTCCGCCAATCTGAATCAATAACAACCACAAATGGAGAGGTTTAGGCTTCAAATCACGAGGAGATACCTTACAGAAGGTCAATAGCAACATCGTAAAAATAAGATAGGGAGTCAGAAAAGAAAGGCTGATAAACAGCGGATAACCTATAGCACCTACCAGCATAGCAATAGGTAACGTCCAATTCTTCAAAAACTTAAGCATCGTCGTACATTTTAACTTCGAAGCACAAAGTAACGGAGATTTCAGGAAAAAAGCTACCATTAAACCGAAAAAAACACAAAACTTAATGGCAAATAATGAGTTTTCTACAAATTTCTACTACATTTGCACCGTATTATAGATATGAAACTGAATAGACCGTACATATTATACATATTCATTTGCCTCTGGCTACTTTTTCTACCCTCATGTACTAACCACTTATGGGGGAAGGATTTTGTAGTAGTTATCGACGCAGGACATGGCGGACATGATCCGGGCGCCATCGGCAAAATCTCGAAAGAGAAAAATATCAATCTGAACGTTGCCCTGAAAGTGGGAAATCTGATTAAAAGGAATTGCGACGACGTCAAAGTGATTTACACTCGTAGCAAAGATGTATTCATCCCTTTAGACCGACGCGCAGAAATTGCCAACAACGCGAAGGCTGACCTTTTTATTTCCATTCACACCAATGCACTGGCTAACAATCGTACTGCAAAAGGTGCTTCAACCTGGACACTGGGTTTGGCCAAATCAGACGCAAATCTGGAAGTTGCCAAGCGAGAGAACTCCGTAATCCTCTACGAAAGTGACTACAAAACAAGATATGCCGGTTTCAACCCGAACTCTGCCGAGTCATATATTATATTTGAATTCATGCAAGATAAATACATGGAGCAGAGTGTACACCTGGCTTCGCTGATGCAGAAACAATTTCGCCAAACTTGTAGAAGGGCAGACCGTGGAGTGCATCAAGCCGGATTCCTTGTCTTAAAAGCGAGTGCCATGCCGAGCATTCTGATAGAACTAGGATTTATCTCTACGCCCGAAGAGGAGCGTTATCTGAATTCTGAAGAAGGGGCCGGCACCATGGCAAAAGGCATCTACCGTGCTTTCTTAAATTATAAGAGAGAACATGAACTGCGCCTAACGGGAGTCAGCAAAACGATCGTCCCAACCGAACAGGAAGAAGACAATGCCCCGGCAATTGCCCAAAAGGATACCGAAAGTGTGAACACAGCTCCCCAACAGGAAAAGCTATTGGCCGAAGCAAAAACAAAACCTGCCGCAACAGCCAAAACAGCACCGAAACGCCCAATTGTAGTAGAGAGTGCAACCAATGACAGTGAAATTACGTTTAAGATACAGATACTTACTTCTTCCAAACCTCTCGCCAAAAACGACAAACGGCTGAAAGGACTGAAAGAGGTAGATTATTATAAGGAAGGGGGAATATACAAATATACGTATGGAGCCTCCGCCGATTATAACAAGGTGTTGCGTACGAAGCGCACCATTACGGCACAATTCAAAGACGCCTTTATCATCGCTTTCCGGAACGGCGAGAAAATGAACGTCAATGAAGCGATTGCCGAATTCAAGAAAAGAAGAAATAAATAAAAAGATAAAATGAAGTACATTACAAAAGAAGTCAGAATAGGTATTGCAGGTATCGTTGCACTATGTGTGCTTATATACGGAATTAACTGGCTGAAAGGTATACACATGTTTCAACCTTCCAGCTATTTCTATGCCAAATTTGAAAACGTAAACGGACTCACCAAATCAAGCCCGGTATTTGCCGACGGTGTTCGTGTAGGTATCGTGCGTGACATCTATTATGATTATGCCAAACCCGGAAATGTAATTGTCGAAGTGGAACTGGACACGGAACTGCGGATTCCCAAAGGAAGTAGCGCCGAGCTTGTATCCGAACTTATGGGAGGCGTACGCATGAATATTCTTCTGGCAAACAACCCGCGCGAAAAATATGCCGTAGGAGATACGATTCCTGGCACACTGAACAACGGAATGATGGAAAGCGCGGCGAAACTGATCCCAAAGGTAGAAGAAATGCTTCCGAAACTGGATTCTATCCTCATCTCTCTGAACAATATATTAGGAGACAAGAGCATCCCTGCCACCCTGCACTCGATAGAGAAGACAACCGCCAACCTGGCAGTAGTCAGTTCGCAGGTAAAAGGGCTGATGAGTAATGACATACCTCAACTCACCAGTAAACTGAACACCATCGGAGACAACTTCGTTGTTATCAGCGGAAATTTGAAAGAAGTAGACTATGCAGCCACTTTCAAAAAAATAGACGAAACGCTGGCTAACGTAAAAATACTTACAGAAAAATTAAACAGCAAAGATAACACTATCGGACTGCTCTTCAACGACCCGACTTTATACAATAATCTGAATGCAACAACTGAAAATGCAGCCAGCTTATTAGAAGACCTGAAAGAGCATCCGAAACGGTACGTTCACTTCTCATTATTCGGCAAGAAAGACAAGTAGCAAATTATCGTTATATAGATTTTATCTAAATAACGAAGGGCTTTCAAAAGAAAGTAGATTGCTCTTCAAATGTCTATCTACAAACCGAAATAATATTCCCGTACAAACGTACAAAAGTGAGAAAGAAGGCTAAAATTATATATATAAGACATTAACATACAGATACTTACAAAACCGCAAGAGAGGGTAAACAGAGTGTGTCCGACAACAAACGCATAAGTCATTGAAAGTAAACACATTATTGTTAGCATGAAAAAAACAAGAAAAAATAGATTTGTTTTTTCCGAATAAGATTCCCAATTTTGCAAACGTAGAAGTTTTGCTTAATTAATAAATGTATTAAAAGTTACTATGATTGAATCAAATCATGTCGTACTTTGGAACCGCTGTCTCGACGTTATTAAAGACAATGTTCCCGAGACGACATATAATACTTGGTTTGCCCCTATTGTTCCGTTGAAATATGAGGACAAAACGTTGATCTTACAGATCCCGAGCCAGTTTTTCTATGAAATACTGGAAGAGAGATTCGTAGATCTTATACGTAAGACATTATATAAGGTCATTGGCGAAGGAACCAAGTTGATGTACAATGTCATGGTGGACAAGACTTCGATTCCGAATCAAACCGTGAATCTCGAAGCAAGCAATCGTTCTACGGCTGTTACTCCCAAAAGCATAATCGGAGGAAACAAAGCTCCCAGCTTCCTACAGGCTCCTGCCGTTCAGGATTTGGACCCGCATTTGAATCCCAATTATAATTTTGAGAACTTCATTGAAGGATACAGCAATAAACTTTCAAGAAGTGTGGCGGAAGCCGTAGCGCAAAAACCAGGAGGGACTGCTTTCAACCCGTTATTCCTTTATGGAGCATCCGGAGTAGGAAAGACGCACCTGGCAAACGCAATAGGCACGAAAATCAAAGAAATTTATCCAGAGAAAAGAGTATTGTACGTTTCGGCACATTTGTTCCAGGTACAATATACGGATTCTGTACGCAATAACACGACCAACGACTTTATTAACTTTTACCAGACGATCGATGTATTAATCATTGATGATATTCAGGAGTTTGCCGGTGTCACCAAGACGCAGAACAACTTCTTCCATATCTTCAATCATTTACACCAGAACGGCAAACAGCTCATATTGACTTCAGACCGTGCTCCCGTATTGTTGCAAGGTATTGAAGAACGCCTCCTGACCCGTTTCAAATGGGGTATGGTAGCCGAGCTTGAAAAGCCGACGGTAGAACTTCGCAAAAACATTCTACGCAACAAGATACACCGCGACGGGTTACAATTCCCGCCGGAAGTGATTGATTATATTGCCGAAAATGTGAATGAAAGTGTACGCGATCTGGAAGGTATCGTCATTGCTATCATGGCTCGTTCCACTATTTTCAACAAAGAAATAGATTTGGATTTGGCACAACACATTGTACATGGCGTGGTTCATAACGAAACGAAAGCGGTTACCATCGATGATATCCTCAAAGTGGTATGCAAACATTTTGATCTGGAACCGTCTGCCATACATACAAAATCCAGAAAAAGGGAAGTCGTTCAAGCACGACAGATCGCCATGTATCTAGCTAAAAACCACACAGACTTTTCAACTTCTAAGATAGGTAAGTTTATCGGTAACAAAGACCATGCAACGGTACTTCACGCCTGCAAAACCGTAAAAGGACAATTGGAGGTGGACAAAAGCTTTAGTGCAGAAGTACAGGAAATAGAATCGTTACTGAAAAAGAGAAACTGAAATTAAGTATTAAGTATAAAGTATTATCCATGCGGACAGGCTTTATTATGCGGTTTCGCACCAGAGTAATACTTAAGTCTTTATACTTGAAAATTACTTAATAGATATTT
>NZ_DAWCXD010000213.1:0-5667 GCF_052357945.1 Bacteroides sp. | reverse complement strand
ATAGAAGAGAAATAACAAAGGAGAATATAGTAAAAAATATAATGCGTCTGCCCTGGTGCATAAAAGATTCTAAGTTTCTGCATAGAAAATCTTAAATCTATGCACTGAATAGTCTTAGATACAATAAAGGTTATGGAGATATTATTTGATGGAAGTAGAATATCTTACTCCATTTTTATACGAATTTTACTTCGTTCCATAGCTGTTATCTTGCGATTAATGTCTTTTTGTACTGGTGCATTTCATTTTATATGCTGTCGCACGATGACAAGGTAAAGTACACTGCTGAAAATAGTTAAGTGAAAAACTACCTGGTTTGTTGAAAAATACTATATTTGTACACAACTCTAAATATTTTATTTATGAAACACGACTGTCAACCAAATCCCATTGATACGGATTATATGGTATTGGTGCATGATATGGTACGATTATCAGAACAAATAGCTCGAAATATACACAATATGGGCAGGACTTGTATGTTTTGCCATCAATAAGTTATAAGCATGAACCGTTTTATAAACTACTACAAGAAGATATTCTCACAAGAGTATATGGATCGCACCATTTCGGGGGGGGATCGTTGGGCTAACCGCTATCAACTGGATGCCTATAGTGTATTTTGTCGTACGCTAGGCTATGGTATTAAGCGGAGCGACCGTTCGCCGGCACGCATATCCGTATCTATGTTTAATGAGAATCTACCGTCTCAAGTTTTGTATCTACTGGTGCGCATGGAGAAATACCGATGGAATGCCGAGCGTACGGTAGCTGGCTGGAGACGTGCCGAGGTGAAAGATAAGGTTTTCTTGCAACACCCTCTCATTATGCCTTTCAATGAATTGCTGCAAAAGTACCCCGAAGAGGTGGAGAAGGATGCCGACGTTATTCTTAATTTGCCCTATGTACTGGCATTGGGAGGATATGAACTTTATAAACTGGCCGATCAATAAGGGGCTAAAATAATACAGTGAATAATATGTTCCTCTTTTAATCTGGTAGTGACACTACCAACCGTAATTCATAATCAATATCCCATTTATCATGATAATTATATATTTATTTCTTGGACGAATTAAAGTAGTAATGACTGCAATAGTAACACTTAAATTTATTTAATATTTTTCGTTAAGAAATGATTTCTATGATGGTAACCCTCATACGTTGAAAACCCAAAATTTCTTCCTGCATTGAATAAATGCCTTTTTTTCATTAAAATCCTCTTTCTTTTAGGCAATAATCGTGGCGCGTTTGTTATTTATAAATAAGAAGATCAATTATTTAAATAGAATGAACATGAAGAAAAAATTAGCAGGAGTTGCATTGGTGTTGGCTGCCGTCTCTTTGATGAGTATACAGCCTGTAGAAGCATGTACGCGTGCAGTGTATATAGGTCCTGACCAGATGGTGATAACGGGACGTACGATGGACTGGAAGGAAGATATCATGACGAATATCTATGTATTTCCGCGTGGCATCCAACGTATGGGACATAACAAAGAGAAAACTGTGAACTGGACTTCCAAATATGGAAGTGTGATTGCTACAGGATATGATATAGGTACTTGTGACGGAATGAACGAGAAAGGATTAGTGGCTAGCCTGCTTTTCTTGCCGGAATCCATTTACTCTCTTCCCGGCGATACCCGTCCGGCAATGGGCATCAGCATTTGGACACAGTATGTGCTTGATAACTTTGCCACGGTACGCGAAGCGGTGGATGAATTGAAAAAGGAGACTTTCCGCATTGATGCTCCCCGTATGCCGAATGGAGGGCCGGAGTCTACCTTGCATCTGGCCATAACCGATGAAACAGGCAATACGGCTGTATTGGAATATCTGGATGGGAAATTAAGTATTCACGAAGGAAAAGAATACCGGGTGATGACAAATTCTCCTCGATATGAACAGCAGTTGGCCATTAATGATTACTGGAAGGAAATCGGTGGCTTACAGATGCTACCGGGAACAAATCGTGCGAGTGACCGCTTTGTCAGGGCTTCTTTCTACATTCATGCCATTCCGCAAACAGCTGATGCCAAAATTGCTGTTCCCAGTGTATTGAGTGTGATGCGTAATGTTTCTGTGCCATTTGGTATTAATACGCCGGAGAAGCCTTATATTTCTTCTACCCGTTGGCGTTCTGTCTCCGATCAGAAGAATAAAGTGTATTATTTCGAATCTACTTTGACACCGAACATGTTTTGGCTGGACTTGAAGAAAATAGATTTTAGTCCGAAAGCAGAGATTAAGAAATTGTCTCTGACAAAGGGAGAGATTTACGCTGGTGATGCAGTGAAGGATTTGAAAGACAGTCAATCGTTTACTTTCCTTTTCCAGACTCCGGTTATGTAGTTTGTCGGTGTCTGCAAATATATAAAAAGAGCGGTGGACAAGTGTTTGATTACAAGCTTGTCCACCGCTCTTTTTATATGCCGTTTATAACTTGACTTTTTGTCTGTCCGCTTTATCGTCTGGCATATTCCTGATGAAATTCAATGACTGCCTCTATCCCTTTACGGAAAATATCCAGTGAAAAGTTTTCGTTGGGTGAATGGATGGCGTCTGATTCAAGTCCGAATCCCATCAATACGGTTTTGATTCCCAGCACTTGCTCGAAAGTGGAAATGATAGGAATACTGCCGCCACGGCGTACTGCCAATGGTTTCTTTCCGAAAGCAATTTCAAAGCCTTTTTCGGCAGCCTGATAAGCAGAAAGCGAAATCGGGCATACATATCCTTGTCCTCCATGCATCGGAGTCACTTTCACCTGAACAGTTTCCGGAGCAATGCTTGCAATATACTCTGCAAACATCTGCGAAATCTTATGATGATCCTGATGCGGCACTAACCGGCAGGAAACTTTAGCATACGCCTTTGAGGGAAGTACGGTTTTAGAACCTTCCCCCATATATCCGCCCCAAATGCCACATACGTCAAAAGACGGACGACAGCTGTTGCGTTCCAATGTACTGTATCCTTTTTCTCCGAAAAGTTCTTTTACACCGATTGCTTCTTTGTATTTCTTTTCGTCAAAAGGAATATGGGCTATCATGTCCCTTTCCGCTTGAGGCACTTCTTCCACATCGTCATAGAATCCGGGGACAGTGATACGTCCGTCGGTATCCGTCACCTTGCTGATAATTTGGCAAAGTACGTTGATCGGATTGGCTACTGCACCTCCGAAATGTCCGGAGTGTAAGTCACGGTTCGGTCCGGTCACTTCTATTTCCCAGTAAGCCAGTCCGCGAAGACCGGTCGTTAAAGACGGAAGTTCAGCTCCCAGCATACTCGTGTCCGAGACAAGGATGACGTCTGCTTTCAGTAACTCCTTGTGCTCTTCGCAGAAAGCCTCCAAGCTGGGCGAGCCTATTTCTTCTTCACCTTCGAAGATGAATTTTACATTATTCTTCAGTAATCCGTTTTTGACGAGATATTCGAATGCTTTCACCTGGATGAATGATTGTCCTTTGTCGTCATCTGCTCCACGCGCCCAAATATATCCGTCCCGTATTTCCGGTTCGAACGGCTGGCTTTTCCAAAGTTCCAGCGGTTCGGCCGGCATTACATCGTAATGAGCATAAACCAATACAGTCTTTGCGTCCGGATCGACAATCTTTTGAGCAAAAACAATCGGATTGCCTTTTGAGGGCATCACCAATGCTTCGTCTGCTCCGGCTTCAAGTAACAACTGCGCCCAGCGTTCCGCACAAGCCAGCATATCATCGTGATGCTCCGGCAGAGCACTGATGCTGGGGATACGGATGAGGCTGAACAGGTCATTCATCATTTCCGGTTCGTGCGCTATTATGTATTTCTGAATTTCGTTCATTATAGTTGCGTCGTTTTATCCAATAAGTAATAATCAAGTATGGTCATGGCGGCCATTGCTTCTACGATAGGCACGGCACGGGGCAGTACACAAGCGTCATGGCGTCCGCGTGCTTTCAGGGTGGTGTCGATACCATCAATGTTGACGGTTTCTTGTTCCATCAGCAATGTTGCAATAGGTTTGAATACTACACGGAAATAGATATCCTGACCATTACTCAATCCTCCCTGAATACCTCCGGAGTGATTGGTATGTGTCTCGATGCGTCCGTTGTTATTATAGAAAACATCGTTCTGTTCGGAACCTTTCATTTTCAATCCCTTAAATCCTTCACCGTATTCGAATGCTTTGGCAGCGTTGATGCTTAACATTGCGTTGCCCAAGGCAGCATGGAGTTTGCCGAAAACAGGTTGTCCAAGTCCGATGGGGCATCCCTTGATGACGCAGGTCAGTGTGCCACCGATGGTGTCGCCTTCTCCTTTCACCTTATATATAAGGTCTGCCATTTCTTTTGCTTTTTCCGGGTCCGGACAACGTACATCGTTTGTTTCTATCAAATCAAGATCGTAATCCGAGTAAGTACCCTCCAATTTGATAGGACCTACCTGCGAAGTATAGGCAGTGATATTGATACCCAGTTGACGAAGTGCTAACTTAGCCAATGCGCCGGCTACCACGCGCGAAATCGTTTCGCGTGCGGAAGAACGTCCGCCGCCACGGTGGTCACGGATTCCGTACTTCACTGTGTACGTGTAATCAGCGTGTGAAGGACGATATACATTTTTCAGATTGTTGTAGTCATTGGAGTGTTGGTTTTCATTCCAAACGATAAAACCAATAGGGCATCCGGTGGATTTCCCTTCAAAAATACCTGAAAGAAACTCAACTTTATCAGCTTCTTTACGTGCAGTGGTAAGAATGGATTGTCCCGGACGGCGACGATTAAGTTCTTGTTGTACGAATTCTTCGTCGATGACAATTCCTGCCGGAAATCCGTCAATCACTCCTCCAACTCCTTTTCCATGAGACTCACCGAAACTTGTGAGCCGAAAGATATTGCCAAATGAATTAAACATAGTTGTGGCTTTTTTAAAATTACTATATGCAAATATAACAAAGTTTTCGATAAGAAAGTTGTGAACTCGAAATATCTTCGAAAAAGGAAGCATATTGAACCTTTTTTCTTCTTTTTAGTTTATAAGGGACGAAATTTATTATAATAACTAAACCAAAGACGTATGAAAAAGAATCTATTGTATTTATTGGCATTGGTCTGCTCTCTTACTTTCTTTGCTGCTTGTAGCAGTGACGATGACGACAGTGATAACAAAAATAATGGGAATCCTCCTGAAGAGGAAGCTGCGATAACGGCTCCGGATGTAGTCGGAACGTATTGGGGAAATCTGGATATATCCATGATACCGGATGGTTCTGACCAGGAAATTGTCATAGGAGATGGAATAGAGAAGTTTATCACTCTCTCGCAAGTCAGCAATACGGAAGTGAAGATTGAACTGAAGGAGTTTGAATTGTTCATCAATCAACAGATTCTGAAGTTTGGAGATATTGTTGTTGATAAGTGTGAAGTGAAGAAAGGGGAAGGTGTGTCTACATTTACCGGACAGCAAGACCTTACGTTTGAGGGAAATGCCGCTGCTTTGGGTACTTGTCCTGTAACTGTTACAGGAACGGTAGAAGATGGAAATGCAGACATGACCATTAACGTGAAAGTGCCTACATTGCAACAGACTGTAAAGGTGACCTACTCCGGAGTGAAACAGGTGGCGGAGTCTGGTGGAAATTAATTTCTTGTTCACCACAGATTACACAGATTA
>NZ_DAWCXD010000212.1:0-5791 GCF_052357945.1 Bacteroides sp. | reverse complement strand
CGATTCAGGCGAACATACCAGTTGGACAAATTATCATTCACAAAATCAGAAATCAGACGTCCTGCCTTTGTCGGCTCATATTCATTATAGCAAGTATCTACCTCCTTTATCAATGTATTCAATACAGACAAGATCCAACGGTCGATTTCCGGACGTTCTGCCATCGGCACATCCGCTTCTTTATATTCAAATCCGTCTACATTTGCATAAAGTGCAAAGAATGAATACGTATTATATAAAGTGCCGAAGAATTTACGACGCACCTCTTCCACTCCTTCAACGTCAAATTTCAGGTTATCCCACGGAGAAGAGTTGGTTATCATGTACCAACGCAGCGGGTCGGAACCATACTTCTCAATCGTAGTAAACGGATCGACAGCGTTATTCAGACGTTTAGACATCTTGTTGCCGTTCTTATCGAGCACCAGACCGTTAGAAATAACAGCCTTGTATGACACACTGTCAAATACCATCGTAGCGATAGCATGCAAGGTAAAGAACCAACCACGTGTCTGGTCTACCCCTTCTGCGATAAAGTCAGCCGGATATACCTGACGGCTATCCAATAGTTCTTTATTTTCGAACGGATAATGTATCTGCGCATAAGGCATAGCACCCGAATCGAACCATACATCAATCAAGTCTGATTCACGCTTCATCGGTTGGCCATCTTTTGATACCAATATGATGTCGTCTACATAAGGACGGTGAAGATCAATTTTATCATAATTTTCTTCCGAATATTGGCCCGGCACGAAACCTTTATCCTTGTATGGATTGGATTTCATAAATCCGGCAGCTACCGATTTCTCGATTTCATTATAAAGTTCTTCTACAGATTCGATACATATTTCGCTCGTTCCATCTTCCGTACGCCAGATAGGCAGTGGAGTACCCCAATAACGGGAACGGCTAAGGTTCCAGTCATTCAGATTTTCCAGCCACTTACCGAAACGGCCGGTTCCGGTAGATTCCGGTTTCCAGTTGATGGTCTTATTCAATTCCATCATTCGTTCCTTGCAAGCGGTTGAACGGATAAACCAGCTATCCAACGGATAATAAAGTACCGGTTTGTCTGTACGCCAGCAATGCGGGTAGTTATGGACATGCTTCTCTATCTTGAAAGCCTGATTGTTTGCTTTCATCATCATAGCAAGAGCGATATCCAAAGATTCGGCTGCCTGTGCAGCTTTCTCATCAAACTTACCATCTACCATGAATTCAGGATTGTAGGCGTTTTTCACCCAAGCACCCTGATATTCTTTGTATTTATCTACATCAACACATTCTTTTACAAAGGTTTCATCCAATTCATCCAATAGATAGAACTTACCTGTCAGATCTACCATCGGACGAGTTTCACCTTTCTTATTAATCATGAACAGTGACGGGATTCCTGCAGCACGTGCCACATTCGCATCGTCCGCACCAAAGGTAGGTGCAATGTGAACGATACCTGTACCATCTTCTGTAGTTACATAATCTCCCAATATCACACGGAAAGCCTTATCACTAGCCTTCCAGCTACCATCTTCCGCTACTTCAACCGGTTTCACCCAAGGGATCAACTGCTCATATTCCATACCGACAAGATCCGGACCTTTATATTCGGCAATCACCTTATATGGAACGAGCTTGTCACCCGGTTTATAATCTTCCAGCTTCAAATCAGCAGCTTTTGCATTAAAGTGCGCATTCAATAAAGCCTTTGCCAGAATCACTGTTATAGGTTCTCCGGTATAAGCATTATAAGACTGCACAGCCACATAATCAATTTTCGGTCCTACGCAGAGCGCCGTATTTGAAGGCAATGTCCATGGAGTAGTTGTCCAAGCCAGAAAATAAGGAGTTCCCCATTCCGTCATTTCCGGTTTAGGATTCTTCATTTTAAATTGGGCAACGGCCGTTGTATCTTTTACATCGCGATAACAGCCCGGTTGATTCAACTCATGTGAGCTCAATCCTGTTCCTGCAGCCGGCGAATACGGTTGGATCGTATATCCTTTATATAATAAACCTTTTTTATGCAGTTGCTTCAATAGCCACCACAGTGTTTCAATATAACGATTATCATACGTGATATAAGGATGCTTCATGTCCACCCAGTATCCCATCTGATGAGTCAGGTCTTCCCACTCCTTGGTATATTTCATCACGTCCTTCCGGCAAGCCGCATTGTAGTCGGCAACAGAGATTTTCTTACCAATATCTTCTTTTGTGATACCTAATGCTTTTTCTACACTTAGTTCCACAGGCAGTCCGTGCGTATCCCATCCGGCTTTACGCTTCACCTGATAACCCTTCATCGTTTTGTAGCGGCAGAAAATGTCCTTAATGGTACGAGCCATTACATGGTGAATACCCGGCATACCATTAGCCGAGGGAGGTCCTTCGAAAAACACGAACGAAGGACAGCCATCACGTTCTGTCATACTCTTGGCGAAAACCTGGTTCTCGTCCCATTTCTTCAGCACATCTTTGTTTACCTGCGAAAGGTCAAACTGCGAATATTCAGTAAATCTCTTACCCATAGCTGTCTACGATTTTACTATTTACAATTTACAATTTGAGGGGTATCCCCATTTTTAAGGGTGCAAATTTACAAAAACATTTGTTTAGTTGAGCAAAAAGCTAAGACTTTTAATCGGATTCGTGTGAAGTTAACGATTATAAACCGCCTACAGCCTAAACAAAACAGGTATCTCCTTGTTTTAGTGGGAAACCTAAAAACACTTAACTTATGAATTATGGAATTAGTATTTTATTCAGGGCAATCCCTTTGGTGATGGCTATTTTTTGCTTCGGATACGGAGCGTTCATTTATGGTTATGGAGATGCCGGCGGTCGTGTTGTAGCGGGCCCTGTGATATTCTCATTAGGTATGATATGCATTGCGTTGTTCTGCACGGCTGCCACTATTATCCGGCAAATCATACATACATATAATCAAGCTGCGAAGTACGGTTTACCGATACTCGGTTATCTGGCAGCTATAGTGACTATAATCGGAGGTATCTGTGTTTTCAGTAATGCCGACGGTACTTCAGCTTTTGTGGCAGGCCATGTAATAACCGGTGTAGGTTTTATTACAGGTTGTGTAGCCACTGCTGCCACCTCCTCTACCCGTTTTTCTTTGATTCCGGGAAATTCCAGAGGCACGGGCAATGAAGTTCCTGAAGGCGCATTTTCTTTAGGTCAGGAACGGGCATTGGAAATCATTGTCATTCTCATTTCTCTTATCGCATGGATATGGGCGTTTGTTTTATTGGCTAACAGCCATGTGCATCCGGCTTATTTTGTAGCTGGTCATGTAATGGCAGGGCTTGCCTGCATTTGTACCAGTCTGATCGCATTGGTAGCTACCATAGCCCGTCAGATACGCAATGTATATTCGGAAAAAGAACGTTCACAATGGCCCAAACTCGTTTTATTGATGGGGTCTATTTCTTTTATCTGGGGATTTTTTATAATCTTAGCCGATTCAGGCAGCGCCAACGGTACTACCGGATATATCATGCTTGGACTAGGTTTAGTCTGTTACAGTATTTCCAGTAAAGTCATTCTTTTGGCTAAAATCTGGCGACATGAGTTCAAACTCGCCAATCGTATTCCTTTAATTCCGGTACTGACTGCATTGGCTTGTCTGTTTTTGGCGGCTTTTGTATTCGAGCTTGCCACTGTAAATGCAGATTACTTCATTCCGGCACGTGTTTTATCAGGGCTCGGAGCGATATGCTTTACGCTGTTTTCTATCGTTAGTATATTGGAGAGCGGCACGTCTTCCAAATAAAAAATATTCTATAAAAAGGGCGTCACTATATGCCCCGGATAGTGACGCTATCCAAGGCACATAGTGACGCTATCTTGACAGCATAGCGTCACTCTTTTATTTTTTGAATCTAACCTCATAGAGGTCATTCCTGCGGTCTTTCAAGTTACGTACACTACCATACGTATGCAGTTCGTTCAACAAATCCAGATCAACATCCGATACCAAAATCATTTCTGTGTTAGGAGTTGCTTCTGCCCTCTTTCCGTCTGTTGGAAAAGCAAAATCGCATGGGGTAAACACACCCGATTGAGCATATTGAATATCCATATTGTGCACACGGGGAAGATTTCCGACACTTCCGGCAATGACTACAAAACATTCATTTTCAATAGCACGCGCCTGTGCACAAACACGAACACGGGAGTAGGCATTCTGGGTATCTGTCAGGAAAGGAACAAATAATATCTGCATTCCCTGATCTGCCATCAGGCGGGAAAGTTCGGGGAATTCCACATCATAGCAGATTAAAACTCCGATCTTTGCACAATCCGTATCAAAAGTGTTCAGAAGTTTGCCACCGTTCAGTCCCCAGCTTTTTATTTCATCGGGGGTAACGTGTAATTTCTCGTACATTTCGTAGGTTCCATCC
Organism: Bacteroides sp.; assembly: GCF_052357945.1. Lineage (GTDB taxonomy): Bacteria > Bacteroidota > Bacteroidia > Bacteroidales > Bacteroidaceae > Bacteroides. The sequence continues at coordinate 1,370 of NZ_DAWCXD010000212.1, read as the reverse complement.
CGTCGGCAAAGGAAACCTACATTATAAAGTAGCCCATCCTCTTTTACGTATGGCATACTTCCTGTTATAATGTTAATATTATAGCTAATAGCCAGATTCATAAACCGTTCCCGAATCTCATCGGTATACTTTGCCAATCCGCGAATAGCCTGTGATTCTCCTTTATCATTATACTTCGACATCAAAGGAGCATTGAAATATTCCGGGAAAAGAACAAAATCGCTTTTATAATCAGATACTGCGTCCACGAAGAATTCTACTTGTTCGAACAGGTCGTCCAACGTTTTATAGCTACGCATCTGCCATTGCACTAATCCTACACGAACCGTAGTTTTAGGACTGATATATTCTTGCGTAGGTGGTTGATAATAGATATTATCCCATTGAAGCAAACAAGCATAATGTTTCGATTCTTCGTCATTCGGCAGATAATTGGTCATCACCTTTCGCACGTGAAAATCATTCGATAACTGAAAAGTTAGTACCGGATCATAAATCTCGCGTTGACGCACTCGTTCGATATATTCTTTCGGACGCATTTTGTCAGCATATTTATGATAATTCGGGATACGTCCGCCAAACATGATAGCTTTCAGGTTCAATGTTTCGCAAAGTTCCTTGCGATATTCATACATACGACGTGCCAAGCGTAAACCACGATAACCCGGATGAATGAACACTTCAATGCCGTACAGGATATTTCCTTCTGGATTATGTGTATTGAATGTTTCCTTCCCTGTCACTTGTGCATACGTATGGTCGTTCTTTACTTTATCATAATCAACAATGATAGAAAGAGCACAACCAACTATTTTATCATCGACTACTGTGACAATCTGACCTTCCGGAAAAATCTTAATTAACTTCTGGATCTGCTCACGGGTCCAAAACACATCGCTACCATCTGAATAGACGCGGGTAAACGACTGGGATAACTGTACATAATCTTCTATTTGCAGATTGCGTATCTGCACTTTATTAATTTTTATCGGATGTTGTTCCATAACAATACGTGTTTTATAAAAGATAGTGCAAAGGTATAGCTATTCCTTTAATTGTGTTTTCAAACCAAGAGAAATTTTACAACCACCATTGATATGCTATACCGTACAGCCACATCCCTATTAAGAAAAAATGAATACATATTTTATATAATCACTTATTATCAATTTTGATCGATATCAAACAACGGTCACATTTCATACGGTCAAACCAATTTAAAGATAATAGAAAGTGTATAATAACTTCGCACAGGTTTACCATCTTTTAATCCTGGTTTCCACTTTGGCATTTGTTCCAGAATTTCCAATGCAGCTTTTTTTAAAAAAGGATTTCTACCTAAAGGAGCTATATCTTTTATAATACAAGGA
>NZ_DAWCXD010000211.1:0-5893 GCF_052357945.1 Bacteroides sp. | reverse complement strand
CGGAAAGAATGTGGGAATCAAACCTCTATCAATTCTATATAAAAGTATATAATAGATTGATTCTGGTTTTACCACGTCCTATTATGATAAAAGATGGTATACGACAAGAAGAAACACCTGCTCATGTGCTATACGAGAAGCACTAATAAATTGTATAATTCGGCACTATAGAATATTTTGTGTAAATGGAAAATACGGGATTCAAATTATGAACCAATTTATGCTTATATTTGAAAACAGAATCCAGATATAAGAGAACTTACAAGTGAATCCTGTTTCCATTTACACAAAATTCCAGACAGTGTTTATTTCCGTGATAAAAGTGGGTATCAGATGTAAAGAACACCTTGCTGCCATCAAATTTATAATTCATTTCTTCTCAATTTATGTGCATCACTGCACGTTAATAATCAAGTTATCAATCACCCATCAAACGGAAATGACAGAGAAGTATCACAAAAGTAACTGCCATAAATGGGTATAAAACAAAATAGTTGAAAAGTTTGCTAAAGACTCTCCAGCCATTCAGTCTCTATTCTAAATCAAAGTATAGTAAAATGTACTTTATTATGTTCGCTGGAAAGTATTTACAATACGAGGTTCAATACCGGAGACATGAACATTCAACACACATTCCGAGCGATTACCCTGAATTGTGGTGATTGATAGTATGCCCATCCAAATTCTCTGCATTGTTAGTTTTATGTTATTTCAAAATCAGTGCAAAATTAGTAAATAAATTCCATATACCGCATGACAGAACAAGAAACTGAGTCTATATGAATATAGATATTATATCAGTGAAGATATAATTTTGCAGGGTTCATTTCTATAAACTATGTAACTCAAGAAGGATGTTCTTACTCTTCCTTTTCAAATTCTTCCGAAGCATTTGCTATCAACGCCTTTCCTATTTCCATCTGTATGAATTTAGGCAATCGAAACAATTTTGCCATAAGCTGGTTATAAGTAAACTCGACTTTGGTATACAGTATAGATTCTTCTTTAATGTGCACATCGATTTTCTCAACAACCTCAGAGTCTTCCATAAAGTCAGAAAAGTCCGGTTCTTCAAACCAATTTATCATGTCATCCTCATTGATTCTAAGACGAATATAATCGCCACAACCATCTACCTCTGGAATTAAACCATTAGGAACATAATCTGCAATTTTACATATTGTCTTTTTGTCTTTGTCAAGTAAGAAATAGGTCCCACTATCACATACCTTGGCTTGCAAATACAAACTACCATATTCGGGCTTCGAATTCAGAAGTTTATGAGTTTTCAAATTGATTATTCCTGACCATACCCCTTTAGAAACCAATGGATACTCGTTTTCATATAGTTCGCCCATCCATGTATCAGTATAACTACACATTTCCTCATTATATGGAAAGTAGATCATAAGGCTCCGCTTATCTAAATCTTTTAATTAGGAGTGCTAAAAAATCAAATCCCTGCGATAATCACCAAATTATTGCAAGGATTTTTTATGTTTTTCAGCCTATTGTCGGAAATCTTTGTGGACGTAAAATCGACTTTTGCGGCCCTAGACAAACGATGGAAAATCCGGTGCTTTTACATAACGGGTATATTTGCCTGCACCATCTTTCTGTATAATCCCTGTATTTTCCATCTTTGAAATCAAGCCTCTAATTTATTTTTCGGACAACATGTCTTGAAATACCTTTTTGAGAAGAGAACGATTTATATAACCATTTTTATGAAAACAGTCTGAAACCAACTTGAGATAATTCATATTCATTCCTTTCAATCTTTCAGCAGACTCATTCCGATACTCCTCGGACAAGCGATGAGAGCCGTTTTCGTAACCGATAAGGTTTTCTTCCAACAATTTTCATAAAATCTTTTCATCAAGCCCCTCGTAATCCCTCATTGCCATTTTGTACAAAGCCAGCAATTCAAAGACATTCAGTTGCTCGGCGGCAGCTCTATTATCCTGTACCTTCCTGACAAAAATAACAAAGGCCGTATCAAGTATAGGAGCTTTGGACGTGAGACTTACCTGATACGAGTCTGTTCCCGAATAGTCAGGCAGTGCTTTCCCTTCCATAATACAGTTGTAGAACATTTTATCCACTCCCTGACCGGAACGCTCCACCAATCCTGCCTTCTGCAATATCTCGCTCATCAGTTTACTGCGCGGAACACTGTTCACTGTCAAAATGTTGTTCATATCCACTCCGGACCGAAAACCACCAGCATTGGTAATGGTTATACTATCGGGATATTGCTTGATGACGACATCGCTCTGAATCAACATTGAGCGGTGGCAGCAAGCATTCAATATCGCCTCTCTGATTGCCTCCTTGTTGAAAGATGGTATATCGAATATATAAGAGCCGTCATTGTAATGCAGAAGCGGATTACTGGCAGGCTGGTTGATGTAATCCCATACCTTGTCAATCGCTATGAATAACGGCAACTGAAATTCTTTGCAAGCGGTATATTGTATCATCAAGTGATACATCCTGAACCCTACAACGATATTGTTCTGAGGGAGATATTTCCGTATGGCTTCGGATTTCCCAAGCAAAATAAGTGCCGCATAATTCAATTTCCCGTCCTTCAACAAATCCAAATCAGATAGCACTTGTTCGTCGGGATAGTTTTGAAACAACGGATTTTCCTGCTTTCGCGCATATTGGGTTTTCATTTCTGCTATGGGCTCCTTATCCAAATCCTCTATAGTAAGCCCCTCGCATATCTTGGCTGAAAAATCCGGTTCCTATTCAGACAATATCCTGAAAATCTCGGCATCGGACATTGCCCGCAGGCTTTCCCCTGTACGCATAAGAGGTACGCCCTCAAATCTCAACAACCTACCTACGGGACGAGATGGAACAGATAGTACAAGTACAAGCACACGCTTACCGTCCTCGTAAAGTTCGGTAGCTTCTATCCTTATTCCTAATCTTTCGTAGATTTCATCTGTGAGTTCTCCCACTTCTTTTTCTGCAAAATCCGAACCGACAACCGCATGGGGCATATGATCTACCATTCCTAATACCAATCGTCCACCCTTTTCATTCGCCAAGGCAACAATACACCCCAATACACACCGCCGCCTGTCTTTTAGATCAACGCGTTTTCCTCCGGCAAACAGGTAATTATGCTTTGCCTCTTTAAATTCTATATGGTCTTCGCTTTCGCGTAGCTTCTGTAATTCTGCAATCGTAATCTCCAACAAGGTAAATCCACCCCCAAAAGATACAAATGGCTATTCCGATAGAAACGAAAATTGTGCAACACAATTTTATGTCAGTAACACATGACAATGTAAAATAAAAAGGGAATCCGCGCTAATAAAAAGGGATCTGCACGGAAGAGAACCCGACCGAAGCCGGCTCCTACACTCCTACACTTAATCCGTTACATCAAAGAAATAACTTAGCTCTTCATCTTTCAGATTCTCCATCGCATATTGGTCGGCCTGTTCCCAAAGGGTATTGTAGAGTTCCGCGAACTCCGATCTTTTTTCGTGGTATTGCCATATCTTATGGTTAAGCACCAATACCAGTTCGGTTAGAAATTCGTAATCTTCTTTCCACTCTTTGAAAGCACGATTGAACGTGTCCTGAATAGCTGAAAGGCCAAATCGCTCTGCTATCGAAAAATCTTCCCAAAACGTTGTTTTTACTTCGTAACCGTTTTCTTTCATAAATTCTCTGAATGTCATAATGCTTAAATTTTAAGATTGTTTTTTTGTTTTTCCCTCTTGTAGCATCTACTACTTTCGGGCTTGATTTAATTATGTCGTCTCAAAAGGTGTCATGGCTCCTTATGCAAGGTTTCACGGCTAAATACGACCTCTGTGAAGCAGAAGGTGGAGATTTGGCTGTGAACCCAAGGCTATGACCTTGCAGACAAGAGAGACATGACAAGCACCTTTGCGACACAATTCACATCAGGTAGCCCGAAAGGGATATGCGGAATAATGGAGGAAGTAAGAAGAAGGCTAAAACAGGGAAAGGTAAAACCGAGGATATGCCGCCAAAGCACATAGCCCAAACAACGACTGGTGAAAAGAGACAGAGCTGAAAGGACAAAGTAATGTCTCCTTTAACAATTTTGCTGGCCAAAAGAAAAATAGGTATGGCTTTGGGAGCTTATAAAAGCCGTTTAGTTTAGAACTTGAAGAGATATACAAAAAACAGACTAAACTTTATTATATTTGCAGTGTGCTTCGAATATCATCGTATGATGAGAACGGGATTGTTTTTCTTTCCGAGGGACAAAAAAATTGGCCTAAAAAACATCAAGGGATAGACCTTATATTTGCTCTTTTTATCTTTTAGACAGCAAATTTTTGTCCCCTGTTTGTCCCCCGAAGCATTTCATAAAAACATAATATATTAAATATCAATTTATTACAAGTCAAAAATGATACAAAACATTTTCTGCATCGGTAAGTAAGAAGCGCATACTATCATTGCTACAATAAAATAGATCATTTAAAGAAATCACTATGCCCATTATAGAAATATCATCCTTAACAGACTCCGGAGTAGAAATATTCAGTACCCTCACCGAAGCTCAATTACGCAATCGTATCGAGCCTGATAAAGGATTGTTTATTGCAGAAAGCCCCAAAGTTATCCATGTAGCTCTGAATGCTGGTTATGAGCCTTTAGCCCTCTTGTGTGAACAGAAGCATATCACTGGTGATGCCGCTGGCATCATTGAACGTTGTGGTGATATACCCGTCTATACCGGTGAAAGAAAGTTACTTGCCACATTGACCGGATATACACTGACGCGCGGTGTCCTCTGTGCCATGCGTCGTCGGACACTACCAAGTGTGGATGAGGTGTGCCGGAAAGCCCGGCGGATCGTAGTCATTGAGGGCGTGGTAGACGCTACTAATATCGGAGCCATCTTCCGTTCCGCAGCCGCCTTGGGAATAGATGCTATATTATTAACACGCAATTCTTGTGATCCGTTAAACCGACGTGCAGTCAGGGTTTCGATGGGTTCTGTCTTCCTGATACCATGGACTTGGTTGGACGGTTCTCCCAATGAGTTGCGTAAACAGGGTTTCCGTACAGTCGCTATGGCACTCACGGAGAAATCAATCTCTATCGATAATCCTATCTTAGCAACCGAACCCAAGTTAGCCATCGTAATGGGAACAGAGGGGGATGGTCTTCAAAACGAAACAATCAATGAGGCGGACTATGTAGTCCGCATTCCTATGGCAAACGGTGTCGATTCTCTCAATGTAGCCGCCGCATCCGCTATTGCTTTCTGGCAACTTCGCGTTCAAAATGACACAGATCTGCCACCATCACCGGATGATGTACATATATGATTTTACTTATATTCCTACTCACACCTACAATACGTATTTGCGCCACAGGAACAGCGAGGTAACAACTTTTCCATCAATTCACTTCGAAAGAACTCATACAGTTCTTTATGCATGATGTCATATAGTGCCCTAACCCGTTCTTCCTGCTCATCTTCTACATGAATTCCTCCCTGAAAGGGATCTGTAAAGTTGAAAGAAACGTATTTTCTCACTACCCCCTGCATTTCCTTTTGCACTTCCTCCGCTTCCGAACAAAGGGTAATGACATAATCCCACGTCTGTTGGGCATATGTCGCAACGTCACAGGGCTTTCTACGCGAAAAGTCATATCCATTTTGTTCCATCACTTGGCAAACAACGTCAGGGACAGAATTTCCAGCCAAAATACCGGCAGTACTAATCTTCATCCCTCTACCGAAGGAGTTCAAAATTTCCTGTGCCATACGACTGCGGCACATATCATTATTACTTACTATCAGTATATTCTTCATACACAAATTCTATTTTTATTTATTTCCTGATATAGCTACTTTAATAACTCCATCTAATTTGTTTTC
>NZ_DAWCXD010000210.1:0-5959 GCF_052357945.1 Bacteroides sp. | reverse complement strand
TACCGTCTTTTGTGGCAGTCGGGTCGACTTCATACTTTTTCATGCGGGCTCCTGCGGTTTGTTCGTATGGGGTGTCTGTTATATCCAGAGATACTTTCCAGGGCAGATATTCCAGTACCGTTCCATTATCCAGTTTGATTATGTTTCCTTTCAGGTCGTGGACAATTCCTGCAAAATAGCAAATATCAAAACGGGAATCTTGTTCCGCGGTTTCATAACCGAAAGCTTCGAGGGCTTCAATGGTGGCGCTGGGACCGTTCTCACCGCTTAGTCCGTAAGCCTTGGCGTGATTATAGTGGCGGGAACGGAAGAGATATTGCATCTGGTTGGTGTACAGAGTTTTATTCATCGGGATAGTGAAGACATTCTCTACGGACGGTTCGTTGAATATAGAGAAATTCGTTTCGTATTCCGGTTCCAGTTTGTAGCCCATAGTCTTGAGTTGGTCACAATAGTAGATGACTGTTTCCCAGGCATTGAGTTCGCTGCCGTTCACTGTGAACTTTATATTTTTTCCATCCGGGCGTTGTCCGTCCGTCCAATCATTGTCTGTATAAACTTCGGAGTTCAAAGCCAGTTTGGCCAGTAGGAAAGTTACCACGGGGCGAGTGATACGGCCATAGTAAGGGCCGGACTGGTTGCTATGTGCATCGCTCAACAAAGGAGCCGCCTCTTGCAATTCCTTGACAACAAAGTCAAAGACCGTTTTCCGTTCACTTTGCACTACATCTTTCATTGCTACGGAAGAGGATTGAACTAGCGGGATGCGTCCGAACAAATCCATCAGGTAATAATAATACATAGCCCGCATGGCACGTACTTCGGCACGGTATGCCGGCAGTTCCGTAGCGGAATGAGTTTCGGCGAATTTGTCTATCCGTTCCAGTGATTTGTTACTTAACATGACGACTTTATAGAGATATTCCCATGTAGCCTGAATGGCATCATTCTCTATTCCCCAATCGTGCAGGTAAAGTCCTTGCCAAAAACCACCGTCATACCAGTCACCTCCACGGGTGGGGATAATGGCTTCGTCGGAGGTAAAGGTGTTCAGGTCGTAGACTCCCCTACCCGTTCCCTGCAATCCCTGACTATCACTATAACCGCCTACGTATGTATAAAGCGAAGCTACTGCATTGAGATATACTTCCGAGATTGTATTGTAAACGTCATCTTCGGGTAACTTATCTTTCGGATTTTCCTCCAAAAACTTACTACATGAGAATAAACCCAGGCACATTGCCAGAAAGAATCCTAACCGACTTTTATTTTTCATATATTGTTTCATCATCTCCTCCTCCATTAAAAGTTAATACTCAATCCCAGTGTGTACGTCCGCGCCAACGGATATCCCCGTTTATCATCCACGCCTAAAGTGGAGTTCACCGTTGAACTGTTAATCATGGGTGAAAGTCCCGAATAACCGGAAATGGTTGCCAGGTTGTTGACTGTAAATGCCAGACGCAGGGAACGGACATATTTCTTCAGTTTCTGCACTTTCTCAATCGGCACGTTCCAACCCAGCGTCACATAGTCGAAGTTGACATAATCTCCCTTTTCCAACCAATAGTCGGTGGCGGTTTGATCCTTGATGTTCTGTTTCGGGGCTTTCTTCATTACGTTATAGTCGGGAAATATATTCATGTTCATATAGGTCAGGGAGGTTCCGTTGTAAATTTTATGTCCGAAAGCTCCGTTAACCTGCAAAGACAGGTCGAAACGCTTGTAGCGGAAACTGATGTTGGAGCCAAGAATCGTTTTAGGTACGGCTTGTCCTGCCACGTAGCGGTCTTCACCATCTTCAAGGCTGACACCTCCGCCATTCAGATCGGCGATGCCATAGGTGTATCCGCCGTTTCCGTCGGATTCCAGTCCCGTACTGTGGGGAAGATAGAACACGCCCAACGGTTGACCCACCATCTGATATACGATGTGGTTGTATCCTCCATGAAAGCCGGCTCCGTCGAGGCCAGAAAGACTTTTATATTCGGGAGCAGAAAGCATTTCGCCGTTGTACATACCGCTTAATGAGAGCAGTTTGTTGCGCTGGAAAGTGATATTGGCATTGATATTCAGTTCCATATCCTTGGTCTTCAAGGGGGTGATGCCGATGGCGATTTCCGTACCCCAGTTGCGCATGGAACCGATGTTGGCAAGCAAGGTGTTATAGGTGAAAGGCGGTACGCTTACGTTGTAAAGGTAAAGCATGTCTGTGGTTCGGGAGTTGTAATAGTTGGCGGAAAGCAGCAGGCGGTTGCCGAAAAGAGCTACGTCGATACCGGTATTAAAGGTATGTTTCACTTCCCATTTCAGGTCGGGATTCGTGTTCCGTAAGTCTCCTAAAGATACGACGGCGGAGTTTCCGACGGGGACTACACCGTTCGGCTTTACAAGGTTCAATGTAGTGTATGAGTCAATCCCACTCTGATTACCTGCCAGACCGTAGCCAATACGGAATTTCAGATTATCCACCATCGGTAACTGCTTCATAAATTCTTCTTCACTAATCACCCATGCGGCAGATGCGGAGGGGAAGAATCCCCATTTATGGTTCGCTCCGAATTTGGAGGAAGCATCTGTACGGGCGTTCAGCGTCAGTACGTAGCGGTCGGCGTATGTATAGTTGAAACGTCCCATGAAAGATGCCAGACGGGGTTGGTCGTAGTAAGAATTAGTGCCTTCCCACAAGCGGAGTGCACCTGCCTGAAGATTATTATACCCGAATTTGTCGGTGCTGAAATTGCTTACTGTTGTATAATATCCCGTGTAGGTTTCTTTTTGAAGTTCGGCAAGTGCCAGCACGTCAAAGAAATGTTTTTTCCAGTTTTTCTTATAGGTCAGCATCATGTTGCCCAGCAAAGATTCTCGCTTTTTGGTTCCTTTGTAAGCCTGGCCGTTCGCCCAGACGGAGGTGGGGAGGTATTGCGAATTTTCCACGATATTATAGGTATAGGCACCGAAGAGGTTTAGTTTCAGTCCTTCCAGCAGATTGAAAGTCAGACGGGCGTGCGTGCTGATGTGCGAAGTGGCATCATCGTCCTGCACTTCCATCCATGCCAATGGATTGGTGATTTGGCTGGCAGTCGTTATTCCGTCCCAGGAATTGGTGACGGGGTCTTTATGGTTGGGATAGGTGGGGTTGAATGTGGCTGCCGAATAGAACGTTTTCTGATAATCCACCAGATTATGATTCTTCTGAATGGAACCGAACATTCCCAGCTCGCAGTTCAGGAAGCCGTCGAACATTTTCTGATTCATGTTCATATTCGAAGTGAAGTTTTTCATGTCTTCATTCAAAATCACTCCCTGACGATCCATGAAACCAAGAGAAACGCGATAGCTGGACTCACTGGAACCGCCATAAAAGGCGATGTGATGGTTTTGTTGTAGTCCTGTCTGTTCAATCTCTTTCTGAAAATCGGTGTTATTTCCTTTATCCAGAATGGAAATCCCGCGTTCCGAGGCGACACGGCGGTACTCATCGCCGGACAGCATTTTCAGATTCTTGTAGACGGTGGAAATTCCGAAGCTACCGTTGTAGGCTACCTGTGTTCTGCCGCTCATTCCTTTTTTAGTGGTGACTTCAATCACACCGGAAGCTCCTCGTGAACCGTATTGTGCGGTTTCGGAAGCGTCTTTCAGAATGGTGAAGCTCTCAATATCCGTAGGGTAAATGGAGGTGAGCATACTCAAGTCGCCAAATACTCCGTCGACGATTATCAAAGGGTCATTGCCACTGGTCAGTGAGGTAGTTCCCCGCAGACGTACCGCATCCAAGGCTGCCGGACCGTTTGATCCGCGTTGGATGGTCAAGCCCGGCACACGTCCGCGGATTGCTTCCAAAGGGTTCGTTATCTGGTCTTTATTCATCTGTGTCTCCGTAATCTTCTCTACGGAACCGGAGAGGGTTTTCAAACTTCCGGTGGCATATCCAACAGTTATCAATGAGTCTATGGGCGTGACGGGAATCTTCTGCGCCAAGGTGCTCTCGCACGGGATTACCAGAAGAAGAAGGCTGTAGAAAATGAGTCTAGCGTGTTGTACCATATTCTTAGTTTTTAAGGTAATAATACAAATATAACAAAAAAAGAGGGAATCTGGTTGAGTAGATTCCCTCTTTTATTCATAAATGATATTGACAATGTCTATTTCACGATTATCTCATCCGTAAATATCCAACCTCCGAATTCGCTTCCGGCCTGTGCCTGGTAACGTACGTATCTTCCTTTGGCTTCTCCCTGCCATGAAATATCCGTAAACCGGATAGGGGTTTCTTTGCTCACTTCAAAGTGTTGTTTTTGCAACTCCGTGAAGTTAATTCCATCATCGGAAATGGAAATAATCACTGTCTCCGGCAGGAATACTTCCGCGCCGACCACTTGCATAAAAGCGGCGGTGACGGAATGGATAGGGGTTTCTTTTTCCATATCAATCGTCACATCGAGACGGTTGTCCGAGATAAATCCTTGCCATGAACCATCACCATAAGTCCAGTCACCACGTATGCCGTCTGTCAGGGCTGTGTTGCCTTGTGCGGGATAATGGGGGCTATAGGAGGAGTTATAGATCACTTTTTTACCGAGCGCCAAATGGCTGACTGGTTGAAGAGATTCGGGACGGCTGCCGATTTCTTTGCTCAAATCGAAAGGATGGTATCCTTTTTTCTGTAAATCGGCCACTGCTGACAGTGCGCGGGTATGGAAATCGGGCCACGACTTACGTTCCGGAGCCGACCAGGCTACTTCCGCCAATGCCAGCATACGGGGATAAATCATATATTCCACGTGTTCGGGAGTGGGGATATATTCCACCCATAGGTTGCCCTGCACGCCGTAGACTAACTTTGCCTGCTCCGCAGTTAAAGAAGCGGGAACAGGATCGTAGGCATATACTTTCTTCAATGGCAGGTAGCCGCCGATAGCTTCCGGCTGGGAGTACGGGGCGTCCTGATAGCTGTCCAGATAACAGTATGCACCCGGTGTCATGATGGCATGATGGCCGGAAGTGACAGCAGCGATACCACCCTCTTCTCCACGCCACGACATAACGGTTGCATTGGGCGCAATGCCTCCTTGCAGAATCTCGTCCCATCCCAAGAGACGGCGTCCGTGATTGTTGAGGAACTTTTCGATACGGTGTATCAGATAGCTTTGCAGCTCGTCTACATTGGCCAGATGCTCGTCTTTCATTCTCTTCTGACATTTCGGACAGGTCTTCCAAGCCGATTTACCGGCCTCATCACCTCCTACATGAATGTATTCGGAAGGGAAAAGTTCCATGACTTCCGTCAGTACATTCTCCAGAAAGGTGAAAGTTTCTTCATTGCCGACACAGAAATCGGAGTTCTTGTAAGGTTCTCCCGAACAGGATAGCTGCGGGTAGGCAGCCAGCACTTCTTCCGAATGGGAAGGCATTTCAATCTCCGGAATCACGGTGATATAGTGCTGACGGGCATATTCCAGTATTTCACGAATATCGTTCTGGGTGTAATAGCCGCCGGAAGCTCCGGGTTCATCGTAACGGAGGTATTTACGTCCACCGTTCCACCATTTCTTCCAAGTGGGGTCTGTACGCCAGGCTGCAAAATCGGTCAGTAAAGGGTATTTCTTGATTTCAAGCCGCCAGCCTGCCGCATCGGTCAGATGCAGGTGCAAACGGTTGATTTTGTAATATGCCAATGCGTCTATCTGTTTCTTTATAAACTCTTTGGTAGAGAAATGGCGGGATACGTCCAGCATCAGTCCGCGGTAAGCAAAACGCGGGGTGTCTTCTATCTCGACAGAGGCTACGGAATAGCTGCCTGTGCCCGCCGGTTGCATCAGCTGTAACAGGGTTTGCATTCCATAGAATAATCCGGCTCCCGAAGTTGCCCGGATCTCGATTCGTTGAGGGGTGACGGAGAGTGTATAGCTTTCCGGTGATGGCAATTGGGGGGTCTTGGGGGTTATCAATAAGAAAA
>NZ_DAWCXD010000209.1:0-6099 GCF_052357945.1 Bacteroides sp. | reverse complement strand
ATAAATAATTGTCAGAATGAACGTTTCATTACAAAACATTGACAAAGTAAGCGCAGAGCTTACTGTAAAGCTTGAGAAAGCAGATTATCAGGAGAAAGTAGACAAAGAGTTGAAATCACTCCGTCAGAAGGCACAGATTCCGGGATTCCGTAAAGGTATGGTGCCGACAAGTCTTATTAAAAAGATGTATGGTAAATCGGTGATTGCAGAGGTTGTGAATAAGGCATTGCAAGAAGCTGTTTACAATTATATTAAAGATAATAAGGTGAATATGTTGGGCGAGCCGTTGCCTAACGAAGAAAAGCAGCAGAATATTGATTTCGATACAATGGAAGAGTTCGATTTCGTGTTCGATATCGCTTTGGCACCTGAATTTAAAGCAGAAGTAAGCGCTAAAGACAAAGTAGATTATTATTCTATCGAAGTTTCTGAAGAAATGATCGACAACCAGGTGAAGATGTACACTCAACGCACTGGTAAGTATGATAAGGTAGATGCTTACGAAGATAATGATATGTTGAAAGGTCTGCTGGCACAGTTGGACGAAGAAGGCAATACAAAAGAAGGGGGTATTCAGGTAGAAGCTGCTGTGTTGATGCCTGCTTATATGAAGAATGACGATCAGAAAGCTATTTTTGCTAACGCAAAAGTAAATGATGTATTGGTGTTCAATCCGAACGTTGCTTATGACGGACATGCTGCTGAACTGGGTTCTTTGTTGAAGATCGACAAGGAAATCGCTAAAGACGTTAAGTCTGACTTCAGCTTCCAGGTAGAAGAAATCACTCGTTTTGTTCCGGGTGAATTGACACAGGAAGTGTTCGACCAGGCATTCGGCGAAGGTGTTGTGAAGACTGAAGAGGAATTCCGCGCTAAGATTAAAGAAGAAATTGCAGCAAGATTTGTTGCTGACAGCGATTATAAGTTCCTGATTGATATTCGCAAAGTGATGATGGAAAAAGTAGGTAAGTTGGAATTCTCTGACGCTCTGCTAAAACGTATCATGTTGCTGAACAACGAAGAAAAGGGCGAAGAATATGTTGCTGAAAACTATGATAAGAGCATCGAGGAACTGACTTGGCACCTGATTAAGGAACAGTTGGTTGAAGCGAACGATATCAAAGTAGAACAGGAAGATGTTCTGAAGATGGCTAGAGAAACAACGAAGGCACAGTTTGCTCAATACGGTATGTTGTCTATCCCTGATGATGTGCTTGATAACTATGCACAGGAGATGTTGAAGAAGAAAGAAACTATCAATAATTTGGTAAGTCGTGTTGTAGAAGTGAAGCTGGCTGCTGCTCTGAAAGCGCAGGTTACTTTGGAAAACAAGAACGTTTCAATCGAAGAATTCAATAAGATGTTTGAATAATCATTCGGTTGAATAGAATATAAAGTCACAGAAACACAGAGTTTTTATAAAATTATAACTCTGTGTTTTTTTGTGTCTCTGTATTCTTTTTCGTTTCTTTGTACTTACGTTTATTTTTAATTTATAAGAAAGGAACAATTAACATGGATGATTTTAGAAAATACGCAACCAAGCATTTAGGAATGAATGGCATGGTATTGGATGATGTGATTAAATCGCAGGCCGGGTATTTGAATCCCTATATTCTGGAAGAAAGACAGTTGAACGTTACTCAACTCGACGTTTTCTCCCGTTTGATGATGGACCGCATCATTTTCCTCGGTACACAAGTAGATGACTATACAGCGAATACGCTTCAGGCACAGTTGCTGTATCTGGATTCTGTTGATCCGGGTAAGGATATCTCTATCTATATCAACTCTCCGGGCGGAAGTGTATATGCCGGATTGGGCATTTATGATACGATGCAGTTTATTTCAAGTGATGTTGCTACCATCTGTACAGGTATGGCAGCTTCAATGGCGGCTGTACTGCTTGTTGCCGGTGCTGAAGGCAAACGTTCTGCGTTACCTCATTCACGTGTGATGATTCACCAGCCGATGGGTGGTGCGCAAGGACAAGCGTCGGACATTGAAATCACAGCTCGTGAGATTCAGAAATTGAAGAAAGAACTTTATACGATCATCGCCGATCATTCGCATACTGATTTTGATAAAGTATGGGCGGACTCTGACCGCGACTACTGGATGACAGCTCAGGAAGCGAAAGAATACGGTATGATTGATGAGGTATTGATTAGGAAATAAAAATGGCTGATTCAAAGACAAAGAAAAGGTGTAGCTTCTGTGGACGGTCGGAGAATGAAGTCGGATTCCTGATTACGGGAATGAACGGCTATATCTGCGACAGCTGTGCTACCCAGGCTTATGAGATCACTCAGGAGGCATTGGGCGAAGGCAAGAAAAGCGCGGGAGCTACCAAACTCAATTTAAAAGAACTGCCCAAGCCGGTAGAAATTAAGAAATTCCTCGACCAGTATGTGATCGGACAGGATGATGCGAAACGCTTCCTTTCCGTATCGGTCTATAACCATTATAAACGTCTGTTGCAAAAAGACAGCGGGGATGATGTGGAGATTGAAAAGTCGAACATTATTATGGTGGGTAGTACCGGAACCGGGAAAACGTTGCTCGCACGCACGATTGCTAAGTTGCTGCACGTGCCGTTTACTATTGTAGACGCTACAGTGCTGACGGAGGCCGGTTATGTGGGTGAAGATATCGAAAGTATTTTAACCCGTTTGCTTCAGGTGGCAGATTATAATGTACCTGAAGCTGAACAGGGTATCGTGTTTATCGACGAGATCGACAAAATTGCCCGTAAAGGAGATAACCCTTCCATCACTCGCGACGTGAGCGGTGAAGGCGTACAGCAGGGATTACTGAAATTGCTCGAAGGTTCTGTGGTGAACGTACCTCCCCAGGGAGGCCGTAAACATCCGGACCAGAAGATGATTCCGGTAAATACCAAGAATATTCTCTTTATCTGCGGCGGTGCGTTCGACGGTATCGAGAAGAAGATCGCCCAACGGTTGAACACCCATGTCGTAGGTTATACGGCATCGCAGAAAACAGCGACGGTAGACAAGAATAACATGATGCAGTACATCGCTCCACAGGATTTGAAGTCATTCGGACTGATTCCCGAAATTATCGGACGTCTTCCGGTGTTGACCTATTTGAATCCGCTGGACCGGGATGCGCTTCGTGCGATCCTTACCGAACCGAAAAACTCAATCATCAAACAGTACATCAAACTGTTTGAAATGGATGGTATCAAGCTGACATTTGAAGATGATGTATTCGAATATATCGTCGACAAGGCGGTAGAATATAAGCTGGGTGCCCGCGGATTGCGCTCTATTGTGGAAACAATCATGATGGATGTCATGTTTGAAATCCCTTCAGAGAACAAAAAAGAGTATAAGGTGACGCTGGATTATGCAAAGATGCAACTGGAAAAAGCGAATATGGCACGACTACAAACCGCTTAAAATCAAAGAGTAAGGCTACAGAAAATGATCGTAACTGTATTTTCTTGAAAATATTAGTCGCATTTTGCTTGGTAATTACGAAGTTGTTTATAACTTTGTTTGGCTCTCTTGAAGAAGAGAACATACTTAAAGTTAAACCATGAACTGAATAAAACAACCTTAGTTAAGATGGCAGGGAAGATTAATTTAACAGATGAACTGAAAAAGTATTTCGGATTTAATAAGTTCAAGGGAAACCAGGAAGCGATCATTAACAACTTGCTCGATGGTAAAGATACCTTTGTACTGATGCCTACCGGTGGCGGGAAATCTTTATGCTATCAGCTACCTTCGCTCTTGATGGAAGGTACGGCAATTGTAATTTCTCCGCTTATTGCGTTGATGAAGAATCAAGTGGATGCAATGCGCAATTTCAGTGAAGAAGATGGCGTCGCCCATTTTATCAATTCTTCATTAAACAAAGGCGCGATAGACCAAGTGAGGTCGGACATCCTTGCCGGAAAGACAAAATTGCTATATGTAGCGCCGGAATCGCTGACGAAAGAAGAAAATGTAGAATTTTTGCGTTCGGTGAAAATTTCGTTCTATGCAGTAGACGAAGCTCATTGTATTTCTGAATGGGGACATGACTTCCGACCGGAATACCGGCGGATTCGCCCTATTATCAACGAAATAGGAAAGGCTCCGTTGATTGCGTTGACCGCAACAGCGACACCAAAGGTGCAGCATGATATCCAGAAAAATCTGGGAATGGTAGATGCTCAAGTTTTCAAATCGTCGTTCAATCGTCCGAACCTTTATTATGAGGTACGCGCGAAGACCGCTAATATTGACAGGGATATTATCAAGTTTATCAAAAACAATCCGGAAAAATCGGGCATTATCTATTGCCTTAGCCGGAAAAAAGTAGAGGAACTTGCTGAAATCCTTCAGGCAAACGGTATCAATGCGCGTCCTTATCATGCCGGAATGGATTCGTTGGCGAGGACCAAGAATCAGGATGATTTCCTGATGGAAAAAGTGGACGTTATTGTAGCAACTATCGCTTTCGGTATGGGAATCGATAAGCCGGATGTAAGGTTTGTGATTCACTACGATATTCCAAAGAGTCTGGAAGGGTATTACCAGGAGACCGGACGTGCCGGTAGAGATGGCGGTGAAGGTCAGTGCATAACCTTTTATACAAACAAAGACTTGCAGAAACTGGAGAAGTTCATGCAAGGAAAACCTGTGGCAGAGCAGGAAATTGGCAAGCAGCTTCTGTTGGAAACCGCTGCTTATGCCGAATCTTCCGTATGCCGGCGCAAGACGTTGCTGCATTATTTCGGTGAAGAATATACGGAAGAAAATTGTGGAAATTGTGACAACTGTTTAAACCCTAAAAAACAAGTGGAGGCTCAAGAGTTATTGTGTGCCGTGATTGAAGCGATTATCGCGGTGAAAGAAAATTTTAAGGCAGATTATATTATAGACATACTACAAGGTAAAGAAACTTCCGAAGTACAGGCGCATTTGCATGAAGACCTCGAAGTCTTCGGCTCCGGTATGGGCGAAGAGGATAAAACATGGAACGCAGTGATTCGTCAAGCACTGATCGCAGGTTACTTGAGCAAGGATGTGGAACATTACGGACTCCTGAAAGTGACGGAGGAAGGACACAAGTTCTTGAAGAAGCCGAAGTCATTCAAGATTACCGAAGACAACGACTTTGAAGAGACGGAAGAAGAAGTTCCGGCACGTGGCGGTGGTTCCTGTGCGGTAGACCCTGCTCTTTATTCTATGTTGAAGGACTTGCGGAAGAAACTCTCGAAGAAACTGGAAGTGCCGCCTTATGTGATCTTCCAGGATCCGTCTTTGGAAGCGATGGCTACCATTTATCCGGTGACATTGGATGAGTTGCAGAATATACCGGGCGTAGGAGCGGGAAAAGCAAAACGTTACGGTGAAGAGTTCTGTAAATTAATCAAACGTCACTGTGAAGAGAATGAAATAGAACGTCCTGAAGATTTGCGGGTACGTACGGTTGCCAATAAATCAAAGATGAAAGTAGCTATCATTCAGGCAATTGACCGTAAAGTGGCGTTAGATGATATCGCTCTTTCCAAAGGTATCGAATTTGGTGAACTCCTGGACGAGGTGGAAGCTATCGTCTATTCGGGAACCAAACTGAATATCGATTATTTCCTGGAAGAAATCATGGATGAAGATCACATGCTTGATATCTACGATTATTTCAAGGAATCTACTACTGATAAGATTGATGATGCGCTTGATGAATTAGGCGATGACTTCACTGAAGAGGAAGTTCGCTTGGTGCGTATTAAGTTCATCTCTGAAATGGCTAATTAAAAAAGCGAAAAAAATAGGCGTGCAGGTATGCGGTTTTGAATAAAAACCGTATATTTGCACGCAATAATTTTTAAACGCATAGCCCTATGTCATTTATTGCTGATAAGATTGTAATGGATGGGTTAACTTACGACGACGTATTGTTGATCCCCGCTTATTCTGAAGTTTTACCGCGCACTGTCGATCTCTCGACTAAGTTTTCAAAAAACATTGAGTTAAAAATTCCTTTTGTGACGGCTGCCATGGATACGGTTACCGAAGCGAAAATGGCTATTGCCATTGCTCGTGAAGGTGGTATCGGTGTGATTCACAAAAATATGTCTAT
>NZ_DAWCXD010000208.1:0-6249 GCF_052357945.1 Bacteroides sp. | reverse complement strand
TTAACATTACTTTAACCGAAAAATGTAACGTTATTACGGTACATTTAATAATAATTCTTATATTTGTACCGTAAACTAAAACATTACGATATGGATTTAAGAATAAAGGAAGTTATAAAAGAAAAAGGCATGACCATAACAGAGCTTGCCGATAAGATGGGAATAAATAGAGTGAATCTGTCTAATATGGTTAATGGTAACCCAACAGTCGAAACATTAAACAAAATAGCAGGTGCTTTGGAAGTTCCAGTTACTGAACTCTTTGAGCAACCAAAGTCTGGAACCGCTTCTCTCACCTGTCCCCATTGTGGAAAGAATATCAATATCAAAGCAGAATGACTATGAATGAAGAAATGAAACAATTATTGAATGAAGTTGATACGCTCAAGGTTCAGTTATCAACCTTGCGCCCACTTCCTGAAGAAGCACTGAAAAAGGTTCAAGATGCTTTAGATATTGAATATACTTATGAAAGTAACCGCATAGAAGGCAATACTTTAACTTTGCAGGAAACCGCCCTAGTAGTAAATGAAGGAGTTACCATATCCGGTAAATCTATGCGTGAACATTTGGAAGCTATCAATCATAGCGAAGCTATTGATTATATCAAAGATATAGCGAAGAAGGATATAGAGATAAGCGAACGCACTATCAAAGAAATACACGCTCTTATTTTGCATGGAATAGACCGTGAAAATGCCGGGAAATATCGTACCGTTCCCGTTATGATTTCCGGTAGTACCCACATGCCGCCACAACCTTATTTAATACAGAAGCAAATGGAGGATTTTATGATAAAGTACCGGCAGATGGAGGAAGAAAAAGTACATCCGGTACTTATAGCCGCATATCTTCACGACGAACTTGTACGTATTCATCCGTTTATTGATGGAAACGGGCGAACGTCACGTTTATTGATGAATCTTTATCTTTTACGGAATGGGTATACATTGGTTACTTTAAAAGGTAGCAATGAGGATAAAATAAGTTATTATAAAGCACTGGAAGAATCTCATACAGAGAATAAGCCGGAAGCCTTTCAAAAACTTGTTGTTGAGGCCGAAATAGCCTCTTTACAAAGATATTTGTCTATAATGCAATAGGGTATGAATACAAATGAAATAGATAAATTGAGCTTTGCAAAAGCTCATGCCTTGTTTGAAACTGGAGATATAGATCGTATTGAGGTGGGAACCGTAAAGGGATTGTGTGACATACACCGTTATTTGTTCGATGGGTTGTACAGGTTTGCTGGACAGGTGCGTACGTTGAATATAGTAAAGGGAAACTTTCGTTTTGCTAATTGTATGTATCTTGATGTGATGCTCCCAGTAATAGAAAAGATGCCGGAAACGAAATTTGAGGAAATCATTGCTAAATATGTGGAAATGAATATTGCCCACCCGTTTATGGAAGGCAACGGCCGTACTATGCGCATTTGGCTCGATATGATACTTAAAAAACGTCTTGGCATGGTGATCGATTGGCAGAATGTATAAGGTTCTCTATTGGCAAGCTATGGAAAGAAGCCCGATTAACGACCTAGAATTGCGGACTTTGTTACATCAAGGATTAACCAACCAGGTAGATGATCGAGAAGTTATATTTAAAGGTGTTACACAATCTTATTATTATGAGGGTTACGAACCTGAGTAATCTAGAGAATAAATTCGTTTTGTTCTTATTATGGAGATTGGAATAGAAAGTGAGGAATAATACAGAAATATTTATGCGTCAAATAGAAACAAAGGGTATGATGGAGCAATTTCAGGCTCATCTAAATAATACAAATAACCAACGAATTATTTTTTCAGGTTGTTTTGGAAGTGGCAAAACTACATTTTTAAATAATTTTTTTAATGATCCAGCACAACAGGAAAAATATTACGTATGTAAACTATTCCCAGTAAATTATGTGACTTCAACTAATAAAGACATTTACGAGTTAATAAAATTCGACATATTAATTCAATTGTTGGGGACTGGGATTACGATTGAAAGAACTGATTTTGAAAAAGTTTCTACAATATGTAGGTCGGTGAAAAGTAATGCGCTTAAGTTATTGCAAAGTATATTGGAAGTAGCATCACTTATTGATGAGAATACAGTAAAGTTGGGTAAAGCAATAGAAGTGATTGCGAATATATACAAAGACTACAAGGATGATTCTCCAAAGACTAAAATAGAACAATTTTTAAACGATTTAGAGAATGAGATAGGTACTAGTTATGAAATGAACGACATATCTAATTTGATAAGAGAAATGCTTATTAAAGCTAGCAAATTAGAGAATAAGCAAAAAGAAACTATTTTGTTGATAGATGATTTTGATCGTCTTGAACCATTACAGTCTTTTCGTTTGTTAAATATTTTGTCTACAAATGACAATGAAACGGGTACAGGAGAGAATAAATTTGGGTTTGATAAAATTATTATAGTATGTGATATAAATAATTTGCGTGATTGCTTTGTACATATCAATGGAACCAATAAAGCTTTCAATGGATATATTGATAAATTCTATTCAACGGAAATCTTTCGTTTTGATATAAGGAATGATCTTGTGAAAGTCATAAATATTCTATTCAGTCAAATAAATATGCCGCCTGATGTAAGAAGTGAATTTTTTGAACGTTATCTTGACATTATTCAGGTAATGATTAATTGTGGGGAAATAAATGTTAGAACAATAACAAAAATTCAAGAGGCACATATTGAGATAATACCAACAAAGACTCTTGACGATTTTCATAAAACGTGTGATTATGCAGGATTATTATTTCTTGTTTTGAAAAAAATGTTTGTAGATGATTATGAAGTTTCTAATGCGATATCAGCCTGTTCTATACAAGAACCATTATCTCCGTATAGGAAGAATTTTACAGCTATAAATGAAGTATTATGTCTTTTATATCCATCAATAACGGAGAAACAACAACATGAATTATTAATTTATGATAATAAATATACATTCAATATTCAAAAAACTGCATATTACTCATATTGGAAATTAGTTGCTGTAAATGGTGTTACAGATTATTATGCACTTACATTTCCTGTATTTCATCTGTTAGATAGAATTAAATATCAATATTTGAACATTCCTAAGTCTTATGAGTGATGTGGTAAAAATAAATGTTAATATGATTGTAGCCATATCCGAAGAATTGCTGTTTAAGCTAGTAGAATTTGCAGAAAATTTGGGTCGTAAAAAAGAACGAATTAGCTTATTCAAAGAATCTCAATTTATATCTCAAAATCAGGCACATATCCGGTATGGCAAAGGAAATGTTACTAAATGGGTAAAAGCTGGCATAGTGAAGAAATATAAAGATGTTGATGGAAAGTTACGTTCCGGCGTCCGTTATGATGTGCTTGACCTGGAATCAGCCGCTTTTAAATGTAATTATATGAAAGAACTTTCTCCTTTGGCAAAGGCTGAAATGAGAGAAATAATAAGCCCCGTTCCTTGATTGGTTCGGGACTTTTGTTTATACTTAGCCATTAAAACTATAATTTATATTCATCATTCAGACGTTTTATGATCCTTTTTATTGTTGAGGCTGATAGCTTATGCTTGTTTGAAAGAAAGTCCCGAATTTCGGCTTCTTTTCGTCCTTCTGCAAGCATATCTCTATACTCATAGAACATATCAAGATACATTATATCATCTGCGCTCACTCCGTTTCTGTTCATTGTAGCGAGTAGAAAGCGGCTTGATGCTAAAACCTCATATACTTTCATCTGCTTTGGGAATATAAGGTAAGAAATCAAAGCCTTTAAACTCTTTACTGTTGATGGTATGAGTTACCTTTTGTTTATCAGAAAGACCTATAATTCGGGAAACTATATTGGGGTTAAACGCACCAACAATAGCACCTTCTAATTGTTGTGTCCTGATGACATTCTCTATGCGTGTAATGACTACGGAAAAATCTTCATGACTACCTTTTTTAAAATCGTTCCAAAAGGACTTACTAACATCTAAATAAGCCATTAACCCGGTCAGAGAGTAAGGACGTTGTGTAGGGCTTTCTTCTTTTTCCTTTATTTCTCCTTTCGTTTTATTCTTGATTACTTTCCATGGAGTCCTGTCACAATAGGCAAAATACTCACAGGCTGCTTCCCACAACTGTTCAGGAGAAGCAAAACGCTTGCTTCTCCCATGCCTGTTTCTCAACTTCCAAAATTGGTTTCCTTTAGGTGCAGACATAACTAATGCTCTTTTAATTGTTTGATTAAATCCGCTTCTTCCTGATTCTTGACTACAACGGTCAATCCGGTAGAAACTTCTCCGGAATGCTCGGTGTTCTGTTTGTTCTTCCATCTGTCAGGAGCAAGATTTGTGAGAAGGAATATTCCGGCTCCCACATTAGGTTCAACACGGACATTTTTTCTAACTTCCTTTTTCAACTTCTTTTTCTTGCCTTCCATGTAGTATTCGGAAGAAACTTGTTCGTATTCATACCCGATGGCAGACCTTGCAAGGGAAGAAACTACATTGCGTTCTAACCCGTTTTTGAAATCTTCTTTCGCCTTTTTTATAGCAGTCCCGAAAGTTTCATTTTCCATCCACCGGTAATAGGTACTCTTTCCGATTCCCATTACATTACAGAAGTCAATAAGCTTTGCACCGCCATAATCTATAAGTCCGTTTTCACATACCCAGTCAACGCACTTTTGAATTGTTTCTTCATTAAATTTTGCCATATCTTCAATAGTTTTTAATAATATATTATAAGCTTTCTAGGTTTTCAAGTACTTCAACTCGTTTTCCAACTGTGTTTATTTCAGTTACAGATACCACCGGATTAGGCATCATCTGGACTCCTTTTGCTACAGCTCTTGCTAACATATCCTCTCCCATGGTCTGATTACTTGATGCGGTGATGTTTATCGGAACACCGCCTCCCATTTGGTTAAATGAGGAAAGGATCGGAGCGAATAACTCCGTAGTTCTTGCTGTCATTACCGATTCTCCGTTACTTAGTTGTGCCGGTATGCTATCACTCGTTCCGGTTCCCGGCCCAGTAACTAGTCCACCGGTTGCAAACTTGGCGGATTTAATAGACTTCATAGCAGTTCCCATCATAGCAGTAACAGCACCAACAACAGTTCCAATGGCTGCAAGCATATCTATCCATGTTGCACTTGAACTGGTAGCCGTTTTAACAGCATTTGCAATAGCTACTCCCTGCGCTATGGCAACTTCTGCAATCGCTAATAGTTTTGCGGCACGTGCCATTTCTTCATTAGTTTCTCCTGCCAACTCCAACAAGGAAGAGATTCCACCAATAAGATTTCCAATAGCTTCTGATTTCTGTGTTTCGATTTCTACTTCTTTATCAGCTAGTTCTTTTTCTGCATCGAGATAGGCATTTTTAAGCTCCAGCTTACGAAGATTGAAAGCTTCTATACTTTCTCCTTCCATTTGTTGGATGGCGTCTAATTCCTCCTTTCTTTGCTTTAATCTGATACGATAAACTTCCGCTTCATCATTGTACACTTTTGCAATCTCGGTTTCATAGCGAAGTTTCATTGCATCCTGTTGCTTTTTCAGTAAGTCCGCATCATGTTGTTTTACAAGATCATCAATTTTCTTATTATATTTTTCACGGATGGCAAATTTCATCTGTTCGGTAAGTTCGGTATTAGAAAGGTCTAAATCCCGTTGCGCAATTAATTGCTGCATCTTCAGTTGATATTCCTGTTCGCTTCCTTTCTTTACAGATTCAAGTTGTATTTCTATAAGCTTCTGGCGGTTGGCAATTTCCTTCTGCAATTCTTCATCGGATAGCTTCTTTAGTGCCTGCTGTTTTTGTGCTTCTAATGAAGTGATTTGCTTATTGATGGCCTCTTTTGCTTTAGGTGTCAAATCCTCCTCCGTTTTAATACGCTTTTTAAGATCCTCTATCTGGCGGGAATACTGTAGTTCGATCTCTTCCGTTTGGCGTTTCCGGCTATCTTTTATCAGTTTTAAGGCTTCATCTTCTGCTTTCCTCAATTCGGCAATTTCTTTCTTTTTTGCTTCAATATTGGCAGCACTGGTGATACCCCCCGTTGCTTTGCTTGTAGGCTCATAATTCGTTATATCATTTATTTGTTTTCTTAGAGATTCAACAACAGATAATTGATTCATTCGCTCTTTCCAAGATTTGCTAATATCCTGATTTATTTCTTTATTAGTACGATCTAACCCTAGTCCTTCTCTAATAATTCAAGAAGCAATTAGTACTTTATTGTATTTGT
>NZ_DAWCXD010000207.1:0-6257 GCF_052357945.1 Bacteroides sp. | reverse complement strand
AGCGTACCTCTTCCCCAGGTATATGCCCCGAAATCAATTTCTTCATTCGTATACCACTCGCCAGGCAGATTAAATTCTGTCTCGTCTTCACTTTCACACGAAGTAAAGCCAACCAATAAAGTCAGCATCATCAAGATACCTGCATATCTCTTTATCATTTTCATAATTCTCTAGTTTATTGCGTTTATTAATACAAAATTAGCATTTTATATTTACTATACATCACAAGCCACAAGTTTTTTGTACCTTTGCAAAGATAATATTAAATTTTCCACATGAAACTTCTTTGGCTTGATTTAAATAGTTCGTACGCTCATTCTTCGCTGGCATTGCCAGCCTTACATGCCCAGATAGCAAATAATACAGACATTGAATGGTGTACGGTCTCCGCCACTATCAATGAAAATACCGGTAGTGTCGTCAATCAAATCTACCGCCATCAACCGGATATCATTGCAGCTACCAATTGGCTATTCAATCATGAGCAACTCCTGCACATCGTTTCACGCGCAAAAGCATTACTACCTCACTGCTGTGTTATACTCGGAGGTCCCGAGTTTTTAGGAGATAATGAAGCTTTCTTATATAAAAACAAATTTGTAAGCGGAGTGTTTCGCGGAGAAGGCGAAGAAGTATTTCCTTTATGGTTAAAAGTGTGGAATCAGCCAAGAAAAGAATGGAAATCAATCACAGGACTCTGCTATCTGGATGAATCGGAAGCATACCATGACAACGGGCTCGCCCGTGTCATGAACTTTTCCGAATTAGTCCCTCCTGAAGAGAGCCGTTTCTTCAATTGGAGCAAACCCTTTGTGCAATTAGAAACTACCCGCGGATGTTTTAACACCTGTGCCTTTTGTGTCAGTGGAGGTGAAAAACCGGTTCGCACCCTATCTCTTGAAGCAACCCGGAAACGTCTTGACGTGATACACCAACACGGAATCAAGAATGTACGGGTACTGGACCGCACTTTCAATTACAACAACAAACGGGCAAAAGAATTACTAAATCTATTCCGCGAATACCCGGATATCTGTTTTCATCTGGAAATTCATCCTGCACTCCTTTCTGATGAACTCAAACAGGAATTAGCCACCCTTCCTAAAGGACTGCTGCACCTGGAAGCCGGAATTCAAAGCCTTCGGGAAAACGTGCTTGAACAAAGCCGGAGAATAGGAAAACTCTCCGATGCTCTGGCCGGACTCAAGTATCTATGTTCACTTGAAAACATGGAAACCCATGCCGACTTAATAGCAGGGCTCCCACTCTACCATCTATCAGAAATTTTCGATGATGTCCGTACTTTAGCAGAATATGGCGCAGGAGAAATCCAACTGGAATCCCTCAAATTACTTCCGGGCACCGAAATGAAAAGAAGAGCGGACGAATTAGGCATACAGTACTCTCCACTCCCTCCATACGAAGTTCTTCAAACTCGTGAAATCAGCGTAGATGAATTACAGACAGCACATTATCTGTCCCGCCTGTTAGACGGTTTCTATAATACCCCAACTTGGCGAAGCATCACACGGATACTCATTCTCGAAAACCCTCATTTTATACATGAGTTACTCGATCATTTAGTTCAAACAGATGTGATTGACACCCCTCTTAGCCTGGAAAAAAGAGGATTAATCCTCTATGACTTCTGCAAGAATCATTATCCCGACTACCTGACACAAGTCAGCATTGCATGGATAGAAGCGGGTATGTCATTAAAAAAAGCTCCGGCAGAAAAAGTAAGAACCAAAAGACAGCTACCACCTGAAAGCTGGGAAATAGAATACGGAGCATATCGCGAGAATCTACGATTATGTTTCCTTCCCACCGATGAAGAAGGACATGGTTACTGGTTTGGTTTTGAGTCGGAGATTCAGAAGATACAACCGGTTTTCAAGGCTAAAAAACTATCATAAATAAAAGAAAAGTATTCTCATATTATGTGAAATTATTATTAGTCGCTAATCGTTTAGAGCAGCATTTCCTGTTTTCCACCGTCCATACAATAAACTTTACTAGCACAGTGTATGGACATTCGAAAATATCAATTCAATATTTTTTGCCTATTATTGTTCCCCTTATCCGCAACAGGACAAGAATGGAACAAACAGGATTCATTGAGACTTCAGCAAATGCTGGAATCCGATCAGGAGATCAAGATAAATAGAAAGTTTATCGAAAAAGTAGAGCAAAACATGTACTCTCGAAAACCATTTGTAGATTTTGATCCCACACTACCGACTTTAAAATCTTCCATGATTTTTTCGAAACCTTCCATTCGCACTTATCAGACATTCCTAAAACCGGGTTCCACCTTTTTACCCACTTACTCCTGGTTAAGAATAAACAAGAATCTTGTGCTGCACAGTAAAAGTAATTTTGCAGAAAATTCCAGTTGCTTTCATATCCAAAGCCAAATAGAATATAATTTATCTCCCAAATGGTCTCTCAACATATATGGCGTACAAAACCTTGATACCCGAAAACACCGAGGCCTCCCTTCCGAAGTGGAACCCACCCAATTGGGTAGTAATGTTGTTCTCAAAATAAATAAAAACTGGAAAATTAAAACAGGGGTACAATACCAATACAATGTCCTCCGCAAAAGATGGGAATGGATACCTCAAATTAGTGTTTCATACGAATGGTAACCCGTGCCGACAATCAGGAATCGAAAAGTTTTAGAAAACAAGAAAGCATATTTTCCATTTATTCTCGTACCTTTGTCATACGATTAAATATGCTATAATAATGAAGAACTTTATCAAGGGATTCCGGTTTACCCCCTCTAATTATCCGGCAGAAGTAGAAGCAAAAATACAGAAATACAGAAAGCAAGGTTATAAACTTCCACCGCGCAAAGTACTCCGTACTCCCGAGCAACTGGAAGGTATCCGGGAAAGTGCCAAAATCAATACTGCACTGCTGGACTATATTTCAGAGAATATCCGGGAAGGCATGTCCACCGAAGAAATTGATGTGCTAGTGTATGATTTCACCACCAGTCACGGTGCCATCCCTGCCCCACTCAACTACGAAGGATTTCCCAAAAGTGTCTGTACCAGCATCAACGATGTAGTGTGCCACGGAATACCCAATAAAAATGAGATTCTGAAAAGCGGAGATATTATCAATGTAGATGTTTCCACCATTTACAAAGGATATTTTTCCGATGCATCCCGTATGTTTATGATTGGAGACGTCAACCCTGATATGCAAAAGTTAGTACAGGTAACCAAAGAATGTATGGAAATAGGAATTGCTGCCGCACAACCCTGGAAACAGCTGGGTGATGTAGGCGCCGCCATCCAGGAACATGCAGAAAAGAACGGATTCAGCGTAGTCCGTGATCTCTGCGGACATGGTGTAGGGATGCAATTCCATGAAGAACCGGACGTAGAACATTTCGGACGCCGGGGCACAGGCATGATGATCGTGCCGGGCATGACCTTCACCATCGAACCTATGATTAATATGGGAACCTACGAAGTGTTTGTAGATGATGCCGACGGATGGACTGTCTGTACCGACGACGGACTACCTTCCGCCCAATGGGAAAATATGATTCTGATTACTGAAACCGGAAACGAAATTCTGACATATTAATGGAACTGATTCTACTTATTGTTATTGCCGTGTTAATGATAGTCCTACTTGTATTATCACTAACCAAAGGCAACAATCAAACTCAAGCAGAACAATTACAAATAGCCTTGCGCCAGCAAATGCAGGAAAACCGGGAAGAACTGAACCGCAGCATCCGAGAACTTCGCATGGAAATGACGCAAACGCTGAACCAGAATATGCAACAGCTCCAAGATGTTCTGCACAAGAATATGATGACTACCGGAGAACTGCAACGACAGAAATTCGACATGATGGCCCGCCAGCAGGAAGCATTACTGAAATCCACCGAGAAACGACTGGATGATATGCGCCTGATGGTGGAAGAAAAGCTCCAGAAAACCCTGAATGAACGTATCGGTCAATCATTCGAAATCGTCCGTTCGCAACTTGAGAACGTGCAAAAAGGACTGGGAGAAATGAAATCTCTCGCCCAAGATGTCGGCGGACTAAAAAAGGTATTGAGCAACGTAAAGATGAGAGGAACGTTCGGCGAAGTCCAACTGGGTGCACTCTTAGAACAAATGATGAGCCCCGAACAGTACGATGCCAATGTCAAAACCAAAAAGAGCGGAACCGAATTTGTAGAATTTGCCATCAAGCTTCCGGGAAAAGATGACGCCAACAGCACCGTCTACCTCCCCATCGACGCTAAATTTCCGAAAGATGTATACGAACAATATTACGATGCATTCGAAGCGGGAGACGCAGCATTGATGGAATCGTCCGGCAAGCAATTGGAAAATACAATCAAAAAGATGGCAAAAGACATCCATGATAAATATGTAGACCCGCCTTTTACCACAGATTTTGCCATCATGTTCCTCCCGTTTGAAAGCATATATGCCGAAGTAATCCGACGTACCAGTCTCATCGAAACACTCCAAAAGGAGTATAAGATTGTAGTTACAGGTCCGACAACATTAGGCGCCATCCTCAACAGTCTTCAGATGGGATTCCGCACACTGGCTATCCAAAAACGTACCGGAGAAGTCTGGACCGTATTGGGAGCTGTCAAAACAGAATTCAGTAAATTCGGAGGATTACTTGAAAAAGTACAAAAGAACCTGCAAAGCGCCGGTGACCAACTCGAAGAAGTCATGGGAAAACGAACACGTGCCATCGAACGCAAACTGCGGCAAGTGGAACAGTTGCCACACGAAGAAAGCCAAAAGATTCTCCCTATTGACGTAGAGGACGATTTGACAGATTACTAACTGATATTATTTAGGCACGGATTACACGATAAACACAGAAAGAAAATAAACTTATCCGTGCAATTCGTATAATCCGTGCCTAAAAAATCAAAGAAAGTGTTTCGACACACCTCGACACTAAACAGAAAATGCTCTACAACATTTCCATATCACGTCAATCCGCATAACTCCGCAAAGCCAAATTCTTCACCCAAAGAACGAAGATACCCGTCAGAATCAGATTCAATACCAGAGTAAGCACTGAAATAACCAATGCCGGACCACCCAAGTTATATCCCAATGCAATGAAAATGATTCCGGCCCCTACCTCACCACGGGTAAACATACCGATGGAAAGAGCCAGTCGCTCACTTAATTTCCGGTCACGATAGAAGAACATCGGACAAAGCTTTCCTATATTCGACAATAAAGAGACAATCACCACATGAAACATAATCATTCCCCACGACATCATCTCCTGTGATCCCGTTACAGAATAAGAACCTGCATGAGTCTCCGCAAAGTTCACTCCGATAAAATGCGGCATACTCATTCCCACCAGAAACATGAAGAAAAATGAAATCCCGGTAGACACCTTTCGTTCCACAGGTGTGTCATGTTCCTTATGTTTCATAATCATACCCAGAACAAATGCCGGCAACAGGACTTCAATATGAATACTTCCCTCGTCCCCATACAATTCTTTACTCCCCAGATACAGTATTTGAGTAGCCAGAAATATAATCACTGAATAAAAGAGGATAGCCTTCCAGTCCTGACGCCAATCATACTTATTCAATCTTTGCCAGCCGATCGACAATAACAAGAACACAATCACCACCACAATAATCAACTGCCAGCGCAGCCCAATCATCATAATCTGAAGAGGAATCATTAAAAGAATCGTATCCAAGTCATCGAAAATTGCCAATACCTGTATTTTCTTATAAATCCAACTGGACTTCAGTCCGATAGCCGCCAACATCGTAAACAGAATACCGGCTGATGTAGGTGCAGCAAAACGGCTTAACAATAAATTCTCCTTCCATGCTTCCCAACTATTCCAAAACTCGGGCGGAAGCAAAATAAACACATAATAAATGGCAATCATAAACCACGGTAAAGCAGCCGTAGCCATGGCTATAAAATAATCTTGAGCGTAACTTTTCCACCGTGTTTTATCAAGGACGAACTCACGGCCTACATTAATCATTATAAAACTAAGACATACATAGAGTAGTACATTCGATATGGATTTAACAGCTCCATACCCATCTCCTGCCATCATCGGCAGGAATTGCGAAACCACGAGCCCCAACATCAGGAAGCCCGAAAAAGACAGAACTTTTCTCATATTTATAGTTGTTTGTTGCTAAAAAGTAATTGCCAAGGAAAGCTCTGCAGACAGAAGGCAATCACCTGGTGTATTAAAAACTA
>NZ_DAWCXD010000206.1:0-6269 GCF_052357945.1 Bacteroides sp. | reverse complement strand
GCCAGATAGGTGAGTGCTTCTACCAGTCCTAACAGGATACGTACATAGGGTTTTAGCAGTTTATTTTGATACAATAAAAACTTATGATAAATCTTCATATCATCTTTTTTAACAGGGTCGTGCAAACTTAAGTAAAATAACAATTAGAACCGATTCTTTGTTGACAAAATTTTCTGAATATTAAAAAAATGAGTACTTTTGGCAACAAGAAACTAAAAAACTACAATATTATGAGTGAAAAAAGAAAACGGTATATTTTACCCGAAGAAGAAATTCCACACTACTGGTACAACATTCAGGCTGATATGGAAAACAAACCTATGCCTCCGTTGCATCCGGAAACCAAACAACCGCTGAAAGCGGAAGACTTGTATCCGATTTTCGCTAAGGAACTGTGTCATCAGGAACTGAATCAGACCGATGCATGGATCGAAATACCGGAAGAAGTACGCGAAATGTATAAGTACTATCGCAGTACTCCGCTGGTTCGTGCTTACGGATTGGAAAAAGCACTCGGTACTCCGGCTCATATATATTTTAAGAATGAAAGTGTCAGCCCTATCGGTTCACATAAGTTGAACTCTGCATTGGCACAGGCTTATTATTGCAAAGAAGAAGGAGTTACCAACATCACCACTGAAACCGGTGCCGGACAATGGGGAGCCGCTCTTTCTTATGCAGCTAAGGTTTTCGGTTTGGAAGCTGCTGTTTATCAGGTAAAAATCAGCTATGAACAAAAGCCATACCGCCGCAGCATCATGCAGACTTTTGGAGCACAGGTAACCCCTTCTCCATCCATGTCTACCCGTGCCGGTAAGGATATTCTGACTAAACACCCTACTTACCAGGGTTCATTGGGAACAGCCATTTCTGAAGCTATTGAACTGGCACAAATGACTCCCAACTGTAAATATACGCTTGGTTCTGTACTTAGCCATGTTACTCTTCACCAGACTATTATCGGACTGGAAGCCGAAAAACAGATGGAAATGGCAGGCGAATACCCGGATATCGTAATCGGTTGTTTCGGAGGTGGTTCCAACTTCGGAGGTATCTCTTTCCCATTCATGCGTCACACGATACAGGAAGGAAAAAAGACTCGTTTCGTTGCTGCCGAACCTGCATCTTGTCCGAAACTGACACGTGGTAAGTTCCAGTATGACTTCGGCGATGAAGCCGGATATACTCCGTTGCTACCGATGTTTACCTTAGGACATAATTTTGCTCCGGCCCATATCCATGCCGGCGGTCTTCGCTATCATGGTGCAGGTGTCATCGTTTCACAGTTGCTCAAGGACAATCTGATGGAAGCAGTAGATATACAGCAATTGGAATCTTTCGAAGCTGGTTGTCTGTTTGCACAGTCTGAAGGTATTATTCCGGCTCCAGAGTCCAGCCACGCTATTGCAGCAGCTATCCGCGAAGCTAACAAATGCAAGGAGACAGGAGAAGAAAAAATAATCCTGTTTAATCTTTCCGGACATGGTCTGATCGATATGGCTTCTTACGATAAGTATTTGGCCGGTGATTTGGTAAACTATTCATTGACTGATGATGATATTCAGAAGAATTTAGACGAAATAGGAGATTTAGCAAAATAAATTACCTACCAGTTTCAAGTTTCACCACCGATTACACAGGTTTAATTGTAATTCGAAAATTGTCGATATAAAAATCCGTGCTAATCTGTATAATCGGTGGTATTTTTTCATTCCCTATATTTACTTTCTCTCTATTGAATACTTCCATATAAAAGATTTTGCTATCTTTGATGCCATTATTAATCTTATGAACTAATAATGAACAGTCTTAAAAAAACAACAATCTGTCTACTCTTTCTATGCATAGGGGTTAATTGCGTTTTTTCTGAAGTTCCAGAGCAAATTAACTTCTCTTATATTTCTATTAACGAAGGATTATCACAAAGCACCGTATTCTCTATCGATCAGGACCAAAGAGGTAATATGTGGTTCGCTACCTATGATGGAGTAAACAAGTATGACGGGTATTCATTTACAGTTTATCAACATAATGAAGAGGATCCGAACAGTATTGCTAATGATATTTCACGAATCGTAAAAACTGACAGTCAGGGACGTGTCTGGATTGGTACGCGAGATGGTTTGTCATATTATGACGAAGAAAAAGACAAATTCAGAAATTTCTTCTACGAGAAAAAGGGCAAACGGCAACAAATCAATGGTATTGCAGAAATCTCACCGGAACAGTTGCTTATAAGTACACAGGAAGGACTGACCATGTTCGATATTAAAGAATCCAAGTTTGTAGACGATTCTTTTAGTACCGCTATGCACAAGCTTATAGCTTCAGCTCTTTACAGACAGGGGGATATTATCTATATCGGTACCCCGGTTGACGGGCTTTACAGCTACTCCATTCCTCAAAAAAAACTGGAAAGAATTACTCCGATAACGAGCACTAAACAGATTCAAGCCATTTTGCAACAATCTCCTACCCGCATCTGGATAGCTACCGAAGGAGCCGGTCTACTTCTATTTAACCCGAAAACACAAGAAGTCAAAGCTTATCATCATTCTTCTTCCAATCCTAAAAGTATCAGTTCCAATTATATCCGTTCTCTGGCATTGGATTCGCAAAATCGCCTATGGATAGGCACATTCAATGATCTAAACATTTATCATGAAGGAAACGATTCTTTCGTTTCTTACAGCAGCAGTCCGGTAGAAAGCGGCAGTCTGTCACAGCGTTCGGTCCGCAGTATCTTTATGGATTCGCAGGGCGGAATGTGGCTTGGAACCTATTTCGGAGGACTAAACTATTATCATCCGATCCGCAACAGATTCAAGAATATCCAACGTATTCCATATAAGAATTCTTTAAGTGACAACGTAGTCAGTTGCATTACCGAAGATAAGAATAAGAACTTATGGATAGGAACAAATGATGGTGGATTGAATCTATATAATCCAAATACACAACAGTTTACACACTATATCCTGCAGGAAGACGAACGGGAAATCGGTATTGGTTCCAACAATATCAAAGCCGTATATGTAGATGAACAAAAATCATTAGTATATATAGGAACACATGCCGGTGGTCTGACTGTTCTCCACCGCAACAGTGGACAAATGGAAAGTTTCAACCAGCTGAATAGCCAGTTGGTCAATGAAAATGTGTATGCCATTCTTCCTGACAAGGAGGGTAGTATCTTATTAGGAACTTTAAGTGCACTGGTTAGTTTTAATCCGGAGAAACGGAGCTTCACCACCATAGATAAAGAAAAAGACGGTACGCCATTTACTTCACAACGAATTACAATCCTGTTCAGAGATTCTCGTAAACGTCTTTGGATCGGTGGTGAAGAAGGTATATCAGTCTTTCAGCAGGAAGGGATCGAAATAGAAAAAGCTCCTATCCTTCCGGAATCATCTGTAACAAAGATGTTTACCAATTGCATTTATGAAGCAGCCAATGGCATCATTTGGGTAGGTACGCGTGAAGGTTTCTACTGTTTTAATGAAAAAGAGAAGAAAATCAAACGATATACGACTGCTAACGGTTTACCCAATAATGTGGTTTACGGTATTCTGGAAGATACCTTTGGGCGTCTCTGGGTAAGCACCAACCGTGGTATCTCCTGTTTCAATCCGGAGACAGAGAAGTTCCGCAATTTTACGGAATCTGACGGGTTGCAAAGTAATCAGTTTAATACTTCTTCATTCTGCCGCACCTCTAACGGGCAAATGTACTTCGGGGGTATCAACGGTATCACAACTTTCCGCCCGGAACTCCTACTGGACAACCCTTACACTCCTCCGGTAGTCATCACTAAACTTCAACTGTTTAACAAAACAGTCCGTCCGGATGATGAAACCGGTATCTTGACTAAGAATATCAATGAAACAGAAAGTATCACGCTAAAATCATGGCAAACGGCTTTTACGCTTGAATTTGTGGTATCCAACTATATTTCAGGTCAACACAATACTTTCGCTTATAAATTGGAAGGATATGATAAAGAGTGGTATTATCTGACAGACAAACGTGCTGTCTCCTATTCCAACTTGCCGCAAGGTACTTATCATTTTCTGGTAAAAGCTGCTAATAGTGACGGGAAATGGAACACCGTTCCTACGATGTTGGAAATCATTGTTCTCCCTATATGGTACAAGACCTGGTGGGCAATCGTGCTTTTCCTCGCTATTTTTATCGGCTTTATCACTTTCGTCTTCCGCTTCTTCTGGATGCGTAAAAGCATGGAGGCAGAATTGGAGATTGAACGCAGGGATAAGGAACATCAAGAAGAAATCAACCAGATGAAGATGCGTTTCTTCATCAATATTTCCCATGAGCTTCGCACGCCATTGACTCTTATCTTAGCTCCTCTACAAGAAATAATCAATAAGATCAGTGACCGCTGGACTCGTAATCAACTGGAATATATCCAACGCAACGCTAATCGCCTGCTACATCTTGTCAATCAATTGATGGATTATCGCCGCGCCGAATTGGGAGTTTTCGAGCTGAAAGCAAAGAAAGAGAATGCGCATCAACTCATACAAGATAATTTCTTGTTCTATGATAAACTGGCACGCCACAAAAAGATTACTTATACTTTCCATTCCGAATTGGAAGATAAAGAGGAACTTTTTGATCCTAATTATCTGGAACTGATTGTTAATAACCTGCTTTCAAATGCTTTCAAATATACAGAAAGCGGTCAAAGCATTACTGTGACATTGAAAGAGGAAAATAATTGGTTGGTACTGCAAGTTAGTGATACCGGTATTGGTATTCCTATCAACAAACAGGGAAAAATATTCGAACGTTTTTATCAGATAGAGAGTGAGCACGTAGGAAGTGGTATCGGTCTCTCACTGGTACAACGTCTGGTAGAATTGCACCATGGTCGTATCGAACTGGATAGTGAAGAGGGTAAAGGCAGTACTTTCTCTGTTTATCTGCCACAAGACATAAATACCTACAAACCCTCCGAGCTGGCTTCTAATGACACTCTGAATGAGGAAGGTCAGGTATATTCCACCAACTCGAAAGAAATGTATTTCATTGATACGGAAAAGGTTGAAAACGAAACGATCGAAGGCGGAGACAAGAAGCGTGGCACTATTCTTATTGTAGAAGACAATAATGAAATCCGCCATTATCTTAGCAGCGGACTTGCCGAACTCTTCAATACGTTGGAAGCCGGAAATGGTGAAGAAGCTTTGGAAAAACTGAAAGACAATGAAGTTGACATCATTGTAACTGATGTCATGATGCCTGTGATGGATGGTATCAAACTGTGTAAGAATGTGAAGCAAAATATCCGTACCTGTCATATTCCCGTGATTATCCTGTCTGCTAAAAGCGAAGTCAAAGACCAGATGGAAGGTCTGCAAATGGGTGCGGATGATTACATTCCGAAGCCATTCTCACTTGCTATCCTGACTACGAAGATACAGAATATGATGCGTACCCGTAGACGTATGCTTGAACGGTATTCCAAATCCCTGGAAGTGGAACCGGAAAAAATTACGTTTAACGCCATGGATGAAGCTTTACTGAAACGTGCCGTAGCTATTGTAGAAAAAAACATGGATAATATTGAATTCTCTACTGACGAATTTGCCAGAGAAATGAATATGAGTCGTTCTAATCTGCATCTTAAATTGAAAGCTATCACAGGCGAATCGACTATCGATTTTATACGAAAGATCCGTTTCAACGAAGCTGCAAAGTTACTCAAGGATGGCCGCTATACAATAGCAGAAGTCAGTACAATGGTAGGATTCAATACACCGTCTTATTTTGCTACGAGTTTCAAGAAGTATTTCGGATGTTTACCCACGGAGTATATTAAGAAAATAAAAGGATAAATCATTGAATTCCGAATATGAATCTGCTGGCTTGAGATTTATGTTCATTTCTGCACGGTTTTGATTCTTTTCACCACAGAGGACACAGAGGTTATAATTATCTATGAATTAGAATTTTGAAACCTCTGCGTCCTCCGTGTCCTCTGTGGTGAAATAGTTCATTTCTGCACCAAAAGGAATAATATTCTATATAACGAACACTTAAAGCTAATTCCCAAAATCCTTCAACCCTTAAAGAAGAAAGACCTTCTTTATCCCATACAAACAAAAACATTAGACAAAAATGTAAGACTATTCAACAATACCAATAGTCGTAAAATTGTCATACTCCATATATTTGCAGAGAGATTATCATTAATGCGAATCAGTATTTGATTTATTAGTTAAAAATTAGCGTAATTAGTGCGA
>NZ_DAWCXD010000205.1:0-6354 GCF_052357945.1 Bacteroides sp. | reverse complement strand
TAAAGACTATCATGAAAAGAGTACAAATGTTTTTAGCTGGAGCGTTTATAGCAGTAGGGTCGCTCTATGCGCAATCATCTGACGCCGAATGGCAGGCTGGGGTTGCGAAATTGAAAGAAACTATTCAGACGAATCCGGCACAGGCTGCTGAAGAAGCAGAGCATCTGATTAAAGGAAAAAATAAGAAAAATGTGGAATTGTTGGTAGCTATTGGAAATGCATATCTGAATGCTGACAAGATTCCCGAAGCGCAGGAGTATGCAGCTCTTGCCAAAAAAGCGAATGGTAAATCGGCTCTTGCTTCTGTACTGGAGGGAAATATTGCCGTAAAACAGAAAAATGCGGGTCTTGCTTCTCAAAAGTATGAGGAGGCAATTTATTTCGATCCGAAATGTACGGAAGCTTATTTGAAATATGCAGATATTTATAAATCAGCCAATGCAAGTCTTGCCATTGAGAAGCTGAACCAATTGAAGGACCTGGAACCGTCCAACACAGCTGTGGATAAAAAATTAGCCGAAATTTACTATTTAAAAAATGATTTTAATAAAGCGGTAGAGGCTTATGCGAATTTTGCAATGGGACCTACTGCTACGGAAGAAGATTTGGTGAAGTATGCTTTTGCTTTATTTTTGAACCATGATTTTGAGAAATCACTCGAAGTAGCTAATATGGGATTGCAAAAAAGCGCACGTCATGCTGCATTCAATCGTTTGGCAATGTATAATTATACTGACCTGAAGCGTTTTGATGAAGCGTTGAAGGCTGCAGATGTCTTCTTCAAAGAATGTGATAAAGCCGATTATTCGTATTTGGACTATATGTATTATGGACACCTGCTGGAAAGTCTGAAAAAATATGATGATGCGGTAATACAATATGAGAAAGCGGTAAATATGGATCCGACAAAGACGGATTTATATAAAAATATCTCTTCTGCTTACGAACAGAAGAATGATTATAAAAAGGCAATCAGTGCTTACCAGAAATATTATGCATCTCTTGATAAGGAAAAACAGACTCCGGACTTACAGTTCCAGTTTGGTAGACTTTATTACGGTGCTGGTACGCAACCTGATTCATTAGCAATCACTGTTGAAGAGCGTAAGCAGGCGTTAATGTCCGCCGATTCCACTTTCCATGCAATTGCGGAAATAGCGCCGGACAGCTATTTGGGTAACTTCTGGAGAGCACGTGCCAATTCTGCACTGGACCCTGAAACTACTCAAGGGCTTGCGAAACCTTTCTATGAGGAAGTGGCTGCTTTATTGGAAAGCAAAAATGATCCTCATTACAATTCAGCTTTGGTTGAATGTTACAGTTATCTTGGATATTACTATTTGTTAGCGATCGAGAATCCGGCATTGAAGGCCGAAGCAAAGGCTAATAAAGATAAATCCATAGAATACTGGAATAAAATTCTGGCTATAGACCCCGCTAATGCTACTGCTAAAAGGGCATTGGACGGCATCAAATAGTGAATAATTTTAGTTGTTTGTCGTGACAGGAGGAGTGGAGAGTGATCTTAGCTCCTCCTTTTTTTTGCACTTTTTTCTCCTTTTCTATTGGAATATTCAAAAGATTGTCTACATTTGCGGTGCACTATTACACTAATACACTAAGAAACATTGTTCATTAAACAGAAATGCTATGATTACAGTAGAAAATCTTTCATTTACTTATCGTAAATCGAAGCGTGCGGTATTACATGATTTTTCGCTTTCGTTCGAGTCCGGCAGGGTATATGGACTGTTGGGAAAGAATGGCGCGGGAAAGTCTACTCTTCTCTATCTGATGTCCGGGTTATTGACTCCTAAAAACGGCAAAGTGGTGTTTCACGATACAGATGTGCGCCGTCGGTTACCGGTTACTTTGGAGGATATGTTTTTAGTTCCCGAAGAGTTTGAATTACCTTCAGTCTCTCTGGTTAGCTATGTGGAGTTGAACAGCCCTTTTTATCCCCGTTTCAGCAAGGAGGAGATGATTAAATATCTCCATTATTTTGAAATGGATATAGATATTGATCTCGGATCACTTTCTATGGGACAGAAAAAGAAAGTATTCATGAGCTTTGCGCTTGCTACAAACACTTCTCTTTTGTTGATGGACGAGCCGACCAACGGGCTGGATATTCCCGGTAAAAGTCAGTTCCGTAAGTTTATCGCATCGGGCATGTCGGATGATAAGACGATTGTAATTTCTACGCATCAGGTTCGTGACATTGATAAGGTGCTCGACCATGTATTGATTATGGATGACAGCCGTGTGTTGCTGGATGAATCTACAAGTAATATTTGCGACAAACTTTTCTTTGTGGAGAGTGACAATCGGGAACTGGCGAAAAATGCTCTTTTCGCAATCCCTACTATTCAGGGGAATTACCTGATACTTCCTAACGAAGAACAGGAAGAATCGGAATTAAATCTGGAACTTCTTTTTAATGCTACGTTGGCTGCTCCTGAAGAGATAGCCCGATTGTTTCACACTCAAAAATAAAAGACGATGATAAAAGATACTTTTTTCAGTTTGCCTCGTTTTATGAATCTTTGCCGTAAGGAGATGGTAGAGAATTGGAGATCGAATGTGCTTCGTATGGTGTTGATGTATGGAGTGATGGCGGTGGTAATGGTTTGGAACGGATATTTTGAGTATAGAGGTACTTATAATCATGAAAGAGATCCGATGTGGATATTTCTTCTGATTGCTTTTATTTGGGGACTGTGGGGCTTCGGCTGTTTGAGTGCTTCGTTTACAATGGAAAAGATGAAATCGAAAACGAGTCGTACTTCCATGTTGATGGTTCCGGCAACTCCTTTCGAGAAATTCTTCTCTCGATGGTTTGTGTTCACAGTAGTGTATTTGGTTGTTTTCCTGATTTCTTATAAGTTGGCGGACTATACACGGTTGATTATTTATTCTTTGGCCTATCCGGAAAAAGACTTCATTGCCCCTGTTGCCCTGTCGCATTTGGTTGGAGATAAAAAATATTATACTTTGTGCAACACCGGGTTGCAATTTGGAGCACTGATGTCAGGCTATTTCTTTGTTCAATCTTTATTTGTACTGGGTAGTTCTATTTGGCCAAAGAACTCTTTCCTGAAAACATTTGCAGCAGGAACAGTGATAGTTATGGTGTATTTTTTAGTCGGCATTTTGATGAGTAAGATTCTGTTGGAAAACGGTCAATATTATCCGGGAGGCATATTCGAGTCCAAAGATACTATTTGGTGGATCATAATTGTTGCCGGCATCTTTTTTGCGTTGGTGAATTGGACGCTGGCTTATTTCCGCTTTAAAGAGTCCGAAATTATTAATCGAATGTAATACCTTAACCTATGAATTTTAAAGAAAGTAAAGCTATTTATTTACAGATTGCAGATAGAATCTGTGATGAGATATTGCTGGGGCAATATCCGGAAGAGGAGCGAATCCCTTCTGTCAGAGAGTATGCTGCTATTGTGGAGGTGAATGCTAATACGGTGATGCGTTCCTTTGATTATCTTCAGATGCAGAATATTATTTATAATAAACGTGGCATTGGGTATTTTGTAACTACGGGAGCGAAAGAGCTGATTCATTCTCTCCGTAAGGATACCTTTCTAAAGGAAGAACTGGACTATTTCTTTCGTCAGTTGTATACGCTTGATATACCGATAAAAGAGATAGAGACAATGTATCATGAGTTTATAAAAAAGCAAAAATAGAATAAAGACGAATATTATGAAACGTACTACTTATATATTTATAGGCCTCCTCGTTTCGGGATTGATTGTAGTTGTGGCAACTATTATTTTCGTATCTACGTCGGGGAAGCCGTATTGGGAAAATGGAGCCTTTTTGGGTGATGAACAAGTGACAATGGACTTGAATGGCGTGCATGTTGTGAAGGTATTTGTCAGCCAGGATGGAGTGTTTAAAGAGAGGCGTGTGTTTGTGAGCGGAGAAATGCAAATAGAATCTCCTTCCGCTTTGTCAGGTAAAGAACAAATTTCGTATCCTAAGGGGAAATATTTGAATGTAATTCAAAAGGATGACACTCTGTTCATGAAGCTGGATTTTAGTGTGAATAATATTCCTGATAAATTTCAACACCAAGATTATATTTACTCAACTGGTTTTGACGTAAAATTGGCTGTGGACTCGCTGGCTAGCGCAATTACTGATACGGAAGGTTTGAAATTAAACTTGAAGGGTATTGAAACGGATTCATTGGTTGTCCGTGGGCGCTATAGTGTATCACTTGATTCTTGCCAACTTCGTTCGCTTGATATTCAGGGGAATGTGAGGGAATTTCATGCAAAAGACAGTAAAATAGAAAACTTCTATCTGAATTTAGATGGTGTGTGGAGATGGACATTTGCGAATACGGAAGTGGGAACGGAATATTTGACTGGTAGCAGTCATCATTCTAACGATTTGCAAAAAGGAGAATGCAAGCGGGTTGTCTGGACTCCTCTGACAGAAGATGCATGCTTGCAGATGAATATAGAAGAAAAGGCGGAGATTACAATAACGCCGGAATGAATGAAGCGAAATAGGTATGAAGATATAAAATATTGAACGAATTACTAGACAGTATCTAAACTGGAAAAGGAGCAATAATGGCTTTTAAAGTGCCTCCTAAAAGTAAGATGAAAAACTTTTAGGGGCATCTTTATTCCGTTGTTGCTCCTTTTAATATTGAGGGTTATATCGTCAAATTACAATGCTTTTGTCAGAGTGAAACAATCGATATCCGGTGCCCAGTTGTAACTATTACCCATGCGAATGGTGTTATATCCTGCTTTTAGTTCAACGGGAACTGTGATTTCGTTATGGTTATTATCCTCTCCCAAAGAATCTATTTT
Organism: Bacteroides sp.; assembly: GCF_052357945.1. GTDB lineage: Bacteria > Bacteroidota > Bacteroidia > Bacteroidales > Bacteroidaceae > Bacteroides. The sequence goes on along the minus strand of NZ_DAWCXD010000205.1, from coordinate 1,507 downwards.
GGTAATAATGCCGTTGACATCCAGTTCTATTTGGCGTCCTTTACCGTATGAGTAATGGATAGTCATGTTGTAGCGTCCGCCATCTTCGCTATACACTTCCTTCCATTCGGCATAATTCTCCGGTTGTCCACCCAGGAAACCTACTTTCATTTTGCCGGAAGCTTCTTTGTCATTGGCATAAAGAATACCTTTAGGATTTTTACCTAGGTCGTTGAAAAGAGGCAAGTAAGCCCATTCTGCTTCGTACAGAGTCGGTTCCAGACGGGTTTCGCCTTCCATACGGAGGAACATGGCACTGTGTGCCGGAAGCGTTTGTTCGAATGTGCCGGAGAAGCTGCCTAAATCGTTATGTTTTACGAGATCACGTACTTTTACATTTCCTCCAAATTCCAATGAAGAGAACGGGACGGAGAAACTACATACGGTATCGGAAGGATTGTAGAGAGCCACAGCACGTATGTTTCCGCGTTTCTGCTCAATATCTTTCACAAGTACATAACCTTCATTTTCATGTTGCGCTACGTATGCTTGCAAACCCAGCGGGTCTTGGTTGAGGGCAATCAATTCTTTGTTTTTCAGCAGCTCGAGAGAAGACTCCGGTATGTTTTCCAGGTTACATCCGATAAGCAAAGGAGAGCTCATGATACACCATAAACCGAAATGAGCTTCTTCTTCTGTCGGGGTAAGACCTTGTCCGCCCACTTTGCTGTCGTTACGGAATCCGATAACCATCATGTCCATGTCATTGTAATGTCCGTTGCCGGCATAGGCAGACAGGTAAAGATTCTTGCCGACTACATATCTTAATGAGCCCCAATGTGCGTTAATATCACCGCTGATACGCCAGGAGGTTGCTGCGTCTTTGGCCCAAGTACCCGGGAAGGCCCATCGGCAGATATTGATGGAAGCATCTTTGTTCACTTTGTCTATACTGTTCCGGATTGAAGTGTAGCGTTCCTTTTCATTAAGTCCCAGCGCATCTCCTCCGCAATAGTCAATTTTGATAAAGTCGAAACCCCAGTCGCCAAAGTATAATTGGGCGTCTTGTGGTTCATGCCCGTAGATACCTGCTCCTATACCTGCAGTGTCATTGTCCCACATGGAACCACACGTACTATTACCCGCATCGGTATAAAGGCCGGCTTTCATTCCCAGGCTGTGAATATGATCCGCCACCGGTTTCATGCCGTTCGGGAAGCGTTTTTCATTTGCAAGCATTATTCCGTTGTCGTCACGTTTTCCGAAATAGCCATCATCAACATTGACATAATGATATCCGACATCTTTCAGGCCTTTTTCCACCATCAGGTCAGCCTGGTGTTTGATAATGTCTTCACTGATGTCTACACGAAACGCATTCCATGAACTCCATCCCATGATAGGAGGATTGACTGCCTTTTCATTTTCCGAAAGAGTGGTTTGAGTCTTTGTACAACTGATGCACATAAAAGAAGCTACTGCTACTGTAAAGAGATAAATCCTGTTTCTCATGATATAATAGGTTGGT
>NZ_DAWCXD010000204.1:0-6477 GCF_052357945.1 Bacteroides sp. | reverse complement strand
ATGATGCTAAATGATTAATGTTAATTCACCACAGAGGACGCAGAGGACACAGAGGATAAATTTGAATATTTATTAAATAACCCTCTGTGTCCTCTGCGTCCTCTGTGGTGACTCAATAAAATAAACAGAAATGAAATTAAACCTGAAAAATCCCATTGTTTTTTTTGATTTAGAAACAACCGGAACCAATATCAACACAGACCGAATTGTTGAAATCTGCTATCTGAAAGTATATCCGAATGGAAATGAAGAAGCAAAGACATTACGTATCAATCCCGAAATGCATATTCCGGAAGCATCCTCTGCTATACATGGTATTTATGATGCCGACGTAGCAGATTGTCCTACTTTTAAAGAAGTAGCGAAAAACATAGCCAGGGACATTGAAGGTTGCGATTTGGCAGGATTTAATTCCAACCGTTTTGATATTCCTGTTCTTGCCGAAGAATTTCTTCGTGCCGGAGTAGATATTGATATGACAAAACGTAAATTTGTAGACGTACAGGTCATCTTCCACAAAATGGAACAACGCACTCTGTCTGCTGCCTACAAGTTCTATTGCGACAAGAATTTGGAAGATGCGCACACTGCCGAGGCAGATACGCGGGCTACTTACGAAGTGTTGAAAGCGCAGCTCGACCGTTACTCCGATCTTCAGAATGATATTGCGTTCCTGGCAGATTATTCAAGTTTCAGCAAGAATGTCGATTTTGCCGGACGCATGGTGTACGATGATAACGGAGTAGAAGTGTTCAACTTCGGAAAATATAAGGGAATGTCTGTAGCCGAGGTTTTGAAGAAAGATCCCGGATATTACAGTTGGATTTTGAATAGTGATTTCACGCTGAACACCAAGGCGGCATTGACAAAAATCCGCTTGCGTGAAATGAGTAATTTGATTACAAAGTAATGCTAAAAGGAAAAAAAATAATTCTTGGAATTACCGGCAGTATTGCCGCGTATAAGGCGTGCTATATCATTCGCGGACTGATAAAACAAGGGGCGGAAGTGCAGGTCGTAATTACTCCGGCAGGAAAAGAATTTATTACTCCGATCACTCTTTCGGCTTTGACCAGCAAACCGGTCATCAGTGAGTTTTTTGCCCAACGTGACGGAACGTGGAACAGCCACGTCGATCTCGGTTTATGGGCGGATGCCGTATTGATTGCGCCGGCCACTGCCTCTACCATCGGTAAAATGGCCAACGGAATAGCCGACAATATGCTGATAACCACTTATCTTTCGGCAAAAGCTCCTGTGTTTGTTGCTCCGGCAATGGACCTCGATATGTTTGCTCATCCTGCCACCCAGAAAAATCTGGATATTCTGCGTTCCTATGGTAATCATATTATCGAGCCGGGGACAGGAGAACTAGCCAGCCATCTGGTAGGGAAGGGGCGAATGGAAGAGCCGGAGAATATCATCCGGGTATTGGATGAATTCTTTGCTTCGAGTGACGAACTGTCCGGAAAGAAAGTGATGATTACCGCCGGACCGACTTACGAAAAGATTGACCCGGTGCGTTTCATCGGCAATTATTCGTCCGGAAAGATGGGATTCGCGTTGGCAGAAGAATGTGCCCGTCGCGGAGCACAAGTGACCTTGATAACAGGTCCTGTGCAACTCAAAACGCAACATTCTGGTATCATCCGTGTCGATGTCGAATCTGCTGAAGAAATGTACGAAGCAGCACAGGCTCATTTCCCGGATGCTGATGCAGGTATTCTTTGTGCGGCAGTAGCCGACTATCGTCCGGCAACGGTAGCCGATAAGAAGATTAAGCGGGAAAAAGAAGAAGAACTGACTCTGCATCTTCGGGCAACACAAGATATTGCTGCCTCTTTAGGAGCTATAAAAAGAAAACAACAATGCTTGGTTGGCTTTGCGCTCGAAACCAATAATGAGCAGCAGAATGCCGAAGGAAAGCTTGAACGCAAGAACTTCGATTTTATCGTGCTCAACTCGTTGAATGATGCAGGAGCCGGTTTCCGCCATGATACCAATAAGATAAGTATAATCGACAGGAAAGGTCGTACAGACTATCCTCTGAAGTCGAAAACGGAAGTAGCTCAAGACATCATTGATCGTCTGGTAGCCACTCTGTCTCCCAATTTTTAATTTTCAAATTTTAATTTTTAATTAGTTTGTTACGTTCACTATACATTCAGAATTACGCATTGATAGAAAAACTGGATATCAGTTTTGAAACAGGCTTTTCCGTTATAACAGGTGAAACGGGAGCCGGGAAATCAATTATTCTGGGAGCGATCGGGCTCCTGCTGGGGCAGCGTGCCGATGTGAAAGCGATTCGTCGCGGAGCTTCCAAATGTATTATAGAGGCACGGTTCGATATTGCTGCCTACGGTATGCGTCCGTTTTTTGAAGAAAACGAATTGGAATATGATGAAGAGTGTATTTTGCGTCGTGAGGTACAGGCTTCCGGCAAAAGCAGGGCATTCATCAATGATACTCCCGCTTCACTGGCACAAATGAAAGAGCTGGGCGAACAATTGATAGATGTACATTCTCAACATCAGAATCTGTTACTTAATAAAGAAGGGTTCCAGTTGAACGTGCTTGATATTCTGGCACATAATGATGCAGCATTGGAGAAATACCATCTGCGTTATGGCGAATGGAAGCAGACAGAACGCGAACTGGCTGAATTAATGTCACTGGCAGAGAAAAGCCGTTCTGATGAAGATTATATCCGTTTCCAACTTGAACAGCTCGAAGAAGCCCATCTTGTGGAAGGCGAGCAGGAGGAACTGGAGCAGGAAGCCGAAACATTAAGTCATGCGGAGGAGATTAAAGCCGGACTTTACCGGGTAGAACAGTCATTTGTCTCGGATGAAGGCGGATTGCTTTCTTACCTGAAAGATAGTCTGAATACGCTGAATAGCCTGCAAAGAGTCTATCAGCCCGCTAAGGAACTTACCGAACGTATGGAGAGCGCCTATATCGAATTGAAAGATATTTCGCACGAAGTCTCTTCGCAAAGTGATTCCGTTGAATTTAATCCGGTCCGTCTGGAAGAAGTGAATGAACGGCTGAATCTGATTTATTCCCTGCAACAGAAACACCGGGCACAGACTCTTGACGAGTTGATAGCGTTGACGGATGAATATCGTAGCAAATTGTCAGACATCACTTCATACGATGAACGTATTGCCGAGCTGACCGTTCGTAAAGAGGAACAATATAAGCAAGTGAAACAACAAGCAGAAGTGCTGACCAAAGCCCGTACGAAAGCTGCTCGTGAAGTTGAAAAACAGCTGGCTGCCCGGTTGATTCCATTAGGAATGCCGAATGTTCGTTTCCAGATAGAAATGGGACTGAAGAAAGAGCCGGGATTGCAAGGAGAAGATACAGTCAACTTCCTGTTTTCTGCCAATAAGAACGGTACCTTGCAGAATATCTCTTCCGTAGCTTCGGGAGGTGAAATTGCCCGCGTCATGCTTTCTATCAAAGCATTGATTGCCGGAGCCGTGAAACTGCCGACTATCGTATTTGATGAAATAGATACCGGTGTCTCCGGTGAAATAGCCGACCGCATGGCGGACATGATGCAGGAAATGGGCGACCGGAACCGTCAGGTAATCAGCATCACCCACTTGCCGCAGATTGCTGCCCGCGGACGTGCACATTATAAAGTATATAAGAAAGACAGCGATACGGAAACAAACAGTCATATCCGCCGTCTCACCGATGAAGAACGAGTAGAGGAAATAGCTCATATGCTTAGTGGCGCCACTCTGACCGAGGCCGCCCTTAGTAATGCCAAATCCCTGCTTGATGCTAAGTAATTAATGGCTAAATTGATTCATTCAAAGTAATTGAGGTAGTGAATTGTTAAGCGGTAACTGATAAGTAGTAAATTGTAAATAGTAAAATAGTAAATCAAATAGATGTTGGATAAAAGTGAAATGATTTTCGGTGTTCGTGCCGTGATAGAAGCCATTCAGGCAGGTAAAGAGATTGATAAAATTCTGGTAAAGAAAGACATTCAGAGTGATCTTTCCAAAGAACTGTTTGCTGCTTTGAAAGGGCTGATGATACCGGTTCAGCGTGTTCCGGTAGAACGTATTAACCGCATTACCCGGAAAAATCATCAGGGAGTGATTGCTTTCATTTCTTCTGTGACTTATCAGAAAACGGAAGATCTTGTTCCTTTCTTGTTCGAACAAGGGAAGAATCCGTTTTTTGTTATGCTGGACGGAGTGACCGATGTACGTAATTTCGGAGCCATTGCCCGTACCTGCGAATGTGCAGCTGTCGATGCAGTGATTATTCCTGTCCGCGGGAGTGCGTCTGTCAATGCTGATGCCGTGAAAACATCGGCAGGAGCGCTGCACACGCTGCCTGTGTGTCGTGAGCAGAACCTCCGTTCAACGCTGCAATATCTGAAAGATAGTGGTTTCCGCATTGTAGCTGCTACCGAGAAGGGAGATTACGATTATACAAAAGCCGATTATACAGGACCGCTGTGCATCATTATGGGAGCGGAGGATACGGGAGTTTCTTATGAAAACCTTGCGCTCTGCGACGAATGGGTGAAAATTCCGATGCTGGGCACCATCGAATCTCTGAATGTTTCCGTGGCTGCCGGTATCCTGGTTTACGAAGCTGTGAAACAAAGAAATAATGATTGATATGAAGAAGATTTTAATTCTACCTTTACTGCTTTTCTTCCTGATGCAGGGAAGCATGGCGCAAACTCCCAAATGGGTAGAGAAGGCAAAACGTGCAGTCTTCTCTGTGGTGACTTATGACAAGAATGATAAAATGCTGAATACCGGAAACGGATTTTTTGTATCCGAAGATGGATTGGCTTTATCAGATTATACTCTTTTTAAAGGAGCCGAACGTGCGGTGGTAATCACTTCCGAAGGCAAGCAGATGCCGGTTAGCCTGATACTTGGAGCGAATGATATGTATGATGTCATTAAGTTCCGTGTGGCTATCACCGAGAAGAAAGTGCCTGCGCTCATTGTGGCTAAAACAGCTCCGGCAGTGGGAGCCGATGCGTGGATGCTTCCTTATTCTACACAGAAAAGTATTGCTTGCGTTACTGGTAAAGTGAAAGATGTCTCCAAAGTAGCCGGAGAATACCATTATTATACATTGAGCATGCATATGAAAGATAAGATGGTGAGCTGTCCGGTGATGAATGCGGAAGGTCAGGTATTTGGTATTGCGCAGAAATCATCCGGTATCGATACGGTGACTACTTGTTATGCGGCGGGAGCAGCTTTTGCCATGTCGCAGAAAATCAGTGCTCTTTCTTTGGGAGACGCTGCCTTGAAAAGCATTGGTATCCGGAAAGGTTTACCCGAAACGGAAGATCAGGCATTAGTGTATCTGTTCATGGCCTCTTCGAGCCTCTCGGGCGAGGACTATGAAAAGCTGTTGGATGACTTCATTCGCCAGTTCCCTGCCAATGCAGATGGTTATCTCCGTCGTGCCAATTATTATGCATCTAAAGGTAAAGACGATCAGACCTGGTATGATAAAGCCGTTGCCGACTTTAATCAGGCTCTGAAAGTAGCCCAGAAGAAAGATGATGTATATTATAATATAGGTAAGCTAATGTATGCTTATCAATTATCGAAGCCGGAGAAAACTTATAAAGACTGGACGTATGACACTGCTTTGAAGAATGTCCGTCAGGCAATCGCTATTGATCCGCTGCCAATTTACATTCAAATGGAAGGTGATATACTGTTTGCCCAACAAGACTATGCTGGTGCTTTGGCTGCTTATGAAAAGGTAAATACTAGCAATATTGCTTCTCCGGCCACTTTCTTTAGTGCTGCCAAGACGAAAGAACTGCTGAAAGGGGATCCGAAAGAAGTGGTAGCCTTAATGGATAGCTGTATTGCCCGTTGCCCGCAACCGATTACGGCCGACTTTGCTCCATATTTGTTGGAACGTGCGCAGATGAATATGAATGCCGATCAGGCGCGAAATGCAATGCTCGATTATGATGCTTACCATACGGCAGTCAAGGGAGAAGTGAACGACGTGTTCTATTATTATCGCGAACAGGCAGCTTTGAAAGCACGTCAGTTTCAACGCGCTTTAGACGATATTGCCAAGGCCATCGAGATGAATCCGACAGACCTCACCTACCAGGCAGAGCATGCAGTTGTAAACCTCCGTGTAGGACGGTATGAAGAAGCCATTCAGATTTTAAATAATATATTGAAGACTGATCCTAAATATGGTGAGGCTTACCGTTTATTGGGACTTTGCCAGATACAGCTGAAGAAGACAGATGAAGCTTGCGGCAACTTTAAGAAAGCGAAAGAATTGGGTGATCCGAATGCAGATGAATTGATAACCAAATACTGCAAGTAAAAAGATCATCTTCTTGAAGATAAAAAATGAATCCCTGCCAACTCGAAAATTGGCAGGGATTCCTCGTGTTCGCCCGACATGGGCATAGTCTAACGGGTGCAAGTCCCTAACGCAGCT
>NZ_DAWCXD010000203.1:0-6653 GCF_052357945.1 Bacteroides sp. | reverse complement strand
TATAAACAGTTGTTTTTTAAACTACTTCTAACGATCATATAAATATAACAGTTAACGAAACTAGACAAAAGCAATGACAAATGCAAAGAAATAGGAGAGATTCTACAAGAAAACATCTATTTAGAAACATTTTTATTTCCAAAGTTGATTATTTACTTTGCGAAGTTGATTTATCTGAAAGTGTTCTTTTGCTATATGTTATAATTAGCGCATGTTTTGTTTTTGTTAATTTAACTAATCAAATTTGATTCCAGTTTCTTCTTATAGACCCATATACTTATTGTATAATAAATAAGTGCCTGTATCCAGAGAGTTATATATTCCGGTCTGATATCAGCCATACTGGCTCCCATAGAATTCAGTTTCACAAAAGCGAGTGTGCCTGGTGCAGCAGGGAAAATATAATGGGCCACTTTCCAATACCAAGGCATTAGTTCCATTGGATAGGAAACGCCGGAAAGAAAGATTAATCCTACGGAGAAGAAGGCGATCATGAGTAGGGGAGCCTCAGAATCCGTAAAATACCTGGACGCAGCTAATCCCAGGAAAGAAGTTGCCATCAAATATGGAATCAATAATAGTACAATGTATAATCCGTTTCCAATATTGGGGATGCTGAAAAAGTGAGGGAGCAAGCCTAATAGAAAAAAGGCAAAGATGGCATAAAGAGCACAGTACACGGACGTTTTTCCTGCCACTATACGAATGGCAACTCCCCAGCCATCCCCAAAAGGAGTATATGCGCGGATTCCTTTACTACTGTATTCTTCTCCGGTCACCATGCCAATAACCATCAGTAAGGTCTGGAAAATTATAATCATCATGACTGCCGGAATAAGATAGGAACCATACCCTTCGGTATAATTGTAGAGTGCAGTGCCTTCCACATTAATCGGTTTCGCCATAGCTACGGCAAGCAATCCTTGTGGTGGAAGAAACACCGCTTCATCTGGCCGGTATTTATCATTAATAGCCAACATGACACGTGAAGAAGCACCTTGCAAAGCTTCGAAATACAAGAAGGCATCAGTAGTTGCATAAAGGGAAAATACGGCTTCATCTCCCCGGAACACCCGTTCCTCAAAGTCATGAGGCAGATAGAGTATTCCCTGTACTTTGCCTTCTTTCATCCATTCTTTTGCTTCATGATAATCCATAGCCTGACTGGAAATCTCTGCCTGAGGAGTAGCATCCAGCCAACGGATAAAATCACGGCTCAATTCACTGTGCGAATTGTCGACTACGGCAACAGGTACATCGGTTACAATATTCGGTGCATACATATAATTGTAGAGCAACCCGTAAACGAAGATTCCTCCCATCAACACCAGTAAAACCGCATAACTGGTACTGATAGCTAGAAATTCACGATGAATGATGAATGACAACTGTTGTAACTTACTTAATGTTTTCATACTTATGACTTTCTATAGCTCGTTTTAAATGAGGAAGCAGCGACAGGGCCAGCAACGGGAAGATACAGAGTATCACAGCCGACGGCCAAAGATGGATAAACCCACCGCCTCCATAGAGCATGGTTTGCATCATTTCCGTAAAATGACGGACAGGGAACAAATTGGAAGCATCCCTCACCAACGGATACATATTGGGAACCGGAAAGGTTACTCCGGACAAAGTAGCCCCCAGAGAACCTACCATAGAAACTACGCTTATAACCAACGATATTGCCGGAAACAGCGAGAATAAAAACAGCCCTAAAGCCTGTGTTGCAATGATGAAAAGCACAGTCATGATATTCATTAACCACCAACTTCCCTGAAAAGGAATATGCAAAATACCAAACATGACGTAATTAGCCAACCATCCTATCAGTATATATATAATGGTATAAGGTAATAATTTACCTAAAACAGCTGTCACTATATTGCCTTTTGCAGTCGCCAGCCAATCGTCTGCTGTGCGGAACTTAATTTCAATGCCAACCGCATACACGGTAATCAACAGAATCAAAACCTGAAACAGCACAAAGAAAAAGGGCTGACTTAAATATACCGAATAATCCAGACTAGGGTTATATATCGGATGGTTATTAGCCTGTACGGGTAATAAAAAGGTGGTAATCTGATCCTGTTCTACTCCGAGTGCCATCGCTTGCATCACCACAGGAGAAAGAGCCACCGGAGCTAAGGAAGTTTCGAATGCCGCCATCAACTCACCACCTACCGACATTAATGCATAATGATAATAGTAGGAGAGTGTTGCATTCTTTCCGGTAATCGCATTCTGTTCAAATTGGGGAGGTATGGAAAGATATCCATAAATCTCTTTCTTTTGCACAGATTCACGGGCAGCTGCTTCATTTACAAAATGCTTTGTCACTTTAAAAGTTGGTACGGCAGAAATGTTCCTGACTATCGTCCGGGAAGTAGCAGTATTATCCTGATCGACAATACCGATAGGAATGTTTTCCATCTGTCCGTTACCAAAAATCGTAGCCATAAAGAAAAGGGTGAACAATGGCAAGACAATGCAGACACCAAAATAAAGGCGCCGTGAAGTCATTCGCCGCCACTCTCTGAGCAGTACGGAACGAAAAGGGGAATATGTTTGTGATTCATCCATTCTCTGGTTTATTTGATGTCGATTAATCTAAAGTCAATAACACGGACATGCCGGGACGCAAGTCATCCACCTTTTGGGTTGGACGGGCATGAATCTCAAAGGTACGTAAGTCATAACTTCCGGTTTGCTTGGTTGATTTCCAGGTAGCAAAACTGCCTAGCGGACTAATATAATAGATTTTGAATTCAATATTTTTTTTACCGATGGCGGGCACGTCCGCAACAAATGTTCCGTCCATTTTAAATTGCGGCATCAGGTCTTCCCGCACGTTAAGAACAACATGTATATCATCCATCACCACCAAATTCATAATGGGAGTTCCCGGTGCAACCAACTCTCCACGTTTAGGGAAGATTGTTGCTATCTGACCGTTTTCCGGAGCGATTAACCGAGCATCGACCAGCAAAGCCGAGACTTCATCCACTGTGCTTCGGGCAGCATCCACCATGCTGGCAGCAGACGCTTTATCTTCTTTTTGTGCACCATCTACAGCCATCTGATACTGTTCATAGGCAGCACGTTCGGCTGCTACAGCCGCTTTATACATAGCTTCTACTTCATCCTTTCTTTGAGAAGTAATGACACTGTCCTTATATAAAGTAAGAATACGGTTGTAAGTTGTCTGGGCGAGAGTTAGATCGCTCTTCGTTTTATTCCATAATTGCAGTGCAGTAGCTACAATCTGACGACGGGTTCCGGCATCTATTTTCTTGTTCTGTTGCACCGCCACCTGTTCCAAGGCATTCACTTGTTGATACTTGGCATGTACTTCAGGGCTATTAATGACGACAAGAGTATCTCCCTGGTGTACCCAGTCTCCCTCCTGAACGAAGAAAGTGTCGATACGGCCGGGAAGTTTCCCGCTGATACGGATTTCTGTTGCTTCAGCTTGTCCTTGCAAGACCAGCGGCTGTTTATGCATTAATATAACTCCCAGGCCGGTGAAAATACCGACAGCCAGAAGAATGATGACAAAAGCCCATGATAGGGTTTTACTAGTTGGTTTCATTGTTTGTTACGGTTTAGGTTGATAGTTTGCAAATTGTTCCGGTGTGCCACAAAGCGAGAGTAGATTCATTAGTGCCACATCATATTCATAATATGCTGCCAGGCGAGCCACTTTTACACTGGCAAGCATGGTTTCAGCATCAATAACTTCGGTAGAAGTTGCCATCCCTTCTGTAAATGATTTCTTTCGGATGCGTACCAATTCCTCACTTAAGGCAATCGTTGCATTTAAAGCTTTTACATTATCCTGTGCCTTTTCCAGCTGCGTGTAAAGCTTATCTACCCCAACAGCCAGATCATCACGGGCTTTCATCTGCCCTAAAGCCAGAGTTTGTTCCGTTAATTTCGATTGCCGCACTCTTTTTTCACGATCCAGTCCGTCAAAGAGGTTCCATGTAAAACCAATGCCTACCATGGTGCGCGGTAATAAATTACTCTGAATGCCATGCGAATACAAGGTCTGTTTTCCGAAAAGGGCTATATTCGGCAAATAACCGCTTTGGGCAATCCGCACTTCTTGTTTGGCAATATGCTGCTGCAGCTGTAATTGGTTGAGTGTATAGTTCCCACTGTTTACAGAAAGATCAAATAGCATTTTAGGTGGCAATGAATCATTCATAAAAAGGGGAGAGGTAGGAATAATATTGGCATCTGCATCCTTTTTATTCAGCAAAACTTTTAAGGCACTTTGCACTACTGTTTCTTCTTTTCGCGCAGCCTCCAGTGCACGTTTGGCTTCATCCATATTTACTTGGGCAAAAAGCCTGCCTGCTTTGTCAATCATTCCTGCCGCCTCTAACTTCAAGGCATTTTCATAATGTTTCTTTAATCCGTTGTAGGTTTCTTCACGAACCGTCACAATTTGTTGTGCCAGTCGAAGCCCATAATAACTTTCAACTAATAGATTTTGCTGATTGGCCGATACCTGTGCCCGACTTTCCCATGCCAAGTCGACCATCGTTCTTCCGATGTTGGTGGCACGGAAGCGTTTACCACCGGAAAAGAGTACCCACTCGGCTGATAAATCAACAGTTGTCAGATTTCTTGGAGTCAAAGGAAATATAAGGGTATTTGCCCCAATTTGATCCAGTATAGACGAAATGATTTGGTCATCCGGAATAATGGAATGTACAAAGTCTTTAGCCGGATCGGTAAACTGCGATAAAGGCTGTTTGACTTCGATCTTCTCCGACATGTGTACAAACGCACCTGTAGATTGAAGACTGGGATACCAAAAAGCATTCAACTTATCACGTTCAGCCTTCGCAATCTCAATACTCTTATCTGCTATTTTCAGACTCTGATTTCCTTGATTCAACAGATGCAGTGATTCTTCGAAACTTAATGGTATCTGTGCATCTATCTGACCGATGGAAAAATACAAAGTCAATAGTATAAAAAGTCGCTTATTTTTTTTCATACTGGTTAGGTTATATCTGAATTTGAGATATTCTAACAGATGAAAAGAGAGGTTTGTTCATCAGAAAGAATATAGCAATACAACAAAAGAAGGTTTCAACGCTTTTTTATAAGATGTTCTATTTTTCATCTTCTCTTTGAATCACGTTTGTATCATTTCTATCAGATAGAAAAAATGATGCATAAAATAATGCAAGTATATGCAATAAGCGTGTTATTAATGGATATAAACTACTTGATTATACAAAATATAAATGCATATTGGAGTTGTTTCTTTAAAGGAAAAGCTCTGTTCCTTTAAATGGAACCAACCGTTGGTCGGTGAGAAGCGTGTTCTCCCTTTAAAAGGAAGCTACCAAATAGCCCATAAAGTACCTGTTTGTTTCTAAATCTTATTTATTTTGCTAGAAACTAAATCTGTCAATTTGAAATAATATAAGCAACTTTATTCTCACATATTCAATATTCATTCTCTATTTAGAACCTAGTGATAGATTATTCACTAAAATAGTTTATATCTGAATCTTATTAACCGGAAATCCTGGAGTTTTTTCTATAGCGACTATCGTCAATCTGTATATTTTTAATTATACGGGCTACTAATATGCGTTTTTTTATATCCGGTTGTTTTTCATCAAAACAAAAGAATTGAAGAGGCTTTGATTTCTCTTTTTTCTTGCATTAAAATTTCTGCGATTTTATTTGAGATATAAAAATTATGTTTACCTTTGCATCACCATTTCATAAGGCTTTTGAGTCGAGAAATGCAGTAAATATGCGGTAATAGCTCAGTTGGTAGAGCGGCGGCTTCCCAAGCCGCAGGTCGCGAGTTCGAGCCTCGTTTACCGCTCTTTTGAAAATCAGGTGGTTATCTTAAATAAACTGCCTGATTTTTTATTTTTCAAGCCCCCTTTTCTATGGTTTTATCTATTATCGGACGAAACCTAAACTGAACATATTGTAGAATAACCCTAATTGAATAACCAATATGGCTAAGAAAATAGAGAAATATCTCCCCGTAGATTACAGTGACAGTTTTTCCATAGAAGTTACAGAAAATCGTTTGTCTCCTAAAGATATTATTTTAAAAGTCTTTGCTCATAACCCCGCTTGGCTCCGAATGTTGTATGCAATAAGGGCCTGTTTAGTCAAACCTTTCGGTATAGAAACTAAAGCTATTGAAAGTGAAGAACTTATTATAGAGGAAGACAAGCAAGAAGCAATTATGAGAAAAGACGATAAACATTTATTGTTTTATGTCGATATTTTCATTACGCCATTGGAAACAGGAAAACAAATGATTGAGGTTACCACATTAGTAAAATACCATAATTGGGTAGGAAAGGCTTATTTCTTTTGTATAAAACCTTTTCATCGGGTCATAGTGCCTTTAGTTCTCAAAAAAGCGCTATGCTGAACAAGCACAGTCGCGGATGCAACGATATAACGAATATGAAAAATGAGATATGTAATATAGAAGTACATGACTTTAGAAAATTAATGCATGAAGAATAGGGCAGTTCATGCATTTTTCGTATTTTTGCACCCTGTTTTAACACTCAAGAAAACTTTAAATAGAAAAATATAATGGCAAAAGAACTGAAAGACCTTACCAAACGTAGTGAAAACTACTCACAGTGGTA
>NZ_DAWCXD010000202.1:0-6815 GCF_052357945.1 Bacteroides sp. | reverse complement strand
TAATGATTAAAGTAATATGAAAACCGAGTTATATGCTTTAATGATTCTAATCGGACTATTTGTATTGAAATAAAGGGTATACAGGTTTTGCGAATTGGGTGTTTTATGAAAGTGGCAAGTCAATCTTTCTCTCTCCCTTATTATTATTATTTGAAAAGAAATATACAATCTTGGCAACCTGATATTATCCATTTCCATCATCCTAATCCTTTTGTTGCATTTTTGTTGCTTAGATTAATTCCTGCAAGTACGAAGTTAATCATTCATTGGCATTTGGATATTACGAAACAGAAATATGTTTATCCATTGATAAGGAGGAATGAACGTAAGTTGTTAGAGCGTGCAGATAGTATTGTTGTAACAAGTCCCCAATATAAGGATGCTTCATTACCTTTGAAGCCATTTTTACAAAAGGTAAAAGTGATAGCTAATGGCATAAATATTCATCGTCTTGAGTTGCAGGATGATGATGAGGTGAGAATAAAGAATATTCGCAAAAAATATAATAATAAAAAGCTGATTTTTTTTATAGGACGCCATGTGGAGTATAAGGGACTAAAGTATTTGATTGAAGCAGAGAAATATATTGCTACAGATTGTTATATTGTTATAGCTGGACAAGGTCCTTTAACAGAGGAATTAAAAGCTAAAGCAAATTTGGAACGTGTAATTTTTGTAGGGCGTTTAAACAATGATGATTTACGATGTTATCTTCATGTAGCAGATGTGTTTGCTTTTCCTTCTATTACAAAAAATGAGGCTTTTGGACTTGCACTTGCTGAAGCAATGTATTGTGGGTGTCCTGCTGTAACTTTTCATATTGAGGGGTCAGGTGTTAATTGGGTTTCATTGAATGGTGTAACGGGAATTGAGGTCGCTAATTCGGATAGTAAGAAGTATGCGTCGGCCATAGATAAACTATTGGAAGATGATTCATTAAGAAAGCAGTATGCGAATGCTGCAAGGAAAAGGGTGATAGAACACTTTACGATAGAGAAGGAACAGGAAGCTGCTAATGAAATTTATAAACAATTATAATTCGTATCTTTCATAATTGATGTACATGAAAAATATGGTATAAAATAAAATGTTGAGATGTAATAAACACGTGAGTGTTTCGTATGTGAGATGAAAAAAATGTAGGTCCCTAGCTTCATGCTGTAAAGGCATGATTCTCCTACATTGTGGATTGGAAATCGTACGACGGTACATTTCTGATCTACGCCCTGACATCGGAGGTTAAAGCCGATGTGAATTTCCCACTATATCAACTGTCTGTGAAGATCGTTGATATTTCTTTTTATTTCCATTATACCGGATAATAGCCTCTTCTTTCTTTGTTTATATGTTCTAATTTTTGTAACTTTATAGCATATAAAACAGTAATAAAGAAACAATGGAACATTCAGACTTTGTAGTGAAATGTTATAATAAACAAGAGTTGGCCCAGATGTATTTTCCTGATTTGACGATTCGTGCTTCAGTCAATAAACTCCGGAGGTGGATGAGGAGATGCAAGCCGCTGATGAATGAGATACTATCTACTGACTTTCATCCGAAGACAAAGGCATTTTCTGTGAGAGAAGTGCGGCTTATTACCTATTATTTGGGAAAGCCGGGAGAACTATAAATGATATAAACATAAAAAAGAACTACGGGAGACTGCACTTTCGCGAGCTCCCGTAGTTCTTTTTATATATTCATATACTCTTTTCGACTGTCAAAACAGGGACAAGCCTTATGAATCGAAGCACTAAGTTGATAATGTCCCAGGATTTGCGCATCCGGATATTGATGTTTGAGAATCGTCAACAAGTCAAGTAGCGCGAAGCGCTGCGCCTGTGTTCTCGTATCCGTCGGACGACCTTCTTCATCCAACCCACCTTCATAGCAAATTCCAATACTATGCCGGTTGAAACCTCGCACATGCGCACCGGGCTCCGATACCGGGCGACAATGGTGAAGTTCTCCATTACGGGTGATGTAAAAATGATACCCTATATCCTTGAAACCTCGTTGCAGGTGACATTGTCGAAGCTGCTCTACGGTGAAGGATTCATTGCAGCGCGTCGCGCTGCAATGAATCACCAACAACTTAATCTCACGTGGGAGATAGTTTTCTTCTGAATTTTCCATATCGGTCAGCAAGAGATTAATGTCCCACGCAGGACGTTACACCGATAGCCGAAATGATCGAAGTCGCGATAGTTACGATAAACTGGAGAATGTTTTTCCAAAGTTGCTTTTTCATATAAATTTGAATTAAAGAATAAATACTACTGATACATTATGAACTCAAGAACCAGTCAACAACCGGTTGATTATGCTGCCGGGTCCGGAGCTTCCCCGCTGCCGGAACCTCCCTGATTATCATCACCGCCATCATCAGGAAGCGGATCTTTATCCGAATCAGTGGAAGAATCACTCTTATACAATGTATAATCCAACGTCTTACACAACTTGCGGAGATCACTACCCGGATAGAAGAGCACTTTGCCCTTATCAATGCACGATGCCTTGAATTCCTTTGCCGTATCGGTAGGAGTACCGGTCTTGATACTCATACGGAAATTACCCAGGTCACCCATCTGGACGATATTTCCTTCATCCAGTACGTTGACGATTTCGAGCAAAAACTCACCGATACAACCTTCCAGTTCCCCTTTGGAGTAAGAAGAACGTTCGGTAATTCGTTTGCAGACTTCCTTGACCGTTACTTTGCGACCGCTACGTGCCACTGCATAGTACTTCGGAGTTTCATCAGGTTTCAACAGGTTCTTGCGAGCCATGAGAGTGTAATTCTGTGCCATAAACTTTTAATTTTTAATTTCTAATTTTTAAATGTTTAATTCTCTTGTAATCGATTACATGACAAAAGTAATACATTGGAAAAGTGACATGACGCATAGTGACGTACACGGGCGCATAGATAAAAAGAAAAAACATTGGGAGATTTGTATCGAAACTTCCCAATGTTTGATTTCAATTATTGAGATGTTTTTTTCAAATCTCCCGATGTTTTTCCGATTCTCCAAAAGGACAAAAGGACAAAAAGACACCTATGACTGTTATTTATTCATCTTAGTATAAGAACCATGAGATACCTTGCTGATTTTTATTCCGTTAAGTGATTTTAGAAGACGTGTAACCTTACGAAGGTTGAAATCGTATTTTGCGCCAATCTGAATTGCTTCATCTGTAGTGAAGCTGTCAGGCAACTCATTGACGAAATTACGAATAATGTCCGGATTCTTCAGAGGACGGACTGCAGGAGCCGGCATGGATGAGTGTAACAGACGGCTGTGCTCGTAACAACATAGAACGATTTGGAGAGATCGTTCGAAATCGGCATCTATACAATAAATTTCGGAGGAGAGATCGGTTGCCTCAAATTGCCGGATGCGGGTCTGAATCATGCTGATACGCATCACCAGAAAAGCATAGCGCTTCACTACGGCTTGGAGGTCATCATTGCCCTCCATCGCTACCTCGGACAGCATACGTGAGAAAATCTCATTCAGACGGTTCCATTGCGGACGGGTGAAATGAAATAAAACAGGATGCGCCAGGCAGAAATTATATAGTTCGTAGACACGATGGGCAATCGGCTTGAAAGAGTCTTCCAATGAAATACAATCATCACCCATCTCTTTCCAGTGGGGAGCTTCACGGAAAGTGTAAGCCAGAATACGGCTGGGAAGTCCGTTCCCGTAACTGTTTAACAAACAGTCTATCTGTCCGGGAGTGCCCGTTAGAAGCAAAGCTAATTTGGGATAACGGATATAGATTGGGATGATACCGTTGGCTTTATAGGAAGAATCAATGTTTTCGTGCTCAAAAGCTTTGCGGAGCATATCATCGAAGTTACCACAATCCAGGTGATTGGCCGTGGAGAGCGTTTGGGCTTCCGTATCGAAAATGATACTTCCCTGCGAACCGTTGTCCTGCATCTGAATTTGCATACGGGTGTAACTGGTAGTGGCGGGAATGAATAACATTTTAAAAGGAGGTCTTTGAGGCTCTTCGGAACACGTTTCTCCTTTTTTCCTTTTCCGCTGACATTCTGCTTGCCAGGTATTGTGCGCTGTATGGTAGTTTTTTAACATGGATTCACTGGTAGACAGTATTTCAGTCTGTATTTCTTCCAATAGATAGCGTCCGGTTTGGGCAATGCTTTTACCGCTGCCGGCAGAAGAAAATATGACACTGAACAAATGGGGGGAATATTTTTTGTGGTTATAAATTCCGAAAGTTTGTGGAAGTGCCGCACTTAGTGCGGTAAGATCGGAAAGGAGGGAGATGTCTTGTTCGCGGTCGCTTGCGTCTTCAATGATACAGTCATTCAGTAGATCGGGAAGATTATTGTACAAATCGCGCGGGAATAAAGGTGTTCCTTTCCTGAATTCTTCTCCCAGCCAATAGGCTTCTTCGGTGCTATCGGAGTTTTCTAAAGTACCATAGGGGATTTTTGTCCTTATGTCCTTTTGAAAGGAAGAAGAGGTGGCTGTAGAGGAAGCAGGTGCGTGCTCGTTAACTTGCTTGTATCCAGATGATAAAACACTTGTCAATTCTTCGGGACGAAAATCTGTATGCTCGAAAAATGCAGTAAGCTCACGTAATATGCTTTCTTGCGGATAGTGTCGGCGGGAGGCTTCGCAGGCAAGTTTAAAGACGTTGGAATGACGTTGTCCGGCTGTCAGGGGATGGAGGAAAATATAGGACGAAATAAATTGGGCGATTTCTGCTTCAGACACGTTTTCCGGGGTACTATCCTGGAGAGGAAAGGGAGGAAGCACTTTATTTTCAGAGGAAGCGTTTGTTTCCTCTTTTAGATGTGGTTCCAACACAAATGCCTGATAAAGACCGGCAACATATCCATTGGGCGAATAACTGAAATAACACAGACGACTTTCGTCCTTGCAGGCCGGATCACTCTCCAATCCCAGCAATTGATTGTAGTAACGGCTCACTAATTGCTGCCCTTCACGATGGCGGTTTTCGATACCTTCCACATAGGCGAAAACTTTCACTCCGTCGGTAGGACTTTCTATGACCGCTACCGTGTGAGGATCTGCCGCACAACGTTGGATGACTTGAAGACGATCTTTTACATGATCGTAATCGAGCCCGACAATATGGCTGGGGAGGAGGAAGTTTTTGATGGCATGTGCTCCGTCAAAAGTACCTGCCGGAGTGAAACAGGGGAGCTGGCTCTTCAACTTCTGTGCCGCGGCATGGTCTCCTTCTGCATAGTATCGGCGGATAGCGTTTACGATAGAGGCATAGACCGGGTGAATACACATAATGATGACTTCAAGGAAAGACATGACTTTGGGCTTTTTTGAATACACGTTCTCGTAAACCGAGACTTTGATTTCTTCTAAGGCTTTCATATAAAATTGTTTTTTGTAAGATTGAGTTACCTGACTATCAGATAACGGGAACAAAGGTCGGGATATTAAAAATAGGGTTGCTTCCCTATGTGGATAGTACTTGATAAAGCAAATAAAAACTGAAATATTATAAATTATTAATCATAGAATGACATGGCAAAAGAAAAACAGGAACCATACGAGTTTTTGAGCAATTTGGTATTGGCTTTAATGGCAACGGATCGTATTTTTAGTAATAGCTTTTTTACGAGCGAACTTGATATCTCTCCTAAAACACTGGGGGAGATAAGACGGGGAGAGGATATGTGTATTTATCAGTATGTGCGCGTGATCCGGTGTATGACGGAGTATCTTCATTTAATCATCCGGATGGATATGTTGCTGAAGGAGTTAAGAACCGTATTAGCTTCCAATTGTGATTTGGTGGTTGCTACGGTTCCGCACCGTTTTCATGGGATTTGCCAACCGAAAGAGTGGGTGGTAGTGATGCAATGGGATGGGGTGAAATTGTGATTTCTACAGAAAATAGGGCATTTTTTCAATCTTTTTGCCCGAATCCTTTCTTTATTTAATTTTTTTTATATCTTTGCTTTCATATTGAGAAACACGGATAAAAACTCACTTATTTATTCATATAAACTTAATAAATTATGTTCAAAGCTCCTTTCTCATTTGACGGGCGTATTCGTAGAATCGAATACTTCTTATCAGGCATTATTGGTGGTATAGTTTCTAGTATTGCATGGGCACTAGGCGTAGGTACATTTGTTTTGGGTGCTGCCAGCGGATCGGCCGGGGGATCAGTATTTGGTTTATTGATCGGTCTTGCTGCTATGATTGCATCTGTTTGGTTCTCTCTGGCACAGGGGGTGAAACGTCTGCACGACTTAAATAAATCCGGTTGGCTGATTTTGTTGTGCTGTGTACCTATTGTTGGTTGGATTTTTGCATTGTACATGCTGTTTGCAGATGGCACGGTAGGTCCTAATCCTTATGGTGCAGATCCGAAAAACCGTATGCCATATCAGGCACAACCTGCTTCTGTAAACGTGACTGTAAACGTTTCAAGAGAAGATGTAAAAGTTGACAAGCCGGTAGAAGCTGCTCCTGCACCTGCGGAAGCCCCTGTAGAAGAAGATAAAGAAAAAGCTGAATAATCTTATTAAAGAAGAAATAAGAAAGCCTCTTGCAAAATTCGTTTTGCAGGAGGTTTTTTGTTACTAATCTGTTTGTTATTCAATATTTTATCTAAATTTGTAAGTGTAACATAATAAATAATGATTTGTAAGATGAAAGAGTATATTCCCAATCCGGTGGATACAGGACACATCCAACTCCCGAAGGAATTGGAATACCTGGTAGAAGAAATGGCTAAGAATGTTCATGAGGTCTGGTCGAAAACCAGAATAGAACAAGGTTGGA
>NZ_DAWCXD010000201.1:0-6931 GCF_052357945.1 Bacteroides sp. | reverse complement strand
TGCGAAATTTGCAACGCTTTTCAAGTTTGACAAGAAACTTACTAACACCTTTAAATAAAAAATTAAAGAAAATGACTAAAAGTGCATTGCAAATCGCAAGGGCTGCTTACCAGCCCAAACTTCCGAAAGCATTGGCATCAGGAGCTGTTAAGGCTGTAGCAGGTGCTGCTACTCAATCTGTAGCCGATCAGGAAGCTATCAAAGCATTATTCCCGAACACGTATGGAATGCCGTTGATTACATTCGAAGCTGGTGAAGCTGTTGCTCTTCCCGCTATGAACGTAGGTGTAATTCTTTCCGGTGGTCAGGCTCCGGGCGGACACAATGTAATCTCCGGTTTGTTCGACGGTATCAAGAAATTGAACCCGGAAAACAAATTATATGGTTTTATCCTGGGTCCTGGTGGTCTGGTAGATCACAATTATATGGAACTGACTGCTGATATTATCGACGAATACCGTAACACGGGTGGTTTCGATATCATCGGTTCAGGACGTACGAAACTGGAAGCAGAAAGCCAGTTCGAAAAGGGATATGAAATCATCAAAGAACTTGGCATCAAAGCATTGGTTATCATCGGTGGTGACGACTCTAACACAAACGCTTGTGTATTGGCTGAATACTATGCTGCTAAGAAGTATGGTGTACAGGTAATCGGTTGCCCGAAAACAATCGACGGTGACTTGAAGAACGATATGATTGAAACTTCTTTCGGTTTCGATACAGCATGTAAGACTTATGCAGAAGTAATCGGTAACATCCAACGTGACTGTAACTCTGCACGTAAATACTGGCACTTCATCAAATTGATGGGTCGTTCGGCTTCTCACATCGCACTGGAATGTGCTTTGCAGGTACAGCCTAACGTATGTATCGTGTCTGAAGAAGTAGAAGCTAAAGATATGTCTTTGGACGATGTAGTGACTTACATCGCTAAAGTGGTAGCTGACCGTGCCGCACAGGGAAACAACTTCGGTACTGTATTGATTCCGGAAGGATTGGTAGAATTCATTCCTGCCATGAAACGCCTGATTGCTGAATTGAACGACTTCCTGGCTGCTAATGCTGAAGAATTCGGTCAGATTAAGAAATCTCACCAACGTGATTATATCATCCGCAAACTTTCTCCGGAAAACTCTGCTATCTACGCAAGTCTGCCGGAAGGTGTTGCCCGTCAGTTGACTTTGGATCGTGACCCGCACGGAAACGTTCAGGTATCACTGATCGAAACAGAAAAGCTGTTGTCTGAAATGGTAGCTACTAAGTTGGCTGCATGGAAAGAAGAAGGCAAGTATGTTGGTAAATTTGCTGCTCAACACCACTTCTTCGGTTATGAAGGACGTTGTGCTGCTCCGTCAAACTTTGACGCTGACTATTGCTACTCTCTGGGTTACACAGCCTCTATGTTGATTGCTAACGGTAAGACTGGTTATATGTCTTCTGTACGCAACACAACTGCTCCTGCTGCCGAATGGATTGCTGGTGGTGTGCCTATCACTATGATGATGAACATGGAACGTCGCCACGGTGAAATGAAACCGGTTATCCAGAAAGCATTGGTGAAACTGGATGGTGCTCCTTTCAAGGCATTTGCTGCGCAACGTGATCGTTGGGCTATCGAAACGGATTATGTATATCCGGGTCCGATCCAGTACTTCGGTCCTACAGAAGTTTGCGACCAGGCAACTAAGACTTTGCAGCTGGAACAAGCTAAATAAATACACTTCAGAGCAGTTGTTGATGTAACAGTTGCAATAACAGCTGCAATGAAAGATTCTTTCAGGCACGGACTACACGGACTACACGGTTTATAAGAAATAACTAAAAAACCGTGTTAATTCGCGTAATCCGTGCCTATCTCTAAAAACATTGATCGTTTAAAGTAAATGCCGCAACGCAACAACCCGATGTCTGCTGTACAGAAGAAAAGAACTGTTTCCACTACCAAGAAAAAGGGAACGACCTCTTCTTCCAAAACTTCCCGTACCTCAAAAAAGGAACAGATGAAGCATCGAACTGTGATGCCTGTCTGGATTCGTAACATTTTGGCAGTGGTGATTATCGGTTGTTTTTCCGTTGTATTCTACTATTTCTTTATCCGTCCTTATGCTTATCGATGGAAACCTTGTCATGGTTTAAAGGAATACGGAGTTTGTATCCCTGACGGATATGATATTCATGGTATTGACATTTCTCATTACCAGGGAAAGATTGACTGGAAAAGACTGTTGCAGAATAAAGAGACGGCTACTCCTTTGCATTTCGTTTTTATGAAAGCTACAGAAGGAGGCGACCATAACGATACTACCTTTGAGGCGAACTTCGCCAATGCCCGTAACCATGGATTTATCCGTGGTGCTTATCATTTTTATATTCCTGGTACGGATGCTTTGAAACAGGCGGACTTCTTTATTCGTACGGTGAAACTGGACACGGGTGATTTACCTCCCGTACTTGATGTGGAAGTGACCGGGCGGAAGGAAAAAAAGGAATTACAGCAAGGCATCAAACGCTGGCTGGACCGGGTGGAATCTCATTATGGAGTGAAACCTATTCTTTATACCTCTTATAAATTTAAAACTCGTTATCTAGACGACTCTATCTTCAATGCATACCCTTATTGGATTGCCCATTATTATGTGGACTCTGTGCGGTATCAGGGAAAATGGCACTTCTGGCAACATACGGATGTAGGAAGTGTTCCCGGCATTAAAGAAGACGTAGATTTGAATGTGTTCAATGGCTCGTTAGAGGAACTTAAAAAGCTGACAATTAAGTAACGGGTATTTCTTTTCCCTACAACTTATCTCTTCTCATATTTGTTATAATCGTATTATTACTAAAAAAATACGATTATGAACTTTGATATAGCTATTATTGGTGGTGGTCCGGCCGGGTACACAGCTGCCGAACGGGCAGGGGCTAACGGATTAAAGGCCGTTCTTTTTGAGAAAAAGGCAATGGGTGGAGTATGTCTCAATGAGGGGTGTATTCCTACTAAAACTTTGTTATATTCTGCTAAAATACTGGATAGCATCAAGAATGCTTCCAAATACGGCGTTTCTGCCGAATCTCCTTCGTTCGATTTATCCAAGATTATGAGCCGTAAGGATAGAACAGTAAAAATGTTGACGGGTGGCGTGAAGATGACTGTGAATTCTTACGGAGTGACGATCGTGGAGAAAGAAGTTTTTATAGAAGGAGAGAACGAGGGGATGATCCGCATCACCTGTGATGAAGAAACCTATTCCGTGAAATACTTGCTGGTATGTACCGGATCCGATACAGTGATTCCTCCCATACCGGGATTGTCGGGAGTCAGTTATTGGACTTCCAAGGAGGCGTTGGAGATAAAAGAACTTCCCAAGACGCTGGTTATTATTGGCGGTGGAGTGATCGGGATGGAATTTGCTTCTTTCTTCAACAGTATGGGAGTAAAGGTGCATGTGGTAGAAATGATGCCGGAAATTTTGGGAGCGATGGATAAGGAAACGAGCGGTATGCTTCGCGCCGAATATGCCAAACGGGGAGTCACTTTCTATTTGAATACGAAAGTAGTGGAAGTGAACGCTCATGGAGTCGTGATAGAAAAAGAAGGCAAAGTTTCCACTATTGAAGCGGAGAAAATCTTGCTTAGTGTAGGCCGTAAGGCAAATTTATCCGGAGTGGGGCTGGACAAGCTGAATATAGAATTGCATCGGAACGGGGTCAAAGTAGATGAACATCTGTTGACTTCGCATCCCCGTGTATATGCTTGTGGGGATATTACAGGTTATTCTTTATTGGCACATACCGCTATTCGTGAAGCGGAAGTCGCTATCAATCATATCTTGGGAGTGGAAGACCGGATGAATTACGATTGTGTTCCGGGAGTTGTTTATACCAATCCCGAAGTGGCAGGAGTGGGAAAGACAGAAGAAGAACTGATAAAATCAGGACTTTCTTACCGTGTATCCAAATTACCGATGGCTTATTCCGGTCGGTTCGTAGCCGAGAATGAACAGGGAAACGGCCTTTGTAAGTTGATTCAGGATGAAGAAGGGAAGATCATCGGTTGCCACATATTGGGAAATCCGGCGTCGGAACTCATAGTGATCGCAGGTATTGCTATTCAGAGAGGCTATACGGTGGAAGAATTTCAGAAGACTGTATTCCCGCATCCTACGGTCGGAGAGATTTATCACGAGATTATGTTTTAACTCTTATTCTGTCTGACCTATGATTCGATGTATCTATAGTCCGTTTACTGATATTTACTTTCACTTGGCTGCAGAAGAATATCTGTTGAAGCAGGGAAATGAAGACATTTTCATGCTTTGGCAGGACACTCCTTCTGTGGTAATAGGGAAGCATCAGCGGTTACGGTCGGAAGTCGATCAGGAATGGGCGGAACGGGAGCAGGTACATGTTGCCCGTCGTTTTTCCGGTGGAGGAGCAGTGTACCATGATTTGGGCAATGTCAATCTGACTTTTATAGAAACGACTCCCCGCTTGCCGGAGTTTGTCACGTATTTGCAGCGGACGTTGGATTTCCTGAACTCTATGGGACTGATGGCAACAGGAGGCGAACGATTGGGGATTTATCTGAATGGATTGAAAATATCAGGAAGTGCGCAATGCCTGTACAAGGATCGGGTATTGTATCATTGCACGCTATTGTATGATACGGACCTTACAGCGTTGCATCAAGCATTGAATCCGGAACCGATGGTCGATGATGAAACGTTATCGTCTGTATATGCTGTTCCTTCCGTTCGGAGTGAGGTAACTAATATTCGCAGGCATTTGCCGGCGGGGACTGTCACTGATTTCAAAGAAAAGGCTTTTCAGTATTTCAGTAAGTCGCAATCCGTCAGTGCTTTCACCAGGGAGGAGATAGAAGCCATCAATCAGCTCCGGGAAGAGAAATATATTCAGAAAGAGTGGATATATAGCCGTTGATGTACAGGCTGTACCGATTGGCGTCCGGTTAAAATTTACTTAACTTAAAACTTTCTATTTCAGCCCATTGTTGTAATATATCTAAGGTTGAATAATAAATTTACTGTCTATGTCAAAATTCGAAATAAAAATGCCTAAGTTGGGCGAGAGTATAACCGAAGGGACCATTGTCTCTTGGTCTGTAAAGGTGGGTGACATGATTCAGGAAGACGATGTGCTTTTTGAAGTGAATACTGCTAAAGTAAGTGCAGAAATCCCTTCTCCCGTAGCGGGAAAAGTGGTGGAGATTTTATATAAGGAAGGTGACACGGTAGCTGTAGGAACAGTTGTCGCCATTATTGATTTGGATGGCGAAGAATCATCCGGTACGGAGCCGGCAAGCGAAAGTGCCGCAAACCAAGGAGCTGATGCTGGCCAGGTTGCCGCTGATGTTTCCGGAACATCACAATTAGCTGCAGACATTGCTAAGAATCAATCAGTGAATACTGCATCAACCCCCGTTGATACATCCAAACCCGTTGCTGTTGAGGAAGAACGTTGGTATTCTCCTGTTGTGATTCAGTTGGCGCGGGAGGCTAAGATTCCGAAAGAAGAGTTGGATGCTATACAAGGTACGGGTTATGAAGGGCGATTGAGTAAGAAAGATATAAAAGACTATATTGAAAAGAAGAAAAGAGGAGATATGGCTGAACAGAAGCCAGCCTCTGTCGTTGCTGCTCCGGCTGCAAACAAACCGTCGGTGGTTGTTGCTCCCGAACCGATAACTCCGAAAACGTCTCCGGTTGCATCTGCCCCTGCTGCACAGTCGGCTGCTACTTCATCCAAATCGTCTGCTCCTGTTGCCACGCCTGGAGTTGAAGTGAAAGAGATGGATCGTGTCCGCCGGATTATTGCCGATCACATGGTTATGTCTAAGAAAGTATCTCCTCATGTAACCAATGTGGTAGAAGTAGACGTCACCAAACTGGTGCGTTGGCGTGAAAAGAACAAAGATGCTTTCTTCCGTCGCGAAGGAGTGAAGTTGACTTATATGCCTGTGATAACCGAGGCCGTAGCGAAAGCATTGGCAGCCTATCCTCAAGTGAATGTGTCAGTAGACGGATATAATATCCTCTTTAAGAAACATATCAATGTAGGTATTGCTGTCTCTCTGAATGATGGAAATCTGATTGTGCCTGTGGTGCATGACGCCGATCGTTTGAATCTGAATGGTCTGGCAGTTGCCATTGACTCTTTAGCCCTGAAAGCAAGGGATAATAAATTAATGCCGGAAGATATTGATGGCGGTACATTTACCATTACCAATTTCGGAACGTTCAAGAGCCTGTTCGGTACACCGATAATTAATCAGCCGCAGGTTGCTATTTTGGGAGTAGGATATATTGAAAAGAAACCTGCTGTGATAGAAACACCGGAAGGCGATACGATTGCCATCCGCCATAAAATGTATCTGTCTTTGTCTTACGACCATCGGGTAGTAGACGGAATGTTGGGAGGTAACTTCCTCCACTTTATAGCCGACTACCTCGAAAACTGGCAAGGCTGATAACTGATTGTTTCACTCATTAAGAACTTCATTCACTATGAAAAAGAAATATGATATAAAAACGACAGATGTAGAAACCCTGAAAAAGTGGTATCATCTGATGACATTGGGGCGTGCTTTGGATGAAAAAGCACCGTCATACCTGCTACAATCCTTGGGTTGGTCTTATCATGCTCCTTACGCGGGGCATGATGGTATTCAGCTTGCCATTGGTCAGGTATTCACTTTGGGCGAAGACTTCCTGTTTCCTTACTACCGCGATATGCTGACTGTACTTTCTGCCGGAATGACTCCGGAAGAAATTATCCTGAATGGTATCTCGAAAGCGACAGACCCGGGCAGCGGCGGACGTCACATGTCGAACCATTTCGCCAAACCGGAATGGCACATCGAAAACATTTCTTCTGCAACGGGTACACACGACCTTCATGCGGCAGGTGTGGC
>NZ_DAWCXD010000200.1:0-6983 GCF_052357945.1 Bacteroides sp. | reverse complement strand
AATGTATCAAAGAAATCAATAAGCATCATCATGTCAATATGCCGATACTGGACGCTGTATACAACATCCTGTACGAACGTATCTCACCAATGATCGAGATTAAATTGCTGACTGACTCTTTTAGATAATCTTTAAACAAGAACGATATGATTAGTTTAAACATTGAAAAGACATTTGGATTTATCTCCAAAGAAAAGGTTTTTGCTTACGAAGCTGAAGTAAAAGCCGCACAGGAAATGCTTGAAAAAGGTACAGGCAAAGGTAATGACTTTTTAGGATGGTTGCATTTGCCTTCTTCTATCACTAAAGAACACTTAGCCGACCTGAACGCTACAGCAAAAGTATTAAAAGATAACTGTGAAGTAGTAATCGTTGCCGGTATCGGTGGCAGCTATCTGGGTGCCCGTGCCGTAATCGAAGCTTTGTCTAACAGCTTCACTTGGCTGCAGGAAAAGAAAACGGCTCCTGTCATGATCTATGCAGGACACAATATCAGCGAAGATTATCTGTACGAACTAACTGAATATCTGAAAGATAAGAAATTCGGTGTCATCAATATTTCTAAATCAGGAACTACTACCGAAACTGCTCTTGCTTTCCGTTTGCTGAAAAAGCAATGTGAAGATCAGCGCGGTAAAGAAACTGCAAAGAAAGTAATCGTTGCTGTGACGGACGCTAAAAAAGGTGCTGCCCGTGTTACAGCTGACAAAGAAGGATATAAAACATTTATCATCCCTGACAACGTAGGCGGACGTTTCTCTGTACTGACTCCGGTTGGTTTGCTGCCTATCGCAGTAGCCGGATTTGATATCGACAAACTGGTTGCCGGTGCTGCCGATATGGAAAAAGTATGCGGATCGGACGTTGCATTTACTGAAAACCCGGCTGCTATTTATGCTGCTACCCGCAATGAGTTGTACAGAAATGGCAAGAAGATCGAAATCCTCGTTAACTTCTGCCCGAAACTGCACTATGTAAGTGAATGGTGGAAACAGCTTTACGGAGAATCTGAAGGAAAAGACAATAAAGGTATCTTCCCTGCATCGGTAGATTTCTCAACAGACCTCCACTCTATGGGTCAATGGATTCAGGAAGGCGAACGTTCTATCTTTGAAACGGTGATTTCAGTAGAGAAGGTTAACCACAAACTGGAAGTTCCTTCTGATGAAGCAAATCTGGACGGTTTGAACTTCTTAGCCGGCAAACGTGTGGACGAAGTGAACAAGATGGCCGAACTGGGAACACAGCTGGCTCATGTAGACGGTGGCGTACCTAATATGCGTATTGTACTTCCGGAATTGAGCGAATACAACATCGGTGGTCTGCTTTATTTCTTCGAAAAGGCTTGTGGTATCAGCGGTTATTTGCTGGGCGTGAACCCATTCAACCAACCGGGTGTGGAAGCATACAAAAAGAATATGTTTGCCTTGCTGGACAAACCGGGTTATGAAGAGGAATCCAAAGCAATCCGTGCAAAACTATAAATCAAGAACGTTTTATAAACGGTAAACTATAAACAATGAACGGTGAACAACTATGCTATATACATGGATTTGTTCACCGTTCATTATTATATTCAATTGATTGCAGTTTCCGATTGTACCGCTTATTGCCCGTTGTACCGTTTACTGCTCACCACTTCTACTTCTCATCTTCCACTTTCGTCTTCAAACCGATTTCTTCCTGTGCTCCTTCACATTCGGCTTTGGAAGAAAGATAGAACTCTAATTTCACATCACCGTTCTTATCTACCTGTTTAATGGTCGCAATCACCATAATTTTGGCTTTTGACACCCCATCCTTAAAACGAAGCTGTCCTTTTTCCACATCTGTCAGATTTCCCTCTGTAGATACTTCTGTTTGCTCATAAAAGAGTTTGGTATCCACTTCATCGTCATTCTGAAGTTTAAAGGTTTTCAGTTCTGCCCCATTTCCATCCAAAAGCAGAAAGGCTTTCACTTCATCTCCCACTTTCAAGGCGGGCAGTTCCTCCCTCTGATTCGCATAGTCTTTTTCATCGGAACTGGTATTTTCACCGTCCGATTCGATCTTCGCATAAAGCTTTTCTATCTTGATAACAGGACTTTCCCCACTATCAGAGCAGGCGCCTAAAAACAATGGTAGCAACAATAATACTCTCTTTTTCATGCTATCGTCGAGTTTATAACGTTACAAAAATACACATATTCTTCTAAACAGCAAATAATTATGTAGTTAATCGCTTGGGAGCGTCATTTGCAACTATCTTCCCTTTCTAACTTATCTCTCATTTTTTATCGTTATCTTTGCCTCGTATACAGTTGTAGATGAAGCGAATCAAACTTAAAAAACAAATAGAATGGCAGGAAATTTATTAAAGAAGTCCAGTGGACTCATGCTACTATGTAGCGTATCATTGCTAATGATAGTCATGACCGGTTGTCAGGAAGCCAAACTCAAAACTGTAATCGGGATAGCCAACAAACAGTGTCCGCTGGACATGGGAGAAGTCGGCAATATTACCAGTATCATCTACGACGGGGATAACGTAGTGTACACTCTCAACATGAACGAGGAAATTACCAATATTAAGATTTTGAAAGATAATCCGGAAAGCATGAAATCATCTATCAAAATGATGTTTCAGAATCCGGCTGCTGATGTAAAGGAAATGCTGAAGTTGATGGCTAAGTGTAATTCCGGATTACACATGATATTTGTAGGGAATAAGTCGGGCGAACAAGCGGTTTGCGAACTTACTGCCGAAGAATTGAAAGAGGTTATCAATACAAATGCCGCCCCGGCACAAAGCGGACAGACAAAGCTTGAAGCGCAACTGAAAATGGCGAATCTGCAATTTCCAATGCAGGCCAGTGAAGAAGTCGTTGTCGAAAAAATCGAAATCATAGGTGAATCGGTTGTTTATATATGCAGTGTGGACGAAGAGTTGTGTCCTATCAGCCAGATTGAAGAAAACGCAGCTGAAGTGAAAGAGGGTATTGTGTCAACGCTAGCAAGTCAGACCGATCCTGCCACCCAGATATTCATAAAAACCTGCGTGGAGAACAATAAAAATATTACCTACAGATATATCGGCAAGGATTCCGGGAAACAATACGATGTAGTTATTCCCATGTCTGATCTGAAGAAAATGCTCATAAAAAATAAAATATCATCTTAAAAAGATTCCGCAACGTACAAAGTATGAAAAAGAAACTGAAAGCCGTCCTGTTTGACATGGACGGCGTACTCTTTGACTCTATGCCTTATCATTCGGAAGCCTGGCATAAAGTAATGAAATCTCATGGGCTCACTCTTAGTCGCGAAGAAGCATATATGCATGAAGGACGGACAGGAGCCTCTACAATCAATATTGTTTTTCAACGTGAATTGGGTAGAGAAGCCACACAGGAGGAGATAGAAAGTATCTATCAGGAGAAAAGTGTTTTGTTCAATTCATATCCCGAAGCAAAGCCTATGCCCGGTGCATGGGAGTTACTGCAAAAAGTGAAGAAGGACGGGCTGATTCCGATGGTGGTCACCGGCTCCGGTCAGTTATCTCTGCTCGAACGGCTGGAACACAACTATCCGGGAATGTTTCACAAAGAACTGATGGTTACAGCGTTCGATGTGAAATATGGCAAACCCAATCCCGAGCCATATTTGATGGCTTTGAAAAAAGGAGGGATCAAAGCGGATGAAGCGGTTGTAGTAGAAAACGCTCCGTTAGGAGTGGAAGCCGGACACAACGCGGGTATTTTCACCATAGCAGTCAATACGGGTCCTTTGAACGGGCAAGTGTTGCTGGATGCCGGGGCTGATTTATTATTTCCATCCATGCAGGCACTAAGCGATCAATGGGATATGCTATTTGAAAAGGACATCTAAAAGCTGAAAAGAAAATTTATTCTTCAAAACAGGAGGAAAATATTGAAAAGCAGGAATATAAATAGTATTTTTACGGGAGTTTAATTCGCTTAGATTTTATCTAAGCCAACGCAGATTCTACTATGCAAAAGTTATTATCTTTACCACCCAACTTGATCCATTGCTTCCATGAACTGGAAGAAGTTAGCCATACCGATTGGTTTTGTACATCAGACCCCATAGGGAGCAAACTAGGCTCCGGCGGGGGAACTACGTG
This sequence comes from Bacteroides sp., assembly GCF_052357945.1. Classification (GTDB taxonomy): domain Bacteria; phylum Bacteroidota; class Bacteroidia; order Bacteroidales; family Bacteroidaceae; genus Bacteroides. Next base: position 2,860 of record NZ_DAWCXD010000200.1, on the reverse strand, counting down.
GTTATTGCAAGCTTGTCATCAGACATTCGCTCCACAAGAGTCTTTCAGCAACTGGATAGGACATGAAAAAAGAATATTGCTCCATGCAGGCGGACAAAGCCGTCGGCTACCCAGTTACGGCCCTTCCGGCAAAATATTAACTCCTATTCCGATCTTCAGTTGGGAAAGAGGACAAAAACTGGGACAGAATCTGTTATCATTGCAGCTCCCGCTCTATGAAAGGATTATGAATCAGGCTCCGGCCGGTCTGAATACACTGATTGCTAGCGGAGACGTATATATCCGTTCGGAAAAACCGCTTCAGGATATTCCGAACGCAGATGTAGTATGCTACGGGTTGTGGGTGAATCCTTCATTGGCAACTCATCATGGCGTGTTTGTTTCCGACCGGAAAAAACCGGAGGTACTCGACTTCATGTTGCAGAAACCTTCTTTGGAAGAGTTGGAAGGATTGTCGAAAACTCATCTTTTCCTGATGGATATCGGCATCTGGATTTTGAGTGACCGCGCCATAGAAGTATTGATGAAACGGTCATTGAAAGAAGGTACGAAGGATATTACTTATTATGACTTATACTCGGACTATGGTTTGGCTTTGGGAGAGCATCCTAAAACGAAAGATGAAGAAATCAATCAGTTATCCGTAGCTATATTGCCGTTGCCGGGTGGAGAATTCTACCATTACGGCACAAGTCACGAACTGATTTCTTCTACTTTAGCCATACAAGACAAGGTACGGGACCAAAGAAGAATCATGCACCGGAAAGTAAAGCCAAATCCGGCTATCTTTATACAGAATTCCATCACACAAGTTTCTCTTTCTGCCGACAACGCCAATTTATGGATTGAGAATAGCCATGTGGGAAAAGAATGGAAATTAGGTTCCCGCCAGATTATTACAGGAGTTCCTGAAAACCAGTGGAGCATAAATTTGCCGGATGGGGTTTGCATCGACATTATTCCTATCGGTGAGAATGAGTTTGTTGCGCGTCCGTATGGATTGGATGATGTATTCAAAGGAGCGTTGGACAAAATAACGACTACTTACCTTAATGTTCCTTTTACCCGTTGGATGGAAGATAGAGGAATTACCAGGGAGGATATAAAAGGGCGTACAGATGATTTACAATCGGCATCCATCTTCCCCAAAGTGGCTTCTGTGGAAGATTTAGGCATATTAGTACGCTGGATGACCTCGGAGCCACAACTGGAAGAAGGGAAAAAACTTTGGTTGAAAGCAGAAAAAGTTTCTGCAGACGAAATATCCGCAAGCGCCAACCTCAAGCGCCTTTACGAACAGCGCAATGCTTTCCGCAAGGAGAACTGGAAAGGATTGGCGGCCAATTATGAGAAGAGCGTATTCTATCAACTCGATTTGCTGGATGCCGCAAATGAATTTGTACGTTTCAATCTGGATATGCCTGACGTATTGAAAGAAGATGCCGCCCCCATGTTACGGATACACAACCGGATGCTTCGTGCACGTATCATGAAACTACGTGAAGACAAGGATTGTGCCAAAGAGGAACAGGCAGCCTTTCAACTACTTCGCGACGGTTTATTGGGGGTAATGAACGAACGAAAGAGCCATCCCATACTCAATGTTTATTCCGATCAAATCGTATGGGGACGCAGTCCTGTGCGTATCGATGTGGCCGGAGGATGGACGGACACACCTCCCTACTCTCTTTATTCAGGAGGAAGTGTTGTAAATCTTGCTATCGAACTGAACGGTCAACCGCCGCTACAAGTATATGTGAAACCTTGCAAGGAATATCACATCACTCTTCGCTCTATCGACATGGGTGCAATGGAAGTGATAAGGAATTACGAGGAACTGCAAGATTATAAAAAGGTAGGTTCTCCATTCTCTATCCCGAAAGCTGCCCTTACATTGGCGGGTTTTGCACCGGCATTCTCTACGGAATCTTATCCTTCTTTAGCTAAACAGCTGGAAGATTTCGGTTCAGGAATCGAAATTACTCTGCTAGCTGCTATTCCTGCGGGCTCTGGCTTGGGAACCAGTTCCATACTGGCATCTACCGTGCTCGGAGCAATCAATGATTTCTGCGGATTGGCTTGGGATAAAAATGATATATGTAGTTACACATTAGTATTAGAGCAGCTCCTGACCACTGGAGGAGGTTGGCAAGATCAATATGGCGGTGTCTTTTCTGGTATTAAGTTGCTTCAATCCGAAGCTGGTTTCGAACAGAATCCATTAGTACGCTGGTTACCCGATCAGCTCTTTGTTCATCCTGATTACCGCGACTGTCATCTGTTATATTATACGGGAATTACTCGTACTGCTAAAAGTATTTTGGCAGAGATTGTCAGTTCCATGTTCCTCAATTCCGGTCCGCATCTAAGCTTGCTGGCCGAAATGAAAGCTCATGCAATGGATATGAGTGAAGCTATTTTACGGAGTAATTTCGAAAGTTTCGGTCGTTTGGTCGGCAAAACCTGGATACAGAACCAGGCATTAGACTGCGGAACCAATCCTCCGGCAGTAGCAGCCATTATCGAGAAAATCAAGGATTACACCCTGGGATACAAACTCCCCGGTGCAGGTGGCGGAGGCTATTTATATATGGTAGCCAAAGACCCGCAAGCAGCCGGACAAATCCGACGGATACTGACGGAACAAGCCCCCAATCCTCGTGCTCGTTTTGTAGAAATGACTCTTTCTGATAAGGGACTTCAGGTTTCAAGAAGCTAAAGAGAAAGCGTTACCATAAGGCCGGTCCATCATCCGGAATCATAAAAAACAAGCTTGGACAGATTCAAACGAAATGTCCAAGCTTTAATTTTTCAATGCCATAATGATCTGTTTTACATGTTGAGACTTGAAATAACTGTA
>NZ_DAWCXD010000199.1:0-6988 GCF_052357945.1 Bacteroides sp. | reverse complement strand
ATATTTGCACTTTCTCTATTAGCATGGACAGCCGTATGCCCTGCCGATGCACAGCAAACGCGCTCACTTCGCGATCAATTCTTAAACCCTTCTGATGAAGCAAAACCCTGGACCTTTTGGTATTGGATGTATGGTGCCGTGTCTAAAGAAGGGATTACAGCCGACTTGGAGGCAATGAAACATGCCGGATTAGGAGGTACTTATCTGATGCCGATTAAAGGTATTCATGAAGGTGCCCAATACGATGGCAAAGCGCAGCAGTTAACTCCCGAATGGTGGGAGATGGTGCGTTTCAGCATGGAAGAGGCAGATCGTTTGGGGCTGAAATTGGGAATGCATATCTGTGATGGTTTCGCATTGGCGGGAGGCCCCTGGATTACTCCTGAAGAATCTATGCAGAAAGTGGTTTGGAGCGATACGATTGTAAACGGAGGAAAACTCATGGCTATTCGCTTACCACAACCGGAAACCTATGAAAACTATTATGAAGATATTGCATTATTCGCTTTGCCGGTAGAAGACGCAGCGGACGAGATGCAGGCAAAAATCACCTGTGTCAACCTAGCTACGACAGGAAATGTAAAAGCAGCTCAAACTGTGAATATGGATGCGGCAGGAGTGATCCGTTCATCCTATCCCTGCTATATCCAGTATGAATACGGAGAACCTTTCACTTGCCGGAACATCGAAATCGTTTTAAATGGTAATAATTATCAGGCACACCGCTTGAAAGTAATGGCTAGTGACGACGGAGTGAATTATCGTTTTGTCAAACAGTTGGTACCTGCCCGTCAGGGATGGCAGAATACAGATGAGAACTCAACTCATAGTATTCCTCCGACTACCGCCCGTTTCTTCCGTTTCTACTGGACTCCTGAAGGAAGCGAACCGGGAAGTGAAGATATGGATGCTGCCAAATGGAAACCCAATCTGAAAATAAAAGAATTACGCCTGCACCGGGAAGCCCGTCTGAACCAGTGGGAAGGAAAAGCCGGACTGGTATGGCGTGTTGCTCAAGCTACTAAAGAAGAGGAAGTCGGGAAACAGGATTGCTATTCACTTTCACAAGTCATCAATCTAACAAAGCAATATACCGGTCATTCGAATGTAAAAACATTGACCGCCACTCTCCCCAAAGGAAAATGGAAATTACTCCGCATGGGACATACGGCTACCGGACATACCAATGCGACAGCGGGCGGCGGAAAAGGATTGGAATGTGATAAGTTTAACCCGAAAACGGTACGGAAGCAATTCGATAACTGGTTTGCGCAGGCATTTGCAAAGACCAATCCCGAAGTAGCTCGTCGCGTACTGAAATATATGCATGTCGACAGTTGGGAATGTGGCAGCCAAAACTGGAATAAACGTTTCGCTATTGAATTTCAGAAACGTCGTGGCTACGATTTGATGCCTTATCTACCTCTATTGGCAGGTATTCCGATGGAAAGTGTCGAACAAAGTGAAAAGATTCTGCGAGACGTACGTACTACCATATCAGAACTCGTCGTAGATGTGTTCTATCAGGTATTGGCGGACTGTGCGAAAGAATATGATTGCCAGTTCTCGGCAGAATGTGTGGCTCCGACGATGGTAAGCGATGGTCTACTGCATTATCAAAAAGTAGATCTTCCGATGGGCGAATTTTGGTTGAACAGTCCTACACATGACAAATCGAATGATATGCTCGACGCTATTAGCGGAGCGCATATCTACGGAAAGAATATTATTCAGGCTGAAGGATTCACCGAAGTGCGTGGCACGTGGGATGAATACCCCGGAATGTTGAAAGCCTTATTGGATCGTAATTACGCATTAGGAATCAACCGCCTTTTCTACCATGTATATGTACATAATCCCTGGTTGGACCGCAAGCCCGGCATGACATTGGATGGCATCGGACTTTTCTTCCAACGGGATCAGACCTGGTGGGATAAAGGCGCAAAAGCCTTTTCCGAATATGCTACCCGTTGCCAGTCGTTGTTGCAATATGGGCATCCGGTAACAGACATCGCAGTCTTTACAGGTGAAGAAGTTCCGAGACGTTCGATATTACCGGAACGATTGGTTCCCTCTCTGCCGGGAATCTTCGGTGCGGAACGAGTGGAAAGTGAACGCATCCGTCTGGCCAATGAGGGACAGCCTTTACGTGTACGTCCGGTAGGTGTTACCCATTCAGCTAACATGGCTGATCCGGAGAAATGGGTGAATCCGCTTCGTGGATATGCATACGATAGTTTTAATAAAGATGCAATCCTTCGTTTGGCGAAAGCAGAAAACGGACGAATAACGTTGCCGGGTGGAGCAAGTTATAAAGTGTTGGTACTGCCTCTTTCGCGTCCTATGAATTCCGAACCAGTATTGTCATCGGAAGTGCAGAAGAAAATCAATGAACTAAAAGAAGCTGGCATTTTGGTGCCTTCTTTACCTTATACAGAAGAAGATTTTTCCGTGTATGGCTTGGAACGTGATATGATCGTGCCGGAAGATATTGCCTGGACGCATCGTCGTGGTGAACTTGGCGAACTCTATTTCGTAGCCAACCAAAAGAACGAAACACGCACGTTTACTGCAAGTATGCGTATTAACGGTAAGAAACCGGAATGTTGGAATCCGGTGACAGGTGAAATGAATGTTCATCCTTCCTATCGTATCAACGGAAACCGAACGGAGGTTACTCTCACATTGGCTCCTAATGAGTCCGTATTCATCGTATATCCTGCGGAGGGAGTACATGAAGGCTATGGAGAGTCCTCTCTCCAACTGCAAAAGGAGAAAAAAGATACAGCTAAAGCCCCTTTAAACATAGCTTTGGAGGCAAAGGAATATACTATAACTTTTGCAGCTAACAAAAAAACGCTCACACGAAAAGAACTTTTCGACTGGAGCCAAGAATCGGACGAACAGATACGTTATTATTCGGGGACAGCGACCTATAAGACCACTTTCCGCTGGAAAAATAAACCGAATAAAGATCAACAGATTTATCTGAATCTGGGAACGATTTATAATTTGGCAACCGTTCGTGTGAATGGCGTAGATTGTAGCACAATCTGGACAGCTCCTTATCGTGCAGATATTACAGGTGCCCTGAAAAAAGGAATTAATGAGCTTGAAATAGAGGTTACAAATACTTGGGCGAATGCACTGACAGGAGTTGATGAAGGAAAAGCGCCGTTTGATGGTATTTGGACTAATGCAAAATATCGCAGGGCAGAAAAAACGTTGCTTCCGGCAGGATTGCTCGGACCTTTGAGTTTTTCTACCACAGAATAAAATAGATTTTTAAGGCACAGATTACGCAGATTACACGGTTTATGAGAATCGTATTACATAAAGTAACAGCACAATCCATGTAATCCGTGCCCAATTCATTATAATATAGCTAAAGTATGAAAAGTTCAATTATTAAAACAGGTACAATGTTGGCAGGTTTTCTGCTTGCTGCCTGCCTGTCAACACACGCAGAAGTAAAGCTACCAGCTATTTTTTCAGATGGTATGGTAATGCAGCAACAGACCAATGCAAACCTTTGGGGGACGGCAACTCCTCATAAAAAAGTAACAGTGACCACTAGTTGGAATGGAAAACAATATGCAGCAACAGCAGATAAAAATGGGGCATGGAAACTGACAGTAGCTACTCCCGAAGCTGGAGGCCCTTATACTGTGACCTTTGATGATGGAACCCAAAAGACACTGAATAATATTCTGATAGGCGAGCTTTGGCTTTGTTCCGGACAAAGTAATATGGAAATGCCGATGAAAGGCTTCAAAAACCAACCGGTAGAAAATGCCAATATGGACATTCTTCACAGCAAGAATCCACAAATCCGTCTGTTTACGGTGAAACGTACTTCTACATTCACTCCGCAGAATGACGTTATCGGTTCGTGGAAAGAAGCAACTCCGGTTAGTGTCCGTGATTTCAGTGCAACAGCCTATTATTTCGGGAGACTGGTAAATGAAATATTAGATGTTCCGGTCGGATTAGTTGTAGCAGCCTGGGGTGGTTCCGCCTGTGAAGCATGGATGACGGCAGACTGGCTGAAAGCCTTTCCGGAAGCGAAGATACCTCAAACGGAAACCGACATAAAATCCAAGAACCGTACTCCGACCGTGCTTTATAACGGTATGTTACATCCGTTAATCGGTATGACCATGAAAGGAGTGATTTGGTATCAGGGCGAAGATAACTGGAATCGTGCCCATACGTATGCTGATATGTTTACCCGATTGATTAACGGTTGGCGTGCCGAATGGAAACAGGGAGATTTTCCTTTCTATTATTGCCAGATAGCTCCGTATGATTACGGGATTATTACCGAAAAAGGAAAGGAAGTGATAAATTCGGCATATCTCCGAGAGGCACAGGCAAAAGTAGAACATCGTGTAGCTAACAGCGGTATGGCTGTATTACTGGATGCAGGAATGGAAAAAGGTATTCATCCCGCAAAGAAACAGGTTGCAGGCGAACGCCTGGCTCTTCTGGCTTTAACTAAAACGTATGGAGTGGAAGGTGTGAATGGCGAGAGCCCTTATTATAAAAGTATTGAAATAAAGAACGACACCATAGTTGTCAGCTTCGAACGTGCCAATATGTGGATTAGCGGCAAGAACTGTTTCGAATCGAAAAACTTTCAGGTAGCCGGCGAAGATAAAGTTTTTTACCCGGCCAAAGCATGGATAGAACGTAGTAAGATGCTGGTGAAAAGCGATAAAGTGCCACACCCGGTAGCTGTTCGATATTGTTTTGAAAACTATGTGGAAGGAGATGTATATTGCGACGGATTGCCTTTAGGGTCTTTCCGTTCGGATGATTGGTAATCGTAAATAGATAAGGTAAATGATGAAAAAGATATGAAGAGATTTTATCTGATTATAACCATACTGTTTGTTGGCGTGTCGGCTCTTTGGAGTCAGCATGCCAATGTCATTTGGAATACTCCCAGTCGTAATTCTTCTGAATCTATGCCCTGTGGTGGTGGAGATATCGGGATGAATATATGGGTAGAAGACGGTGATGTTATGTTCTATGTGAGCCGTAGCGGTACATTCGACGAAAACAACTGCCAGTTAAAACAAGGGCGTGTACGTCTCCGCCTATCACCCAATCCTTTCAAAGACGCTAAAGATTTTCATCAGGAGTTGAAGCTGAAAGACGGATATGTAGAAATCGCGGCAGGAAACACACAGATACAATTTTGGGTAGATGTTTTTCATCCAGTTATACATGTAGAGGTAACAAATGCACAACCGTTGCAGACTGAAGTCTTTTATGAAAATTGGCGCTATCAGGAACGACCTGTCAGAAAAGGAGAGGGGCAACAGTGTTCCTACAAATGGGCTCCCCCGAAAGGTACTGTGACGGAGGCCGACTTTATTTCCGTAAATACAAATCAACTTCTGTTCTATCATCGCAATCCCGAACAGACCGTTTTTGATGTAGTTTTAGCTCAACAAGGAATGAACGAAGTCAAATCTCAAATGATGAATCCTTTGAAAAACCTGACTTTCGGAGGAACTCTTTTGGGTGAAAACTTAGAATTTGTAGGCACTGCGGATGATGTATATGCCGGAACAGACTATCGTGCCTGGAAATTTCGTTCTTCCAAAGCAGCCCGGAAAGAGCATTTCTGCATTGTGTTACATACAGACCAGACAGAAACAATAGAAGAATGGGAGCAGGGAGTACAAACAGCTTTACAAAGAATAGTCCCCAATGGCAAAGTTTCATCGAAAACTATCATACAGGATAAAAAACAGACCCGTTCATGGTGGAATTCCTTTTGGCAACGCAGTTTTATCGAAGCAGAAGGGGAAGCAAAAGAAATAACCAGAAACTACACCCTTTTCCGCTATATGCTGGGATGTAATGCTTATGGCAGCGTACCGACTAAATTCAATGGCGGACTATTCACCTTTGATCCTTGCCATGTCGATGAAAAACAATCTTTTACTCCCGACTACCGGAAATGGGGAGGTGGCACGATGACTGCACAGAATCAACGTTTAGTATACTGGCCGATGCTGAAAAGCGGAGACTTTGATATGATGCCTTCCCAGTTTAATTTTTATAACCGCATGTTGAAGAATGCAGAACTCCGGAGCCGTGTATACTGGCAACATGATGGAGCCTGCTTTAGCGAGCAGATCGAAAATTTCGGTTTGCCGAACCCCGCAGAATATGGTTTCAAACGACCGGACTGGTTCGACAAAGGATTGGAATATAATGCCTGGCTGGAATATGAATGGGATACGATTCTTGAATTCTGTCAAATGATATTGGAAACAAAGAACTATGCAAATGCTGATATTACCCCTTATTTACCTCTGATCGAAAGTTCGCTGACATTCTTCGACGAACATTACCGGCAACTAGCTTCCCGCCGGGGACGGAAAGCGTTGGATGGCAACGGACATCTGATTCTTTTCCCAGGCTCTGCTTGTGAGACATATAAGATGACTAATAACGCAAGCAGTACCATCGCCGCCCTGAAAGTGGTATTAGAAACATACGGAAAGAAAGAAGAGATGCTAAAAGCAATACCTCCGATTCCATTGCGATACATAGAAGTAGGAGATTCGTCGCTTTTAAAACAAGTAATCGCCCCCGCTGTCAGTTGGGAACGAATCAATAATGTAGAAACGCCGCAGCTATACCCTGTATTTCCGTGGAGGATTTACGGAGTAGGCAAAGAGAAGCTGGATATAGCACGTAATACCTACTTTTATGACCCGGATGCCATCAAGTTCCGTTCGCATACCGGATGGAAACAAGATAATATATGGGCTGCCTGTTTAGGCCTGACCGAAGAAGCAAAGAAACTATCTTTAGCCAAATTATCGAATGGACCGCATCGTTTCCCCGCATTTTGGGGACCGGGATATGACTGGACACCCGATCACAACTGGGGAGGTAGCGGCATGATAGGACTTCAGGAAATGCTATTGCAAACCAATGGAGAACAAATACTCCTTTTCCCGGC
>NZ_DAWCXD010000198.1:0-7193 GCF_052357945.1 Bacteroides sp. | reverse complement strand
CAAGAGCCAGAACGGTGGTCAGAGTATTGACTAGTCCTACCAGAACTTGGTAAAATGAAAGTTAACTGTTTGCATAGCTGTATTATGGTAGAAAAGTTTTATCTTTATCGCGTTAAACTAACTAATACCCCCATTATGAGAAGAATTTTTTATTTACTTTTCCTTGTCTTATTAGGCTATTCTTTTGACGTAAAAGATTCAGACACAGTATTTATCCATGAAACACAAATCCCGGTTTTGATAGAGCGGCAGGACAATGTTTTGTTCTATATCCGGTTGGATGCAAAGGAAAGCAAGATGCTCGATGAAGTAGTTTTAGATTTCAGTAAAAGTACCAATTTAGCGGATGTTCAGGCAATCAAACTCTATTATGGAGGAACAGAGGCCTTACAAGATCAAAACAAAAATCGCTTTGCCCCTGTAGAGTACATATCCAGCCATCGACCGGGTGCGACATTGGCGGCTAATCCTTCCTATTCCATAAAATGTGCAGAGGTCGGACCATCGGAAAAAGTTGTATTAAGAGGTAATTACAATTTATTTCCAGGTGTCAACTTTTTTTGGATCAGTTTGCAGATGAAAACAGATGCCTCTTTGCATACTAAAGTAGTCTCTGATTTACGTGCTGTAAGAGTGGATGGAAAAGAACTCTATTGTAAATCTATTTCTCCGAAGAATATTACTCACCGGATGGCAGTCGGAGTTCGTCATGCCGGTAATGATGGATCTGCTTCCTTCCGTATTCCCGGATTAGTGACAACCAATAAAGGAACATTATTGGGAGTGTACGATGTCCGATATAATAGTAGTGTCGATTTACAGGAATATGTAGATGTGGGTTTGAGTCGTAGCACTGACGGAGGGAAGAGCTGGGAGAAAATGCGTCTTCCGCTTTCATTTGGTGAGTATGGCGGTTTGCCTAAAGCACAGAATGGGGTAGGAGATCCCTCTATTTTGGTAGATACCCAAACGAATACCGTCTGGGTGGTTGCCGCATGGACCCATGGTATGGGTAATCAACGTGCCTGGTGGAGCTCCCATCCGGGAATGGATATAAACCATACCGCACAGCTGGTATTGGCAAAGAGCACAGACGATGGTAAAACATGGTCGAAACCGATCAATATAACAGAGCAGGTAAAAGATCCGTCCTGGTATTTTCTCCTTCAAGGACCCGGACGTGGAATAACGATGAGCGACGGCACATTAGTATTTCCAACGCAGTTTATAGACTCTACCCGTGTTCCGAATGCAGGAATCATGTATAGTAAAGACCGGGGGAAAACGTGGAAAATGCACAATATGGCACGAACAAATACAACGGAAGCACAAGTTGCGGAAATAGAACCGGGAGTATTGATGCTGAATATGCGTGACAATAGAGGAGGAAGCCGGGCTATTGCCATAACGAAAGATTTGGGAAAAACCTGGACAGAACACCCGTCTTCACGTAAGGCACTTCAGGAACCGGTATGTATGGCCAGTCTGATTCATGTCGATGCCAAGGACAACGTTTTGAATAAAGACCTCCTGTTGTTTTCAAATCCGGATACGACTAAAGGGCGCAATCATATAACAATAAAAGCAAGTCTGGATAAAGGACTTACCTGGTTGCCCGAACATCAAATCATGCTCGACGAAGCAGAAGGATGGGGATATAGTTGCCTGACGATGATTGATAAAGAGACAATCGGTATTCTATATGAGAGCAGTGTGGCACACATGACTTTTCAGGCGGTGAAATTAACAGATTTGTTAGGAATGAAATGATAGATATAATAGCGGTTAAACTATCCGATATGATAAAAGAATAAAACCGTATATTTATCGTGGCGTGCAAAAACAACATATTTTGTTAAATTATCAGTGAAATTTGCTGAAAAAATAATATCTTTGAATCCGTTAATATCTAATGCCCCCACTATGATGATTAATTTGATCGGAAAAAAGGCTCAAATAGCATGTGAACTACTATGCTGTTGCAGTATGGCATATGCACAGAGCAATGACAATTCCGAAGTTGTCGTTCTAAATACAGGCTGGGAGTTTTCCCAGGCAGGGACGGAGCTGTGGCGACCGGCACAGGTTCCGGGCATCGTTCATCAGGATCTTATCAACCATAAACAACTTCCCGATCCTTTTTATGGCATCAATGAACAAAAGATTCAGTGGGTGGAAAATGAAGACTGGGAATACCGGACTGCTTTTACAGTTACCCCCGAACAACTGAAACGGGATGACGCCCAATTGGTTTTTGAAGGCCTTGACACATACGCTGATGTATACCTCAATGGAGCACTGTTGCTGAAAGCCGATAACATGTTTGTCGGTTATACCATACCCGTCAAGTCCCAACTCCGTATCGGAGAAAACCTTCTTCACATCTATTTTCATTCCCCTATCCGGCAGACACTGCCTCAATATAACTCGAACGGATTCAACTATCCGGCAGACAACGACCATCACGACAAACATTTAAGCATATTCTCCCGTAAAGCCCCTTACAGCTATGGCTGGGACTGGGGAATCCGCATGGTGACCAGCGGCATCTGGCGTCCGGTGACCATCCGTTTTTATGACGCAGCTTCTATCAGTGACTACCACGTAAAACAACTCGCACTGACCGACCAGCTCGCAAATCTGTCTAATGAATTAGAAATAAACAACATACTCTCCCGGCCACTTCAGGCAGAGGTGAGAATCAATACCTCATTCGAAAGAAGTGCAGAAAAAAGCATCAGCCAGGCAATCACCTTACAGCCCGGAATCAATCATGTTTCCATACCTTCCGAAGTGGCATCCCCCGTACGTTGGATGCCGAATGGATGGGGAAAGCCCGCCCTGTATGATTTCTCCGCTCAAATCATAGTAGAAGATAAAGTCGTAGCCGAGCAATCGCACCGGATAGGACTGCGTACTGTTCGCCTCGTTAATGAAAAAGATAAAGACGGAGAATCCTTCTATTTTGAAGTAAATGGTGTACCTATGTTTGCCAAAGGAGCCAATTACATCCCCCAGGATGCACTCTTGACTAACGTCACTACCGAACGCTACCAAACCTTATTCCGCGACATCCGCGAAGCGAACATGAATGTCATTCGTGTATGGGGAGGTGGAACGTACGAAGATGACCGTTTCTATGACCTGGCAGATGAAAACGGAATACTGGTGTGGCAAGACTTCATGTTTGCCTGCACTCCCTATCCGTCCGACCCCACCTTTCTGAAAAGGGTAGAGGCGGAAGCCTGCTATAACATCCGTCGCCTTCGCAATCATGCTTCCCTGGCGATGTGGTGCGGCAATAACGAAATACTGGAAGCCTTAAAATATTGGGGATTCGACAAGAACTTCCCGCCCGAAATCTATCAGGAAATGTTTCGAGACTACGACAAACTGTTCCATCAGCTCCTTCCAGCCAAGGTTAAGGAACTGGATGCCGACCGTTTCTACATACACAGCTCCCCGTATTTTGCCAACTGGGGGCGTCCTGAATCCTGGGGGATAGGAGACAGCCATAACTGGGGAGTCTGGTATGGTCAAAAAACATTCGAGTCACTCGATACAGACCTGCCCCGTTTCATGAGCGAATTCGGTTTTCAGTCCTTCCCGGAAATGAAGACCATCTCCACTTTCGCCGCTCCGGAAGATTATCAGATAGAATCGGAAGTGATGAATGCTCATCAGAAAAGCAGCATCGGCAACGCCCTGATTCGTACCTACATGGAGCGCGACTATATCATCCCCGAAAAATTTGAAGACTTTGTCTATGTCGGACTAGTACTGCAAGGACAAGGAATGCGTCACGGACTGGAAGCACACCGCCGGAACCGTCCTTACTGTATGGGTACCCTGTATTGGCAACTGAATGATAGCTGGCCGGTAGTATCCTGGTCGAGCATCGACTATTACGGTAACTGGAAAGCCCTGCATTACCAAGCCAAACGAGTCTTTGCTCCAATCCTCATCAATCCTATCCGGCAGAACGACAGCCTCAATATCTACCTGATTTCCGACTGTCCGGACACCAAAGACCACCTGATGTTGGAAATGAAAGTAACAGACTTTGACGGAAAGAAACAAGGCAAGCCTATACAACTCAACACATTGACAGTTCCGGCTAACACTTCCCAATGCGTGTACCGTATAAAAACCGACACCTGGCTATCACCGGAAGAACAGCAACGCTGTTTCATGCAACTGACCCTGAAAGACAAGGCAGGAAACACCCTTGCCGAAACCGTATACTTCTTTAGAAAAACAAAAGACCTGCTTCTGCCTGAAACAACCGTTTCCTGCAAGATGAAACAGAAAGACGGCATGTGTGAACTGACATTGTTTTCTCCCGCTCTTGCAAAAGATGTCTTTATTGAAATTCCTTTGCAGGGAGCCCGTTTCAGCGACAACTTTTTCGACCTTCTTCCCGGAGAACGTAAAACGGTCGTCATCACTTCTCCCCAAATAAAGAAAGGAGAGGAGCTGCCTTTGACAATCAAACATATTCGTGAAACTTATAATTAATCTATTAATAACTTAACACTTAATTTTTTAGTTTATGAAGCAACTCTTTAAATTAACCGGATGTCTGGCACTAGCAGGACTTTTTGCCTCTTGCCAATCGGCGCAACAGGAAGCCAACTACCAGATCATCCCCATGCCACAAGAAATTGTAACCGCTCAAGGAAGTCCCTTCATCCTCAAGAGCAGTGTGAAAATTCTCTATCCGGAAGGAAACGAGAAGATGCAACGCAACGCAAAATTCCTGGCAGACTATCTGAAAACGGCTACCGGAAAAGATTTCGCCATTGAAGCCGGAACAGAAGGTAAAAACGCAATCGTACTGGCATTAGGCACGGAGAACGAAAATCCGGAATCCTACCAGATGAAAGTTACCGGTGACGGAATCACGATTACCGGTCCTACGGAAGCCGGCGTATTCTATGGCATCCAGTCCCTGCGCAAATCATTGCCTGTGGCTGTCGGTGCGGATATTGCCATGCCAGCCGTAGAAATCAATGACGCTCCCCGCTTTGGCTATCGTGGCGCGCATTTCGATACCAGCCGTCATTTCTTTACCGTGGATGAAATAAAGACCTACATCGACATGCAGGCTTTACATAACATGAACCGCCTCCATTGGCATATCACCGACGATCAGGGCTGGCGTCTGGAAATCAAAAAATACCCGAAACTGACTGAAATCGGTGCTAACAGAACAGAAACAGTCATCGGACGTAACTCCGGCGAATACGACGGCAAACCTTACGGTGGATTCTACACTCAGGAACAAGCCAAAGAAATTGTAGATTATGCAGCCGAACGCTACATCACCGTTGTTCCCGAAATCGACCTTCCGGGACACATGCAAGCTGCCCTTGCCGCTTACCCTGAACTGGGTTGTACCGGTGGTCCATACGAAGTATGGAGACAATGGGGTGTATCCGAGGATGTGCTTTGCGCCGGAAACGACCAAGTATTGAAATTCTTGGAAGATGTTTATGGTGAATTGATTGAAATCTTCCCATCACAATATATTCATGTAGGGGGCGACGAATGCCCGAAAGTAAGATGGGAAAAATGTCCGAAGTGCCAGGCACGTATCAAAGCATTGGGATTGAAGTCAGATCAAAGCCACAGCAAAGAAGAACGTTTGCAGAGCTTTGTCATCAACCATATTGAGAAATTCCTGAACGACCACGGACGTCAAATCATCGGTTGGGATGAAATCCTCGAAGGCGGACTTGCTCCGAATGCTACCGTGATGTCATGGCGTGGTGAGAAAGGTGGTATCGAAGCTGCGAAGCAGAAACACGATGTCATCATGACACCGAACACCTACCTGTATTTCGACTACTACCAAGCTAAAGACGTAGAAAACGAACCGTTCGGTATCGGTGGTTATCTGCCCATGGAAAGAGTGTATAGCTACGAGCCGATGCCGGCTTCTCTTACTCCGGAAGAACAGAAATACATCAAGGGAGTGCAAGCCAACCTCTGGACAGAATACATCGCTACCTTCCCGCATGCACAATACATGGTATTGCCTCGTTGGGCTGCTTTGTGTGAAATTCAGTGGTCCAGCCCCGAAAAGAAAAACTATGCCAACTTCCTGTCCCGTCTTCCACAACTGATTAAGTGGTACGATGCAGAAGGATACAATTACGCTAAACACGTATTTGACGTACAAGCCGAGTTTGACCCGAATCCGGCAGAAGGAACAATGGACGTTACCTTGTCTACCATCGACGGTGCCCCTGTTTACTATACATTAGACGGCACAGAACCTACTGCCGCTTCCCCCGTTTACGAAGGAGTATTGAAAATCAAGGAAAATGTAACCCTGTCCGCCAAAGCCATTCGTCCCAACGGCGAAAGCAAGACAGTGACAGAGAAGATTGATTTCAGCAAATCCAGCATGAAGCCGATTGTAGCCAATCAGCCTATCAATGAACAATACCTGTTCAAAGGAGCTTCCACTTTGATAGATGGTCTGAAAGGAAATAGCAGCTACAAGTCAGGTCGTTGGATCGCTTTCAACGGAAACGATATGGATATGACTATCGACCTCCAGCAACCTACTGAAATCTCAAGCGTGGCAATCTCTACCAATGTAGCAAAAGGAGACTGGGTATTTGATGCCAGAAACCTGTCCGTAGAAACTTCAGATGATGGCAAGACCTTCAAAAAGATTGCTTCCGAAGAATATCCGGAGATGAAAGAGACAGACAAAGACGGAATCGTTGAGCATAAACTAACCTTTGCTCCTGTGACCACCCAATACGTGAGAGTCATTGCTTCACCGGAGAAATCACTTCCGGCATGGCATGGAGGAAAAGGTAAAAACGCATTTTTATTTGTAGACGAAATCAAAATTGATTAATGAATATAAGAAAAGAATACCCTAAAGTTTGTCTTTTCTTATGGATATTGGGGATGTGCTTCCATGCACATCCCATTCTGGCACAGTCCGTCATACCTGTCCCATTAAAAATGGAGCAGGGGACGGGCTCTTTTTTACTGTCAGAAAAGACTAAACTTTATACAAACCTGCAAGGTGGAGAAGCGGAACTCTGGGAGAATTACCTGAAAGCATTGCCTGTTCAATTGAAAGAAGCGAGAATGAAAGACAGGAAACAGATGCTTTTCTTATTGATAACCCCCAAGACCCCCCAATTGCCATCACCGGAAAGCTATAC
>NZ_DAWCXD010000197.1:0-7248 GCF_052357945.1 Bacteroides sp. | reverse complement strand
ATTAGATTTAAGGTTAACAAAGGTTGGAGCAAGGCGTTGCTCCTTTTTTTATATCCATATATGAGGCTAGTCTATACGAGTTAATTCAATAACTGATACATTCCTCCTGCCAATACACGAACTACTCCTTTCATTTCCAGTTCAAAAAGAATAGCATTTATCTTATGTACGGGAATATCTGCTTCTACTACCAGAGAATTAATCTGTAAATTCCCCTGTTTCTCCAGAATAGAGACAATCTTCCGTTCTTCTTCGGACAAGTCGAGAAAAAGACTTCGTTGCACATTTACTTTTTCGGAAGAAGTTGTTGGTATATTCCATCCCATTGCCTGTACAAGATCTTCAGCCGATAATAGTAAGGAAGCCTTATTATCTCTAATCAACCGATTACACCCCTTTGAATATTCATCATTTATCCGGCCGGGAAAAGCAAAACAATCGCGATGATAGCCTTCAGCAAGTTCAGCAGTGATTAATGAGCCTCCTTTTTCTGCCGATTCAATGACAACCGTAGCATCACACATACCTGCGACAATGCGGTTACGACTGATGAAATTATGTTTGTCGGGATTCGTACCGGACAGAAATTCGGTCAATAGTCCTCCTTTTTCGAGCATATCAATGGCTGTTTTCCGATGGACATAAGGATAAATACGATCCAGACCGTGGGCAAGGACACCTACCGTAGACAGATCATTGACCAGCGCTTCACGATGCGCATGAATATCGATTCCGTAAGCAAGTCCACTGACCACCAACACATCAGGACAAAGTGTTTTCAGATCGCGTAAGAAAGAGGCACAAATCCGGGTACCATAATCAGTGGCATTACGGGTGCCTACCATATTTATTATATGCAGGGAATTCAAATCGGTATTTCCTTTAAAGAAAAGGACAATAGGAGCATCTTCACATTCCCGCAAACGGGAAGGATAAGCCTCGTCATGGAAAGTCAGGCAGGAGATCCGGTTCTTCCGGATAAATTCATATTCCTGTTCGGCACGGATCACAGCTTGTGGACAATCCAACGCATCTACCACCCGTTGACTCACTTCAGGAATACGTTCCGGTATTTCTTTACGCAGACGGAAGACATCAACAGCATTATTCATTCCGTCTATCAGATGTTTCGCCCCTATGTGCCCGATACCGGGCACCATTGTCAGGGCGATACTATAAATCTGTTCTTCCTCGGAACTGCTCATTTCAGGTAAGGGGCAAAGACGATATCGAATAATTCGCTGTCACTCAAACGTCCGTTTACCACACATACCGTTTCAACAGTGGATTTCACTACTACTTTATTATCACTCTTACGGAAAATATCCTGATAGAATACATATTTGATACCTTCCTTCTTCATATAGAGTTTAGAGACAAACTCGTCTCCGCTTTTCAACGGCGTTTTGAATGCCATATTAATGCGTGCCACTACCGGATCGACTCCCTGTTCGTGGAGTGCAGCAAAACTGATGCCTACCGACGTCAAAAACTCATGGCGGGTATGTTCCAAATAATGCTGATAGTTCGCATTATTAACAATCCCTTGAAGGTCGCACTCGTAATCACGCACCTTCATTTCCAATTCATAGATATAGTTCATCAATTAAAAATTGAAGATTAAAAATTAAAAGTTGAGAAATAGCAGTTAGCCTCTCTTTTGCTCAATATCGAGTCCTTTGAACTTCTTCAGTTCTTCGGTTGATACCAGTTTATACAGCTTGTCACTGGGGCGTATCTTATCTGATTTCATGGAGAAGTGCTGGCCTTTCTTCACAGTCTGCACGGATTCCAAGTCAACACGGGCTTCTTCCAAAGTCATGAATAGAGCACCTGTGGTCGGTCCGGTAATGAGAAGTTTATCGCCTACGCTAACTTCCGCAGCCTCTACCAGAAATTCGGAAACTCCAATGTTAGAGAAGTATTTGATACCTTTACCTACATATATCTTACGTTCCGTAGCTGCCGAACCATAGTTTCTGGTCCATTCGCCTAAACGTTGTCCCAAATAATAGCCATCCCAAAAGCCGCGGTTGAATACTGTTTTCAGAAGTTCGTCCCAAGCTGCAATCTTTTCATCGGTAAATGTTCCTTCCAGATAAGCTTTGATAGCCTCTTTGTAACATTCTACCACTGTACGCACATATTCAGGTCCACGGGCACGGCCTTCAATTTTGAATACACGCACACCGGCATCCAACATCTTATTCATAAAGTGGATGGTCTTCAAATCTTTCGGTGACATGATATATTCGTTATCAATATCCAGTTCCACATCCGTCTCTTTGTCACGGACTGTATAGGAACGGCGACACACCTGCATACAAGCGCCGCGGTTGGCAGAATGGTTCATCTCATGCAAAGAGAGGTAACATTTACCCGATACAGCCATACAAAGCGCACCGTGACAGAACATCTCAATGCGAATCTGTTCACCGCTCGGACCACAAATATGTTCTTCCTGAATCTGGCGATAGATTTCGGCTACCTGCTCCAGATTCAACTCACGGGCCAATACTACCACATCTGCAAATTGTGCGTAGAATTTTAAAGCCTCTGCATTGGAGATGTTCAGTTGAGTGGAAAGGTGTACCTCCTGCCCTATCTGACGGGCATAGTTCATCACCGCCACATCGGCTGCAATCACCGCAGAGATTCCGGCTTCCTTGGCTGCATCAACAATAGTATGCATCAATGGAATATCTTTATCATAGATAATCGTGTTGACCGTCAAGTAACTTTTCATCCCGTGTTCATCACACGTACGGGCGATCTCCCGCAAATCATCAATCGTAAACGTATTGGCCGAACGGGCACGCATGTTCAGGTTTTCTATACCGAAATAGATAGAATCGGCACCTGCCTGAATAGCCGCAGCAAGAGATTCGCGCGAACCGACAGGAGCCATTATTTCAAAATCTTTTATATTCATTTTACTGTTCGATAATCATTAATATGATAGAAGTGTGCAAAGGTACGAATTTATCCGTATTTTTGCAGAGAATAAAGCAGAAAGAAGAAATGGAAAATAAGAGACCAATCGTACTCAACAATCTGGAAGAGTGGGATTTTACCGACTATATAGACTCGTTGATACAAAAAGAGGAAGCTGTAGATTTGGAATTCAAGATTGCCAAAGATGGTCTTCCCAACAGTTTATGGGACACTTATTCTTCTTTTGCCAATACAGATGGAGGAGTTATTATACTTGGTGTGAAAGAGTATAAACAGCAATTCATTATCGAAGGACTGACAAAAGAACAAATCAGCCAGTACAAAAAAGACTTTTGGAATCAGATTAATAATCCGGATTGTGTAAATGGGAATCTGCTTTCTGATAACGACCTGTATGAAGGTTGTTATAAAGGAAAAAATCTGCTCCTCATTTATGTTCCTCGTGCAACCCGTATACAACGTCCTATCTACAGAACAAGAAATCCTTTTGGCGGACATACATTTAAACGTAACCATGAAGGCGATTATAAATGTACAGATGCTGAAGTGAAACGCTTGATTGCAGATTCGGACGAAAACCACCCACGTGATTCCAGAATCCTGTGTAATTATTCCATGGAAGATATTGATAAGGAAACCCTAACACAATACAGGCAACTATTTGCCAATCTAAAACCATCTCATCCATGGCTTAGCCTGAATGACCTGGAATTTCTGACAAAATTGGAAGCGTATCGTAAAGACCGGCATACTAAAGAGGAAGGTTTCACTTTAGCCGGAATACTTATGTTCGGCAAAACAGAAAGTATCACAGATCCTGAATGCGCTCCTAATTATTTTCCAGATTATAGGGAACATTTAGGAGCAGACGATTCTCTCAGATGGTCAGATCGTATCTGTCCGGACGGAACTTGGGAAGCAAATCTCTTCCAATTTTATCGCAAAGTATACCCTAAACTGACTGTCATACTCCCTAAACCTTTCCAAATAAGAAATGGTATACGAATTGATGAGACTCCCACACATATTGCAATACGTGAAGCATTTATCAACACACTTATTCATTGTGATTTCTCGGAAGAAGGAAACATTGTTGTTGAACAGTGGGTAGATAAATACCGCTTCAAGAATCCCGGAACAATGTTGGTCAGCAAAACACAATATTATTCAGGGGGAGACAGCGTATGCCGTAATAAAGCATTACAAAAAATGTTCATGCTAATCGGTTTCTCAGAAAAAGCTGGTAGCGGTGTAAATAAGATTATAAAAGGTTGGAGAGAAGCTAACTGGCAAAAACCGTATGTTGAAGAATTGAACCGTCCAGACAAGGTGGAACTAACTTTACCTATGATAAGTTTATTACCAGATGATGCTGTAATCAAACTAAAAGAACTATTTGATGGAAAGATTGAAAAACTAACCCAAGATGAGTTAACTGCTTTGGTTACTTGTTATAGTGAAAATGAGATTAATAATACTCAACTACAATACGTTATTCCTCAACATCGTTCAGATATCACAAAGATGCTAAAAAAACTCTGTAATGAAGGATTTTTGATTGCAGAAGGAAATGGCAGAGGAACAAAATACCATATTAATGAATCTGAGGGAAAGTTTGAAACTTTGGAAGATAAGGTTGAAAGCTCGGAAAGTAATATGGAGAGCTCGGAAAGTAATATGGAGAGCTCGGAAAGTAATATGGAGAGCTCGGAAAGTAATATGGAGAGTCTGAGGAGTAACATGGAGAGTTCAAAGCAAAATAAACAAAGAATGACTTTTGAAGAATTGCAAACACTCATCATTTCGCTATCACAAGACTATATTAGTATTGAAGAAATAGCAACAAAAGTTCATAAAACACTTAAATATCTTATCAATTTTATTATCCCCAGAATGCTTCAGAATGGTACAATAGAGAGACTATACCCCGGAATTCCCAACCATCCGAAACAGAAATATAAAGCAACCAATAAAAACTTTAATAAGCAGTAATATTATATATGAAAATAGCCCATATAGATTTAGGAAAACACCCCATCTTACTTGCCCCGATGGAGGATGTAACCGATCCGGCTTTCCGCCTGATGTGCAAGAAATTCGGAGCAGATATGGTGTACACCGAGTTTGTATCGAGTGACGCACTGATACGTGCTGTCAGCAAGACTGCACAGAAACTAAGTATCAGTGACGCAGAACGTCCTGTCGCCATCCAGATATACGGGAAAGATACAGAGACAATGGTGGAAGCTGCCAAGATTGTAGAGCAGGCACAACCTGACATTCTGGATATTAACTTCGGATGTCCCGTGAAAAGAGTAGCTGGAAAAGGCGCTGGAGCAGGTATGCTACAAAATATCCCCAAGATGCTGGAGATCACCCGTGCTGTAGTAGATGCGGTGAAAATACCTGTAACAGTGAAGACTCGTTTGGGATGGGATGCAAACAATAAAATAATTGTAGAATTAGCGGAACAGTTGCAAGATTGTGGCATAGCCGCATTGACTATACATGGCCGCACCCGTGCACAAATGTATACCGGAGAGGCGGATTGGACACTGATAGGCGAAGTGAAGAATAATCCGAGAATGCATATTCCCATTATCGGTAATGGAGACGTGACCAGTCCTCAACGCTGTAAGGAGTGTTTTGACCGTTATGGGGTAGATGCTGTAATGATCGGTCGCGCCAGCTTCGGTCGTCCATGGATATTCAAGGAAGTAAAACACTATTTAGAGACAGGTGAAGAATTACCTCCACTTAGTTTTGAATGGTGTATGGAAGTACTTCGTCAGGAAGTGGTAGATAGCGTCAATCTGCTCGATGAGCGTAGAGGTATTTTGCATGTACGCCGTCATCTGGCCGCAAGCCCTCTATTCAAGGGAATCCCTAACTTCCGCAACACACGTATTGCGATGTTACGGGCAGAAACAAAAGAAGAGCTTTTCCGGATATTTGATGAAATCACTTCCCAACGCAAAGAAAATCCGGAAATTTAAATCAGCACCTATTGTATCTATTCTTCAGGAACTTGTACAAGTTCCTGAAGAATAACATGATCTAATTAAAACGTCAAGGTCTTTGGTTTCTATTTAAACATCGGCTGCGCAAACCACTTTTTGAACATCCAGGTTACGACTACATACAATAGGAATGCAGAGAAGAAACCAACAATGGCATCAATCACATAATGCGCCTGAATATATACGGTAGCCCCGCAAAGCAACATATAGAAAGGTATCAGACAAGCAAATAATTTCTTACTGCCACGCCATGCCATAATCATCAAAATAGTAGAAATGCCGACGTGCGAACTGGGGAATGCTGCCGTAGGACGTTCGCCTACTTGCTGCGAACCTTCCACTAAGCTATAAAAGAATCCATGCTGATAACCCGGTCCGGGAAGTAATTCCTGATTATGATTGAAATAGTCACCGATAGCAGGGAAAATACCTTTAGATACATTATCAATCCCGATGGCAGGAAAATAGAATTGAGGCCCTGCAACAGGAACGAATATATAAATCAGATAATAAATAAAGAAGGAAGTGACGAGAACGAAAGACATCTTTTCGAACCACTCAAACTTATAAATGAAATAGAATAGAGCCACGATCAGCATCATCGGATAATAAAAGAAATATCCCATATTGAATGCCTCGCTGACTATAAGATGCGGAAACGTATGACAGAACCAAATAGCAGGCTGACCATTGAAAATAAACTCCTCGGCAGTTGCAAATACATGGTCTAAATTCGGGAAGAAACGATTGAACTCGAAAGTATCCGGATACCAGTAAGACAATAGACTCATCTGGATAACAATGCGCACAAACGCTGAAAACTTACAGGGGGCAAGACGATAAAGATACATCAACAAAAAAGTCATCGCCGCGATCATAGCCCTATCCAGCAACATGTGCCATGGATGATCCATTCGCTGAAACAGGAACAGAATCAATATGGAAGTCAACAGATTATAAATCAGTGTAATCTTTTCCACAGCAAACAACCCTTTCCGGGTTTCTACGCGCTTAAATAAGTCTAAAGCCATCCTTCATTTTTATACCAGGCAATGGTTTCACGAACTCCCTTTTCCAAATCATATTCGGGTACATACCCAAGTTCTTTCATCACCGGGGATATGTCGCATTGCCAGTTGCGTTGTTTCATTATCTTATATTTATCCGAATTCAGGGTACTGCTCCTCCCGGAACGTGTAGCAATGAATTCAGCGAACAAAGATATAACTTTTAGCACAATTAATGGACATTTCAAGTGAAGAACAAACGGATT
>NZ_DAWCXD010000196.1:0-7336 GCF_052357945.1 Bacteroides sp. | reverse complement strand
TTCGGTGCTGCTTTCTTGTCATTGCACCCAACTAAATATGCAGAAGAACTGGTTAAGAAGATGGAAATGACTGGTGCTAAAGCATATTTGGTTAACACTGGTTGGAATGGTTCTGGCAAACGTATCTCTATCAAAGATACTCGTGGTATTATCGACGCTATCCTTGATGGTTCTATTGACAAAGCTCCTACTAAGGTTATTCCTTTCTTCGACTTTGTTGTTCCTACAGAACTTCCGGGTGTTGATCCGAAGATCCTTGATCCACGCGACACTTACGAATGTGCTTGCAAATGGGAAGAAAAAGCAAAAGATTTGGCTGGACGTTTCATCAAGAACTTCGCTAAATTTACTGGTAACGAAGCTGGTAAGGCTTTGGTTGCTGCTGGTCCGAAACTCTAATTGGAGAATCAGATATAATATGGAAGGCGGTTCGATTTCGAACCGCCTTTTTTGTTTATACTTGTGCCTTTCTATGAGAATAAATGCTGTCTGTTTAAAACTTTTCCCTATATTTGCCAAAACAGGAGTACTAACCTTTAAAAGCGGTCATGGTATATCTAGCTACTGACAAACAGACCTATGCGGATCTAAGCATTACAGAGACTGCTAGTAATGAACAATTTCTTTTCTCTTTGTTTTCCAAAACTGAGACAAAAGAAGGAAAAGCGCTGATGTTGAACTGGATTATGTATCCGCTAAGTGATTTGGAGGAAATCCGTAAAAGACAGGAGACTATTGTTTGGGATGCTTTGCCCGAACTTCTTTTGAATGAAGAAGAGTTGGATTTTATAGAGTATTACCTGGCTTATCGTGACCAGATACGGGAAGCTCATATTCTACTTTCATGTGCTACTGTTATCGACCGTCTGGTGCGATATGATTCCACCCGTTATGTAATCTGCAGAGGGGTGAAATTAGTGGTTCATCTCTTGCATTGTTTGAAGGAATGGGCGACAGAACTACCACAGGACGCCCCGCAACTCATAAAAGAATCTGCTGCTATGATTGATAATATTCTCCATGGAAGTGAATTGAAGGAAGTGTTGGAGCAGACCTCTGATGAGGAAAAACGACTGTCTAACTTTGTCATAGACAAATTCGATTATCTGTTTCGGTGTACTCGGTTGTTATCTTTGAAGGAACTTCTGTCTGTTATATATCTACTTGATGTTTGCCGTACAGCTCACCGGGTGGCAAAAGAGAAGAATTTCTGTTGTATGCCGGTAATGGTACCGACAATGGACTTCTCAGTGGAGGGAGTCGTTCATCCTTTTGTGAAAGGTGCGCAGCCAAACAGTTGGCAGATGTCCCGGGGAAATATATGCATTTTTACAGGCTCTAATATGGCGGGGAAGTCAACAACTTTAAAGGCATTGACCTTAGCTGTCTGGTTGGCACATTGCGGTTTGCCTGTTCCTGTGAAATCAATGATTTGTCCTCTTTACGAGGGGATTTATACCTCTATTAATCTGCCGGATTCTTTGCGGGACGGACGAAGTCATTTTATGGCGGAAGTACTCCGTATTAAAGAAGTGATGCAAAAAGCTGTGACCGGAAGACGCTGTTTGGTGGTATTAGATGAGATGTTTCGTGGGACGAATGCTAAAGATGCGTTTGAAGCCTCCGTTGCCGTCAATGAGTTACTGAAAGGCTTCTCTCATTGTCATTTCTTGATATCGACACATATTTTGGAATATGCGAAAGCCTTTGAAAAGGATTCTTCCTGTTGCTTTTATTATATGGAAGCAGAAATTATTGATGATGCGTTTGTCTGTCCTCATCGGTTGTTGTCGGGGATTTCAGAGGCCAGAGTCGGGTATTGGGTAGTGAAAAAATTGCTGTCGGGTAGTTTGATGTAATTTTACCTCGTTATAGAGGTTGTTGAGATTCTGTTTTATTTTTATTAGATATATATTTTGACTACTTTTGTACAGACTATAAATGGGTTCTTAATCTTAAATAACGACGCGACGACCATGAAGAATTTTTATTTCCTTCTTATTAGTTCCCTATTCCTTACCTCCGGGCTTTATGCCGGAGAAATAGATTATACTCAAGGACTTTCCATCTGGTTTGACACTCCCAATACTTTGCAGGGATATGCTGCCTGGTATGGCGGAAGACCGGATTTGTGGAAAGGTGAAAATAAACCGGTAACAGCGGGAAGCGGACATAATCTGGATGCCAGTTGGGAGTCACAGTCATTGCCTATTGGTAACGGTAGCCTCGGTGCAAATATTATGGGGTCAGTGGAAGCCGAACGTATCACTTTCAATGAAAAAACACTTTGGCGCGGTGGTCCGAACACAGAGAAAGGTGCGGACTACTATTGGAATGTCAATAAACAATCGGCCCATCTTTTAGATGAAATACGCAAAGCATTTACAGAGGGAGATCAGAAAAAGGCTGAAATGCTGACGCGACAGAACTTCAATAGTGAAGTGTCGTATGAAGCTGACAGAGAAAATCCTTTCCGTTTCGGTAGTTTTACTACAATGGGAGAATTTTATGTAGAAACCGGACTGAATATGATAGGAATGAGCGATTATAAGCGCATTCTTTCTTTGGATTCGGCTATGGCAGTCGTACAATTCAAAAAGGATCGTGTGGCTTATCAACGTAACTTTTTTATCTCTTACCCTGCTAATGTAATGGTGGTACGTTTTAGCGCGGATCAATCGGGGAAACAAAATCTGGTTTTCAGTTATGCGCCCAATCCCCTGTCTACCGGCTGTATGGTTTCTGATGGAAATAAAGGACTGGTTTACACAGCTTCTTTGGATAATAATGGAATGAAATATGTTGTGCGCATTCAGGCAGAGACAAAAGGAGGAACACTGTCTAATGCAGATGGAAAGTTAATGGTGAAGGATGCGGACGAAGTTGTATTTTATATCACAGCGGACACTGACTATAAGATTAATTTTGATCCGGATTTTAAAGATCCGAAAACATATATAGGCGTTAATCCCGAAGAAACTACAAAGCAGTGGATGAATAATGCAATGGCGCAGGGATATACAGCTTTATTCAATCAGCATTATAATGATTATGCTACTCTGTTCAACCGGGTTCGGCTGAATCTGAATCCAGGGGTGAAAGGAGTGAACTTGCCTACTTCTCAACGTCTGAAAAATTATCGGAAAGGACAGCCGGATTATTATCTGGAAGAGTTGTATTATCAATTTGGACGTTATCTTCTGATTGTCAGTTCCCGTCCGGGCAATATGCCTGCTAATCTGCAGGGGATTTGGCACAATAATGTTGATGGACCGTGGCGTGTGGATTATCATAATAACATCAATATCCAGATGAATTATTGGCCTGCTTGTTCTACCAACTTAAATGAGTGTGTGCTTCCGTTGATAGACTTTATCCGTACACTTGTGAAACCGGGCGAGAAGACTGCGCAAGCTTATTTCGGAGCAAGAGGATGGACGGCGTCTATTTCCGGCAATATTTTCGGCTTTACCACTCCGTTGGAAAGTCAGGATATGTCGTGGAACTTCAATCCGATGGCAGGGCCTTGGTTGGCTACCCATATATGGGAGTATTACGACTATACAAGAGACTTGAAATTTCTGAAAGAAACCGGCTATGAACTAATTAAGAGTAGTGCGGATTTTGCAGTCGATTACCTGTGGCATAAGCCGGATGGAACCTATACGGCTGCTCCGTCCACTTCGCCCGAGCATGGTCCTATCGATCAGGGAGCTACTTTTGTGCATGCCGTAGTGCGTGAAATTCTGATGGATGCGATTGAAGCAAGCAAGGTGTTGGGTGTAGATAAGAAAGAACGTAAGCAATGGGAGCATGTGCTTGCCAATCTCGTTCCCTATCAAATAGGTCGTTATGGTCAGTTGATGGAATGGTCGGTAGATATTGATGATCCGAAAGATGAACATCGTCATGTGAATCATTTGTTCGGCCTGCATCCGGGACATACTGTTTCTCCGGTCACTACTCCCGAACTGGCGAAAGCTGCTAAAGTGGTATTAGTGCATCGTGGTGATGGTGCTACCGGTTGGAGTATGGGTTGGAAGTTGAATCAGTGGGCGCGTTTGCAGGATGGTAATCATGCTTATACTTTATTCGGCAATTTATTGAAGAACGGAACCATGGATAATTTGTGGGATACGCATCCGCCTTTCCAAATTGATGGGAACCTTGGTGGGACAGCGGGAATCACCGAAATGCTGCTCCAAAGTCACATGGGCTTTATTCAATTATTACCGGCTTTGCCGGATGCATGGAAAGACGGTTCTATCAGTGGTATCTGTGCAAAAGGAAATTTTGAGGTGGATGTGATCTGGGAGAATCATCAATTGAAAGAAGCTGTTGTACGCTCTAATGCAGGAGGCGACTGTGTCATAAAGTATGCGGATCAGACTATCTCCTTTAAAACTGTGAAAGGACGCAGTTATCAGATTGGATATGATGCAGCCAAAGGGCTCATTAAAAAATAAACACAAAATATCGGAAAATTAGAAAGAAAGGATGGTACTGGAGTATTTAAAATTATTCGTGACATTTGCGAAGATTGGAATGTTTACTATTGGTGGCGGTTATGCCATGATTCCGTTGATTGAACGGGAGATTGTTAACAGGCAATGGATGAATAAAGAAGAATTTATGGAGATGTTTGCTTTGACGCAGTCGCTTCCGGGTGTGTTTGCAGTGAATATTTCTATTTTTGTAGGATATAAGTTGTATAAGGTGGGTGGTAGCCTGGTGTGTGCATTGGCTACGATTCTTCCCTCTTTCGTTATTATGATGCTGATAGCCATGTTTTTTGCACAGTTTCAGGATAATGAAGTGATGATTCGTATCTTTAATGGAATACGTCCTGCCGTGGTAGCATTGATTCTGTTTCCTTGCATTTCTGCTGTTAGAGCTTTGAAACTGAAGTATTTTCAGTTGGTTGCTCCTGCCATAGCTACCGTGTTGATCTGGCAGTTCGGCTTATCACCTATTTATATTGTGGTGGCCGGAATTATAGGGGGATTGGTATATACATTATGGTTGAAAGAAAAAATAGCGAATAAACAGGTATGATATATTGGCAATTACTTTGGGTGTATCTTAAAATAGGTATGTTCGGTTTTGGGGGTGGATATGCGATGCTTTCCCTGATTCAACATGAAATAGTGGATCTTCATCATTGGCTGACTCCTCAACAATTTACGGATGTGGTCGCAATTTCGCAGATGACTCCGGGACCGATTGGCATAAATAGTGCTACTTACGTAGGTTATGCGGTAACACAAAGTGTTTGGGGAGCTGTGTTGGCCACTGTAGCCGTTTGCTTGCCTTCTTTTATTTTGGTGTTGCTCATTTCTTATTTCTTTGCGAAGTGTAAGGATAATAAGTATATTAAAGCGGCTATGTCTGGACTGCTTCCTATGTCGGTCGCGCTGATTGCTTCGGCTGCATTACTTATGATGAATAGAGAGAATTTTATAGACTATAAAAGTATCGGTATTTTCGCAGCCGCCTTTTTGGTTACATGGAAATGGAATCTTCATCCTATTCTGTTGATTTGTCTGGCGGGTGTGGTAGGATTACTGTTGTATTAGTAATACTTATGGGAAAAAGAGAACCCCGGTTAAACGCTGTGTTTAACCGGGGTTCTCTTTTATGATATTATGAAAGAATAGTTAGTTCTTGTTTGCACGTTTACGTTCGGTTTCGTCCAAAATCACTTTACGCATACGCATTGCTTTAGGAGTAACTTCTACATATTCATCTTCCTTAATATATTCCAGTGCTTCTTCAAGCGAGAACTGGATAGGTGGAATCAGGCGTACTTTATCATCCGAACCGGAAGCACGCATATTCGTCAATTTCTTCGATTTGGTTACGTTGATAACCAGGTCGTTGTCATGAGAGTGTTCGCCTACTACTTGTCCTGCATAAACTTCGTCCTGCGGGAAGATAAAGAATTTACCGCGATCCTGCAATTTGTCGATGGCATAAGCAAAAGCTGTTCCGCTTTCCATAGCAATCATAGAACCGTTCGTACGACGTTCGATTTCTCCTTTGTGCGGTTGATATTCTTTGAAGCGGTGTGCCATGATGGCTTCGCCGGCAGAGGCAGTCAGTACATTGGTACGCAAACCGATGATACCGCGTGAAGGCATATTGAACTCAAGATTGATACGTTCACCTGTATTTTCCATCTTGACCATTTCACCTTTACGGCGAGTAACCATATCTATAATTTTGCTGGAATATTCTTCCGGTACATTGATGGTCAGCTCTTCAATCGGCTCGCATTTCACACCGTCGATTTCTCTGAAGATAACCTGCGGCTGACCTACCTGCAATTCGTATCCCTCACGACGCATCGTTTCGATCAATACAGAAAGGTGGAGTACACCACGGCCGGAAACAATCCATTTACCGTCTTCTTCACTCTTCCTTACACGGAGAGCCAGGTTCTTATCGAGTTCTTTCATCAGGCGGTCATGGATGTGGCGTGAAGTCACAAACTTACCATCTTTGCCGAAGAAAGGAGAATCGTTGATCGCAAACAACATACTCATGGTCGGCTCATCAATGGCGATTGGCGGCAATGCTTCCGGATTTTCGAAATCACAAACTGTATCTCCAATCTCGAATCCGTCGATACCTACTAGTGCGCAGATGTCACCGGAAGAAACTTCGTTTGTTTTCACGCGGCCTAAACCTTCGAAAACATGGAGTTCTTTGATTTTGCTCTTGAACATATCGCCATTGCGTTTCGCAAGCGTTATATTCATACCTTCTTTTAATGTACCGCGATGTACGCGACCTACGGCGATACGACCGGTATAAGAAGAATAATCCAGAGAAGTAATCAACATCTGGGGCGTACCCTCCAGTTGTTTAGGTGCCGGAATATTTTCGATGATACAATCCAGTAGCGGAGTAATACTGTCAGTCTGTTGCTTCCAGTCGGTGCTCATCCAGTTGTTTTTGGCGGAACCATAGATTACGGGGAAGTCTAGTTGGTCTTCCGTTGCATTCAGGCTGAACATCAAATCGAAAACCATTTCGTAAACTTCTTCCGGACGGCAGTTAGGTTTATCTACCTTATTAACTACCACGATAGGTTTCAAACCGATCTCCAGCGCTTTTTGCAGTACGAAACGAGTCTGGGGCATCGGACCTTCAAAGGCGTCTACCAACAGAATACAACCGTCGGCCATATTCAATACACGTTCTACCTCACCACCGAAGTCGCTGTGTCCCGGAGTATCAATAATATTAATCTTTGTACCGTTGTAATTGATGGATACATTTTTGGAGAGAATCGTTATACCACGTTCACGTTCCAAATCGTTGTTATCCAGGA
>NZ_DAWCXD010000195.1:0-7452 GCF_052357945.1 Bacteroides sp. | reverse complement strand
AAGCAGCACCGAAGCAAGCAGAGAATGTCGGAGTCGGTTCAGTGATACCACGTTCCGTACCAGCTAATTTAGCTGTAAATCCAGACAAGAAGTAGTATTGAGCCTGTTCCGGGTTCAGGATAGATACTGGAGGCAATACACCAAACGCATCAGCAGACAAGAAAATAACTTGTTTTGCGTGAGGACCTTTAGAAACCGGTTTAACGATGTTTTCGATGTGATAGATAGGATAAGAAACACGAGTGTTTTCAGTCACGCTCTTGTCTGTGAAATCAATCTTACCGTTAGCGTCAACAGTTACGTTTTCAAGTAATGCGTCACGTTTGATAGCATTGTAGATATCCGGTTCACTATCTTTATCCAAGTTGATAACCTTAGCGTAGCAACCACCTTCGTAGTTGAATACACCTTCGTTATCCCATCCGTGTTCGTCATCACCGATCAATTTACGTTTCGGGTCAGTAGACAAAGTAGTCTTACCTGTACCAGACAATCCGAAGAAGATAGCAGAGCTAGTTCCTTCCATATCAGTGTTAGCAGAGCAGTGCATAGAAGCGATACCACGAAGCGGGTTCATGTAGTTCATGATAGAGAACATACCTTTCTTCATTTCACCACCGTACCAAGTGTTCAGGATAACTTGTTCTTTAGTCTTCAAGTTGAAAACAGTAGCTGTTTCAGAGTTCAAGCCCAGTTCTTTATAGTTGTCAACTTTTGCTTTAGATGCATTGAAACATACAAAATCAGGTTCTCCGTAAGCTTCCAGTTCTTCAGCAGTCGGGCGGATGAACATGTTAGTTACGAAATGAGCCTGCCAAGCTACTTCCATGATGAAACGTACTTTCATACGAGTAGCTTCGTTAGCACCACAGAAAGTATCAACAACGAACAAACGTTTGCCGGAAAGTTGTTTTACAGCTTTAGCTTTCAAATCAGCCCAAGCTTCTTCAGTACATGGTTTGTTGTCGTTTTTGTAATCTTCAGAAGTCCACCATACAGAATCAGCAGAAGCTTCATTCTTAACGAAGAATTTATCTTTAGGAGAACGACCGGTATAGATACCTGTCATCACGTTCACAGCGCCTAATTCAGTTACTTGACCTTTTTCAAAGCCTTCCAGACTCGGTTTTGTTTCTTCAGCGAACAAAACATCATAAGACGGATTGTGCAAAATCTCGGTCACACCTGTGATGCCGTACTTGCTTAAATCTAAATTTGCCATTTTCTTTGAATTAATTAAAATTGGTATTTTGTTTTCTATCTCTTTTCACCTTAACATGGGAGCTTAGAATACCCCCTTGTAAATCCGGCAACAAAAGTAATACTTTCTTTGGAAAGGAAGAAGGTATTAGAGAAATTTTTCCCTAATTGAAACTCTTTTATAAATTCCTAACAATATCTGCAAACTGAATATTGCAATTTGAAAGATTATCGTTTACTTTGCAAGCCAGTATGTTATCAATACTATGAAAATGAGATTAAAATTTGATTAAAATATAATATGAAAGTAATTGATTTTGGCCAAACTAATTCGATTCTAAACCAGTACATATCCGAAATTAGAAATGTAGAAGTTCAGAACGACCGCCTGCGTTTCCGCCGTAACATCGAACGGATCGGAGAAATCATGGCTTATGAAATGAGTAAAGAGTTTAAATACTCGGTAAAGAACATCCAGACACCACTGGGAATCGCTCCGGTCAGTACGCCGGACAACAATTTAGTAATCAGTACGATCCTGCGTGCTGGTCTGCCTTTCCATCAAGGTTTCCTTAGTTATTTCGACGGGGCGGAGAATGCGTTTGTTTCCGCTTACCGCAAATATAAAGATACGCTAAAATTCGATATACATATAGAATATATCGCTTCTCCCCGCATTGATGACAAAACGCTGATTATCACCGACCCTATGCTGGCAACAGGAGGCAGTATGGAGCTTAGTTACCAGGCAATGCTGACCAAAGGACACCCTGCCGAAATTCATGTTGCTTCGATTATCGCCAGTCAAAAGGCTATCGATCATATAAAGAATGTATTTCCTGAAGACAAGACAACAATCTGGTGCGCAGCCATCGATCCCGAACTCAACGAACATTCTTACATTGTTCCGGGACTGGGCGATGCAGGCGATCTTGCCTATGGTGAAAAAGAATAAATGTTTAAAGATTCTTCCGATATTGCTGCGGTGAAACCCCAACCTGCTTCTTAAAGAACGTACCGAAATAAGAAGCATTGGGGAAACCGAAGACATTTGAAATCTCCTGAATATCTTTCTGCGTATTTTTAAGCAATGAGATGCTTTTACGAATGATAGCTTTGAATACAAGTTCCTGCACGGTATATCCGCAGATACTCTTAGAAACGGCAGAAAGATATTTAGGAGACAAACACAATTTATCCGCATAAAACTCAACACCCCGTTCCTGCATATAATATTTTTCGATTAACTGGATCAAGTGAATAAAGACCTCATTTTTGCGTCCTCCCACTTCCCGCCCGTCATTGACGAGTTTGCGATTATAAATAGAGCAAATCCTGTACGTCAATGCAAGTAGAAGTAATTTCTGCTCATAAAGTTTAAATGAATTTTCTTCCGACTGTAATACATTGTCCAATAAGGACATATACTTTACGATCTCTTCTTCCTCACCAGTAGACCAGACACAAGAAGGTTCTTCGGGAGTAAGACGGGAATACATATACATGGAAACAACCAGATTCCCCATAATATCCCGGATCGGTTCTATCTGATAAATCAAAATCCGTACCTCCATGTCTTCCGACTCTTGCAAAACCTGAAACTCGCCGTCTTCGGGAATAAACAAACTTTCGCCTGCTCCTGCGAAATGCTTTTTCTGATTAAGCGAAAACTGGAAATTACCCTGGCGGCAAATAATCAGCCCCAGTCCTTTCATTTGAAAAGGTTTCTTCAGTGAGGGTGGAAAATTTACAAATATCCCTTCGGAACTACATATATTTTTCCCACTTAACAAATTGCGATCAAACTGCAATAAACGATCTTGTCCGCCAGTCATCATACTAATATATTAACAGATCATTATCAAAAACGACACTAAGTTAGCAATTTTCGTTTAGGATAAGGAACAACAAGCACAAATATCATACAAATTAACCCACCATAAATTGTCCATCCTGCCATCTCTTTAAGTGCAGAGAGCGTGGCCTGCACCTGAATACGCCCTTTGGTAGATATAGCAGCCATGTTACGGGCTTCCGTCTCACTCTTTCCCTGATATTTCATACCTTGTACCGTACCAAGGAAAGAAGTGGAAGCATCCGGATTAAGCAGGTCCACATTTTGCGCATAACGGGTGATATAGTGTTGCTGCCGCTCCTGCAAAACATTTGTATAAATTGCTCCGCCGATACTCGGTCCCACAACCATACGCACAGTAAGCATAATACAGATCCAGGTGGAAAGATATTTAAAAGGCATACGTTGATTGGCATAAGCAGCCGTCAACGCATACAGAATCATCATGCCTGTGGCACGGATGATAACTGCGTATTTCAGACGCTCGTAAACTCCTGCTGTCTGCACCTCGAAATACATGAAAACTGCTGATAAAGACAGGAAGAAGAATCCCATCGCAAACAGATACTTAAAATGTAATCCTTTACCTCCCAACACCATAGCAATCACGGCACCAACAGCATAACCTACCATACACCAATTACCTAATGAAGCATTTTGCAGATTATCGAGATGCATCCCCACTCCTGCAAACACATTGACAAACATAGCACTGGAGTTTATCACCATCAATAATAAGTAAAGTAATGCTCCCATACGTATAGTACGCAGTTTGAACGCATCCAGCAAAACATAAGGCGACCGGCGCGTTACGTTCATATAAAGAAAAACTCCCGCAAAAAGAATACTTACAGCTGTCGCCCAACAGATAGATTCGTCATCATACCAGTCGAGTACTTTTCCATAAACCAGCACATACGTGAGACAAGTCAGCGAGATGCAAAATGCAGTAACATTGCCGAACTTACGGAAATTAATAGGAAACCTTCCGGGAAACTTATAATTCGGCATGGTAATAAACAGGAGCAAAATAGAGATCAAAAGAATCCCCATCATAAAGTAATACACATATTTCCACTCATATTCAAAGGACAGCCAAGCCGTCAATGCTGTGCCCGACTGTCCTAGAATCATAAAAAACAGATAAACAGCCGGCTGACTCACACATCTTTCAATGTCCAATTTATTCCAACCGGCAGTATCTTTCGGCTCCAAGCCCGGAGTAATATTGCGGGTAGCTTCCATTCCACCTGCATACCAAATGAGCGTGAACAGATTGACCATCATCAGTACCATACGCAAGAAACCCGTCAGAAGACTACAAAGCGCCAACAGAAAAACGCTGTCTGTCTTTGCACAGATATAACTGAATATATACATGAACGCAAACCCGACAATACACATCATCTTCTCCCGCCGTACACACACCAACTGATATAGGAAAGGCGCAAAGGCTGCCATACCAATAGAAGTTACAAAATTGGCAAACTGGATATGCTCGGATATAATGCCAAGCCCGCTCATCATTTCGGTGCTATTCACCGAATAAACCCCGCCTACCGTAAGAATCGGCAGAAAGAAGAATAACAGAATGATAATACCCAACGGCTTGGGCATCCAGCTATAGAAAGGATAATTTTTAGGATAAGAGGGCATTAATTTTTGATTTATGAATTATGATTTATGAATTATAGGTGCACGGTGGTTAGAGTTTGGCTTTCACTACTACCATCATGCCTGCTGCTAATCGTTCATTGTCTTCTTTTGATAAATCGGTGAAGTCGATGCGTACGGGGATGCGCTGTTGGATCTTCACAAAGTTGCCTGCGGAGTTATCGGTCGGCACTAATGAATATTTGGAGCCGGTAGCTCCTGATATAGAGGTGACTTTGCCTTTAAACTCTTTATCGCTAATGGCATCTACTGTGACAAATACTTCCTGTCCGATATGCAGGTTCTCGATTTGTGTCTCCTTATAATTGGCAACGATCCATTTCTGGGTATCAGGAAGAATATAGGTGATGGTCTGCCCTGCCGAAATAAACTGTCCTTCCTCTAATGAGCGACGGCCGAGTTTTCCGTCACAAGGAGCTATTACAACCGTATAGGAAAGATTCAACCGGGCCATTTCGAGCGCAGCTGTTGCTCTTTGAATAGCCGCTTCGGTATTCATGCGACGGTAGGACACTTCATCTACACCGGAAAGAGCTGCTTTTTTCTGCCTTTTCGTAGCTTCCAGCTTCTTACGCGTAGCTTCATAATCAGTGACAATCTGTTCAAGTTGGATAGGAGTAGCCGCATTTCGTTTCACGAGGTTCTCATATCGTTTCCGGTCTTTTTCCAGTTTCGCCAAACGTACTTCAATCTCGGCAATAGACGCATCGTAAACAGATGCTGTTGTCTGCGTAGTATTGAGTGTTGCATTGATGACCGTCGCACCGGCTTGCGCATCTTTCAAGGCAGCTTCAGCCTCCATTACGCGAATTTTATATTCACGATCATCCAGTACCAGCAAAGTATCTCCTTTATGCACCTCCTGATGTTCTGTAAAGTAGATTTTGTCAATGTAACCTGAAGCACGTAGATTGATAGGAGACACATATTGTTCTATTTGTGCATCGTTACTAGTCTCCGTCTGGCTATAATTCAAAAAAAGGCAGATCACTTCAATCACTCCCCAAACAATAATAGCCACTCCGAGAAGGCTGATAGCAATCTGCCAGCGACGAAGTTTCTTCATTTTTTTTGCTTTCTCCCGATGAGTAGCGGAAGGAAGGTTATTTTCCATTGTTTCCATATTTATGATTGTTATTTGCGTATTATTTGACTAATGATTCTATTTGTCCGGTCAGTTTAAGCAGCACCAGGTTAGTCACCCGATAGTTATAATGTGCACTGATATAGTTGTTTTGAGCTTCACTCATCTGCATTTCATCTTGCAGCACTTCCGTCATGGAAGCAATGCCTTCCCGGTAACGATCGGAAGTGACTGCGTACACATCTTCGGCAAGCAAGTAGTTATCCTTCTGTTTCTTAAAGTTACGCTGATTGTTCATCAGGTCGTTCACAGCATTCAGATATTGAGTTTGCAAATTCTTCCGGGCATCTTCCCATGCCAGTCTTTTATTCTCTATATCGATCATCGCCTTCTTTATTTTATAGGTTTTATCCAGTCCGTCGAAAATCGGAATACGCAAGGTTAGTCCCACTCCATAAGAACGAAACCATTGATTGGACGGACCGGAGTGGAACCAATGATAACCTTTATCCGTATATGCGGCATATCGCCAGCTACCTGTCAGACTAAGAGAAGGGATATATCCATTAGTAATGATCTTCTTTTGTCGTTCCGCCAGTTGTACTTGCGATTGTGAAAGTTGAAGTTCATAGATATTTTCCGACAAGCCGGTCAGGGCTACCGTAGTAATGCTATCGGTATTTACCGGTGTCAGCGCGATTTCCTTTTCAGCCGGATAATCCATAATGTATTTCAGCATATTCAATTGCTGTTTCATCATTGCTTGTGCATTGTCATATTGCACCTTCAGATTTTCCAAATTGATATTGACTCTTTTCAGATCGACTTCCATAGACATTCCGTTATCGAAGAAAGCCTGCGTTATATCTCTCAATTCCTCCAGACGGGTAATATTAGCTTTTATCAGCATGATTTGTTCGGCCGTGACCTGTCCGAGATAATACATCTTACTGATTTGGAGAATAACATCTTCCCTGGCTTTTCCATAAGACAGACGGCTGATTTCTTCCATCACTTTAGCTATGGACATAGAAGTATAAAGAGTCTGATTGAAAAGCGGCATTTGCATTTCCAGTCCTGCATTAGCAGAATGTTGCAGCGTCTGCGTTATATTATAAGGAACACCGTAAGACGATCCGTCTGTAACGGACACCGGAGGATCGAAGTTATTACTATAACCGGCTATCGCATTAATTTGCGGCAACAGCTTCGAACGGTTTTCAGATACGCCATATTTACTTTTCTGTATTTCTCGGCGTTTCCCTTCTAACGACAAGTTATTGTCAATACCAATGCGGAGACAGTCCTCTAATGTCAGGACCTCTACTTCCTGCGTTTTTCCGTTTAACACGAACAAGAAAAAAAAGGAAAAAATGAATAGTAGTCTTTTCATAATATATGCTCTATTATTGGCTACAAATTTAGTAGCTTACAACATAATGAGACTATCCACAAACTATTTGTTTATATTCATATTTTCCTTTTTCAATGAACAAACAATAAACAACCACTCTCATAGATAAAAACGTAAATCCTCTTTCAACCTATCACCTGCATTATCAAACCCTTTATTCATCGTAGTTTCGTAAGCACTCATTGTATGGCTCTTGTTTATCCTATCAGTCATTTTTACCTTTGC
>NZ_DAWCXD010000194.1:0-7543 GCF_052357945.1 Bacteroides sp. | reverse complement strand
TTATTTTCTGTATTTCAGCACAAGCCTTATCGGGAGCAACAGAGGCAATACGCATTGCCAACCGCAAACGCAACGAATTGGCAAACTTCACCCAGGAAGCGTATTTCCCATCCAACAAAATATCAAAACGTGCAAATCCATTGGATTCCGGTTTCTCATCTATATAGTTGGTGAGAGCAACTACAGCAGAATCGAGTTCATTGAAAAACTCATAATAGACATCCTCTTGTTTATCCGGACGGTAATGTTTTTCGGCATTAGCAAAATTCTTATAAATGATAGGACCATAATAATCCGTCACACGATGCATCGCTTCCACCTTTAATATTTTCGTTATCCCGAACAGAGCAGGATGTGTATTTCGGGTAGCATTCTCCGACTGATATATCTGTGGGAAAATATAAGAATACATGTGTGTCCACATGGCGCTATTCCAGCCGTCCTGCATATTATAATCGGAATTATGCGAGCCCCCGTTCAGAGGTTTGCCGTCATGCATATACCCACTGAACATGTCCGCGTTCAGATTCTGTATCAGCTGGAAAGGCCAGTTCTTTCCTTTTCCGTAGTCGTAATTAAAATAAATACCTTGCTGAATAATTCCCAAACGGATTCCATAGCCATTGTCATCAATAATCAAGTCATCATCCGTGATACCGGACAAATCGGTATTGTAATCACGGAAGTTACCGGTACAAGCTACAGAAAACAGCAATAACCCCAACAAATATAGATATACAAATTTTCTCTTCATTTCTCTCTCTTGCCTTTAAAATTCACATTTCAGAGTAAAGCCCAGACTACGGGTCGTAGGCATTCCGAACACTTCAATTCCTTGATTATCATTTCCGGTAGAAAGTACCAGATCCGGATCAAAAGGAGCTTTCTTATACAAGAAACATAGATTGCGAGCTACAAACGAAAGCTGAACATCTTTCAGTACCTTCGTTTTCTGTATCCACTTCTTGGAGAAATTATAGCTCAATGATACTTCACGCAACCGTAAATTCGTAGCATCATACATATAATATTCCGTCACCCCGGCACGCCCGCCTACTATTTTATAGAATCCTTTCACATTGTCTATACGCTGACCGTCGAGCATTACATATCCCCTGTCACGCGCATCGGCCGTTATTTCAGATACTCCATAAAGATCCATTTCCGCCTGCGTCTGCGAAAGAACTTCGCCTCCGTAACGCCAATCAAGCAGAAAATAAATGGTGAAGCCTTTGTAAGAGAATGTATGGTCCCATCCCATCATAAAGACAGGGTTGGCATTGCCTACTTTCACCGTATTCCCATCGCCCTCCACCAATGGAAGTCCTTTATTATCACCCTCTGTTTCGTAGACGATATTGCCTGCATCATCACGCACAAAAGCCTTACCATAAATATCACCGATAGAACCGCCTTTAATAAGCTTCATGGCATAGCTGGAAGAAAAACTGGTAGGCCCGTAAATCATTTCTTTCAGATCTTCGTGCAACTTCACTATCTTATTCTTATTGGTAGAGAAGTTTACAGAAGTTTTCCAGTTGAAATCAGGAGTTAATACGGGAGTTCCATTCAGTGTCAATTCCCATCCTCGGTTCTGGATATTCCCGGCATTTACATATCGGTAAGCATACTTATCGCCTGCAAGTGCGGGAAGTTTGAAGAATTGATTATAAGTATTGGTACGATAATAAGTCAGATTAACCCCTAAACGGTGTTGAAAGAATCGCCATTCAGTTCCAAATTCGATGGCATGAGTCATTTCCGGCTCCATATCCTTAAAAGGTGCGGCATCATTCGCCTGTATCTCGCCACCGGCATTGATATGCGAAAAGGAATTAGTGATAAATGGAGGAATATCATTCCCTACTTTACTATAAGCGCCACGCAATTTAGCGAAAGAAACCCACTCGGGTAACTTCACCCATTTATCAAGCAGCATGGAAAGCCCTACAGAAGGATAAGCGAATCCGGATTTTTCATGTTTGGTATATGACAAGGTTGACGCCCAGTCATTACGGGCCGTCAAATCAAGAAATAGTTTTTCCTTATAACCGATCTGTGCCGTACCGAATATAGATTGCAACTGACGGCGTTGATCTATTCGCTGGTCAATACTGGCAGAGCTGTTCATAACGATATTGGCTATATTAAACACATTAGCAAACTTCAGAGATGCATTTTTCGAATCATATCGGGTAGAATTGACGACTCTATCATTTATACTACCACCAATCGCCGCATCCAACGTAAAATCGCCCCAGGTTTTCTTCACCATCGCCATGACATCACCATACATCTGCGTTTCCTGATAATCCATCTCAATATATCGTCCGTTCGCTCCACACAGG
Source organism: Bacteroides sp. (assembly GCF_052357945.1). Lineage (GTDB taxonomy): Bacteria > Bacteroidota > Bacteroidia > Bacteroidales > Bacteroidaceae > Bacteroides. The sequence continues at coordinate 5,195 of NZ_DAWCXD010000194.1, read as the reverse complement.
GCGGTGGCGGTAGACGCATAGAATTTCTGGCGTAACTTGTCCGCCCAGTAATCCATGTTTCCACGGGCTTGAATCGTCAGCCAGTCATTTACCTTAAAGTTTGCTGAAAGAGAAAGAATAACGCGCGTACGTGTTTCTTTACTTTGTATGCGGTTCGTTATCCAATACGGATTCTGTTCGAAGTCTTCGGTAAACGTATGCCAGTTCTGCACACCCAGTTTCCGTTCTTCGTCATAGGTTTCAAAATGATCTTTATAATAAGACAAATCCTCTCCACGAGGGAAACGGTAGAGCCCTACCAACGGATTCATATAGAAACCTCCCGATACCGGCTTATTCTCGACGGTTTGTTTCATGACATTCACACTACCGTCCAGTTTCAGACGTTTGTCGAACATAGTAGCCGTCTCACGCAAGTTTATATTATGCTTTTTCAGTTTATTCTTGTCGATTATCCCCTTTCCGGTAGTATTGGCATAGGAGAAATAAGTTTGCAGGTTTTCATTTCCATAACTGATAGATACGGAAGTCATTGATGTCAATCCGGTACGGAAGAAGTCATTCAGATTATCATAAGCCATCAGATTCTCTTTCTCGCCCCAACTGTCTACCACATCACTGACACCATAACGATTCTGCATTTTAGGCATACTGAATGCTTTCTCGAAAGTGAGTCCCGTAGAGAAATTTATATTCCTTTGCCCGGCAGAGTTTCCTTTTTTAGTCGTAATAAGAATCACTCCGTTAGCAGCCATGCTACCATATAAAGCCGCAGCAGGAGCACCTTTCAGGATACTGATGCTTTCCACATCTTCCGGATTCAGGTTAGAGATTCCGTCTCCTCCATCACGATTCCCCGCATTCGCCGTACCACCAATAGCCGAATAAGCCTGTTCGGAAGAGGTGTTCGACATCGGCACTCCATCTATTACATAAAGCGGTTGATTATCACCGGATACAGAACGGATTCCCCGGAGACTGACTTTTGCGGAACCGCCCATACCGGAAGAGTTTTTGTTGATTTGCACACCGGCAGCTTTTCCTGCCAGGGCAGCAATCATATTTACTTCTTTGACACGATTCAGTTCTTCTCCCTTGATTTTTTGCACAGAATAGGCCAATGTAGCTTCATCCTTTTCAAGTCCCAAGGCTGTTACGATGACATGTTCAAGCATCACCGCATCTTCCTGAAGACGTATTTCAAGCACATTCCGACCTGTCACATTGACTTCTACAGTCTTGTAACCTACAAAAGAAACTTGTAAGACAGCACTATCCGGTACAGACAAAAAGAATTTTCCATCAATATCGGTCACAGTACCATTGGTTCCCCCCTTTTCGCGTATTGTAGCACCGATCAGTGGTTCACCATAGATATCAATAACACGCCCTCTCACGGTATTATTATCAGAAGGAACTTCTATCGTCCCTCTTAACACTTGTTGCTCCGAAGCATAACAATTTCCTCCCTCCAGGAAAAATAGGCCCATTAAGAAGCAACTCACAAAAACTTCTTTTCTCAATGATATAATAAAATATTGTTTGTTCATCACGCCGCAAAAATAACTAATTATTTTAAATCTAGCATTTTTTCTCATTGATTTTGAGGGAAATAAACATTATCACTATTTTTGTACGAAATTAAAATGAAAGGAATTATGGAAATCGAAACACATCCGTTAGAACCGTTTCTCCCAGCGAAATCAAAGCTTCTGATGCTGGGAAGTTTTCCGCCACAGAAAAAACGTTGGTCTATGAAGTTTTACTACCCGAACCTAAACAACGACATGTGGCGTATATATGGAATTTTATTCTTTAATGATAAGAATCACTTTCTAAATTCGACACTAAAATCGTTCTGTCGCGAGCAAATCATAGACTTTTTGAACGAAAAGGGGATTGCCCTATTTGATACCGCTTCATCCATTCGCCGGTTGCAGGATAATGCATCGGACAAGTTTCTTGAAGTAGTGGAAGCTACCGATGTTGCAGCATTACTGCGGCAACTTCCCGAATGCAAAGCAATCGTCACCACAGGCCAAAAAGCCACGGACACTCTTCGACAGCAATTCGACATAGAAGAGCCCAAAGTAGGTGATTACTCCGAATTTGTTTTCGAAGGACGTGCCATGCGGCTTTACCGGATGCCCTCATCATCAAGGGCGTATCCATTAGCATTGGACAAGAAAGCGGCCGCTTACCGGATTATGTTTCAGGATTTACAGATATTGAAGTGAAGTTCAAGTATCAAGTATAAAATATCAAGTATTAAATTATAAATGAATATGGCAACATTATTTTTGCAGTACCCGGCATGCAGCACATGCCAAAAAGCCAAGAAATGGTTAACAGAAAATAACATTGAGTTTACCAACCGCTTAATCGTAGAAGAAAATCCTACGGTGGAAGAATTAAAGGCATGGATTCCACGCAGCGGTCTGCCAGTGAAGAAATTCTTCAACACTAGCGGATTAGTATATAAAGAGCTGAAACTAAGCGAGAAGCTACCTGCAATGAGTGAAGAAGAACAGATAGCACTATTGGCAACCAACGGTAAATTGGTGAAACGCCCATTGGTAGTGACAGACAGCTTCGTTCTGGTCGGTTTTAAGCCCGATGAGTGGGAAAAATTAAAATAATTCAAAACTTATTTACCCGAATGTTTGGAGATTCAGAAGTTTCTACTACCTTTGCAGCCGCAAACACGGGAGTAGCTCAGTTGGTAGAGCACCGGTCTCCAAAACCGGGTGTCGGGAGTTCGAGCCTCTCCTCCCGTGCAGAGTTAAGTAGCTGTAAACGATAAGTTTACGGCTATTTTTCGTTTCAGGTCGGACGAAATTCGGACGAAATAAATGATAGTGACGCTATCCGACAAAGATAGTGACGGTATACAACAGCGATAGTGTCACTATCCCGAACATATACCGTCACTATCATTTTCTACGATTATCCATCTGGAATTCTACGTTCATTCATATCTGCGAATCTTACGCATAGTCATATAGCGTACACTCACAATGACTCCCGCCCGATTTCCTAGTTCTTATTCGTTCTTTCCAATCCTTTGGCAGCCTCAACCAAACGGATGAATTCTCTTCTATATCCTTTATCATCATTATTCAGTCCCTGTTTGGCCAGATTAATCACTTTATCGTAACTGGCATTTCCTTTGAAATCAGAGTCCCGAAGCAACTGTCCGAACATAGCCACTGCAGAAGCAAAGCGGAAATCGGAAGAAACATTATTGCCTTTATTATCAACGAAAGGAAGTTCCATTTTCTTGCTGACATCTTTATCCGGAGCTTTATAACGCAGTTTCACAGTCAGGAGATCATTAGAGCCTGTCGGTTTCACCGTCACTTTCTCTTTCTTCTGATATTTCAGATCGTCTATTTTACCCACATATTCATTCTTTGCACCTGTAGGAATCACTTCGTAAAAAGCAGTTACCGTATGTCCCGCACCCATATCTCCGGCATCTTTAGCATCATTATTAAAGTCTTCGTCTTTCAACAGACGGCTTTCGTAACCAATCAAACGATACGCCTGCACTTGGGAAGGATTAAATTCCACTTGCAGTTTGACGTCTTTCGCCACCGTATGCAATGTAGCACCGAATTCGCCTACTAAAACACGGTTGGCTTCCTGCAAGTTATCTATATAAGCATGATTACCGTTTCCCTTTTCTGCCAACACCTGAATCTTTTTATCTTTATAATTACCCATGCCATAACCTAATACGGTAAGGAACACTCCACTCTTACGTTCTTTTTCAATCAATTGTTCCAATCCTTCGGTGGAAGAAACACCCACATTAAAATCACCGTCGGAGCAAAGTATGATACGGTTGTTACCATTAGAGATAAAATTCTTCTTGGCTATTTTATACGCCAACAGGATACCCGCACCACCTGCCGTAGAACCACCTGCCGTCAATTCATCTATCGCTTCACGAATCTTCTGTTTGTCACTACCCGGAGTGGCCTCCAGTTTCACACCGGCACTGCCTGCATAAGTCACGATAGCTACTTTATCTTTATCCCGTAAGTTGTTTACCAACAATTTGAGAGATGATTTCACCAAATCCAACCGGTTGGCTCCCCACATAGAGCCGGAGACGTCAATCAGAAACACCAAGTTAGATGCAGGCAAATTATCCGTCGGAATTTCTCCAGCTTTCAAGCCGATACGCACAAGACGGTGATCCGCATTCCAGGGACATGCTCCGGCTTCCATCGTGATTTTCACAGGATCACTTCCTGTCGGTTTCGGATAATCATAGGAAAAGTAGTTCACTAATTCTTCCGTACGGATAGCATCTACAGGAGGCAATTCACCTTTATTGATAAAACGACGCATATTACTATAAGAAGCAGCATCTACATCAATAGAGAAAGTAGAAAGCGGAGCATCCGACACACTCTTAAATCCATTCTCCTGAATCTGCCCGTATTCTTCCGCATTTACAGCATCATACATGATTCCCGGTGTCGGACATACCGCCATATAAGCAGCAGACACCGATTTAGTAGCCTTTAGCTCATGCCCGTATCCTACCACTACACATTCTTCCAATACCACATCATCAGCTTTCATCTTCACATCCAGCGTAGCCGATTTCACCACCCTTCTCTCTTGCTTATACCCGATATACTGGAACAACAACGTCTCCCCCTTCTTGGCCTGAATGGTGTACTGGCCCTTCATATTCGTTATTGCACCCTTCGAAGTACCCTTGATCTGTACCGAACAACCTACAAGCGGACTTCCATCCTTTGCATCCGTCACCGTACCCGACACAGTAATAACTTGCGCATTCATCCTACCTAAAGAAATAACCGCCATTAGCAGTACGAGCATCATCGCTCTGAATTGATTTGTTTTCATAACTTCTTATTTTAAAATGTTACTATTAGTTCGCTTTTATTATAGAGATGCACATTTCACACAGATTCCATAAATTGCCTGAACTTTTTTTTATCCGGCAGAAAAAAGAGTCATTTCAAAATTCTCACTCATTCCTTTGCAACTCTTAAGATGATGTGTATATTTGCCGATCATAAACATATTATAAATATGAAAAACGAAGTCGACGGAAGGCGGGAAATAGCCTCACGAAACACGGCCTGGGCTACTATTATTGCCCGCAAACTAACTCGTTGGGGTGTCACTCCCAATCAAATTTCCATGATGAG
>NZ_DAWCXD010000193.1:0-7565 GCF_052357945.1 Bacteroides sp. | reverse complement strand
GCTTCAAGCCACACTCATAAAGATACTGACCGTAACGCCGTAAACGCTCACGGGTAACCTGTCTGAACGACACATTAGACGTGCCGCAAAATTTGCTGAAAGAAAAGATGGCATTCTTGTAGACATGCGCCGTGGAATACCGTCCCTCCTTCCGCAAACGACCGATGTAGAATTCCGCACATCGGCTAAATCCATTTTTGTTCATCATTTGCATCACTAATAATTTTATATATTATACCATTTGGCAAACAACAAAAAAACAAATCTTTTTGCAGACTTGAAGTACACTTGACAAATGCGATATTATTTTTTTAGATTATTAACCTATAAAAAAATATCCGGATGCTCACTAAACGGACATCCGGATATCACTCTCTTTCTACCTTCTAACTAATTACCTCTCTGAATAGTTTGCCAGATTGTAACATACCGGCTTCGTGCTATTACCTACACGGTAGATACCGAACTTAAAGTAATAACCATCATCGTCGTTACGTCCAATCATGATTTTCTCATTGTCCACAATGTGTTTCTTAACCTTTTTCCCTTTTTCTTGATAGTCCATCTGTACATCGAGCATACCCGGCTTTACAATTGTTTCCGCCTCTTTGCCATAGACTGTCCAATCGATATGAATACGGAATGTAATCCAACAATCTTTCGGAAAATCAGCGAAAGGCATTTTGTAAGCAATGGTCGATGCTTTATATGTAGATGTCACAGGTTTCATAACCGGTGTCTTTTCCGGATTTGCGTTGCAACGGTCGTCTTTATCTGTCAGCCATTTACGGTCGGAGTTTGCTTTGATATAAAACCATCCGCCGGAAAATCCAAATGCCAATGGAGGATAGCCACCTTGTTCCACCAGCCATCCGTTGGCCTTTCCGGCTTGATAAACGGGATTACCTTGTTTGTCTTTCACCGGATTACCTTGCTTGTCCAGCTTGGGTTTCTTTTCGTATCCCATGTTTTTCTTAAAAATAGTAGTTTTGTCCAGTTCCATGAACTCATCAGCTGTCAGTTTCTTCACTTCACCCTGTGGAGTCTGTACCAAAGTACGATCCGGCATTCCATGCCATTGAGCAAAAATGGTGGAAACATCACTGCCTAATGTAGAAGGGATATATACCGAAAACTCATAATCGCGGGAAGCACCTTGCGGACAAATACCTTTTCCATGATGATATACAGTTTTCATTATTTGTGCTTTCTTATATGTATCGGCTGGTTTGCCTTTGAAATCATCGGAAGTTGCATAACAATAAGAAAATTCCGCACGTCCTTTTGTTTCCCCCGCTGCATATCCGGATAATGTGTTATCATCTTCTTTCAGTTCAAAACGATAAGAAGGCTTTCCGTTAAACATAAGGTTGAAATCACGTTGAATGGCATGCGTTTTTTTAGCTCCGACTGCTACCCAGCAACCATCTATAATCTGATTGACACATGCCGAATCTGCCTGTACATTTACACGCTCGGTTAGTGGCACCAAAGTCTGTGTTTCTATAGCCGGACCGGGTTTCTCGACTTGTTCAGCCATCGCCGTGCATCCTGATGCCAGCACGCAAATAATAAAAATGCTTTTCTTCATTCTATTCGATATTAAGTTTGTTGACGGTGCAAAAATACGAAAGGCAACCTCATCGGTTGCCTTTCGTTTGTCTCAAATGTTTTCACATTTGTGTAATTTTGCTGTCAACACCTGCCTGGAGGCTTAATTGGGTGCTTCATCGTTCAAATCTTCTTCAAGCATATCGACTTTCCGTATACTCATTTTTCCATCGGCGGTGATCGTTATAGAAAGCGGCATATACAAATCTGTCTGCGGATAACAAACACTTGCGGCATATACAATGCCCTGCGGAGTGGTCTTGTCGTATACAATTCCTTCCAATATAGATTTCGAGAGAAATTTTGCATCGACTACGGATGAAAAATCATTCTTGGTAAATGTCTTGTTCAATACCGTTTCGTTACCACGTGTCAGGTGCAGCACTATTTTATTGTCGACATAAGTATCTCCCATCTCATTTGTCACATGAGGCAGACTTTCGTCCGGAGTACGTGAAACAAAGGAATGATAATCTTTTCCTTTGAACTTAAAGTTAGTTTCGCTCTTAGACGTCTGCATACGCTGCAATCCGTGAGCATCTATACTGTCTATTCTTGCCAGCATCGACTGATTATCTGAAGATCCTTTTTTACCGCCACATGCACTCACAGCCACTGCCAACGGCAACAAAAGCAAATAAATTAGTTTTCTCATACGTAAGTTTTCTGTTTATAAATAGATGGCAAAGGAACAAAAAGAGCGGGATATTTACAAGTGTAACCGACATTTTTCCTACATTTGAAGGAAAGAAGGAATGGAAATACTATCACAAAGGGATGCTCGACGACAGTGGCAAACCGGACAGTGCATTTAATGCTTTCAAGAGATAAGATTATTGAATCCTTTTTTATAACTTTACGCCGAATCCAAAATATTTTATACCTGAAAAGTAAAAATGAACATGAAACACCCCAAACAGTTATTAGCTGTACTTTTGATGGCCGCCGCCTGCACTATGCAAGCGCAACGCAGTGAGGCACTGCTGGAGAAGAACTGGAAATTCAGTAAAGGAGATTTTAAAGAGGCCAGTCAGCCGGAGTTCAATGACACTAAATGGGAATCGGTTGTTATTCCACACGACTGGGCGATTTTTGGTCCATTCGACATGAACAATGACCTCCAAAACGTGGCAGTGACACAGAACTTTGAGAAAAAAGCTTCCTTGAAGACAGGACGTACCGGCGGTCTTCCTTATGTAGGTACCGGATGGTATCGTACCAGTTTTGACGCCCCTGCCGACAAAGAAGTGACACTGCTTTTTGACGGTGCCATGAGTGAAGCGCGTGTCTACATCAACGGAAAAGAAGCTTGTTTCTGGCCTTTCGGTTACAATTCTTTTCACTGTAATGTGACTTCCTTATTGAATAAAGACGGTAAAAACAATACGCTTGCCGTGCGTTTGGAAAACCGTCCGCAATCTTCGCGCTGGTATCCGGGAGCAGGTCTGTATCGCAATGTACACCTGATTGTGACTGACAAAATCCATGTACCTGTATGGGGAACGCAAATCACAACTCCTCACGTCAACAAGGATTTTGCAGCCGTACGTCTCCAAACGAAGATAGACAATGCCGGTGAGAAAACAGCCATCCGTGTAGAGACGGAAATTCTTTCTCCGGAAGGTAAAGTTGTTACCCGGAAAGAGAATACAAGCCGTATCAATCACGGACAACCTTTTGAACAAAATTTTATTGTAAACGCACCCAAACTCTGGTCGCCGGAAAGTCCGTCGCTTTACAAGGCTGTCTCTAAAATTTATGCGGATGATAAACTGGTAGATACTTACACCACACGTTTCGGTATCCGCAGCATTGAATACATTGCCGACAAAGGGTTCTACCTGAACGGGGAGCACCGCAAATTTCAGGGTGTATGTAATCACCACGATTTAGGTCCGTTGGGCGCCGCTATCAATGTTGCAGCACTGCGTCATCAGCTTACGCTATTGAAAGATATGGGATGCGACGCGATCCGTACTTCTCATAATATGCCGACTCCCGAACTCGTTGCGTTGTGTGACGAAATGGGATTTATGATGATGATCGAACCGTTCGATGAATGGGATATCGCCAAATGTGAAAATGGTTATCACCGCTACTTCGATGAATGGGCGGAACGTGATATGATAAATATGCTTCATAATTACCGGAACAACCCTTGCGTCGTTATGTGGAGTATCGGCAACGAAGTACCGACTCAATGCAGTCCTGTCGGTTATAAAGTGGCCAAATTCCTGCAGGATATCTGCCATCGTGAAGATCCTACCCGTCCTGTCACTTGCGGAATGGACCAGGTGACTTGTGTACTTGCCAACGGATTTGCAGCAATGATTGACATTCCGGGACTTAATTACCGTACGCAACGCTATCAGGAGTCATACGACCAACTCCCGCAGAATCTGATTCTGGGAAGCGAAACGGCTTCTACTGTCAGCTCACGCGGCGTGTACAAGTTCCCGGTGGAGGATAAGAAAGGGGCCAAATATGAAGATCATCAATGCTCTTCATACGATGTGGAGGTTTGTCCCTGGTCGAATATTCCGGACGAGGACTTTGCATTAGCTGACGATCATCATTGGACCATCGGACAGTTCGTATGGACCGGATTCGATTATCTGGGTGAACCGTCACCATACGATACGGATTCATGGCCTAATCACAGTTCAATGTTTGGTATCATCGACCTTGCCAGTTTACCAAAAGACCGCTATTATCTTTACCGTAGCGTGTGGAACAAGGAAGCGGAAACTTTGCATATCCTGCCTCACTGGACCTGGCCGGGACGTGAAGGTGAAGTGACTCCCGTTTTTGTGTACACTAATTATCCTACTGCCGAATTATTTATCAATGGCAAAAGTTATGGAAAACAAAGCAAGAATAATAGTTCGCTAAAGAACCGCTATCGCCTGATGTGGATGGATACAAAGTACGAACCGGGTGAAGTGAAAGTAGTAGCCTACGACAAAAACGGAAAAGCGGTAGCTGAAAAAGTAGTCCGTACTGCCGGAAAGCCTCATCACATCGAACTGGTAAGCAACCGTAACGAACTGACTGCAGACGGAAAAGACCTGGCTTATGTGACTGTTAAAGTAGTAGACAAAGACGGTAACCTCTGTCCTACCGATAATCGTCAGATAAATTTCTCGGTAAAGGGAACAGGTAAATATCGTGCTGCCGCCAATGGAGATCCGACGAACCTTGAACAATTCCATCTTCCAAAAATGCATGCTTTCAACGGTATGTTGACAGCTATCCTGCAAGCCGGTGAAACTGCCGGTGAGATTGTATTTACAGCAAAAGCAAACGGAGTGAAAGCCGGAAATATTCGTATTCAAACGAAATAAGGCATACGCTTCAGCATATAACAAACCCACCGGATTTCTTCACTGAAAAGAAGTCCGATGGGTTTCTTCATACAACTATCTCCGAAACTTGCTCACTTGTGCTCAATAAAAGCGACGTTATAAGTACTCTAGCTAAATAGCTTTCCAAAAGGCCTGAAAATCACGATACCTGCCGTAGCAGACCAATTCGTCTCCTTCTTCCACTTTCTCATTTCCCGGTAATTCATTCTTCACATGAAGCTCGGTCAGAGAGATACCCAGGCAGTTGGTGATCTTATTCGCCCGTTTCAATCCTATCATTTTTAAATGAAACTCTTCATCCAGGTTTAACTCATTCACAAAATATCCTACAAATTTCTCCGGAACCGTGAACTTCACAACATAATAATCCTGATCGATGCGGAATCCTTCCATGTTAGTACCGAAATCGAGCAGTTGTACCAGGCTGCGGGCAGCATCTTCTTCCGGAGTCAGGATTCGTTCCAGATCAAAAGCTTCAAGCACCGCTTTATGTACGGCATCAATAGCACGGGCAAAAATACGGGGAACCTTTTTCTGCTTCAACAGGGCAACGACTCGTATCGACGCACCAAAATTCTCTCCAATCGCTACAATAACTATATCCACACTATTCAATGGCAACACTGATAATGATTGTTCGTCAGTGGCATCAATGACAAAAGCCGTAGCAACCTTATCTTTGATCGAATCCACACGACTTTCACTAATATCCGCACCAATAATCTCGTGCCCTAATACAGACAATTCCTCTGCCAACACATGGCCGTAATTTCCTAAACCGATAATAATATACTTCATATCTTTAGTTTATTATAATGTTATCACTCGGATAACGGTATTTTGTATTCTTTTTCTGTTTGACAATTCCCAACATCAATGTTATCAATCCCACACGTCCGATAAACATCAACAAGGATACCAACAACTTACTGGCATCACACAAATGAGGGGTCAGATTCAGACTGGATCCCACAGTACTAAGTGCAGAGACACATTCGAAAGTCAATGCCATAATGGAAACACCCGGTTCGAGTATGCTCAATGTGAAAATAAAAATGAATAACACTCCCAATGACATGACCACTGTTGCATTGGAACGCCGGATTGAATCATAAGATAATTCTCTGCCAAACACTTCTACCCGTTCAGTACCACGCAATACGGCTACAAGATTCAGAACCACAACTGCAAAAGCGTTCACTTTCACACCACCTGCCGTAGACTGTGAACCACCGCCAACCCACATCAAGAATAGATAAACCAACAAAGTCTGCACGCTCAACGATGCCAGATCGACACTACTGAAACCAGCTGTTCGCGGACAAGTAGCATTAAAGAAGGCTTGAGTCCATTTGTCTGCCAAAGGCATACCGGCAAAGGAAGCATTCCACTCAAAAGCAGCAATAGCTAATGTACCGATTAATAAAAGCAGGAAAGTCATGATTAACACAATCTTCGTATTCAGGTTATAAAGATGCTGCATTTTGTGACGATCCAGTTTGCGTGTACGGACCAATTTCCAAAAACGACGTAGGTGATATAATACAATATCCTTGAAATTGACAAGAATGGGGAAGCCGATACCACCGAAAATTATCAGCAAAGAAACAGAAATAAAGAGTCCATTATGATTGGTCATCACCATCGGATTTCCTAAATTACCGGAAAGCGTAGAAAAGCCCGCATTACAAAAAGCTGATATAGAGTGGAAAGCAGCAAAACCTAACTCGTTTTCCAAAGTCATTCCCAACGTACCGTGAATACTAAACCAAATCGAGACCATGCCGATCCCTTCAATTACCAAGGTGAAGCCTAATATATATAGTAAGGTGGACAGCAAAGATCCTAACGAATTGGAACTAACCATATCACGCACAACAAGCTGATTATAAATGGAGGTGTTTCCCATGAAGAACATGGCAAAGAAACTGGTTAATGTCATCACTCCTAATCCTCCAATCTGAATTAACAGGATAATGACAACTAATCCGGAAGTGGTGAATGTAGTGGATACATCTACCGGAACCAAACCTGTAACACATACGGCACTGGTAGCCGTAAATAAAGAGTCTACCCAGGTAATACCATTCACCGTGCAGCGCGGAAGCATCAGTAGGCCTGCTCCAATCAGGATAATAGCCATAAAACTGACTGCTAATATCAAAGATGGATTGGTACGCCGTCCCAACAGGCGCACCAGACCATTGGACAAGTTGAGGAAAGAAAGGACTAATAATAACAGGAGATGATAAAACTTCCCATGCAGGAATTCCCAAATCTGCAAAATAGCTCCTTCTTCTTCCGGACGGTGAAAAATGACGGGTATTAGAGTAAGATATAATAACCCGCTTAATATCCAGGCTAATCGCCGGTATTGTTTTTTGGTATTCCGGTATTCCAGTGAAATATGTAAAGCAACATCAATCAGAAAGATAATCCAGACTGTTTTATACAATGTCTGCAAATTAGCCACTTCATCTACGGATAAGGGAAAGCCGTGTTCATATACTACTCCGACAATCAACAACAGAGATGCCAGATAGGTGAGTGCTTCTACCAGTCCTAACAGGATACGTACATAGGGTTTTA
>NZ_DAWCXD010000192.1:0-7658 GCF_052357945.1 Bacteroides sp. | reverse complement strand
GTGTATTTGGTGAAGAAAGTGAAGGGCTGTGAAGAGTGAGAATGATACTACTTGTTCACATAAGATATCTGTGAATAAGATGGTTACGCCTCTGTGACGACTGTGAATGACAGCATATATCATTGCAATCAGAAAGTAGTAAACAATCAAGTCCCGAACATATTTTGATTGGTAATGATTTTATTGCAAATAATGTTATTACTAATCGAAGTATTTCTTATTTTTATATTCCTCTTTAAAGCTTGCGCCTTTTGTGCCCTGTTGCATTTTATTTTTTATTTTGTAAGTCGGCAAGGTCTGCGTTTCTGAAAAAAACAATATATTTGCATTCATAAATATCGCAAAAGTAAGTAGTTACGGTGATTTTTATAAATTTTGTTCTCTTTTTTCGCAGGAAAAGTGACAGTATGAACGATAAAATTGACATCATAGTAGCGGGAGTAAACCGGAAGGATGAAAAGATGTGGGGCGATTTCTACGATCGTTTTTATACTGCTTTATGTGTTTATGTTTCCAAGATATTGCCAGTCCCCGATGCGGTGGAAGATTTGGTACAGGAAGTTTTTATTTCTGTATGGGAGGGGAAGCGTACCTTTTCTGATATTAAAGAGCTTACCAATTATCTTTATCGTGCCTGCTATAATAATGCCTTATTATATATACGTAATAATCAAATTCATGATACTATTTTAAGTTCTTTGGCGGAAGAAGAAAGTGTGGTGGACGAAGATACGATTTATGCACTGACAGTAAAAGAAGAAATTATCCGGCAACTCTATTGCTATATCGAAGAACTTCCTGCCGAACAACGTCGGATTATTTTAATGAGAATTGAGGGACATACATGGGAAGAGATAGCGGAACGTCTGGAGATAAGTATCAATACTGTCAAAACCCAAAAGACTCGCAGCTATAAATTCCTCCGTGAAAGGTTGGGGGATTCCATTCATTCCATAATTCTTTTTTTATTTTTCTAAAAATAAAAAAAAACATTCTGATACTTCTTTGTCTTTTTATTGATTGATTAAGATTTATTCTATTTGTTAAAATCAAATCTTTTTCTCCTATATAATGACATTATGATATATTTCTACCTCTAAATTCTGATTCATTATTCTTTTATTTCAAAAAAATGTCATCTTTTTGTCACCCGTTTTTATGAGTTGTGTATATCTATAATAAAGATGAATTAAACAATTGTTTAATTAAAAAAACGCAATAAGATGAAGAAGTTCGAAAATGTATATCAAGACGCTGCTTTAATGAGAAAGGTTCTTTTGGGGGAGGCTGATGAAGTGGAACAAAAAGATCTTGAGAAACGGTTGGCAGAATGTCCGGACTTACGAAATGTATACGAGCAATTACAGAGCGGGGAGACTTTGAAAGTCGCCTTTGGAGAATATCAAAAATATTCGTCAAAGAAAGCTTATCAGTCTTTTCTTCAGAGTATCGGGCAGATGGAATCGAAAGGCCGGAAGAGTCGTTCTCGTCGGGTGGGGTGGTACGCTGCTGCGGCTGTCGTTACTTTAGCCGTTGCTCTTTCTTTCTATATGTCGAATTATATCTCATCGGAAAAAGAAGGGAAAACTTTGATTCAGCCGGGAACGCAGCAGGCACAATTGACTTTGTCCGATGGCAGCGTGATTGATGTGCATAGAAAAGAAGTAAGCGTAGTAGTAGATGGCGTTCAAGTAAAATATAAGAAAGGAGTGTTGTCTTATCAGCCTACCGTCACGACACAACATGAGGAGAAAAACATTGAAGAACAACCTGGCAAATCAAATGAACTGGTAATACCGCGTGGAGGTGAAAATACTGTAATCCTTGCAGATGGAACGACAGTACATTTGAATGCCGGTTCTAAATTGACCTATCCGGTACGTTTTGCCGGTAAACGTCGAATTGTGCGTTTGGAGGGTGAAGCTTATTTTGATGTAGCAGGAGATGAGAATCATCCATTTGTGGTACAAACTCATCTCGGGGAAATAACTGTACTTGGTACTGAATTCAACGTGAATGCTTATGCCGATACCCCTGTTTGTTATACAACCCTAGTACATGGAAAAGTGAAATTCTCTACATTAAATGCGGAAACGATTACTCTTTCTCCGGGTGAACAGGCTGTTGTATTTGCCAATAGTTCAACGAAACGCAAGGTGGATTTGGAAGAATATGTTGGTTGGGTAGATGGTATGTACATCTTTAATGACCGTCCCTTGGGCGATATAATGAAGACATTCGAACGCTGGTACGACATACAGGTTTATTACGAAACCCCTAACCTGCGCGACATTACCTATAGTGGTAACTTGAAACGCTACGGGACAATAAATTCATTCTTGGATGCACTGGAACTGACAGGAGACCTTACTTATAAAATCAGTGGCAGGAATATATTGATATATGACAAAGTGGAAGAACAGGAATGGAAAAGATAGAATATTAGCATAGTTAGAATATTAGGTACACAAAAGTTTAATTATTAATTTATGAGAGAAAAACGATGGCTGCTATGTTTTCTAGTGGCAATGTGCTGTACGTTTAGTGCATGGGCATTACCGTCACAAGACAAGACGGTGACTTTGAAACTGCACAATGTCTCTATAGAGACTGTCCTGGATGCAGTGAAGAAACAGACAGGTGTGAATATGTTATATAATTCACAAATGTTCAAGGGTGTTCCTTCGGTATCACTTGATGTGAAGAACGAGAGATGGGATACAACTCTTAAATTAGTGTTGAATCCTCAAGGGTTTGACTATGTGATGAAAGACGGTATTGTTGTCATTCGAAAACAAAAGCGTGAAAACCGTGTCCGTGGTATGGTGACAGACTCACATGGAGAGCCGATTCCCGGAGCTAGTATTATTGTTAAAGGTACTCGTACAGGTACTTCTACCAATATTGAAGGTGAATTTACTTTGGACGTAAAAAGTGATAAGGTGGTGTTGGAAGTTTCTTTTATAGGTATGAAGAAGCAAACTGTCCAAGTGGATGCTACTCGTCGGAAAACGGTTGAAATTACATTGGTGGATGATGTCAAAACATTGGAAGATGTGGTTGTGACCGGATATAGCAATGTACGTAAATCCAGTTTTACGGGTAGTTCGACTCAGATTTCGGGTGATGACTTGCGTAAGGTGTCACAGACAAATATAATTGGGGCGATCCAGTCATTCGATCCCTCTTTCCGTTTGGTAGATAACGTACAATTTGGTTCTGACCCGAATGCTTTACCAGAAATGTATATTCGTGGACGTTCCGGTTTTGGCGTTAAAGAACTGGATAAAGATCAGCTTTCAAAATCAAATTTGGAGAATAATCCTAATTTACCAACTTTTATCATGGACGGTTTTGAAGTAAGCATTGAGAAGGTATATGACTTGGATCCTACCCGTATTGAGAGTTTGACGGTTTTGAAAGATGCTGCTGCTACTGCTATGTATGGTTCACGTGCTGCTAATGGAGTGGTGGTAATTACTACTGTTGCTCCGAAAGCAGGAGAGGTTCGTGTCTCTTATAACTTTACAGGAACGTTGGAAATGCCCGATTTACGGGATTATAATTTGGCAAATGCGTCGGAGAAGCTGGAAATAGAGCGTCTCGCAGGATTATTTGATAAAGGACAAGCTAACATTCCATCGACTGCGGTAGGGATGAACAACTATTATAAGAAATACGCTTTAATTCAAAAAGGAGTAGATACGGATTGGATGTCTATTCCACTTCAAAATTCTTTCAATCATAAGCACAGTATTTACTTAGAGGGAGGAACACCTAATTTGCGTTATGGTGTGGACGGTTCATTTAATATAGCAGATGGTGTGATGAAGGGTACAGAACGTAATCGCTATAGTGCAGGCTTCTCTTTGGATTATCGCATCAAGAATTTGCAAGTAAGAAACTATGTATCTTTCGGGCATACGAAATCGAAAGAATCTCCGTATGGTTCGTTTAGTGATTTTAGCGGACTACAGCCTTATGACTCTCCTTATAAAGATGATGGAACACTCCGGGAGAAACTCACATATTCGAAAATTAGCGGACGTGACAATAATAACCCGCTATATGAAGCAACTTTGGGTAATTATAATTGGAACTCTTATGATGAGGTTATTGATAATTTGAGCTTTAACTGGTACCTGAATGATTACTGGACGGTTAAAGGGCAGTTCAGTGTAACGAAGAAATATTCCAAATCAGAGAAGTTTATTGATCCGCTTTCAAGTAAGACTAGTGTTACAGGTTCAAAAGATAATAATCTTGCCGGTGATTTGTATACGACGAATGGAGAAAGTTTGGATTGGAATTCCAATGCTTTTTTATACTATACACGTAGCTTTAACAAGCAGCACAATTTGAATGTTTCAGCAGGTTGGGAAGCAGCTTCAGGTACCACTGAGAGTACCAATGCTCATTATCGTGGATTTCCGTCGGGTGAGTTTCACTCTCTGAATTATGCGGCGGAAGTATATAAGAAACCTACCCGTACTGAGAATACCACACGAAGGGTTAGCGTATTAGCTTCTGCCAATTATACGTGGAATGATATTTATTTGGTAGACGCTTCTGTACGTTTCGACGGTTCGTCAGAGTTTGGGGCGAATCAGAAGTGGGCTCCTTTCTTCTCTGGAGGTTTGGGTGTTAATATTCATAACTATGATTTCTTCAAAAGTAACGGATATATCAATAAGTTAAAATTACGTGCTTCTTATGGGCGTACCGGTAAAGTTAATTTCCCGGCTTATGCTGCAACGACGATGTATGAAACTTTATTTGATGAATGGTATATAACAGGTTATGGGGCTGTATTGAAAGCTTTAGGTAATAAAGATTTGACTTGGGAAAAGACGGATAAGCTGAGTGTTGGTATCGAAACAAAAACGTTCCATGATCGCCTGACTGTCGATTTCGAGTATTACTATAATAAGACAATCGACTTGGTGAATGATGTCACTCTTTCCCAAACTTCCGGTTTCTCTACTTACAAAGATAATATGGGACAAGTTGCCAACAAAGGCGTAGAATTAAAACTTCGTGCGGATATTTATCGTGACAGAAACTGGAATGTGGCGTTATGGGGAAATATGGCGCACAATAAGAATGAGATTCTGAAGATTTCCGACTCTCAGAAAGCATATAATGAAAGAGTGGCCGCTTATTATAAAAATGAAGCACTTTATCAAGAAACATTAGGGCTGTCTCATGGTGCGGAATATTCGGTACCACTGCCACAGTATGAGGAAGGAGCTTCTCTGACTTCAATTTGGGCTGTACGTTCATTGGGCATTGATCCTACTACGGGTAAAGAGATCTTTTTGAACCGTGATGGCTCTATAGCTGATAAGTGGAATGCTGCGCAGGAGGTTGTAGTTGGAAATACAGAACCTAAATGTAGTGGTGCTTTCGGGTTGAACCTGTCATATAAGAATTGGACTCTGTTTGCTTCATTTCTTTATGAGTGGGGTGGACAGGAATACAATCAAACATTGGTCAACAATGTGGAAAATGCGGACTTAGTGAACAAGAATGTCGATTTACGCGTATTGACGGACAGATGGAAAAAACCGGGTGACATAGCTCAGTTTAAAGATATTAAAGATCGGGGGATGACTACTTTGCCAACATCACGTTTCGTGCAGGATAAAGCATTGGTTCGATTGAATTCATTGAATGTCAGCTATGATTTTAACCGTGACTGGATAAAAAAACATCTCCGCATGAATCTGCTTCGTCTGGAAGCTTCTACGAGCGACTTGATAAACTGGTCATCTATTAAACAGGAACGCGGATTGAGCTATCCGAGATCTTGGAAAGTGGAATTCTCATTAAAAGCACAGTTCTAAAAAAAGAAGAAAAAATGAAAAAGATATATACAATAATATTTGTGTCATGCCTAGCAGCTATCTCGTTCAGTTCTTGTAGTGACTGGCTGGACGTGAGACCCGCGGATGAGATAAAGGAAGAATATTTGTTTGAGACAGGAAACGGCTATCGTACAGCCTTGAATGGTATATACCGGAAGTTGGCGACTTTCGATTTATATGGTAGTAATCTGAGTTGGGGATTGATAGATGGCTGGGGACAGGTATATGACTTGGACAAAGCCCCCGACAGCGGTGGTGGTAAAGCTATGAAGAAATTATCGAAGTTTTTGTATAAGAACTCTGAACTTACTCCTACAACAGATGCTATGTGGAGCGCAGCGTGGAATATCATAGCCAATTGTAATAACCTTGCACAGCAGGTGGCAGAGGAAGATACAATGCTGTTCTACAAACGTACGCAGGAGAAAAATATGATTTTAGGAGAAGCTATTGCCTTACGGGCGTATATGCATTTTGATTTGTTACGTATATATGCGCCGTCTTTGGCTATGAATCCGGGAGATAGGCTTTTTATTCCGTATGTGGACAAATATCCATCTTATTTATCCGATCGACAAACAGTCGGTTACTGTTTGGAACGCATCATCGCTGATTTAGTAGAAGCGCAAAAGATTTTGAAGGATGTGGATAAGTCATCAGAGTTTACTTCGGGTAATCGTTTTACTAAGTCTCCTTCCGGAGAGGAACGTTTTGTGTGGTACAGAGGATTCCATCTTAATTATCATGCCGTAACTGCGGAGTTGGCTCGTGTTTACTTATATGCAGGACAATCGGAAAAGGCCTATGAAACAGCGAAGTTACTAATAGATATTAATGCTGATAAAGGTTATTATAAGGCAGTAACAAGTAGTTATAGTGGACCTATGAATATAGAGAATGGGAATATAAAGATGTATGAAGACATTATATTTGCATTATACTCTACAGATCAGACTGATTGGGATTTGGAGATTAATCATGCAAGTGATAATGCTACCAAACCGGATGATGAAAAGTATCTGGCTTTGAGTGATGCTGTGATAACGAAATTCTTCGGTACCGAAAGCGATAAAGACTGGCGTCTTAAGTATCAGTTAGGACCGAATACTTCTTCTTTTTATCGTTCATTGAAGTATAAAAAACAAGATGAAGGTTCTGGTTTTGGTAAAGTGAATAGTACAATGGTGCCTATGATTCGTATGTCTGAAGTATATTATATAGCTGCAGAGGCTATTTATGATACAGATAAGGAATTGGCCAAGACATATCTTAAAACTGTGAAACAAGGGAGAGGTATTAGTTCTCCTGACCTTAGCAAATCGGGTACGAAGCAAGACTTTATTAATCTGATTGTTGATGACGCTCGTCGCGAGTTTATTGGCGAAGGACAGACTTTCTTTTTATACAAGCGTTTGAAACGGAACTTGGAAGGGTCGGATGAAAAGCAGTCCGTAGAATATCCGGCGATTGAAGATAATTTGGTGATGCCATTGCCTGATTCGGAAAGCAATATTTAAATTTTGAAAGATTGAAGATATATGAAAAGAATAAGTTTTTATATAGTCATTGTATTGTTGGGAGTCTCCTTCTTTACTTCTTGTGAGGAGCAAGGATTACTGACCCATACAAATGATGTGTCATATATTGCATTTGAGAAAAATATGACAACAGATACAACAGGTGTATCTTTTAAGTTTTACAATGAAGGTGAAAATGCTAAGATATTATTAGGAGTTACCATTTCTGGAAAAGTACAGGATAAGGATTTGGAGTTTACGGTCAGTGTAGATC
>NZ_DAWCXD010000191.1:0-7672 GCF_052357945.1 Bacteroides sp. | reverse complement strand
GCTGCTGAAGCTGCTGAAAAAGCTGCTGCTGAAGCACCTGCAGAAGAAGCTGCCGCAGCTCCGGCTGAAGAAGCTCCTGCAACAGAAGCTGCTGCTGAATAAATTTCAGCAGATTCCGAATAAGAAATTAGGAAAAAGCTATAATCCTCTCCGGTTCGCCGAAGGGGATTTTTTTATTACTTTCTGCTATAAAACATATCAAATTATTTATTCCGTTCAGAATAAAATGCCTTTCTTTGCATCAGCATAGTTCAGCACAGTATTATTTATTTTTCCAGCATGAAACGAACTGATAAAAAGGCAGCATTCGGACAACAGTCGAGCAAGGTTACGCAACTAGCGGACGCACTTAGCCAAGCAATCTCCAGGAAAGAATTTCTTGAAGGAGATTCTTTGCCTTCCATCAATCAGTTAAGTGCTCAATACGGAGTATCACGCGACACTGTTTTCAAGGCTTTCCTTGATTTACGCGAACGAGGACTAATCGACTCCACTCCCGGAAAAGGATATTACGTAACGAGCCAAGTGACCAATGTTTTATTGCTGCTCGACCAATATACTCCTTTCAAAGAAGCTTTATACAATAGTTTCGTCAGACACCTGCCTATTAATTATAAGGTAGACTTATTGTTCCATCAATACAACGAACGGCTATTCAACACCATCCTCCGGGAATCCATAGGAAAATACAACAAATACATCGTGATGAATTTTGATAACGAGAAATTCAGCACAGTTCTCAATAAAATTAATCCCACAAAATTGCTACTTCTTGATTTCGGTAAATTCGAAAAAGAGAAGTATTCATATATCTGCCAGGATTTTGATGAATCTTTCTATCAAGCATTGCATTTGCTCAAGGAAAGGCTGAAAAACTATCATCAGCTTGTGTTTCTGTTTCCGAAAAGCCTGAAACACCCTCAAAGCAGTAAGGAATATTTCACCCGTTTCTGTCAGGAACAAGGATTCCTCTGTGAGGTACAGGAGGACATCGAGAATCTGACAATACGCAAGGGAACTGTTTACATTGCTATCAAGCAACAAGACGTAGTAAAAGTAGTGAAGCAAGGTAGATTGGAAGGACTGAAATGCGGAAAAGATTTCGGTCTGTTGGCATACAATGATATTCCTTCTTACGAGGTGATTGACGAAGGAATAACCTCATTAAGTATTGATTGGGAAATGATGGGAAACGAAGCAGCCAATTTCGTTCTCAATAATGTACCAGTGCAGAAGTTCTTGCCGACAGAGGTAAGACTTCGAAAGTCGCTTTAATTTTTTTTGCAATATAATCAGCACAGTTCAGCACAGATGTTAATTAATCCTTTAATAGATAGAAACCATGAAAAAGTATCCGAAAATCGGGATTCGTCCCACAATCGATGGTCGCCAGGGTGGCGTTCGCGAAAGCCTTGAAGAAAAAACAATGAACCTGGCAAAAGCAGTAGCCGAGCTAATCAGCAGTAACCTGAAAAACGGTGATGGTAGCCCGGTGGAATGTGTCATTGCCGATAGTACTATCGGACGCGTAGCCGAAAGTGCCGCCTGTGCGGAAAAGTTTGAAAAAGAAGGAGTAGGATCTACCATTACCGTTACTTCTTGCTGGTGCTACGGTGCAGAAACAATGGATATGAATCCTCATTATCCGAAAGCTGTCTGGGGATTTAACGGTACAGAACGTCCGGGAGCTGTGTATCTTGCTGCCGTACTTGCGGGACATGCCCAAAAAGGTCTTCCTGCATTCGGTATTTACGGACGCGACGTTCAGGATCTGGACGATAATACAATCCCTGAAGATGTATCAGAAAAGATTCTTCGTTTTGCACGTGCTGCACAGGCAGTAGCTACCATGAGAGGCAAATCTTACCTGTCAATGGGCAGTGTATCTATGGGTATCGCCGGTTCCATCGTCAATCCTGATTTCTTCCAAGAGTATTTGGGAATGCGTAATGAGTCAGTAGACCTCACAGAAATCATCCGCCGAATGGACGAAGGTATCTATGACCACGAAGAATATGCCAAAGCCATGGCCTGGACTGAAAAAAATTGTAAGACAAACGAAGGTGAAGACTTCAAGAACCGTCCTGAAAAACGTAAAACCCGTGAACAGAAAGATGCTGATTGGGAATTCATTGTAAAGATGACGATTATCATGCGCGACTTGATGACCGGAAATCCCAAATTGAAAGAAATGGGATTCAAGGAAGAAGCCTTGGGACACAATGCCATTGCAGCCGGTTTCCAAGGACAACGCCAATGGACAGACTTCTATCCTAACGGTGACTATCCGGAAGCTCTGCTCAATACTTCTTTTGACTGGAACGGTATTCGTGAAGCATTTGTCGTAGCTACCGAGAACGATGCCTGCAACGGCGTAGCTATGCTGTTCGGACATTTATTGACCAACCGCGCCCAAATATTCTCCGACGTACGTACTTACTGGAGTCCTGAAGCCGTGAAACGTGTAACCGGCAAAGAATTGAGCGGATTGGCAGCAAATGGTATCATTCATCTTATCAATTCCGGCGCAACAACTCTCGACGGTTCCGGCCAATCATTAGACGCGGCAGGCAATCCGGTTATGAAAGAACCATGGAACCTGACGGACGCTGATGTAGAAAACTGCCTGAAAGCAACTACTTGGTATCCGGCAGACCGTGACTACTTCCGTGGCGGCGGTTTCTCTTCCAACTTCCTGTCAAAAGGTGGCATGCCCGTAACCATGATGCGCCTCAACCTGATTAAAGGCTTAGGCCCTGTCCTGCAAATCGCAGAAGGATGGACAGTAGAAATAGACCCGGAAATCCACCAGAAACTCAATATGCGTACAGATCCGACATGGCCTACCACCTGGTTTGTACCGCGTCTGTGTGAAAAACCGGCTTTCAAAGATGTATATTCAGTAATGAATAACTGGGGAGCCAATCATGGAGCCATCAGCTATGGACACATCGGTCAGGACTTAATCACTCTTGCTTCCATGCTCCGCATCCCGGTATGTATGCACAATGTAGAAGAAGACCAGATGTTCCGTCCGGCAGCCTGGAACGCCTTCGGCATGGATAAAGAAGGATCAGATTACAGAGCTTGCGCAACTTACGGTCCTATCTACAAATAATATTAATTTAGGCACGAATTCCACGGATTACGCTATTGCTTTATGCAAAGCATATTTCTAAAAACCGTGAAATCCGTGTAATCCGTGCCTAAAATGAATTTACTTATCAATTAATAATTTACCTTTGCAATTATGATTACCAACGAACATATCGAACAGTTCATCCAACAAGCACACCGTTACGGAGATGCAAAGTTAATGCTATGCAGCAGCGGTAACCTTTCCTGGAGAATCGGCGAAGAAGCATTGATTTCCGGTACGGGTTCCTGGGTTCCCACACTTGGCAAAGAGAAAGTATCTATCTGCCATATTGCCAACGGCACTCCTACCAATGGTGTAAAACCTTCTATGGAAAGTACATTCCATTTAGGGATTCTCCGCGAACGTCCGGACGTCAATGTCGTTCTCCACTTTCAATCGGAATATGCCACGGCTGTCTCCTGCATGAAAAACAAACCGACAAACTTCAATGTAACAGCAGAAATTCCCTGTCATGTAGGTTCGGAAATACCTGTGATTCCGTATTATCGTCCCGGCTCACCGGAACTGGCAAAAGCTGTGGTAGAAGCCATGCTAAAGCATAACTCGGTTTTACTGACCAACCACGGGCAAGTGGTATGCGGAAAAGACTTCGACCAAGTATACGAACGGGCCACCTTCTTTGAAATGGCTTGCCGCATCATCGTTCAATCCGGCGGTGATTATTCAGTACTCACACCGGCAGAAATTGAAGACCTGGAAATCTACGTATTAGGAAAGAAAACCAACTAATATCCGGGCAATATACCATGAAAGATACCATCAAACACACTTATTTAGCAGCAGACTTCGGAGGCGGAAGTGGACGGATTATCGCCGGCTTCCTTCACCATGGCAAACTGGAGTTGGAAGAGGTATACCGCTTCTCCAACCGGCAGGTCAAACTAGGAAATCATATCTACTGGGATTTCCCGGCACTGTTCGAAGATATGAAGACCGGACTGAAACTGGCTGCACAAAAAGGATATGCCGTAAAAAGTATTGGTATTGACACCTGGGGAGTGGATTTCGGACTGATTGACAAACATGGAAACCTGTTAGGAAATCCAGTCTGTTACCGGGACGCAAGAACAGAAGGAATACCGGAAGAAGTATTCAAGCTACTGGATGAACGCCAACACTATGCCGACACCGGTATTCAGGTGATGGCTATCAATACACTGTTTCAACTTTACAGCATGAAACAGCATCAAGATGCGCAGTTGGAAGTTGCCCGGCAACTGTTATTCATGCCCGACCTCTTCAGCTATTTCCTGACAGGAGTAGCCAATAATGAATATTGCATTGCTTCCACCTCCGAATTACTCGATGCCCAATCGCGGAACTGGTCACTGGATACCATACGCGCCTTAGGTCTTCCCGAACATCTGTTCGGTGAGATTATTCTCCCCGGAACAATCAGGGGGACTCTGAAAGAGGATATTGCCCGCGAAACGGGACTGGGTACCGTAGACGTTATTGCTGTCGGCTCACACGACACAGCCAGTGCCGTCGCCGCTGTTCCTGCCGTAGAAAGTCCTATCGCTTTCCTTAGTTCCGGCACTTGGTCGCTACTGGGAGTGGAAGTGGATGAACCCATATTGACGGAAGAAGCAAGAAAAGCTCAATTCACCAATGAAGGAGGCGTAGACGGCAAAATCCGTTTCCTACAGAATATAACAGGATTATGGATTTTGCAACGCTTGATGAGTGAATGGAAAGCATGTGGCGAAGAACAAAATTATGATATAATCATCCCGCAAGCTGCCGAAGCACAGATTGCGACCATTATCCCTGTGGATGACGCAACATTCATGAATCCGGAAAATATGGAAAACGCTCTTATTCATTATTGTCGGCATCATGCTTTGCAAGTGCCGAAAAACAAAGCAGAAACCGTGCGATGTGTACTCCAGTCATTAGCTTTCAAATATCGGCAGGCGGTGGAACAGCTCAACCGTTGTCTCCCCTCTCCGATCCGTCAGCTAAACATCATCGGCGGAGGATCACAAAACCAATTACTCAACCAACTGACAGCTGACGAACTCGGTATTCCCGTTTATGCAGGTCCGATAGAAGCCACTGCAATGGGAAACATTCTGACACAGGCTATGGCAAAAGGAGAAATAGCCGATCTCCGTGAATTGAGAGAGATTGTAACTCGTAGCGTTACACCACAAGTATATTACCCTAAAAAATAAAAGTATATGGAAACACCCAAAACCGGTTATCAGGTTCAATCTTATGACGTTCCCGTCAAACGATATTGCCAAACCCTCGATTTACGCGATTCTCCGGAACTGATCGCTGAATATCGGAAAAGACATAGCCAGGCGGAAGCATGGCCCGAAATCCTAGCCGGGATCCGGGAAGTCGGTATTCTGGAAATGGAAATTTATATCTTGGGAACACGACTGTTTATGATTGTCGAAACTTCCCTTGATTTTGACTGGGACACAGCAATGGAACGCCTGAACACGCTTCCCCGCCAACAGGAGTGGGAAGAATATATGGCCATCTTCCAGCAAGCCGCTCCCGGAATGAGTTCCGCAGAGAAATGGAAACCGATGGAGAGAATGTTCCATTTGTATAACACTTAAAAAATACCAGAAACAACCATGAAACACCCCAAACAGTCCATCCTCTCGAAAGATGGCATCAGTTATCTTATACCTTTTGTTCTCATTACCTCATGTTTTGCATTATGGGGATTTGCCAATGATATTACCAATCCGATGGTAAAGGCATTCTCCAAGATTTTCCGGATGAGTGCCACCGACGGAGCATTGGTACAGGTTGCCTTCTATGGAGGGTACTTTGCAATGGCTTTCCCGGCTGCCATATTCATCCGCAAATATTCCTACAAAGCCGGTGTTTTGTTAGGACTGGGAATGTATGCTTTCGGAGCATTCTTATTCTTTCCTGCTAAAATGACGGGAGAATATTATCCGTTTTTGATTGCCTATTTCATCCTGACCTGCGGATTGTCCTTCCTCGAGACAAGCTGTAACCCGTATATTCTTTCTATGGGAACAGAAGAAACAGCTACCCGGCGTTTGAACCTTGCACAGTCTTTCAATCCGATGGGGTCACTTCTCGGAATGTATGTAGCCATGCAGTTCATTCAAGCGAAGCTACATCCGATGTGTACCGAAGACCGTGCATTACTTAACGACAGTGAATTTCAAGCAATTAAAGAAAGTGACCTTAGCGTCCTGATTGCTCCTTATCTCATTATCGGACTTATCATTGTAGCTATGTTACTTCTGATACGATTCGTCAAGATGCCGAAAAATGGAGATCAGAATCATAGAATAGATTTCTTTCCTACACTGAAACGCATTTTCACCCAAACACGTTATCGTGAAGGGGTAATTGCTCAATTCTTCTATGTAGGCGCGCAAATTATGTGCTGGACTTTCATCATTCAATATGGAACACGCTTGTTCATGTCACAAGGTATGGACGAGAAAAGTGCGGAAGTGCTATCACAACAATATAATATCATAGCAATGGTGATATTTTGTATCAGCCGTTTCATTTGCACATTCATTCTGCGCTATCTCAATGCTGGTAAATTGCTGATGATCCTCGCTATCTTCGGAGGTATTTTCACTTTAGGCGTAATCTTCCTTCAAAATATCTTCGGAATGTATTGCCTTGTAGCAGTATCGGCTTGCATGTCATTGATGTTCCCTACCATCTACGGTATTGCCTTGAAAGGCATGGGAGATGATGCTAAGTTTGGAGCTGCAGGCCTTATTATGGCTATCTTGGGAGGCTCTGTTCTTCCACCGCTACAAGCAAGTATCATTGACCTGAAACAAATCGCCTGGTTGCCGGCTGTCAATGTTTCATTCATTCTACCCTTCATATGCTTCCTTGTAATCATCGGTTATGGTTATCGTACAGTGAAAAGAAACTGGTAGGAAACATGCCTGAAAATAGTGACGCTATCCCATCATGATACCGTCACCATCCCACTCATATAGTGACGCTATCCTTGGCGGATAGCGTCACTATTTTATTTTCCTCTTATTCAAAACAATATCAATATTCTTTCGCAAGAAAAAAACGACTTATGGAAAAACGGTACACCGCTTTCACTCTTTTGTAACTTCAGACCAGCATGTTGCTAACAAACCATAATAGCATTTTACCTTTTATCTCCACAAGCACACCAAACAGCAACAAACCATTATACGACATTCACAACATCATCCACTTGTTACAACTTATCATTATTTTTACTTCGCAGGAATAAATCGTACTTCCTTTCTACCCATATATGAGAAAATATAAAATGGTACTCATCGAGATATTTATCGATAGTACCGAACATGCCACACGTTCTCCCCCACCTGTATTTTCATACAGTATATAAAACATTCAATAAACAAGAAATAGATCTTTGTCACTTGGAGGAAATTCACCATTTCCGAAAGAATGATTCAAACTGTTAGAATTCAGACTCTATATATAGACTTCACCTTCAACTATTCACCCTCAAGATATAAATAATTACGAGTTTATATT
>NZ_DAWCXD010000190.1:0-7767 GCF_052357945.1 Bacteroides sp. | reverse complement strand
GGAAGGGCACGTGAAACGATGACCGACATGGAGTAGTCAATGTACGATGACTTCATTTCCTCCTCGATGTTAATCTTTATAATTCTGTCTTGTTCAAGCATTTAAAATGATTATTAATTATACATTCTACGGTTTGTGAAAAACCACGCTAAAGTACTACTTTTCCCCGATATACGAAAGTTTTTAGAAAGAAAGTTTTATCATGACCGAGACGATAACCCGCCAAACTTTAAAATACGAAAATAAAAAGATAAAAACGATAAATATAATATGGAAAGATAAATAACATCGGTAAAAAAGAGCCTGTTATTTGTTATACCTTATATATATAATACAAATACACTGTTTTTATGGCACGCCATTTGTAGATATAAGAAATAAAGCAAATATTGCGATACAAACTTGATTAAATGCGTATATTTGCCAGTGAATAACCCTTAGAAGAAAAGGAAAAAAGTATGAATAATCAATTCTCACAAAGAGTTTCCGACATTATCGTCTATAGTAAGGAAGAAGCGAATCGGTTGAGAAGTAGGTATATAGGTCCCGAACACCTGCTTCTGGGAATACTCCGTGACGGTGAAGGAAAAGCTATCGAAATATTGTCTAAACTCAACACCAATCTGGCTGCTATAAAGCAACAGATTGAAGCTCAGCTGAAGGCAGAAGCTGATGAAATGTTATTGCCTGATGCAGAGGTACCGTTATCTAATGATGCGGCAAAGATATTAAAAATGTGTATTTTAGAAGCTCGTGGAATGAAAAGTAACATCGCTGATACAGAACATGTATTATTGGCTATTTTAAGAGAAAAAAACAATATGGCGGCTTCCGTACTTGAAGCAAACGATATAAACTATGTGAAAGTACTGGAGCAAGCTACATTGCAGCCGGATATCAATTCCGGCATGGGCTTTTCGGAAGACGATGAGGATGACGAAGAAATGTCTTCTCCTCGTTCCGGCAGAGGTGGCTCGGATGAACGCCAACAGGCACAAACCGCTTCCAAAAAGCCGTCTAATGATACGCCGGTACTTGATAATTTCGGTACTGACATGACAAAAGCGGCAGAAGAAGGACGGTTGGATCCTGTCGTGGGCAGAGAAAGAGAAATCGAACGTTTAGCGCAGATATTAAGTCGACGCAAAAAGAATAACCCAATTCTGATTGGTGAACCTGGCGTAGGAAAATCAGCGATTGTTGAAGGCCTTGCATTGAGAATCATTCAGAAAAAGGTTTCACGTATCCTGTTTGATAAACGAGTCGTTGCTCTTGACATGACTGCTGTTGTAGCAGGAACAAAGTATCGTGGACAATTTGAAGAACGTATCCGTTCCATTCTCAATGAATTGCAGAAAAATCCGAATGTTATATTATTCATTGATGAAATTCACACGATTGTAGGTGCAGGCTCTGCAGCAGGCTCTATGGATGCTGCCAATATGCTAAAACCAGCATTGGCAAGAGGAGAAATACAATGTATCGGTGCTACCACTCTTGATGAATATCGTAAGAATATTGAGAAAGATGGCGCTTTGGAACGTCGTTTCCAAAAAGTAATCGTAGAACCGACTACTGCTGCCGAAACTCTGCAGATTTTGCGTAATATCAAGGATAAGTATGAAGATCATCACAATGTGTATTATACGGATGAAGCATTGGAAGCATGTGTCAAGCTGACAGACCGCTATATCACAGATCGTAATTTCCCTGATAAAGCCATTGATGCTTTAGATGAAGCCGGCTCACGTGTACATCTTACTAATGTCAATGTACCCAAAGAGATAGAAGAGCAGGAAAAGCTGATCGAAGAAGCTAAAAACAAGAAAAATGAAGCCGTAAAATCGCAGAATTTTGAACTTGCCGCTAGCTTCCGCGATAAGGAAAAAGAGCTTTCTATTCAATTGGATGAGATGAAAAAAGAATGGGAAGCCAATCTAAAAGAAAACAGGCAAACTGTTGATGCAGAAGAAATTGCCAATGTTATCTCAATGATGTCAGGCATTCCAGTACAACGAATGGCACAGGCCGAAGGCATCAAGCTAGCAGGTATGAAAGAAGATTTGCAAGCTAAAGTCATCGCACAAGACACAGCGATAGAGAAGCTGGTCAAAGCCATTTTGCGAAGCCGTGTAGGACTCAAAGATCCCAATAAGCCCATTGGCACGTTTATGTTCTTAGGTCCGACAGGAGTTGGTAAAACTCACTTAGCAAAAGAGCTGGCCAAGTATATGTTCGGTTCTGCCGATGCATTGATTCGTATCGATATGAGCGAATATATGGAAAAGTTCACTGTTTCACGCTTGGTTGGAGCACCTCCGGGATACGTAGGATATGAAGAAGGTGGCCAGCTGACAGAAAAAGTGCGCCGTAAACCATACTCTATTGTATTGCTTGATGAAATAGAAAAAGCACATCCGGATGTATTCAATATCCTACTTCAGGTAATGGATGAGGGTCGTCTGACTGACAGTTATGGCAGAATGGTAGATTTCAAAAATACCGTTATTATCATGACTTCCAATATCGGAACCCGCCAGTTGAAAGAATTTGGACGTGGTGTTGGTTTTGCGACACAAAGCCGCCTGGATGATAAAGAATTCTCGCGAAGTGTAATACAAAAAGCTCTAAATAAATCATTCGCGCCTGAATTCATCAATCGTGTAGATGAGATTATCACGTTTGATCAACTTTCTCTGGAAGCGATAACAAAGATTATAGACATAGAGCTAAAAGGATTGTACGATAGAATAGAATCTATTGGTTACAAGCTTGTTATTGAAGATAAAGCGAAAGAATTCATCGCTAGCAAGGGATATGACGTACAATATGGCGCCCGTCCTTTGAAGCGCGCAATTCAAACCTATCTGGAGGATGGTTTATCCGAGCTCATCATTTCCTCGTCTTTAAAAGAGGGAGATACTATTCAAGTAACCCTTAATGAAGAAAAAGGCGAATTGGAGATGAAAGTTGTTTCTCCGGAATAGAGTTATTTCCTGAATAAGAAAATAATTTAATATGCCATAATGTCAGACCTTCGGGTCTGGCATTTTTTTTGTCTCTATATGGACAAATATCAATTAAAATTAATCAATAGATAAACTAAAAAAATATACGTATTATGCAAAAAGGTAATATTGGGGTTACAACAGAAAACATTTTCCCTATCATTAAAAAGTTTTTGTACAGTGACCATGAGATTTTTCTGCGCGAGTTAGTATCCAATGCGGTAGATGCCACTCAGAAGCTGAATACGCTTGCTTCTATTGGCGAATTTAAAGGTGAACTGGGTGATTTAACTGTTCACGTTGAATTGGGCAAAGATACTATTACCATTTCTGACCGTGGTATCGGTTTGACTGCAGAAGAAATAGAGAAGTATATCAATCAAATAGCTTTCTCTGGAGCTAATGACTTCCTGGAGAAGTATAAGAACGACGCAAATGCCATTATCGGACATTTCGGACTTGGCTTCTACTCTGCCTTTATGGTTGCAAGGAAAGTGGAGATTATCACTAAATCATACAGAGACGATGCAAAAGCCGTAAAATGGACTTGTGATGGCAGCCCCGAATTCACTATTGAAGAAATAGAAAAAGCCGATCGTGGATCAGATATCATCTTATACATTGATGACGACTGCAAAGAATTCCTCGAAGAAGCACGTATCTCCGAACTTCTGAAAAAATATTGCAGCTTCCTTCCTGTTCCTATTGCATTTGGAAAAAAGAAAGAATGGAAAGACGGCAAACAGGTAGAAACGGCTGAAGATAATATAATCAATGACACCACTCCTTTATGGACACGCAAACCTAGCGAACTTTCGGATGAAGATTACAAATCATTCTATAGCAAGCTATATCCGATGTCTGATGAACCACTCTTCTGGATTCACCTGAATGTGGATTATCCATTCCATCTGACTGGTATCCTCTACTTCCCGAAGGTAAAGAGCAATATAGAATTAAATAAGAACAAGATTCAGTTATATTGCAATCAAGTGTATGTAACAGACTCTGTTGAAGGCATTGTACCAGACTTTCTGACTTTGTTACATGGAGTAATAGATTCTCCGGATATTCCGTTGAACGTTTCCCGTTCATACTTGCAAAGCGACTCAAACGTAAAGAAGATTTCAACTTATATCACCAAGAAAGTTTCCGACCGTTTGCAGTCTATATTCAAGAATGATCGTAAGCAGTTTGAAGAAAAGTGGAACGACTTGAAAATATTTATCAATTATGGAATGCTCACACAAGAGGATTTCTATGATAAAGCGCAAAAATTTGCCCTTTTCACCGATACAAATGACAAACATTACACATTCGAGGAATATCAGACTCTTATTAAAGATAACCAGACAGACAAAGATGGAAATCTAATCTATCTGTATGCAAATAACAAGGACGAACAATACAGCTATATTGAGGCTGCAACCAATAAAGGCTATAATGTCTTGCTCATGGATGGCCAGTTAGATGTAGCTATGGTAAGTATGTTGGAGCAAAAGCTTGAGAAATCCCGTTTCACGCGTGTAGACAGTGATGTTGTTGACAATCTGATTGTAAAAGAAGACAAGAAAGGTGAAACTCTGGAAGCCAACAAACAAGATGCAATCACAACAGCCTTCAAGAGCCAATTGCCTAAAATGGATAAGGTTGAATTCAATGTGATGACGCAAGCGTTGGGAGAAAATTCAGCTCCGGTCATGATTACTCAAAGCGAATATATGCGTCGTATGAAAGAAATGGCAAATATTCAAGCCGGAATGAGCTTCTACGGCGAAATGCCTGACATGTTCAATCTGATCCTGAATTCAGACCACAAGTTGATAAAACAAGTATTGAATGAAGAAGAGAATGCCTGTCAAGCAGAAGTAGCTCCGATACTCTCCGAAATGGATAACGTCAACAAACAACGTAATGAGTTGAAAGACAAACAGAAGGATAAAAAGGAAGAAGACATCCCAACAGCTGAAAAAGATGAATTAAACGATCTCGACAAGAAGTGGGATGATCTGAAAAGCAAGAAAGAAGCTATCTTTATCGGCTATGCAAGCAATAACAAAGTTATCCGCCAGCTTATCGATCTGGCCTTACTTCAAAACAATATGTTAAGAGGTGAAGCTTTGAATAACTTCGTAAAACGTAGCATTGAGCTGATTTAATATCGCCCCTTTAAACATTACACATACTTCAAGAAAGAGCATTCAACGTTAAATACACGTTGTAATGCTCTTTTTCAATTTAAAACGATCGGCAAAATATCGATTAATTGAAAAGTATTGTATATATTTGAACACTTAATAGACAAAAAATTCAATTGTTTGATTTGGGTTATGAGAAAGATTTTTTTAGTGTTCATTACTTTATGGCTGATTATCCCGGCTATCCATGCCCAAAAAGTAGGACTTGTATTAAGCGGTGGTGGCGCCAAAGGAATGACGCACATCGGCATCATTCGCGCATTGGAAGAAAACAACATCCCTATTGACTACATTGCTGGTACTTCCATGGGAGCCATTATCGGCTCCTTGTATGCCATGGGATACTCTCCTGACGACATGGTAGAACTGCTCAAATCGGAGGACTTTAAACGATGGTATTCCGGAGAAGTGGAAGAGAAATACGTATATCATTTCAAAAAGAATCTTCCCACTCCCGAATTCTTCAATATTCGTTTTTCATTCAAAGATTCACTGAAGAGTTTAAAACCTCAATTCCTGCCTACCAGTGTTGTCAACCCGATTCAAATGAATCTCGTGTTTGTTGACCTATATGCACGTGCTACGGCCGCTTGTAAGGGAGATTTTGATAAACTTTTTGTTCCTTTCCGTTGCATTGCGTCCGATGTGTACAATAAAAAACAGTTAGTCATGAAGGAAGGAGATTTAGGAGATGCCGTCAGAGCTTCCATGAGCTTCCCTTTCATGTTTAAACCCATTGAAATAGACAATGTACTGGCCTACGATGGAGGTATCTATAATAACTTTCCCACGGACGTCATGAGAGATGATTTTCATCCGGATGTCATCATAGGAAGCGTTGTATCCACCAATCCCACTAAACCCAAGGAAAATGACCTCATGAGTCAAATTGAGAATATGGTGATGCAGAAAACCGACTATTCTATTCCGGACTCTATGGGGATTTTAATGACGTTCAAATATGACAACGTCAATCTGATGGATTTTCAACGCATCGACGAATTACATGATATAGGATATAATCGAACCATCAGCATGATGGATTCTATCAAAAGCCGTATCCATCGGCGTGTGAATCTGGACAATATTCGTTTAAGGAGAATGGTATACCGCAGTAATTTCCCGGAACTACGTTTTAAAAATATCATCATTGATGGAGCTAATCCACAACAACAGGCATATATGAAGAAAGAATTTCATAAGTCGGATAACAAAGAATTCACCTATGAAGATTTAAAGCAAGGTTATTTTCGATTGCTATCAGATAAAATGATTTCAGAAATCATACCGCATGCAATTTATAATCCGGAAGATGACACCTATGATCTGCATTTAAAAGTCAAACTGGAAAACAACTTTGCTGTACGGCTGGGAGGTAACATATCCACCTCCAATTCGAATCAGATCTACCTGGGACTTAGTTATCAGGACTTAAACTACTATGCCAAAGAGTTTATTCTTGACGGGCAACTTGGAAAGGTATATAACAACGTGCAATTTATGGCAAAAATAGACTTTGCCACTGCCATTCCTACCTCGTATCGTCTTATAGGTTCGATCAGTACTTTCGACTATTTTAAGAAGGACAAACTTTTTTCGCGAAATAACAAACCGGCCTTTAACCAGAAAGACGAACGTTTCTTGAAATTACAGGTTGGATTACCTTTCCTTTCGAGCAAGCGAGCAGAGTTTGGAGTAGGAATTGCAAGAATAGAGGATAAATATTTTCAAAAAAGTGTCATTGACTTCGGAAATGACAAATTTGATAAAAGCCGCTATGATTTATTTGGTGGATCAATTAGTTTTAATGGAAGTACTCTTAATTCCAAACAATATCCTACACGTGGATACAGAGAAGCTCTTGTAGCCCAGATTTTCGTTGGAAAAGAACGATTCTATCCGGACGAAGGAAGTACGACCAGTAACAACAAAGATCATCACTCCTGGCTGCAATTATCTTATATGAAAGAGAAATATCATAATATGAGTGAACATTGGGTTTTAGGATGGTATTTGAAAGCCCTGTATGCCTCCAAAAACTTCTCCGAGAACTATACGGCCACAATGATGCAAGCTGGAGAGTTTTCTCCTACATTACATAGCAAATTGACTTACAACGAAGCCTTTCGTGCCAATCAATTTGTCGGAGCCGGCATTCGGCCTATTTACCGTTTAAGCCAGATGTTCCATCTTCGGGGAGAATTTTATGGTTTTATGCCTATTTATCCAATCGAAAAAAACTCGTTGAATAAAGCATATTACGGAAAAGCTTTCTCCAAGTTTGAATATTTAGGAGAAATTTCTGTTGTATGTCAATTGCCTTTTGGAGATATCTCTGCATATGTAAATCATTATAGCTCACCGAAAAGGGAGTGGAATGTCGGACTAAGTATAGGTTTACAACTATTCAATTATCGGTTCATAGAATAATTTTCTACAAAAAAAGTCGGTGAAAAGCTTGCTAATTCGGGAAAAGTCCGTATCTTTGCACCCGTTAAAACAAAATAACGGTCGCGTAGCTCAACTGAATAGAGTAGCTGACTACGGATCAGCCGGTTACA
>NZ_DAWCXD010000189.1:0-7789 GCF_052357945.1 Bacteroides sp. | reverse complement strand
GTCCGGCGCATACTTTTTTCGATGCATAAGATTCTGTTCTACCGTCCATCCCTCAGCCCCAACTTTATGCTTATGCTCGTTTTGATAAAGTGCGTTTATCAGCTCCACGCTTGAGCCGAAATATAAAACATACCACAGTGATTGTCAGCAATACATCAACTGAGACTTTATGAAATGATACCATAGAGTTCCCGTTGTTTTTTATTTTCCCAAGAGGCATATTTCTATAGCAGAATTTCGATTCTTTGTCGGTAAGTCAAAAAATAATAGAGTTACCGATAAGAAATATGAGCATTATTAAAAGAAACGACCTTCATTAATGAACATTCCCAAACATGATTTTTCGATCCTAACTAATAAATTACTTAGCAATTCATCGTTTATCTGAATCCTTTTTATATCTTTGCATTTGAAAAATTATCAAAATTTCAAAGGTGTGATGGCGAATGAGTATTCTATAGATGGTGCAACTCTTAGGCAACGCATAGAAGCTATGCCTGAGGATTGTATTCTGTTTCGTTCAGATTTCCCCGAATACCACACGGAATTTGTGGGGAGTGTTTTGTCTGAGTTGACAACTGAAGGCATGCTTGTTAAAATTGCACATGGAATATATGCCAAGCCAAGAAATAGTCGATTCGGTGTTGTGCTTCCTTCGGTTGATAAGGTAGTACAGGCAATTGCAGTTCGAGATAACGCAGAGGTGTTGCCATCAGGTATGACAGCTCTGAATGCATTAGGACTATCGACTCAAGTACCGATGAATTACACATACCTTACTACAGGAAGCGAACGAACAATAAACTTATCCAATAGAAAAGTAGTATTAAAACGAGGTGTACCCAAAAACTTCTGTTATAGTACCCGTCTAATTTCACTACTTGTTCAAGCACTTAAGGCTCTGAAAAAGGAGAATATAGGAAAAGGTGACTTGAATATAATTCGACAATTGATATCAAAAGAAACAGATAAGGAGACTTTAATCAAAGATGTAGATATGATGCCTGCATGGATGAAACGAATTATAAAACCAATGCTAACCGCTTAAAAGGAACTTAAATTATGGGAAAACTGTGGTTAAACAATGAGATCGTGGACCGTTTAGCAATGTTACAGCAGACGGAGGTTGAACATCCTGGCGTTAATCAGGTAGCTATAGAAAAGGACTGGTGGGTAACAGTTACGCTGAAGGCATTATTTCAAACAGATTGCCGTGATTCTTTGATATTCAAAGGCGGAACATCGTTGTCAAAAGGTTTTAATATCATAGAGCGTTTCTCTTATCACAAGTAGAATATTATCCAAAGTGCCAATAGATACCTATTGTTATCTCTTTAAATATCAATAGTACTTTCGATAATATTATCTGATAATATTCGTATTACTTTGTGCTTGTACACCTCAAATGGTGTTCTCAAGGTAATATGAAAAGTACAAAAATTAACTCTCTCATAGCCAATTGTGTTTTGCAGATGCGTTTGGATGGCTATGATGAAAAATGTATTGAAACGCATCAACGAAGGTGGCAGAAAGGAATCGTCTCGTACATGAACAAAACTGGAGAAAGGCTTTTTTCTCCAAGAGTTGGAGAGTCATTCCTTGCTGACGTCTTGCCGGGATTGGCGGCTTCTACACAACGCGCCCATCGCAGGAGTATCCACCTTTTGGTGGAGTTTATGCAAACGGGAATAATACGCCGAAGAATAGTCAAGCTTCACGAATTTCCTCTTGAGGGAGAGATTGGCAACGCTGCTGGTCAACATCTTGACTTTTTACGGGAGCAACGACGATGTGAATCGACAATCCACAATCACAGGCGTCTATTAAGTTACTTTATTACCGGTCTCAGTCAAAAGGGAATCAATAGAATATGTGATATAACAGAGGAAGTCATTATAGATTTCGTTGACCACGCCCAGACATGCAAGAGTGAACACTTTTATGCCATCCGACAGTTTTGCTCCTTTCTCTATGAAAGGGGATTGACATCCACAAATCTCAGTTATGTGCTTGCACGGAATAATTTCCCGCAGCACGAGAAACTGCCGTCTGTTTACAGTAACAACGAAATTAAGCAGATAGAGAGTTCCATTGAACAGGCATCGGCAGTCGGCAAACGTGATTATGCGATCTTCCTCCTTGCTTCACGACTGGGATTGAGGGTATCTGATATAGCTTCCTTGACCTGGGACAATATCGATTGGGACAATGGCAAAATAATCCTTTACCAATACAAAACTAAAGTCCCAATAGAACTTCCACTTCTGAGGGAAATTGGAGAGGCATTGGTCACTTATGCAAGAGACTCCCGTCCGAAATCCCATCTAAAAGAAGTCTTCTTAACGGCAGCAGCACCATACCGTCCCATGACACGCATCAGTTTGAATGGTGTAATAACAAGAATCATGCAGTCTTCCGGAGTCGATCTATCCGGTCGCAGATTCGGGCCTCATTCCATGCGTCATTCACTCGCGAGCAATATGCTCCGCCAAGGAACTTCCCTGCCTACTATATCCAGCATATTAGGACACGATAGTACACAGACAACAATGGAGTATCTCCGGGTGGACATTGTGAACTTGCGTGAATGTGTTCTTGACATTCCTTTGGTTGACGAATCTTTCTATTTACAGAAAGGAGGAGCCTTCTATGATTAACTATACCTTCAAGAGTATCTTCGCCCCTTATTTTATGAGTTTTGTGAAAATGAAAGCAGCGATGGGGTTTACGACATCGAAGATAGAGCACATCTTCAAAGAGCTTGACGAACTATATTACACCATGTCCCTGCATGAACCGGTCTTGACTAAGGAATTGGTGAAGGCATGGCGTGAAAGCCGGTTGAATGACAGTGAAAGGACGCTGTATGATAAATGGTCCATAATAAGCCAGTTTTCCCGATATCTGTGCCATTGCGGATTTGTCTGCTATGTTCCTCCCATGCCAAGGCAGAAAGACAAGTTCTTTATCCCAAGGATTTTCACCCATGAGGAAATGGAACGTTTCTTCGCCGCAGCAGAC
This sequence comes from Bacteroides sp., assembly GCF_052357945.1. Classification (GTDB taxonomy): domain Bacteria; phylum Bacteroidota; class Bacteroidia; order Bacteroidales; family Bacteroidaceae; genus Bacteroides. The sequence continues at coordinate 4,768 of NZ_DAWCXD010000189.1, read as the reverse complement.
AGTCTCCGCTTCCAGAACATCCAACCCACCTCATGCCTATTTTCCATGCCAGCCTTGTTCCGCGTATTATATTCCACAGGTATTAGAATAGGCGAGGCTCTGAATTTGAACAATGAGGACATCAACCTTGAAAAGGGTACGATACTCATCAGAAAATCGAAAAACCAACGGCAACGTATTGTTCCCATTACACCTTCTTTGGAAGCTGTACTACGCCAGTATATATCCTACAGAGACAGGATGCCTCTCAAGAGCATACGTTGCAAAGAATCGCCATTGTTCGTTTCACATACAGGAAAAAGGATACGGAAGTTCACAGCTTATACGTGGTTCAGGAAAATACTCAAGCTATGTAATATCCCTTTTATTGGAGGGAATCATGGTCCAAGAGTACATGATTTGCGTCACTCTTTTGCGGTTCATTCACTAATGAAACAGGTGAAGTCCGGCAAGGATATGTATTGCCTGCTCCCAATCCTTTCTGTATTCATGGGACATAAAACCTTATTGGGGACAGAGTCCTATATACGTCTAACCTCTGAGATATTCCCTGAACTAAACCTGCAAATCGGTGCCATATCATCTTATGTATTCCCCTCACTTGAAAAAATGGTAAGAGAATATGAAGAAGAATGACTTTGCTAAATGTCTGATGGGATTTTTTACTGAATATCTCTCGGCTGAACGGGGTGTAAGCTCCAATACATTGCGTTCATATGGAACCGCATTCGCTTCTTATCTTGACTTTATGAGGGTTAAGAAAAAAGTGGATGCTGAGAAACTTACACTTGAACATATGAACCGCAAAAATGTCCTTGACTATCTTGACTGGCTGCAAACTGACAAGTCCAGTTCTGTATCGACCAGGAATCAGAGGCTGGCCGCAATCCATGCCTTTTGCCGATATATGCAGTACGAGGATATCACGCGCCTACATCAATGGCAGGAAATACTTGGTGTCAAGATGAAAAAGGCAATCAAGGGTACCATGAATTATCTGACGATGGATGCTGTCAAAGAATTGTTAGCGCATATACCGCAGACTACCATGCGGGGGCGTAGAGACCTCGCCATGCTCTCCCTGCTGTATGAAACTGGAGCCAGAGTACAGGAACTCATAGACCTTAGACCGGTTGATGTCTGTTTGTCCAAGCCATGCTATGTGACACTCTTTGGCAAAGGAAACAAGAAAAGATTGGTACCCATCCAAGATGCCCAAGTATCAATCCTACGCAAATATATGGAAGAAAACCATCTGCTTGAACTGAGAATGAATCAGCGCCCTCTCTTCCAAAACGGTCGTGGAGGGAAACTGACAGGAGCAGGCATAACCTATATCCTAAAGAACTATGCAACGATGGCCAGAACTGCCACGGAAGATCTCATCCCTGAAAAAATCAGTCCTCACTGTCTTCGCCATAGTAAAGCTATGCATCTGTTACAGGCAGGTGTGAACCTCGTTTATATAAGAGATATTTTAGGTCATGTGTCAATCCAGACAACTGAAGTATATGCACGTGCTGACTCCAAACAAAAGCGGGAAGCCTTGGAGAAAACATATACTTCAATCCTTCCACAAGAGAAAGATATCAAACCTTCATGGGAGTCTGATTCTGAACTGAAAAGTTGGTTAAAAAACTTAGGACGTTAGTAATATTATCCAAAGTGATGGCAAGAAGTATTACTGATAATCAATTGACTATCAGCAGTACAAAAGTCGTACTTTGGATAATATTCTACTTGTGATAAGAGAAATTATCACAACTTGCGATAATTTATCTGAAGACATTGATTTGGCAATCAATCATTCGTTCTTTGGTATTGAGGGAACAAGTAAAAGTCAGCGGGGGAAATTACGCAAAAAGGCACGAGCATATATTCACGAGCCCCTTTCTTCACAATTAGATGCCTGTTTGAAAGAAATGGGAGTTTCTGGTTACAGTATAGAGAATGTATCTCAAGAACAAGATAAAAATGGAGAATGGAGACTAATAGATTCTGACAAAGATCCTACGGTAATTCTATTACACTATCCGTCAATTCTTGAGGACACGATAACTTACATTCCTCCACGTGTAAAGATTGAGATAAGTTGTCTTTCAATGGACGAACCAACCGAATTACGACCAATCCGTTCTCTAATAGGTGAAAGTTTTGATAGCGAAGATACCGATGCAGACAGTTTGGTCAGAACAGTAGTTCCTACTCGCACATTTCTTGAGAAACTATTTCTTTTGGCAGAAGAATTCCAAAAAGAAAAGCCGAGAAGTGTACGAATGTCTCGACATCTTTATGATTTGGAAAAACTGATGGACACAGAATATGGTGTAAAAGCTTTGTCGAATCGCAAACTTTATGATGCCATTGTTGAGCATCGTAAGGCTTATTATGCTTTGAAATATGTGAATTATGATTTACATGCTCCAGCTTCCATCAACTGTACAATACCAGAATCGGTTATAGGGGCATGGCAAGATGACTATGCAGATATGAGACGTTTCTTCATTTATGGTGATTCTTTGGAGTTTGATGCACTCATGTACAGAATAGAGGACCTTCAAAAACGGGTAAGAAATTTATAGCTTTGTAGCCTCTTTTTACACGATGTGGACGATTTTTATGATAAATGTTATCAAAACTCAGGTATCCTTATATACACAACTTTGGAATTGAACACCAATGAAGAAGAAGTAAATTGAAAAAGCAATAAAGTTGCTCAAAATGCATTGGATTAAGACTATAAACTATGTGCACCATTAATTTAGACAATATCCAAGAATCTTATATACAAGTTCTACAAGCTAAGCATGGGGACGCACTCATTTTGTGTTGTAACAAATCCGATAAAAGAGGAGTCATAGTTATTGATGGAGGACCTTCTCCTAATCCACGTTTTAACCCTTTTGTAAAAGAAGTGGAGAACTGTCTTCCAGTTGATTTAATGATATTAACCCATTTTGATGATGATCATCTAGTTGGAATAAAAGACTTTATTGAGAGACATCAAAACGATGTCCCTTTCCCCGTTAAAAGAATTTGGGCGAACTGTGCAAAGCATGTTGATTTTGATACGTCAGAAGACTTGTCATCTAATAAAGCAAGTAAGATGGCTGATATTCTATGTGCAATATCGCAAAAAACACAGTTTGATTGGGAAGGATACCGATTGAATGGATTTGTGGACGATACTATAACCTTTGCCGATATAGATATTATTAATCCACGAAAAGATTTATTTAAGTATTTTATTGACAATTATAAAGAAGAGTATAATGTTGGCGTCACTGAAGAAAATCTGTCAAATAAAATAGATACAGATTCAGACATCAACATAGACATGCGTGAATTGGCACAACGTAGTAAGACTTTAGGAAATCCGAACAAGTCTTCAGAACTTGTCAATATGGTTTCGTTAAGTATGATAATACGTTGTGATGCATTTAGCGTATTAATATTAGGAGATAGCTTTCCGCAAGAAATATATTTGTCTCTTATTGAAAGAGGTTATAGCAAAGAAAATAAGTTGCAAGTAGATTTCATAAAAATGTCTCATCATGGCAGTGCTAATAATATCAGCAATGATTTATTAGATATTATAGATTGTGATAAATTCATCATAAGTACCAATGGAAGTAAAGGTTATAAACATCCACATAGAGAAGCTATAGCGAATGTTTTATGCCATCCAGAAAGAGATTACTCTCGTACTATTCATTTTTATTTTAACTATCCGCTTGAAACTATAATAAACAATAGAGAAGAAGCTTTGTTTAATTTTGAGTTAGATAAATGTTTAAATTTTGAATGTCATGAGCCGAAAGAAATTAATAGATTCATCTTGTTACCCTGATATAGATACACTTCAAGCATTATCTGTAAAGATTAACTGCATTAATGAGCATGAAGAAATTATTGAAAATGGAACAGGAACTTTGTTTGCAAATGACGGTTCTTATTATGTTATAACAGCAGCCCATTGTATTCTTAATAATACTACCAAAAGCTTCTATGATAAGAGATATATTCAGATAAGCCTTCCTCATATATGCAAAACCCTTATAGAGGTGAATGAAGTTTTAGAGTTCAATTCTGATGATGATGCAGATTTCGCTCTTTTATCTGTTAAACTAGATATTGATAGTTTCCCGATAAGTTTTGATTATGAGAATGATATTCAATTTATAGGTAAAGACGAGTTTTGTACTAATACATGTTTCTATGGTTATACATCCTCAGAACCAACAGGGCGTATGTTTCGTGCCAGGATGGTATCTACAAACACATATGAAGTAGAAGAAAATGCGATATCTGCAACGGGTGCAGATTTTTCTCGTGTAATGAAAGGAAGTTCGGGTAGTGGGATTTTTGTTGAATACGAGAACCGAATATTTTGTCTGGGATATGTAAAAAGTCGTATGACAGAGACAGACAGATTAAACGACATTAAAATACGCAGAATACCTAGTGATATAAACAATAAGTTCTCGCATCCCATTCTGCTACATTCTATTCAACAGAAACAAGCACTAGAAGCGTCTCTTACTCCTCAATCTCATGTTGAGATTGAATACATAAATAAATGGAATTAGTTAAGCATCGCCTTATCTAAGAATGAAGATATTACCAGAATTCTTAATGATATTAGTGAATTAAAGATTCACTATCCATATGTAAAGTCTGTTATATATCAAGAACAAATTACAAATATCATATTAAGAAACTGTTTTGATTTAATTTGAAAGTCTATCAGTTGGCAGTCTCCTATCTA
>NZ_DAWCXD010000188.1:0-7885 GCF_052357945.1 Bacteroides sp. | reverse complement strand
CAAAAGATGAAATTCTGGCTGCTTGCTTCCAATACAGCCCTGTAATGGGATGGGTAATGACAGTAATTGCTGCGATGACTGCTTTCTATATGTTCCGTCTGTACTACGGTATTTTCTGGGGCAAGGAAAACAAAGAACTCCATGCACACCACACACCACATGAAAGTCCGCTGGCTATGACTTTCCCGTTGATGTTCCTGGCAGTAGTAACTTGTGGAGCCGGATTTATTCCTTTCGGACACTTCATCAGTTCGAATGGTGAATCTTATTCTATCCATCTCGATCCGTCGGTGGCTATTACGAGCGTTGTCATTGCGATTATTTCGATTGCAATCGCTACATGGATGTACAAGAATGCCAAACAACCAGTTGCCGATTCATTGGAAAAACAGTTCAAAGGTCTGCACAAGGCTGCTTATAACCGCTTCTATATTGACGATATATACCAGTTTATCACGCATAAGATTATCTTCCGCTGCATCTCTACTCCTATCGCATGGTTCGACCGTCATGTAGTGGATGGATTCTTTGATTTCCTGGCATGGGCAACCAACACAACAAGCGACGAGATCCGTGGTTTGCAGAGCGGTCAGGTACAACAATATGCATACGTGTTCCTTTGCGGTGCACTGGCACTTATCCTACTATTAATCTTATAAAGCACAGAACGATATGAATTTCTTATCAATATTCGTACTTATCCCCTTATTGATGCTGGCCGGACTCTGGGCAGCACGAGGAATCAAAGCCATCCGGGGGGTTATGGTTACTGGCGCATCGGCACTTCTGATTGCCTCCGTCGTACTTACATTCCTGTATCTGGGAGAGCGTAGTGCCGGAAACACGGCAGAAATGCTTTTCCGTGCAGATACGCTTTGGTATGCCCCGCTTCACATATCCTATTCAGTAGGTGTTGACGGAATTTCGGTAGCCATGTTGTTATTGTCCGCTGTCATTGTGTTCACCGGTACATTTGCTTCCTGGCGTCTGCAACCGCTGACTAAAGAATATTTCCTTTGGTTCACCCTATTGTCTATGGGAGTATTCGGATTCTTTATATCCGTCGATTTATTCACCATGTTCATGTTCTACGAAATCGCATTGATACCGATGTACCTGTTGATTGGTGTATGGGGATCGGGACGTAAAGAATATGCAGCCATGAAGTTGACCCTCATGTTGATGGGTGGTTCTGCCTTCCTGCTGATCGGTATTCTCGGAATCTATTTCGGTTCGGGAGCAACGACCATGAACCTTCTCGAAATCGCACAGTTGCACAACATACCTTTTGCACAGCAATGCATCTGGTTCCCGCTGACTTTTCTTGGTTTCGGTGTATTAGGTGCCCTTTTTCCGTTCCACACATGGAGTCCTGACGGTCACGCTTCCGCCCCGACTGCCGTATCTATGCTCCATGCCGGAGTATTGATGAAACTGGGAGGTTACGGATGTTTCCGTATCGCCATGTATCTGATGCCGGAAGCTGCTAACGAACTTTCATGGATATTCCTGATATTGACAGGTATCTCTGTAGTTTACGGTGCATTCTCCGCTTGCGTACAGACCGACTTGAAATATATCAATGCTTATTCATCCGTATCTCACTGCGGACTGGTTCTTTTCGCTATTCTGATGCTGAATCAGACAGCAGCAACAGGAGCAATTCTTCAGATGCTTTCGCACGGATTGATGACAGCCTTGTTCTTTGCTCTTATCGGTATGATTTATGGACGTACACACACACGTGACGTTCGCGAGCTTGCCGGCTTAATGAAAGTTATGCCGTTCCTTAGTGTATGTTATGTAATTGCCGGTCTTGCCAACCTCGGTCTGCCGGGATTAAGTGGTTTTATTGCTGAAATGACTATTTTCGTCGGCTCTTTCCAGAACAACGACCAGTTCCACCGTGTACTGACTATCATCGCTTGTTCTTCGATTGTGATTACTGCAGTCTACATTCTGCGTCTGGTAGGTAAAATTCTATACGGAACCTGTACCAACAAGCATCATCTCGAACTGACTGATGCGACTTGGGACGAACGTGTAGCCGTTATCTGCCTCATCGTTTGTGTAGCCGGACTAGGTATGGCTCCTTTCTGGGTTAGCCACATGATTGGTGAAAGTGTACTCCCCGTAGTCTCACAACTGATTCCATAATCTTTAATTTTTAATCTTTAATAATTAATTTGTAAATATGGATTATTCACAATTTCTATATATGCGAGAAGAGCTGTCGCTCATAGCTGTCCTACTGCTGCTATTTCTAGCTGACCTCTTCATGAGTCCGGATGCACACAAAAATGGTGGGAAAGCACGCCTGAACACAATGTTGCCCGTTATTCTGATGGCTATCCATACAGCTATCAACTTAATTCCGGGGACTGTTGCCGATGTATTCGGCGGTATGTATCATTATGTACCGATGCACACAGTGGTTAAATCCATCCTGAACGTCGGCACACTGATTGTTTTCCTGATGGCGCACGAATGGATGAAAAGAGAAGATACTTCATTCAAGCAAGGAGAATTCTATGTACTTACACTCTCTACCTTGTTTGGTATGTACCTCATGATTTCCGCCGGACATTTCCTGATGTTCTTCATCGGACTCGAAACAGCTTCTATCCCGATGGCAGCATTGATTGCCTTCGATAAATACCGTCATAACTCTGCCGAAGCGGGTGCCAAATACATTCTGACAGCTCTTTTCTCCAGTGCTTTACTGTTGTTCGGTCTATCAATGATCTACGGTTCTGCCGGTACTCTTTATTTTGATGACCTTCCTGCCCATATTGACGGAAATCCGTTGCAGATCATGGCATTTGTATTCTTCTTTACAGGAATGGCATTCAAATTATCATTGGTTCCGTTCCACTTATGGACAGCAGACGTTTACGAAGGTGCTCCGAGTGCAGTTACCGCTTATTTGAGTGTTATATCAAAAGGATCGGCAGCATTTGTATTATTGGCTGTCCTTATCAAAGTATTCGCTCCAATGATTAATGACTGGCAGGAAGTACTTTATTGGGTAACCATCGCTTCTATCACGATTGCCAATATATTTGCTGTCCGTCAGCAGAACCTGAAACGTTTGATGGCGTTCTCCAGTATTTCGCAAGCGGGATATATTATGTTGGGCGTTATCGGGGGCACAGCACAGGGCATGACAGCTTTGGTATATTACGTATTAGTATATGCTGCTGCCAACCTCGGAGTATTTGCTGTGATTACTATCGTGGCCTTACGCAGCCAGAAATTCACGCTCGAAGATTATGCAGGACTTTATAAAACGAATCCCAAAATCGCTCTCTTGATGACTCTGTCTCTGTTCTCATTGGCAGGCATCCCTCCGTTTGCCGGATTCTTCTCTAAATTCTTTATCTTCATGGCTGCTTTCGATGCAGGTTTCCACTTGCTGGTATTCATTGCATTGGTAAATACAGTGATTTCGTTGTATTACTATCTACTGATTGTAAAAGCAATGTATATCACTCCTTCCGACAACCCGATTCCTACTTTTCGCAGCGACCGTTGCACAAAATGGGGACTGGCACTTTGCACGCTGGGTATTATCGGACTGGGTATCGCAAGTATCGTATATCAGTCTATTGATAAACTGTCGTTCGGAATTTAAACGGACAACCTTACTATAAAAGAAACGGTCTTGGTTTCATGTCAATCGACATCGAAACCAAGACCGTTTCTTTTATTATATATGAGTTTCTTTACTGTGCACAACAGACATCTTCCACTACAATCACCCCGGGAACAGTAAACCAAAAACGTGATCCTTTTCCTTTTTCAGAATCAACGCCAATTCGCCCACCCAATTGTTCTACAATGCTTTGACAGATAGAAAGCCCCAATCCAGTGCCGTGTACAAAAGAATTGAGCTTCACGAAACGTTCAAAGATATGTGGCAAATGTTCTTTTTCAATACCAATTCCCGTATCTTCGACATAAAATTCCAATTCTCCATCTTTTAGTTCATATCCCACATGAATACTGCCTTCAGAAGTAAACTTCATTGCATTATTTACAAAATTAGAGATCACCTGATGTATGCGGTTACGGTCGCTGATGACATGACAAACCGGAAGATGGTCATCAAAAACCAGCTCCACCTCTTCTTTCGCTTTCATACACATGGAGCGGACAATATCTTCACACAACAGGTTTACATCTACATCTCCATTGGTAAACTCAAATGTACCTGCTTCAATTTTAGACAAATCGAGGATATCTGAAATTAGTTGCAACAAAAGATCATTATTCTCACGGACAATCTTAATATACTCCTGACGTTCTGCCAAATCTTCAGTTTCTACCAGCAAATCGGAGAAACCAACAATAGCATTCAGCGGCGTACGGATTTCATGACTCATATTTGCCAAGAAAGCACTTTTCAAGCGATCCATCATCTCCGCCTTATCGCGTGCCTGAATCAATTCGGCTTCGGTTTCTTTCAACTCTGTAATATCATAATTGATACCGATGATTTCTATTTCGTTTTCTTCCGGTTTATAGTTGGTGACCATCACATTACAGCTAACCCAATTCCATTCGTTCTTTGTCCCGGAACGATGAATGCGCATTTCTCCCTGAAAATGTCTTCTTCGTCCCTCCCTGACTTCATCATAGAAATCAAGGAAACGTTTGCGGTCTTCTGGGTGCATTTTGCCATAAACTCCCACAATATCGTTCAAAGGAATATCTTCTTCTTCACCCAAGTTCTTGTACCATTGTTTAATGGCATAGCCTTTCCGATTCAGAAGATTCAGTTTGGCATAACCGACTTTGGCATAATCGGATATCATCAGGAAGAAATTCTCAAAATCACGGATACGATTCATTGCATCAATTCGTTCCGTATTATCAATACTTATTAAAATATATCCGCTGAAGTTACCCTCATTGTCATATAACTTACTAACCTTCGAATATAGTTCTATCACATTAGACCGATTCGTTTCATAGTACCCTCCCGTCTGTTCAAAAGAATAATTAAGCCTGAAATCCACCAAATCTTCATTCCGAACACGATCACGGATATTCTGCGGCACATTCGGATTCTCAAAGAAATTAACCCCTATTACATCCGATTTATTCACTACACCGAATATCTCCAGATCCTTATTATTCAGATCTATCAGATAGCCGTCCTTATCGTAGATTTCTACTCCTGCCGGTATATTAGCAAAAATATTCTTAAAGAGCTTTTCGCTACGGTCCAATGCCCGATTAGCTTGTACCGATCCCGTAGAATCGAGGAACAAACCGACTATTTCATCTTTTTCGGGAGAATAAATAACCCAATGTGTGTACCGTTCCGTTCTTGGGAAATATTCATCTTTCTCCCTATAAGAATTAGTATCCAGTATTTCTTTTAGGAAATCAATTTTTTGAAGATAGTCAGGATGTTTTTTAGATGCCAAAGAACCAATGTAGGATTCCAAAGGATGTCCGAAGAAGGTTGAACTGACCTCATTCGCGTCCGTCACCCGATAATCGCAAGGTTCATTATTCTCGTCACGGATAATGGACATACGTATATATCCCATTGGCATAAAATGGAACAGGTTATTCAAGAAAGCCTGTTCACGAACAACCTTGTCTTTAGCCTTACGCAACTCAATACAGATGCTTATAATATTTCCCAATGAGGAGAACCATTGAAAATCTTCATTACTCCAGCCATGGTAACTTTTCACCAAATCAATACCCATATAGCCCCAAATGTGGTCACCTGCCATTAAAGGAGTAACCATCAAAGATCGAATTCCCTGAACAGCAAGTATTTGATACTCATCAACTGCTTCTTCAGGCAACTGTTCCAGTGTGTCCAAGATAATAGGTTTACCAGCCAATATCTGTTCACTCCACCATCTCGATTTACTGATAGGTATGCCTTGCAAAGTCTCTTTTTCTGCTGATACCCCTTCGGAAACAACTTCGTAAGTACAACTATGATGTGTATGAGTCTCGTCGTATTCAAAAATATAAACACGTCCCTCTCCATTATAAAGATTCAAAATATCTTTTAAAACATCTGTTATACAAGACTCTACCTCTTCATCACGGAGGAAACGGAGCAACGATTGCGAAACAAAATTCTGCCGGCGAAGCAAGTCATTCACACGTGTCAATACCTCCCTTTGATCTTCTTCCTTAGGGGCCTCAACACGCTGGATTACTCCGAAGGACTTATCACCTCCATCAGCGCCTGTACCTTTCTCACGAAAAGCCAGACGGGTATGTAGCCAAACCTCACCATATTTTGAATGAACAGGAAAGGTTTGTTCATAAAAGTCCTTATGTATAGAAGTATTTGCCCGGAACTCCTGTGCAATCTGGTTGCGATAATCTTCACGTACCAGATTCAGAAAATCCGAAGTTGAGATAGTGTTACCATCCAACCCCAAAAGATCACAAAGATAATCGGAACACAGATAATATCCCGCCGTTAAATCTACTTCCCACCACCCGATCTGTGCAAGAGAAGCCATTTTTTGGTATCGCTCGTTGTCTGTTTGCATATTTTGTATCATTGTAAGATAATAGGTCGACAAATATACAAAAAAGGTAATTACTCATACCATAAAGAACCAAATAAAAAAGCTAAAAGAAGATTACGAAAAAAAACAAATAGAATATGGGAGAATCTGTTTGTTACAAATCCTCCCATACACCCTATTGAAAGATAAACCTCGCTAATTTATACCCTAATTATAATGAGGAGAAATTATATCCGGTCCAAGTGAACAGGGATGCATCTACACCAGTGTTAGTAGTTGGCTCGGTAAATGTATTCAGTGTACCGTTCAGCTTATTCTTAAAATTCAATGTGTGGGTGATGCTGATGCTGGACGCTGCATTTCCTGCCCCTTTACTATCGTTCATATCAATCAGGTCGATGGTTCCGCCAGTACCTTTGACAAGGGCATTTGTGATGGTAGCTTTTGCGCCACGACGAATCTTTATCACATCCTGCATACGGTCTACATTGTCCGTTGTATTTGCAGCATTATTTACGATCGTCATGTTCTCAACCGTAAAGTCCGATTGACGCAGATGATCGGGATAGATACCGTCCAGGTTACCGTCTGCTTCAATACCGCGCGGATCTGCTTCTGTACTGGTATAACCGCTTTCCCAAACGCCATAGCAGTTCTTCAATGTACCGGAATATCCTTGAGTAAAGTCGAACATATCATCATCCGGGTTTACAGCTAACAGGTTCGTTACATTCACTGTACCGCCAAAGAATTCGATGGCATCATCCGCACTTTCAAGAATATAGATGTTCTCAATCTTGGTACCGTTTCCAACACCGTTCAGCGTCAATCCGTTGTGTTCGATATCTGCTGTAGAGCGAGCACCGGCATAGCAGATTTTTACATAGGTCAATGAACCGGAATTATCATTATCGACACTACCACCATATTTATAACTATTGTCGATTTCCGTCAGACCAGTATCACTCTTATTCGCATTCGAACCGGAGATCGGAGCTTTACCGTTAATAATGACTCCTCCCCAATAACCGGAAGTAGGACTTGTAGAGTTAGCTGTGAAAACGATTGGCTTGGCAGCGGTACCGTCAGCATAAAGTTTACCACCCTGTGCAACCAGCAGATAACTGCTGAAACCTTCACGAGCTTTAATCGTTGTTCCGGCAGGGATATTCAGACGGCCTCCGTCTTCAATCACGACTGTTCCGTTCAGAATATATTCCTTAGCTTCCAACGTTTGCTCTCCGGTCAGCGTTCCAGACAGGATATTTTCACCCACAACGATAGAGCTACCTGTTCCGCCATTGTTTCCACCATTTCCGTTACCATCACCGTCTCCGTCACTATCACTGCTACATGCAGTCAATGTAAGT
>NZ_DAWCXD010000187.1:0-7990 GCF_052357945.1 Bacteroides sp. | reverse complement strand
TTGGATTCTCGTAAAGAATACACAAAATCCGACTGGATCATGTGGACGGCAGCTATGTCATCAGATAAGGAAACTTTTCAGAAATTCTCTGATCCTATCTATAAATATATCAATGAAACAGTATCACGTGTACCTATCAGTGATTGGCATCACACAGACAGTGGTGAATGGGTTGGGTTTAAGGCCCGGTCAGTAATCGGTGGTTATTGGATGAAAGTATTGGCAGATAAAATGTTGAACAATCAATAAATTAAATCTAGTTTTATTATGAAATGTAGAACAATGAAGAAAGGATATTGGAATACCCATTGGATTCTGTTAGTCTTGTTAACTCTTTGCTTCATAAGTTGCAAGGACGACAATGATGGTGAAACCGCACCTTACGATCCAGGTAAGCCAGTAGAAATAACAGATTTTACTCCCAAAGAAGGAGGAGCTAAAACGCGTGTGATAATTACTGGTAGTAACTTTGGAACAGATACCTCTATCATAGAAGTAACAGTTGGAGGTAAAAAGGCTCCTGTAATTAATGCGAAAGGAAATAGCATTTATTGTATGATTCCTGGTAAAGTGAAAGAAGGAAATCTGATACTAACGATTGGAAAAGGTACAAGTGCCCAAACTGTAGAGGCTGAGGACAAGTTCTCTTATACACGTAAAATATTGGTTTCTACTTTGTATGGGAAAGAAAGAGAAGACGGACATTATGAACCAATGGATGGTACTTTTGAAGAATCATTTGAAAAATTTTATGGTGTTGCAGAACCGACTTGGTTTTCATTCGATCCTAAAGATTATCCAAATACTTTATATTTAGCTCAAGATAACGGTAAACCCTTACGTTTGTTTGATTTAAAAAATAAAAAAATTAGTACCGGATTAAGAACAAGCGGAGTATTGGGGCGTATGCGCACGATTACATGGACAGTGGATGGAGATACGATGATTATTGCCAATGATGGCGGAGGAGGAAATGATCCGGATATAAATATCGTCAGCAATGTGTATGCAACCCGTGCAGACAATTTCTCCAGCTTTCAAGTATTGGCCGCAGGTAAACAATGTAATGGATCTGCTATTCATCCAAAAAATAGAGAATTGTATTACAATAGCTACACAAAAGGAGATATCTATCGATATGATTATAGGAAATGGGGAATTGGCAAAGACAACAGCATCGAACACCGCAATTATATAGGTTCTATCCAAGATAACAACTGGGAGTTTAATATGGTGATCCATCCTACAGGTGACTATGCTTATATTGTAGTAATCAACCAGCATTATATTATGCGAGCAAACTATAATGAAGAAACGAAAAGTTTTGGTACGCCATTCTTGCTGTGTGGGCAAGTTGGTAAAGCTGGCTGGGAAGATAAAGTCGGAACAAGTGCTCGTTTGGATCATCCCTACCAGGGTGTCTTTGTCAAGAACCAGAAATATGTAGACGAAGGAAAGGCTGATCATTATGATTTCTATTTCTGCGATCGTAATAATCACTGTGTCCGTATATTGACTCCGGAAGGGCTTGTCACAACATTTGCAGGACGTGGTAGTACGGGACTCAATGATAAACCATATGGAAATATAGATGGAGATTTACGCGAAGAGGCTCGCTTCGACCAGCCTGCCGCAATAGCTTATGACTCTATCAATAATGTATTTTATATTGGTGATGTTGAAAATCATAGCATTCGTAGAATCGGTTTTGAGGAATGGGATGATGAAGAAAGTACAGTAAGTACTATAGTGAAATGATATATTGATGAATAAACACATGTATATATGAGACATTTTTTGATAACATGTATATTACTGCTAAGTTGTTCGATGAGTACATGGGCGCAAAATATAGTAGTAACGGGAGTTGTGACTGACGCACAGAAAGAACCTTTAATCGGCGTAAATGTAGCAGTAAAAGACGTTCCTGGATTGGGAGCTATTACTGATATAAACGGAAAGTATAAAATAAGCATTGAACCATATCAGCGACTTATTTTCTCTTATGTCGGTTTTGATAAAGTAGAAGTTCTGATAAAAGAACAGCGAGTAGTAAATGTATCGATGAAAGAGTCTGCAGCCAGTTCACTGGATGAGGTTGTCATTACAGGTACGGGAGTACAGAAGAAATTGACTGTGACGGGTGCTATCACAACAGTCAATGTTTCTGACTTGACGCATACAGCAAATGGAAATGTAGTTAATGCTTTGGCTGGAAATGTTGCTGGTGTTCTTGCTATGCAAACATCCGGACAACCGGGTAGAAACACTTCAGAGTTTTGGATCCGTGGTATTTCTACCTTTGGAGCCAGTACATCGGCATTGGTATTAGTAGATGGTTTTGAACGCGATTTGGATGATGTCAATATAGAAGATATTGAGTCTTTTTCAGTGTTGAAAGATGCTTCGGCCACAGCTGTCTATGGTAGTCGTGGTGCAAATGGTGTTGTCTTAATTACTACAAAGCATGGAAAGGCTGGAAAAATTAATATTGATGCCAAAGTAGAAACATCATATAATACACGCACCATTACGCCGAAATTTGTTGATGGATATACATATGCTACAATGATGAACGAAGCCAGGATAACACGTAATCAAGAACCTATTTACCAACAAGACGAATTAGATCTTTTACGTATGGGGCTGGATCCTGATTTGTATCCGAATGTTGATTGGACCGATCTTCTGCTAAAAGATGGTGCAATGACGTATCGCGCTAATGTAAATATGAATGGTGGTGGTTCTACAGCACGTTATTTCGTATCATTAAGCTATTTGAAAGAGGATGGTATGTATAAAACAGACGAAACATTGAGGAAAGACTACAATACCAATGCCAATGCTAATACATGGAATTATCGTCTGAATACCGATATTGATATAACGAAAACAACATTACTGAAAGTTGGTGTTTCAGGGTCATTGAAAAAATATAATGAACCGGGATTATCAGGCGATGTTTGGAAGTCGTTAATGTATCAGAATCCTATAAGTGTTCCTGTAATGTACTCAAATGGCTATGTACCTGCTTATGGAACAGGAGATAGAACAAACCCATGGGTACTTGCCACACAAACTGGTTATAAAGAACATTGGGAAAATACAATTCAATCTAATCTTACATTGGAGCAGAAACTTGATTTTATCACTCAAGGATTGAAATTTGTCGGACGTTTTGGCTTTGATACTTGGAATAAGAATAATATAGACCGTATTAAATGGCCTGAACAATATAAAGCGCAACGTTTCCGTGATGAGAATGGGAATTTAGTATTCGATCGTGTCACCGAAGAACAGAAAATGAAGCAAACGAGTTCTGCCGAAGGAAATCGTAATGAAATCTTCGAAGCAGAATTACATTATGATCGTGGATTTAAGGAACATCATGTAGGTGGACTCTTGAAGTTCAACCAAGATTCTAAAGTATTTACCGTAGGTACAGGCGAAGATATTAAAAAAGGAATAGCCCGTCGTCATTTAGGGTTGGCCGGACGCGTAAGCTATAATTGGAATTATCGTTATTTTGCTGATTTCAATTTTGGATATAATGGTTCTGAGAATTTTGCAGACGGTCATCGATTCGGTTTTTTCCCAGCAGTATCTGCAGCCTGGAATGTGGCAGAGGAACCTATTATCAAAAAGAATCTGAAATGGATGAATATGTTTAAGATTCGTTATTCATTTGGTAAGGTCGGTAATGATGTGCTGAAGATCGGCGATGATGAATATCGTTTCCCTTATTTGTATACCATTGGAGATGGTAGTGGCTATACTTGGGCTGATTATAATTATAACAATTCTTATTCAGGAAAACGTTATACAGATCTGGCTTCTAATTATGCTACTTGGGAGATCGCGACCAAGCATGACTTAGGTGTTGACTTAGCGTTATTTAATGATAAATTTACTGCAACTGTCGATTATTTCCACGAACAACGTGAAGGCATTTGGATGGAGCGTAAATATCTTCCAAGTATAGTCGGATTAGGAAGCAATCCGCGTGCTAATGTAGGAAAAGTTCTGTCGGAAGGATTTGATGGTAACTTCGCTTTCCGAGAAAAGATTAATAAAGTAGATATCACTGTACGTGGTAATATCACATATAGCCAAAATACTATCTTGGAGAAAGATGAAGAAAATAATGTGTATCCTTATCAGATGGAACGAGATTACCGTGTTAATCAAGCAAAAGGGTTGATTGCTTTAGGCTTGTTTAAAGACTATGACGATATACGTAACAGTCCGAAGCAAGAGTTCGGAACAGTTCAGCCAGGTGATATAAAATATAAGGATGTGAATGGTGACGGAGTGGTGAATGATGGCGATAAAGTAGCGATTGGGGCGACTACCAAACCTAATATGATTTATGGATTTGGTATTTCTGCAAGTTGGAAAGGCCTGGATGTAAATGTACACTTCCAGGGAGCAGGTAAAACATCCTTCTTTATAGAAGGGGCAACTGTACATGCATTCAGCGCTGGTGAATGGGGTAATATATTATCGGATGTTGCCAATTCAAACCGTTGGATTGATCATGAGATATCTGGTACAATGGCTACCGAAAATCCAAATGCTTCCTATCCTCGTCTGAGCTATGGCGGAAATAGCAATAACTATCGTCAGTCAACTTTCTGGTTGCGAAATGGTTCATATTTGCGTTTGAAAACTTTAGAATTAGGATATTCAATCCCCAAACCCTTAGTCAACAAGATTCGTTTTAATAACATCCGTCTATTCCTTCGTGGAAGTAATCTTTTGACTTTCTCCAGCTTCAAGTTGTGGGATCCGGAGCTTGGCAGCTCTACAGGAACGGAATATCCGTTGGCTAAATCATTAACTTTAGGATTATCTGTTAACTTATAATTAGATTATACTGATGAAGAAAAAATATATTTTACTATCTGCGATTTTAGGCGTTGGATTAGGACTTTCCTCTTGTGCGGATCAGCTCGATGCAGACCGCTATTTTAAGGATCGTATGAGTTTGGAAGATGTATTCTCAAGCAGAGACTATACAGAAGAATGGCTGGCAAATGCGTTTGAACATTTAACCGGTAGCAATGCCGACGTTTCCAGTAAAGGGCATACAATGTATTGTTTTGCTGATGATATGTACTTTGGTGACCGTGATGACAAGTACAAGAAATGGAAAAATGGTGAGTATGATGAAAACTGGGAACAAGATCCCTGGGGATCGTGCTATGAAGGCATACGTCAAGCTTCTGTTTTTATTTTGAATATTGACCAAAATATAAAGTTTACTGAAGAAGAGCGGGCCGATTTAAAAGCACAAGCACGTTTTGTCAGGGCTTATTATTACTGGCTGTTACTCCGTAAATATGGTCCGATACCTTTGTTGCCGGAAGAAGGATTAGACTATACAAAAGAATATGAAGATTTGGCATATAGTCGTAATACATACGATGAATGCGCTGATTTTATAGCCTCGGAAATGAAACAAGCCGCTCGTGATCTTCCTTTAAGACGTGGAGCTAATAACGTTGCCCGCCCAACACGAGGTGCCGCTTTGGCAGCTCGCGCCAAAGTATTGCTTTATGCGGCGAGTCCGATCAATAATCCTCGTCCGGGAGATACAGAAAAATTCACAGATTTGGTAGATCGTAATGGACGTAACCTGATAGCACAGGAATATAATGAGGAAAAATGGGCTAAAGCAGCTGCCGCAGCTCTCGATGTAATGAAGCTTGAGGGGGGAACACGCTATGCGCTTTATCATAAACTTGCCAGTCAACAGGTTGGAACAGGTTATCTTCCTACACTTCCTCCTTATGATGATGGTAATTTCGTAAATAAGGACTGGCCTGATGGATATAAAAATATTGACCCTTATGAATCCTATCGTTCATTATTTAATGGAAGCGTGAATGCTTCTGATAATGTGGAATTGATTTTTACACGTGGCCAAAATCAAAGTACGGAAGGCATCAACGTGATGGTGCGACACCAATTACCACGTGCGGCTAATGGTTGGAACACACATGGACTGACCCAAAAACAATGTGATGCTTATTATATGAAAGATGGGGGGAATTGCCCTGGTAAGGATTCTGAATATATTGACTATCCTGCATATGCAAACCGTATTGACCCTAATCCTCGTAGAAAAGGATTTGTAACCGAAGAGAATAAAGATCAGTTCCCTGAATTAGGAAATCATAGAGTAGGTGTCAGCATGCAATATGTAGAACGTGAACCCCGTTTTTATGCTTCGGTAGCTTATAATGGTGCTACATGGTATTTATTGAATGAACCGGATAATGCGAATAAGGATAAACAGATTTTTTATTATAGAGGCAGTGGAAATGGATATACCAATACAATGTTCTGGCTTCGGACAGGTATTGGAGTTATGAAGTTCGTACATCCGGATGACACCAACAGAGATGAGAAAGATGAATATATCCGCAAGAAAGCAGAACCGGCTATCCGTTATGCAGAGATTCTGCTGATTTATGCAGAAGCACTGAATGAATTGACTGGAAATTATACTGTTGCTTCTTGGGACGGAGAAACTCAATATACCATTCAGCGGGATATTAATGAAATGAAGAAAGGCATTCAGCCTATTCGTATTCGTGCCGGAATTCCCGATTATACTCCTGCGGAATATGAAGATCAAAATCTTTTCCGTGAGAAACTGAAACGAGAACGTCAGATTGAACTGATGGGTGAAGGACATCGCTATTATGATATTCGTCGATGGAAAGATGCTGATGTAGAAGAATCATTACCGATTTATGGTTGTAATACTTTAATGACAGAGAAATGGAAAGACGTATTCCATGTGCCAGTAGCTGTTCCGTCATTACCGACCAACTTTTCACGGAAAATGTATTTCTGGCCAATCAGTCATTCTGAGTTGAAACGTAATAAGATGCTAACTCAGAACCCGGGATGGACATACAATGATTAATTAAAAGAAGAGATAAGATATGAAAAAGATATATACTTATTTGATGATGCTAACTGTTAGCGTGTTAATTATCTCCTGTAATGCAGAATGGGATGAGGAGCAATATGAACAATATGTATCGTTTAGTGCACCAGTTAATGATAAAGGGGTAACTGATATTTATGTACGATATAAACAGGGTGGTGAAGTTACTTATAAATTGCCTATGATTGTTAGTGGTTCTATTGCTAATGGAAAAGACCGTACTGTACATATTGCGGTAGATACTGATACATTGGATATATTAAATCAAGCTCATTTCGGACGTGAAGACCTTTATTATGTAGCAATGGAAGACAATCGTTATTCATTTCCTTCCACTGTTAATATTCCGGCAGGGACATTTACTACTTTGTTAGATATTACTTTCAAGTTAGATGATATCGACTTGTTTAAAAAGTGGGTACTGCCTTTAAGTATCGAAGATGATCCCTCGTACAATTATGTGGGCCATCCACGTAAAAATTATGCTAAAGCTCTATTACGTGTATTACCTTTCAATGATTATTCCGGTAGTTATAGTTCAACTGCGATGCAGGTATACATTAAAGATAGAGACGGAAATATAGATAAGAGCGAAGCTATTGCAACCACTACTCGTACGGCATATGTAGTAGACGAAAATTCTGTTTTCTTTTATGCTGGTGCAATGGATGAAGATTTGATCAATCGTGATAAATACAAAGTAAAATTTTACTTTGAACCTGACGGTGAAAAACTAGTAAAAATAACGTCAGACAATGATAAAATCAAACTAAAACAACTGAAGGAAACATCTTACACCATTGCTGAGGTTCCAGATGTTACTCGTCCATATTTGTTGCACCGTTATGTAACTTTCAGTGTTGATTATGAATTTGTGGATTATACTTCTGCCAATGAAGAAATTCCTTATTATGTAACAGGTGTTTTGACGCTCGAACGTAATATTAATACTCAGATTCCAGATGAAGATCAAGCTATAGAATGGTAATTCAGACCCTTTAATATATTTATAAAACAAGAAGATGCATG
>NZ_DAWCXD010000186.1:0-8004 GCF_052357945.1 Bacteroides sp. | reverse complement strand
CACTAATTACGCTAATTTTTAACTAATAAATCAAATACTGATTCGCATTAATAATGATAGTGTATTTACTATATAGAAAACAAGCAAAAGAAAAAATACACAGACAACAAGATGAATTAAACCGGATAAAAACAGATTTAACCTATGTTTCATTAGAATTGGAAGAGAAAAAAAAGTTATTAGACACATTTAAAGAAAAAGATGACAACTATAATAAAATAGAGAAAGAAATAGCTCTTTTAACTAGCAATTATAAGGAACTACAACATAAGTCTCTAGAAAATTCACCAACATTTAAAGAGTTGGTACGGTTAGCCAAACAAAATAAGCCAAGAAATGATAAGCCATTAATAACAGATAAGCAATGGGAACTCATTGCAGATGAAATAACATATATCTATCCAAATTTATCTAAATACTTATATAGTCTATGTCCCAACTTACCAGAACAAGACTTTTTGTATTGTTGTTTATGTATGTGCGGATTTGATACTAACACAGAAGCAAAGTTGCTAAATATTGCAAGTGATTCAGTAAGAAAGAAACGGTTTAGACTTAGAGAAAAACTGAACATTGCATTGCTGAATGACAATACTACATTATATGAGTACTTGATTGAGAATATGCACTAATACCTTCATTTTAGTAGGAAATAAACTACAGTTTAAGAAGTTGTCCACGCAAAATTGCATAAACCATTGATTATCAACAGCCTTTTGTCCACGCCGAAAAACATCTTTTGCTTGTGCACCCCTTCATTTCTCTATAACTTTGCAGAAAACAATTAAAAATATGAGAAAGCTAAGTATTGTACTATTATTAATTGGCATTTCATTTATAACGATAGAAGCCAATACTCTATCAGAGCATAGAGCTAAGCGTTTAGTTATCAAAAGATGGCATCAGCACAGAGGAGTACCAGTTCCTATTCCTATAGAAGCTATTCTCTACGAAAATACTATTGAAGTTCGTTTTTTAGAAAACGTAGACAAACAAGTCATCTTCCAAGTAAAAGATCAGCAAGGAAACATCATGTTCCAAGGTGTGATAATCCCCCCTAATGGGCAAGAGACTTATAAAATTAATTTAACAGGCTACAAAACCGGTCATTATGAGCTTCTTTATATAGAAGAAGACATGACTTTAGTTGGAGAGTTTGAAATTGAACACTCAATGCCATAAAAGTAACAAACATACAATCATTACGCAACTTAATAATTAAAAATATGAAAAAACATTTCTATTTTTTATGTGCAATAGCCAGCCTATTCACCATCCATTCGTGTACGAATGATGTTTCAGAAGATTTTATCTCTCAAAAGAAAGTCAAACTAACACAAGATGAAGTCTTTAGCATCTCCTATGATGAAACAAAAGATTTGGAAGAGAAAACTCTTTTCAACATGGTAAGTGCCTTTGCTAATCTGCAAAACGGAACAACGACAAGAAGCAATGCAACTTCCTTTAAGATTGTAAAAGAGAGTTTTATTAATAAAGAGGGAGAATTCAAAGAACAAGAGCAAGCAACAAGAGCCATTAACAATGACGATATCACATCGAAAATTTGCGAAATCGAATTTAGTAATGGCTCTTCTATCGGTCGTGCTATAGTTTCAGCGAATGCAAATTTTCCTGCCATCATTGCCTTCATTCCTAAATGTAGTAGTGAAAAAATGATGGAGCAAACAGGAGCTAGTAAACTATTACATGCTTCAAAAGCAAGCTATCTCTATAATACAATAAAGATGAAAGAAGCTGTAGACTCTTTACGACTTCCAACACTTGAAAAGATTAGTAAAGAACTGGAAATACCTATAAATGAGGTTTCTTATGAGGCAGTCAAAAACTATATAACTATTACTGATGCAGAACCTACAACCAGATCAACTGCTGTACAAATAGGAGATATAGAAATGCAAATCTATCATGACAAATCTATATTCCCTCTAGTAAAAACAAATTGGGGACAAGAGGATCCTTATAATGGATGGTTCTCTAATATAGATAGAGATGGTTTACGAGACTGGGTAAGAACACAAGATGGAGGAAAGAATTTCACATCAGTTCCTGCCGGATGTGTGAATATTGCTATGGCGCAGATGATGACATATACTCACTGTAGAAAACTTCCTCAAGTAAAATTTCCAATTCCTAAAGGACAGTATGAGATGGAAACTGGTATGACTTTCATTCCTAATTGGGATCAAATGACAAAGACTCCTAAATTAGATGACCCAGGTGCAGGTGGTCTAATCGATGCCCAGCGCCTCATTCTAGACCTCTATATCGAAAACAAAACCACATCTAAAAAAGACTGGGATAATGCGGTTACCGCGAGTGAAGTTTCAGAGCAGAATATGTTAAATACAATGAACAAATATTTTAAATACCAAGCCAAGGCAGCTTTTAATGGCGACATGGCGTGGGCAGCATTACGAGACAAACATTTGGTTCTAATGCTAACTTCTGATCATGCCTTCATCATATCCGGTATACTGGTTACAGAAAAAGCTATTTCAACACGCCAATTAGTGAAGACAAACGATGTTTACTGGCACGCCAATTTTGGATGGGCAGACGAATGTACAGGATTTTACCAATTAGACAGTAATGCTAATACAGATTTCGAAGCCAATAGCATTCATCAATGGGATTATCAAATGAATTACTTAAATAATATTTATGCCAAATAGACTCAATATGCCAAATAATAAATATTTAATATATATCCTTATTGTTCCATTTCTTTTTTTATCGTGTACAGACAACAGCATCGGCAATGAGTTTAATGATAGAAATACAGAAAACAACAAGATTGTTTTAACACCAGAAGAATTCGCCAGTATTGCATACGATCATCCACAGGAGTTGACTCCAAAAGAAATTAGCAATATAGCTGTCAATTTCCAAAATAATATAGAAGTGGGAAAAGACATTGCTACGCGAAACTTGGAAACAGCAAAAATATCTATAAAGAAGAAGTATTACATTACCGAAAAAAACAATATTATTGAGAATATTACAGATACCCGTTCTACAATATCCGAAGAACGTACTGTCCCAATATTTGAGGTTGAATTATCCAATAGCAAGGGAAATAAAAGTCTGGCAGTCATCTGTGGAGACGAAAGAGTGCCGGAAGTCCTTTTCTATATAGATAATTATACTCCGCCCTCCGAAATTGATATGGAGGCACGCTATTTATTGGAACTTTCTAAAAGAAATATCCTTTTAGATATCCAGCAAATAGAATATTTGAAATTTACAAAAAGAGATTCTACTCTCCACAAAATAGCCCAACAATTAAACATCCCGCAGAAAAAAGTTTCCTATTCAGACTTTAAAGATCGAATTATAACAACGGATGAAATATCAACTAGAAATAATAATCCTGGAAATCAATCTGGAGGCGTAAACAGACCTCAATCTAATGTAGTAGGTTTTGTCAATCCTTTATCCAAGGTATCATGGACTCAAAATGATCCATACAACTACGGCAGGCCTATAATGATGATCTACGACGGATATGGAGGTGAGCGTGAAGGACATCTTGCTGTAGGATGTGCCAATGTAGCAATCGGAATATTGTTCAGCATAGTGAAACCAGACATGTATTTAGCAAATAGTCAAAAGGTTGACTGGGATTATGCAACATCAGTCGAATTCATCAAATTTACCCAAGGATATCCAGAAGCTAGTTCACCTGAAGATCTGGTAAATATGATTACAGGATTATTTGCACAGATTGCCACAGCAACAGATTCACACCCCTCTTATGAAGAAAAGGACTTATTAGATGTCAATACAGGAAAAACATATAAGAAATCAGTAATCACTCAAACAGAAACTCCGACAATCAATACCATAAATTATTTGAAGAGTATGGTTAATTTCTACGGGGATCAAAATAACAAGTTTAATGGCAATCTAGCAAAACAATCTTTATTTGAAAGAAAACCTGTTTTTCTTTGTGGTCCCGGACATATTGTGGACGACAATGGCAAGATTATAGGTAATGGGGGAGGACACGCATGGCTTATCGATGGAGTTGTTATTACGAAGCGTCAACGCCGAGCCGGATATGACCATTACTGGTCAGTAAATATGGGATGGGGGAAAAGATCTAGAGTTTACTTTAGAACAAGCAATGACCTGCAGGATTGCGATGTTGTATTTCCAGACGACGATAATAATATTGCATATTACACGCAAGAAATGACTATGCTATATAATATAACTAGAAAATAACCGGACTATGAGAATCAGTAGACTTTTACTAATTGTATTATTACTGGCATCTTCGTATGGTTGCTCTGAAGAGGAGCCATACGAAGTTGAAAAGAAATCAATTTCTATATGGGAAGGAGACACAAGGCATGCCATCATAGAAACAGACTTAACAGAGCACAACTATAAGTTAGAATCAGAAAATCAAGAAATTGCAACAGCAACTCTTGACGAAATGGGCGTATGCATCGCTACATACAAAAGTGGGAGCACCATGATACGACTTATTGATGCTGACAATAATAAGGTAGCATGTGAAATCTCCGTATATGTCAAATACTTCAACAGTCCGGAAATTGTCAATTGGGGAATTCCATTAAAAGGTAACCCTGATTATCCGGGAGTAATAATAAAAGCTGTAGATCTAAGAATCCCCCCAGAAATAGAAGTTGAGTTACGAGAAAAAGAGAAACCATTCATTGGTGCTACTTATACATTCAATCAGGAAACCAAGAAGTTCACAATGGAAACTGATTCGGGAATATTCAAAGAAGGTACATACGAATGGAACATTACCTCTTTAACCCTAATGTATGATAATAAAACAGAGAAATTCGGTTTTAAATTTGCCACAGGAATGTCATACGGATATATCCTACAGAGTGATAAAACAGTAGAATATCAGCAACGGTATCCTGATGCCGGTATCACAGAAGTAAAAGTTAATTATATTTGGAAGGATAATGGAATAATTCAATTAGGAGGGCTTACATTTTGATTGATAAAAAAGTAGATAGACAAGTGAAACTGTTATTTCTGATATTCTGTATATTTACAATTAGCTGCTCAAACGAAGACAAACTAAATTGTGAATCCATTGAATTAAGTAGCAACTCCATACATATTTTAGCAGGAGAAAAAAGAATTGTATATATATTGTCTGATTTAGAAAAATTCCAAATGGGGCTTGGATTACAGTCTGAAAATCCTCGAATAGCAACAGTTGAACCTCAAAATGATAGTAAGGCAATCCTAATCACAGGAAACAGTGTAGGAAACACTTCCATATATCTGCGTGACTTAAGAAATCCTGATAATTTTGCAAAGATTGAAGTTATTTCCGACTACCTTTCCGGAAAGTTCATAGAAAAAGGAGATTCCTCTAGCACTTGGATAAATGGTGGTGACCTGCACATTCGAGAAATAATAGAGAGCGAATTAAAAGAAATTGCCAAGAACCGAACGGGAATACTATACTCTTTTGATAAAGATACTAAAGCTGTGGAAATTGATTATTCTTCATCCGACTATGACAATAATAAAAAGGCCGGAACCTACGAGTGGGATAAAGACAGCCTTACCTTAAACTTTAACAACAACATATCTAAACACGGATTCGCCGTAGTAAACGACCATGCAATTATCATTGTATTAGACTTTACTGAAAAGTATAAATCAAAATATCCGAATGCATCTGTAAGAGGTGCAAAAATCCAATGTTTTCTATCAGCAATCGAATAATTAAGTAAACAAAAACATTATGAGAAAAAACATATTTATATGTATCATTTTTGCTGTATCAATTTCAGCATGTACAGAGGAACTAGACAAAGAGATTAATATAGAAGCTAATAGTAGTCTTTATAACTTGTCAGAAAGTGAAGCACTTACAATTGCCGAAACATTTCACAAATCTGTAACATCCGAACCACGAACTAGAAATAATAATACTGCATTTGGTATAAAAAGTACATATAGGCTACACGCTTCTGAAAAAACAAGAGCTTTATCAAGTGAAGAACTCCCCTTAATTTATGAAGTAGAGATAAATAACGGTCCGGAGAATGGAAGAATTATTGTTTCCGGAGATAAAAGATTCCAAGAAGTACTCGCATATATGCCTTCATTCAATGATTCGCTTTATCAAGTCTCTTTAGGCCCGAATGTTATGATGCAAATGGCGAAGAATACTTTGTTGGATAAAATCCAAGACTATAAGAACAAATTGTCTACACGTTCTTACCCTGTTGACCCTATACCAGGAGAAGTAAGTGTGATGATTGTGCCTTTCTGTAGCACCCAATGGTCACAAAGTGCACCACACAATCGTTTATTACCCAAAGCATGGGTACAATATGCTGAAGGAGTCGGAAGTAGACCGGGATCGGCATGGTATGATAACTATTATACAGGAGAAGCCGTTATCAGCATTGCTCAAGCAATGGCATACCTACAACCATATATAAGCATTAACGGAGTGTATATTAATTGGGAAACATTAATTATGGAGAGAAACGACACAGTACCCGAATGGTGGGAGTTAGCAGGAATTTTATCCAAATACATATATGACACTATTGGAACATATCCAGTATGGGGCAAAGCCTATGATGACAAATGGCCACAATCTTCTATTGTAAATGCTGTTGTTGCCATGGAAACTCCAACAGATAAAATATCTGCAGCCTTGAATTCTTCTCAATGTGGGCTGGTTTGTGATAAAGATCAGAGTTGGAATTTAGATATAGTAAAAACGTCGTTACTTTCTCTATATCCTGTTTTAGTAGGAGATCGAAATAGACTTGCTTTTCTTGTAGACGGTTATGCTATCAATGAAGAGAATTCAACCTATCTTCATTGCAACTTTAGCAAGAATACAAATTTTGATGGATATTTCTTAGTTAATAATGACGGAGGAATTACATTTGAACTTAATGGATTAAAATATAAAGATGTAAATCTTGGGATAATCGCCAACATAAGAAACAAATAGATAAAAACAACATACGCAAATACAGATTACTCTTTCATCGTTTATCATGGAATCTATATCCAAGCCCCAGCATCAGATTGTTGGGGTCTTTAAACTTGCTCAACTGATACCCCACGTGTAGAAACAAATGTCAGGTGATGTAAGTCTTGAGAGCCAGAATTTGGTAGAACCCTTTCATATCATCACCGCTGTATATCAGGTTCCGACCGAAGAGATAGATAGTCCCATGGCAAATTGCTTACGGAAAGGAGGACGATGAAACTTCAAATCGCCCGAATAATACTCGCCCACTCTATACTCAACACCAAGAACAACTTGAAGAACCATATATAGAAATAATGAAAGTATACGTCCGCAAAAGTAGCTCAGGAGAGAAATTATATGATATTGTACCTGCGCTAAGCACAAGACAAGGAGATAAGCTCATTTTCTCAAATTCAAGTGCAGCAAGTCAATCCGATGCAGAATTAAAAGCGAACAGTGTTGCCACAACCTTTACCGAAAAAAGTAATACTATAAAAAATGAAAAGAGCAAATATTATAAACTAGCTATCAAAGCTAATCCGAATAAAGTAATAAATCCTATCCTACAAACCACATTATCATTTTCAATAAACGATGTAGATGAGGTTGGAATGTATAAGTTTAAAAATGCAAATACCAATATTTGGTATATCTACAACCCGACATCGTTATATTGTTTTGCATACTACGACGATGACTATATTCTTGATGCATACGGAATCTTAGATTGGGTAAACAGTATACCTGTAAAATCAGTTTCAATGACGACTTTATATCAACGATATAGAATATTCGGTTTGTAATGAAGAGTATTAATAGATATTCACCAATAAAAAAGCCAGCCCTTTTAAGGGGAGGTAAAATACGTATCATTTATTAATTCAAATTATCCGCTTATGAAAAAATTATTGTTACCTTTGACCATTCTGCTGTTTTTCGGATTAGTCGTATCATCATGTTCTACAATCGATGTACTTCAG
>NZ_DAWCXD010000185.1:0-8075 GCF_052357945.1 Bacteroides sp. | reverse complement strand
GTTACTAATTTTCAAATAAATAATTCTAACCCTTATATCGAACTCACGTTAAATACAAAGATTATGATGGGAGTTTATATATTCAGCATCTTTGATATCAACTTATTAACAATTTTGTTTTAATCCATCTACTATCAATCAGTATCCTCCTCCCAATGCATGATAAAGATTAATAACTCCCTGTATTTCATCAAAACGATTGGAAGCGACGGATAATTCTGCCTGCAAAAGAGTCTGACGGGCAGTAAGTACTTCCAGGTAGTTTTGCGAACTGTGCCGCATCAACAGTTCGGAACTACGCACTGCGGACTGAAGCGAAGTGACCTGCTGTTTGGAGAGTGCCAAACGGCCTTGAGCCTTCTGCCATTGCACCAACGCATCGTTTACTTCCGTTCCTGCATCAAGCAAACTTTGGCGGAAGGTGAGTAACGCCTCTTCCTGTTGTGCTTTCGCTATTTTCAAATTAGCAATATTCTGTCCGCGATTGAAAAGTGGCTGAACCAATGAGCCGACAGCGGAAAGCAGCCACTGTCCGGGATTGGTTATAGCGCCACCTGCCGAGTTTGTCCATCCTGCGGAACCACTCAAGGTGATAGAGGGATAAAAAGCAGAACGTGCCTGATTCGTTGCATAAAAAGCCCCAGCCAGTTCAGCTTCCTTTTGACGAATATCCGGACGACGGTGCAACAGTTGCAACGGCACTCCGGTTGAAAGGGATTCCGGGAAACGCTGGTTGTCAAGCGTAGAACGTGTTATCAGCTGCGGAGCCATACCCAACAGGGCGGAAAGAGAATTCTCCATTTCACTGATTTGCTGTTCAATAGAAAGCACGGAAGCATCTACCGATAGCTTGCTCGCTTCAGTTTGGGCAACAGCCATTTCCGTAGTTTGCCCGGCTCTTTTCAATGCTTTCATTGCACGCAGGTTCTCATCCCATGTTTCAGCCGTGCGACGGGTGATATCCAGTTGCTTATCAAGCATCAATAAGGTGTAGTAACTATTGGCAATCGTTGCTACCAGTTGCGTCTGTACCGCTTGCCTATAGGCTTCACTCTGTTCGAGGGCGGCTTTGACTCCTCGTTTGGCATTGGTCAACTTTCCGAAAATATCCAGTTCCCAGTCTGCCGATGCTGCCAGATCATAGGTCTTGGAAGTTTTCGAACCATCCACGCTGCTCAATGTTCCTTGCGGAGTGAGCGATACAGAAGGCAGATAAGCCAACTTGGAAGAAAGCAGTAATGCTTCTACTTCTTTCACTTTCAAACGGGCAATATTCAAATCGGTATTATTCGCGATACCCGTTTCAATCAGTTGTTGCAGTTGCGGATCGGTAAATAGTTCCTTCCATGAAAGGGAAGCAATGGAAGCGGTATCCCCCGCAACAACCGGCTGCCGGTAAAGACTGTCGGTAACCGTCGTGTCCGGACGTTCATAAGTCCGGTACACATGACAACCGCTCAATCCGGCCGACAGGAATAAACATATTATTATCTTTTTCATACACTTCAACAATTAAAGATTCTCCAACTCTGCCGGTTTACGTGCCGGCATCAGTTTTTCCTGAAGATACTGGAACACGATAAACAATATAGGTACGATAAACAACAGGGCAACCGTACCGATCAACATTCCACCTACGGTTCCTACACCGATGGAAATATTACCGTTCGCTCCTACTCCCGATGCAAACATCATCGGTAACATACCGAATATCATCGTAAGAGATGTCATCAGGATTGGACGCAGACGGACTTGCGCAGCCGAAACAGCCGCCTGTGTGATCGTCATTCCCTGACGACGGCGCTCGGAAGCATATTCCGTAAGCAGAATAGCTGTCTTCGACAACAAGCCAATCAGCATAATCAAACCTGTCTGTAAATAGATATTATTCTCCAGGCCGAACATCTTGGCAAAAAGGAAACTTCCGGCAAGTCCGAATGGTACGGAAAGAATCACTGCAATCGGAATGAACAAACTTTCGTAGAGCGCACAAAGAATAAGATAGATAAAGACTACACAGATGATAAATACCAGTGTTGTGGTATTCCCTGTAGAGGATTCTTCACGTGACATACCTCCGAACTCAAAGCCATAACCTGCCGGTAATACCTGTTCCGCAACTTCACGTACCACCTGAATAGCTTGTCCGGAACTGTAACCGTCTGCCGGAGCACCATTGACGGAGATGGCAGAGAACAAATTGAAACGCGTCAGCGACTCTGCACCGTAGACTCGTGTCAAAGTGAGATACTGACTGACAGGGGACATCTCTCCGTCGGAATTGCGGACAAACATATTATTCAATGCTTCAGTATCCAGACGGAATTCCGGTGAAGCCTGTACCATTACACGGTAAAGTTTAGAGAAACGGTTCATATTGGATGCATAGTTACCACCGATATAGCCGGACAAAGTGCTCAATACATCCGAAGGCGACACTCCATTCCGCTTGCAAAGGGCGGCATCCACTTCTACCAGGTATTGAGGGTATTTCGTATCGAACGAAGTCGAGGCACGTCCGATTTCAGGCCGGGCATTCAACGCGTCAATCATCTGACGGGTGTATTTCAGCAAATCTTCTACCGAACCGCCTTTCTGGTCCTGAATATAAATCTCAAAACCACTACTTACTCCATACCCGGGAATCATCGGTTGTGCAAAGGCCATAATCTGTGCAGAAGAAATGTCATCCGTACGCCGATAAATCTCGTTAATAACAGCATTGATACCGTCTTCCTTTTCCGTACGTTCATCCCATGGTTTCAGACGGACGATAAACATACCGTTTGATGCTCCCTGACCACTTATCATACCGTTACCCGTCACTTTAGAGAACATTCTGATTTGCGGTATGTCATGGATACGCTTGTCTATTTCATCCATTACAATCTTGGTTTCTTCCAGACTGTTTCCGGGTGAAGTACGCACGTCTACAAAGATAGTTCCCATATCCTCTTGAGGAACCAACCCGGTCTTGGTGGTTTTCATCAGAAGGAACAATCCCGCACAAGCGACTAACAGCAATGCTCCCGCCAGCCATTTACGTTTCAACATGAAAAATACGCCACTCTTATATTTCAGTACTAACCGATGAAAAGCACTATCAAATGCCATGTGGAAACGGGATGAGAAACTCAATTTCTCCCCTTTCGCAGCTTCCATGTGCGGTGTCATTATCAGTGCGCAGAGAGCGGGACTTAAAGTTAACGCGTTAATCAGAGATATTGCTACGGCAACAGCCATGGTCAGTCCGAACTGGGTATAGAACGTTCCGGTAGTTCCTCCCATAAAACATACGGGAATAAATACTGCCATGAAGACAAAGGTGGTAGTTACCAGTGCCGAGGTGATGCCACCCATGGCATCAATGGTGGCCCGGTAAGCCGATTTATATCCCTCGTCGAACTTTGCCTGCACCGCCTCCACCACAACAATAGCATCATCCACCACCGTTCCGATAACTAACACCAGTGCAAACAACGTCAACATATTCAGACTGAAACCTGCGGCATAGAGAAAAGCAAAAGTACCCACAAGGGAAACGATGATAGAAATGGCCGGAATAAACGTAGACCGCAAACTTTGCAGGAAAACGTAAACCACAAGTACCACTAACAGAATGGCTTCAATCAAGGTTTTTATCACATTCTTAATGGATGCATCCAAAAACTCTTTCGAACTCATCAGGTCTACCAGCTCCATTCCTTTAGGTAATCCTTGAGCAATTTCCACTGTCACCTTATCTATTTCCTTAATAATCTCATTGGCGTTCGAACCGGAAGTCTGCGCAATCATACAGTTGGAACCGGGATGCCCGTTCACTTCACCGATGTACGTATAAGAGCTGGCACCCAATTCGATACGTGCCACATCTTTCAGCCGCAGCACCTCACCTCCTGCCTGCGAACGGATTACCAGATTTCCATAATCTTTTTCTTCTTCATAACGTCCACGATATTTCAATACATACTGAAAAGTATTCTTCGATTCAGCACCAAGCGTTCCCGTAGGAGCTTCCAGATTCTGTTCGTCAAGTACCGTCGTGATGTCGGACGGAACCAGTCCATATTTGGCCATCTTAGCCGGATCGAGCCAGATACGTAACGAATAGTCCGCTCCCATCACATTCACCTCACCTACCCCGGCAATACGTGAAAGACGGGGTTCGATATTGATCTTCAGATAGTTATTCAGAAAACTTTCATCGAACGTGTTGTCGGGACTATACAATGCCAATGCTTTGATATTACTTGTCTGGCGCTTACGGACAGTGATACCGCTGCGGGTGACTTCTGCCGGTAATAATCCTTGTGCCGTAGCAATACGGTTCTGCACGTTAACTGTCGCCATATCGGGGTCAGTCCCCTGACGGAAGTAAATGGTTATTCTCGCTGAACCGTTATTGGTAGAGGAAGAGGTCATGTACATCATATTCTCTACTCCATTGAGCGCTTCTTCCAATGGCACGACTACACTCTTCTGTACTGTTTCCGCATTAGCACCGGTATAGGTAGCGGAAACGCTGACAGTAGGAGGTGCAATTTCAGGAAACTGTTCAACGGGAAGCTGCGAAAATCCTATCAATCCGATGATAAGAAAAACAACCGAAATTACTCCTGCGAGAATAGGCCGGTCTATAAATGTTCTGATTTTCATAACGGCATCTTATTCTTTAGTCAGATCACTCTTGATTACTGTTCCCTCACGCACCAGTCCGGCACCCTCGGCTATAATAACATCACCCGGTGCAAGCCCTGTTTCGACGATGTATTCAGTACCGTTATTCAACCGGAACACTTCTACCGGGGTTGATTTCGCTTTGCCGTCGACTACTTTATATACAAATATACGATTCTGCAATTCGTAAGTAGCTGCCTGCGGAATGATGATACATCCTTTCTTTATGGTAGGAACAACGACTTTACCACTTCCACCGTTACGCAGGAACTGGTCGGGGTTGACAAAAACAGCCCGCAGCCCAACAGCACCGGTTCCTTCATCCACCGTACCGCTGATAGCGTCTACCTTTCCAGTATGAGAATAGTTTTTTCCATTGCTCATAGTCAGTTCCACTTCGTCCATGTTTTCTATCGCTTTTTTAAGTGAGCCATACTGTTGCACAAAGTCGAGTATCTGATTCTCCGTCATGGAGAAATAGGCATATACTTCGCTGTCGTCCGAAACAGTGACTAACGGTTCGGTGATACTGCTACTCACCAACGCCCCTACCCGATAAGGAATCATGCTGGCTACTCCGTTCACCGGACTTTTCACTTCAGTATAAGAAAGGTCATTACGCGCATTCACTTCCTGTGCTTTAGCCTGTGCCAATGCCGCTTCTGCTGCCGCTTGTTCATTGCGGGCTGTTTGCAAATCGAATTCGGACACAATCTGTTCTTTGTAAAGTTCAGCTTTGCTATCCGCTGTCAATTTAGCAGTGGCAAGTTTGGCTTCCGCGCTTTTTACATTAGCCACTGCTGTTTCCAACGCTGCTTTATAAGGAACCTGGTCGATAATGAAAAGTGTCTGCCCTTTATGAACGGGATCTCCTTCATTGATACATATCCGGGTAATTATACCACTCACCTGCGGACGAATTTCAACATACTGCCGCCCTCGTAGCGTAGCTGTATAATCGGATTTCAAAATCTGGTCACTTTGTGTTACGGTAAGTGTTTTGTACATGGCATCTGCCTCTTTCTGTTGCGAACCTCCACAAGCACATAGCAGAGGCAAACAAACCAAGGCAAAAATGATTAGTTGTTTCATTGTAGCTATATTTAAATGATTGTTAATGATTTATAACCCATTATTCTATAAAAAGCGCGACTGACCAAATCTAAGAATTATCAAACAATAAAATAAGAATGTAGTGACGAACGGCAAGAATATGATGACGAACGACAAAAGGGAATGCTTGGGGTTTCAGAACAATCTTTTATCTTTGCAAAGAAGTGAGAAAATAGACTTCCGGGAGTTAAACGAGCAATGAGAAGAATATGAAACGTACTAATATACCTGTTTACATTGACTTGCTTTTCTGTCTGGTAATCATGCCGCCCATCATCATGTTAGTGCCGGTAGACAAATGGATTGTACACCACACGGTCTTTATGCTGACCCTGATTGTCTATCTCTACGGTCTGTACTTCATCTACCGTAAAGTGAAACTACCGATGCTTTTCATGCAACGGAAGTTCGGACATATCTTATTGCTCATGTTATCGCTTATCTTTATCACATGGTTGCTAACCCACTTTCCATACCCACCGGAACCCAACAATATAGACCTGATGATGCATAAAGCCCGGCAACACATGCGGGCGCAAACTGTGTGGTTCTTTTTCCTGGTAGTGACGGGGTTCAGTCTTTCCATAGAACTGATCTTTGAGCTTTTCCAGCAAATTCTTTCCAAACAGGAGATTGAAGCGGAAAAGAACAAGGCGGAACTGGCTCTCTATAAGGCACAAATCAATCCGCACTTCCTTTTCAATACATTGAACGCTCTCTACGGACTGGTACTTACGAAGTCGGACAAAACAGAATCTGCCTTTATCAAGTTTTCCAATATCCTGAAATATATGTATGCCCAGACTACTTCAGATCTGATTTCCATCAGCAACGAAGTAGAATATATACGCCAATATGTTGATTTACAATCTTTGCGTTTAAACAAGCATACGAAAGTGGTATTTGAAACCGAGATGGATGACGAACAGATACAGATTCCTCCGATGATTCTCATTACTTTTGTCGAGAACAGTTTCAAATACGGCGTTTCGTCCGACACGGACTGTACAATTTTTATTCGTATCATTGTAAAGGAAGGGCAGCTTATCTTCGAAACCGAGAATATGATTATGAAGGAGAACCATCAAAATCCTCATGCCATCGGAATAGACAATTGCCGTAAACGGCTGGAACTTCTTTATCCCAACCGCTTTGTATTGCTTACAAAAGAAGAAAACGGATGCTTCAAAACCTATCTTAACATTCAACTACGATGAAAAAGCTGACTTGTATCGCTATTGACGACGAACCGATTGCATTGCTCATCATCAGCCAGTTTTGCGAACGAAAAGGCGGACTGGAACTTACTACTTTCAGCGAACCGCTGACCGGGCTGAAGGAAATAGCCCGGTGCAAACCTGATCTGGTCTTTCTGGATATTGAAATGAACAGCATCAGCGGATTGGATATTGCCCATGCACTTCCTCCCGAGAGTTGTCTCATCTTTACGACAGCCCATGCACAGTATGCACTGGACGGCTTCGACCTCGATGCCGTGGATTTTCTGCACAAGCCCTTCGCTTATGAACGATTTGAAAAAGCAGTGGAGAAAGCGATTGTCTTTATTGAAGCATGCCAGAACAAACTACCGGAAAACATCATAATCAAACAAGAATACAATAATATATCTATTCCTATCTCCGATATTCTTTATATCGAAGCAATGGAGAATTATACGAAAATATTCCGTATAAACGGCAACTATATATTATCGCGCACAAGTCTGAAAAGTATTCAGGAGATGTTACCCGAAAAGGCTTTTCTACGTACGCACCGCTCGTATATCATTCCGGTTAATAAGGTGGAACGATTTTCTAAACGGGAAATAAACCTGACCGGATGCCGGATTGTAATTCCCATAGGAAGACAATACGCAGAAAATGTCTATACGACATTGACGGTCAGGAATATGGTGCTATAAACAAGCCTACAGAAAGCCGGAGCTTTTAAAATCAACTTCCGGCCTTCTGGGTATAAATTAATTTATCTCTTTGGCTTATTGTCCACAAGCCATCTATCAGTCGTACATTTTTCGTATCATCGTCCTCCACGTTCCACGCATAACCTCCCGAAGGCAGGCTACGTCTCTCCAATATTTCATTGGGCTGATTATTGGAAAAGAAAAGTTCCAGCTGTGTAGAATCGGGACTAAAAACAATGAAAGCAGAAGTGTCACTATCATCCACCGCCTCTGTACGAATCCCTTTCTCAAACAAGCGGATACAGTCTTTTTGCACTTCACACCATACGTATCCGGCAGAACCGATACAGCCATGTTCATCCCG
>NZ_DAWCXD010000184.1:0-8198 GCF_052357945.1 Bacteroides sp. | reverse complement strand
GATCGGAGGATACTGGATGAAGGTATTAATGGATAAAGTTCAGAATAATCAATAATTTAAATCTGGTGTATTATGAAATGTAAAACTATGAGACATGAGATCATTGTATTTCAATGGATGACTCTATTATTACTCTTTACGATTTGCTTCAGTAGCTGTAAAGATGATAAAGATGTGTCTGCGGAACCTTATGATCCCAGCCAACCGGTGATTGTGACGGATTTTGCTCCCAAAGCAGGAGGAGCAAACACTCGGATGATTATTTACGGTAGTAATTTCGGTACTGATTCCTCTATTGTCTTTGTGAAAATAGGCGGGAAAGAAGCAAAAGTAATTAATGCGAAAGGTAATAGTTTGTATTGTATTACCCCGCAGCAATGTTACGAAGGAACTATTGAAGTAAAAGTCGGTGAACAAGATGTTATAGTATCATCAAAATATAAATATGTTCCACAAAAGGTCGTATCAACTTTATGTGGATATGTAGATGAGAAGGGTAATGGAGAAATTATAAAGGAAGGTCCTTTTAGTGACTGTGGTAAAATAGATTTTCCTGCATGGTTCGAATTTGACCCGAAAAATCACAATATCCTGTATTTGACTCAGGATGCAGAAAATAATGGTAATGGTAAGCCGATGCGTATATTGGATTTGAAAAATGAAAGAATATACACTGGAATAACCGGTAGTTCGGAAGGAGCCGACCGTTTGCGTAGCATGTCATGGACTTTAAGTAAAGATACTATGATTATAGCATGCTCAAAAGGAGCTGATAATGCCGCAAGTAATATAATGTTAATCCGTAACCAAGACAATGATATGGTTGATGTTACAGATTTCCAGAATCCTGTAGTAAAACGTCTGACCACAAGTAGAGGGTGTCAGAACTCAATGATACATCCGGAAAATGGTGAATTATACTATAACTTCTTTGGCTCAGGGGCCGTGCTCAGATATGATTTTTACCAATGGGGAGCAGATGATAATAAAGCTCATGCAGAAGAACTGTTTACGATTCAGGATGCCAACTGGGAATTCAACTTTATCGTTCATCCATCTGGTGATTATGTTTATATGATGGTACAGAATCAGCACTATATTCTCCGTTCAAATTATGACAGAGTTAACAAGCGGCTTACAACTCCGTATATCGTTTGTGGACAACCCGGACAAGCGGATTATAAAGATTTGGCAGGAACAAAAGCACGCTTGAATAAACCCGGACAAGGAGTCTTCGTATTTAACAAAGAGTATGAGGATGCGAATAAAGAGGATTGTTATGACTTCTATTTTACAGATCGTAATAATCACTGTATACGCAAATTGACTCCGGATGGAGTAGTTTCTACTTTTGCCGGAAGAGGAAGTACAGGAATGAATGTACATGCTAATGGATATGTGGACGGCCATTTGCGTGACGAAGCACGTTTTGATTATCCTTATGCTTTAGCTTATGACGAGGATACGGAAACTTTTTATGTGGGTGATGTAA
This sequence comes from Bacteroides sp., assembly GCF_052357945.1. Taxonomy (GTDB): domain Bacteria; phylum Bacteroidota; class Bacteroidia; order Bacteroidales; family Bacteroidaceae; genus Bacteroides. Next base: position 6,706 of record NZ_DAWCXD010000184.1, on the reverse strand, counting down.
ATAATCATCGTATCCGAAAGATAGCATTAGAAAAGATTCCTGAAGTGGCAGAAGAACATCCGGAAGAGGATCAACCGGAAGAGGGAGAACAATAACCGAATAAAAGAAAAAACACATGAAAATAAAGAATTTTATCACCATTTGCCTGTTACTGGTTTCTGTTGCCGCTTTTGCACAGAAAAAAATTGAAGTAACAGGAGTAGTGACGGATATAAATAAAGAGCCGCTGGTCGGTGTCAATGTAACAGTAAAAGATCAGGCTGGATTAGGAGCCATTACGGATATTAACGGACGCTATAAAATTAGTATTGAAGAGTTTTCAAGACTAGTATTTTCATATATAGGTTTTGATAAACAAGAAGTATTGGTGAAAAGGCAGCAGGTAGTCGATGTAATTATGAGGGAATCTGAAGCAAGTGAGCTTGATGAAGTCGTTATTACAGGAACCGGTGCACAAAAGAAGTTAACTGTGACTGGAGCGGTGACTACCGTTAATGTAAACGATTTGAAAGCAAATCCGACAGCAAATCTTTCAAATGCTCTGGCTGGTAATGTGGCAGGTGTTCTAGCTATGCAGACATCCGGTCAGCCTGGAAAAAACACCTCGGAATTCTGGATTCGTGGTATTTCTACTTTCGGAGCTGATAACTCGGCTTTAGTATTAGTAGATGGATTTGAGCGTAGTCTTGATGAAATTAATATTGAGGATGTTGAATCGTTTACTGTTTTAAAGGATGCTTCTACTACAGCAATTTACGGTCCTCGTGGTGCTAATGGTGTAGTATTGATTACAACAAAACATGGTAAAGCTGGTAAAATCAATATCAGTGCTAAAGTGGAAACATCTTATAACACACGGACTATCACACCGGAATTTGTGGATGGATACGCTCATGCTAGACTGATGAATGAAGCACGTATTACTCGTAATCAAGAACCAATCTATCAAAATGACGAATTGGAAATTCTACGTTTAGGACTTGATCCGGATTTATATCCGAATGTAGACTGGAAAGATGTATTATTGAAAGATGGAGCAATGACATATCGTGCTAATGTAAACATGAATGGTGGTGGTAATACAGCACGCTACTTTGTTTCACTAAGTTATATTAGTGAAGAAGGTATGTATAAGACAGATGAAGCAGTTCGTAAAGATTATAATACCAATCCCGGTAGTCAACGATGGAATTATCGTTTGAATACCGATATTGACATTACAAAAACGACTCTTGTGAAAGTCGGTGTTTCCGGTTCTTTAAAGAAACGTAATGCCCCTGGACAAGGTGGAAATGTGTGGGCATCATTAATAAATCAAAGCCCGATTAGTATTCCAGTAATGTATTCCAATGGTTATGTACCAGCATTTGGAAAAGAAGATGAACGTTCCAATCCATGGGTATTGGCAACACAAACTGGATATTTTGAAATTTGGGAAAATAAGGTTCAGACTAATATTTCTTTGGAACAGAAGCTGGATTTTATTACTAAAGGATTGCGTTTTGAAGGTCGTTTTGGTTTCGATACCAATAATACGAATGAAATTAGTCGCAAGAAGATGCCTCAAACATGGCGTGCAGAGCGTTTTCGAAATACTAATGGAGAAATTACTTTTAAAGAACAGCGAGCAGAAGAAAAAATGACTCAAAGTTCTACTTCAACAGGTAACCGGACTGAATTCTTAGAAGCAATTTTACACTACAATCGTGCATTCAAAGCACATCACGTAGGTGGTACTTTAAAATATAGTCAGGATGCTTATCGGACCACAGTAGATATTGGTACAGATATAAAGAATGGCATTGCCAAACGTCATATGGGCTTGGCAGGACGTGCTAGCTATAACTGGAATTATCGTTACTTCGTAGATTTTAACTTCGGTTATAACGGATCAGAAAACTTTGCCGATGGACATCGATTCGGATTCTTCCCCGCTTTTTCTCTGGCTTGGAATATTGCAGAAGAGAAATTCATTAAGAAACATCTGGAATGGATGAATATGTTCAAGCTGCGTTACTCTTATGGTAAAGTAGGTAATGATAAATTGGGTGAACGTTTTCCTTATCTATATACAATTGCTAAGTCATATAAAGAAAATGATAAGGACGTAACCTTTCCTGGTTGGAATTGGGGTGATTATGGTTATGGCAATTCTTATGATGGTATGGCATATACTCAATTAGCTTCTGAAAACGTTACTTGGGAAATTGCAACAAAGCACGATATAGGTGTAGATCTTTCTTTGTTTAATGATAAGTTTACAGCCACTGTAGACTATTTCCATGAACAACGCGATGGTATTTATATGGAACGTAAATATCTACCTGGCATAGTAGGAATTGTGAGAAGTAATCCTAAAGCAAATGTGGGTAGTGTACGTTCGCAAGGTTTTGATGGTCATTTTGCCTATAAACAGAAAATAAACAGAGTGAACCTCACGGTTCGTGGTAATTTTACTTATAGTAAGAATGAGATATTGGAGAAGGATGAAGAAAATACTGTTTATCCTTACCAGACAGAAGCGGGTTACCGTGTAAACCAAGCTAAAGGTTTGATTGCATTAGGTCTTTTTAAAGATTATGATGATATTCGTAACAGTCCTCAACAGACAGCATGGGGAAAAGTACAACCGGGTGACATTAAATATAAAGATGTTAATGGAGATGGTGTAATCAATGATGGTGACAAAGTAGCTATCGGTGCGACTACCAAACCGAATCTGATTTACGGATTTGGTATCTCTGCACAATGGAAAGGATTTGATTTCAATGTCCATTTTCAAGGAGCAGGAAAGTCTTCATTCTTCATAAATGGATCTACGGTATTTGCCTTCAAGGATAGTCAGTGGGGAAATGTTTTGGGAAATTTAGTAGCTAATCGTTGGGTTGATGCAGACACAGCAGCTAAGCTTGGAATTCCTGCTAATGAAGATCCGAATGCTTCTTATCCACGGCTTAGCTATGGTGGAAATGACAATAATCAACAAAAGTCCACTTTCTGGCTAAAAAATGGTTCATATTTACGTTTGAAGACTTTAGAAGTAGGGTATACATTGCCTAAATCAATTGTAAATAAGATTAAGTTCAATAATATACGTGTATTCTTTATTGGTACCAACTTATTGACATTCGCTAAATTTAAAGAATGGGATCCGGAATTAGGAAGTTCCACAGGGGCGGAATACCCACTGTCTAGGGTAATGACTTTAGGATTGACTGTTAATATCTAATCAATATGTGTAAAATGAAAAAGATATATAAGTTTTGTATAGGTGCCCTGTTAGGGACAATCATCGTTTCGTGTGTAGACCAGCTGGATTCGGATAAAAATTTTAAAGACCGTATGACACTGGAAGATGTATTTACTAATGAAAAATACTCGGAAGAATGGTTAGCTCATGCTTATTCCTATCTTAAAGGAGAGAATATGGATGTTGGAACCAAAGATAATATACTGTGGTGTTTTGCCGATGATATTTATTTTGGTGACCGTGATATTTATAACACCTTTAAAACAGGGACTTATAGTGAAGGAGAGCGACAATCATGGGGAGCCAGTTATAAAGGCATTCGCCAGGCATCCATTTTCATTCAAAATATCGACATGAATATGGAGTTTACAGAAGCTGAAAGAGCTGACCTGAAAGCACAAGCTCGTTTTGTACGTGCTTACTATTATTGGTTATTGCTCCGCAAATATGGTCCTGTTCCTTTATTGCCGGAGGAAGGGCTCGATTATACAGCCAGCTATGATGATCTGGCTTGCCAACGTAATTCCTATGATGAATGTGTAGAATATATCGAATCTGAAATGCGCTTGGCAGCCAAAGATTTACCTTTGGACCGGGGAGCGAATCATACCTCCCGTCCTACTAGAGGAGCCGCATTAGCTGCACGCGCAAAAGTTCTATTATACGCAGCAAGTCCTATTAATAACCCTCGTCCTGAAGATACCGAAAGATTTACAGATTTGGTAGATCATGACGGAAGATGTTTGTTAGCACAGGAATATAATGAATACAAATGGGCCAAAGCCGCTGCAGCAGCAAGAGACGTTATGGAACTCCCGGGAAGCAATTATGGACACCGTTATGTGTTACACACTGTGAAGAAAAGAGATGAAGCCGCTGCAGGTTATCCGAAGACACTTCCTCCTTATTCTGATAAGGATTTTGAGAATGCAGATTGGCCAAATGGATATCGTGATATCGATCCCTTCGAATCCTATCGACAAGTTTTTAATGGAGCCCTGTCTATGTTTGATAATCCTGAACTTATTTTCAGTCGTGGACAAAATCAAGGTGACCGTAATCTTGCAGATATGGTATTACATCAATTGCCTACCAGTGCCAATGGCTGGAATACACATGGTATGACACAAAAGATGTGTGATGCTTACTATATGTATAATGGTTCTGAGTTTGACAGACAGACCTTTTTGGACACTTGCCAAGTTGAGAACCGTTTTGTAACTGAAAAGGAAGGGAATGCGGGGACGTACCCTTATTTAAGGAAAGGAGTATGGAAAGAGTACGCATGGCGTGAACCACGTTTCTATGCCTCGGTTGCTTTTAATGGTTGTGTATGGCCTCTATTGAATAATTCGACGCTTAAAGATCCTAAACCAGTAGAGCAACAAGTATTTTATTACCGTGGTAATGGTAATGGATACACCAACTCTAATTTTTGGCTTCGCACTGGTATTGGAATCATGAAATTTGTTCATCCGGACGATACTTCTGAGGCAAAAGGTAATAAGGACTATGTCAAACTAAAAACGGAACCTGCTATTCGTTTTGCTGAAATCTTATTGATTTACGCTGAAGCTTTGAATGAGTTGGAAGATGGCTCTTCATACGACATTCCATCTTGGGATGGCTCTGCCAGTTATTCTGTCAAACGTGATATTAATGAAATGAAAAAAGGCATTCGTCCTGTGCGTTGCCGTGCAGGGGTTCCCGATTATACATTGCCAGAGTATCAAGACCGGAATGTATTTCGTAAGAAATTGAAACGTGAACGACAAATAGAGCTTATGGGAGAGGGACATCGTTATTTTGATCTCCGTAGATGGAAGGATGCTCCGGTTGAAGAGTCAATGGAAATATATGGCTGTGATGCTCTTATGACTGAAGAAAATAGAGCAGCGTTTCATTCGCCAATTGTAGTCAATGAACTTCCAACTGCTTTTTCTCGCAAATTATATTTCTGGCCTATCAGTCATGAGGAGTTGAAACGCAATAAGCTGTTGACACAAAATCCGGGTTGGACATACAATGATTAATTTTAAAATGATATAAGTATGAAAATTATATATAATTGTTGGTTTGCACTATGTATGTTGCTCTTGATCACTTCTTGTAATGATGAGTGGAAAGATGAGCAGTATCGGCAATATATTTCTTTTAAAGCACCTATAAACGATAAAGATAATGGGGTAACTCCAATATATGTGAGATACAACCCTGATGGAAAAGTACGCTATCAGTTACCGGTTATAGTTAGTGGGTCAACTACGAACGAACAAGATATAGATGTCCATGTAGCACTATACGAGGATACCTTGGAAATATTAAATAGGGAACGTTTCAGCGGGCGTACAGATTTATGGTATACGCTATTGGAGAAAGATAAATATGAATTCCCGGAAACAGTTCATATTCCGGCAGGGACATGTGTGGAACAGCTAAATATTGATTTTGATTTGAGAGGGATCAATATGACAGATAAATGGGTGTTACCTCTAACTATCGTTGATGATGTTTCCTATAATTATCAAGGTCATCCACGTAAAAACTATGCAAAAGCATTATTGCGTGTAATTCCTTTTAATGATTATTCTGGTTCATATAGTACAAGTACAATGGAAGTGTATATTCGAAATGCAAATGGAAGTACTGATAATAAACCGATGGTAACCAATAATCGTACAGCATATGTGGTAGATAATAATACTATTTTCTTTTATGCCGGTTTAATGAGCGAAGATTTATCAAGAGATGAACGGGAGCTCTATAAAATATATATACGCTTCAATGAAGACAAATCATTGAGTATGTGGGCAGATGATGAAGAAAAGATTGGATTTAAGCTATACGGTACTCCTGCTTACAGTATAACGGAAACTATGGATGCTACACGACCTTATCTAAAACATCGTTATGTTTCATTTACTATTGAATATGATTTTAAAGATGTAACTTCTCGGAATCAAGAAGTTCTTTATAAAGTTAAAGGAACAATGCTACTGGAACGAAATCTCAATACTCAGATTCCAGACGAAGATCAGCAGATTGAATGGTAAATAATGAAAAATTAAGAACCAGCCTGATGATCTAATTATATTTTATGGATTAGCAGATAAATACCATAAAATAAGAGAATAAGTTAGGCGTGATTCTGTAAACGACTTACGTGATTGAATCACGACAATAATTTAATATTCAATATAAGATAAATAATTAAGTAGCCTGTCATTGTCTAAATCGAGTTCAATGACAGGCTGTTTAAATTGCTTACAGTATGCTGCGGATATGATAATAAAGAATTTGATATAAATAAAAGGCTTTAAGTTAAGAAGAATGAGTATCTCTTATTAATTCATTCTTTAAGATTAAATTTACAAATAACAAAAAAGTAGAAACAGTGACGATAGAACGAGTATTGGGATCCAAGCTTATTGAATTCCTGTAACTGGGGATTTTTAG
>NZ_DAWCXD010000183.1:0-8237 GCF_052357945.1 Bacteroides sp. | reverse complement strand
GCAGGAGCCCGCATGAAAAAGTATGAAGTCGACCCGACTGCCACAAAAGACGGTAAGTTGATGGAGAATGACATTGTATTGTTCCGCTATGCAGACGCTTTGTTGATGAAGAGTGAAGCGAAAGTCCGGAACGGAGCAAACGGAGATGAAGAACTCAATGAAGTTCGTAGCCGTGTCAACGCTTCTCCCCGCACTGCCACTTTAGAGAATATCCTTGCCGAACGTCAGCTGGAACTGGCTTGGGAAGGATGGAGACGTCAGGACCTAGTCCGCTTCGGGAAGTTTACAAGAGCTTACAGCAGCCGTCCGCAACTGCCGGATGAGGCAAGTGGATATACAACTGTATTCCCTATACCGGAGAAAATACGGGTGATGAATGAGAGGTTGAAACAGAATCCGGGGTATTAGGAAGAAATCATAGTGAAAATATGAATACTTCTTTTGGTAGTGTTCATATAATTACTATATTTGTGCAGTAATTAAGTCCAAAGCGTTATGAGTTACAAATCAGTTAAAGACGTTGTAACTATGTTGCTGGAAAACGGTTTTGTTCTAAAAGGTCAGAAAGGTAGCCACATGAAGTTTGAGAAGAACGGTAGGGTAGTTATTGTACCGAATCATAATAGCAAAGGCGTTGAGAAAGGCACTTATTACAGCATTTTGAAACAAGCGGGGCTAAAGTAGCCCCCTTGTTTTCTGTAATTTAATATAGGAGGAGATATGAAAACAGTAGAAGTAATTGTGGAACACGCAGGAAAGAACTTGAGTGCTTATATTGAAGATGCTCCGGTTATCACTGTTGGCAATGACATGAGAGAGATTGAGGACAACATGCGAGAGGCGATTGAATTGTATTTGGAAGATAATTCCAATCCTTGTGAAGTATTGTCCGGAGAGTTTGAATTAAAATTCAAGATTGATGCTGCTACATTTATAAACTATTATAGCAACATCTTCACTAAAGCTGCATTGAGTCGGATTACGGGTATTAATGAACGGCAATTATGGCATTATGCTGCCGGAGTGCATAAGCCTCGCAGGCAACAACTTGAAAAAATACAAAAAGGTATTCAGGCTTTATCAAAGGAATTATCGGCAATCAATTTATTGTAATATATAGAGTGCTATATATTCAACTTCCAGCTAGTGTGAGATAAAGACGAACCCAAATAAAAAATCCTCGATTTTCATCCGGAGAATCGAGGATTTATATTATTTGTTGCAGCAATCGAATTACTCAATCAAATCGAAATCATATTTTTCAAATTCACTCCCATTGATTATTATAGCAATTTGATGAAGCCCGAGATGGAATTTTCTCGTTGTAACCACACGGAAAGAGTGCTTTCGCGTTATTCGTGTGGTAGAATTCCCGGTATATTCTTTTTCGCTGATTTTATGAACTTTCTTCGTCAGCGTTCCATTTGCTTTTTGGTAATAGATACCATATTCAAGCCGTATTTTGATTGTCTTATTGCTATGATTCAACAAGTTAAAACCAAACTCCAACGAATCCCCGACTTTAACCTTAGGACTTGAAATCTGAAAATCTTCCACACTAATATTATTTCTGATAGAATTAAAGCCAAACAACTCCATCACCTCCGGAATCCCTTGCTTTAAGAGCGTCCGGCAACCGTGTTTAATAATCCAGTCTACCTCTTTCGATTCACCCTTCCATTTCTTTGCTAAATCAATGACAATTTCCGGATTATCTTTCGCAATATCATTCAAATTATTGGCAACGCTCAACCGTACAAATCTTGCCGGATCATTTTTAAGATTCTCCAAAATAGGAATAATAGGTGTCGGATCTTTCTTCAGATTCGGCAAAGCCATCGCCCAAGGCAAACGCGGACGGCAACCTTCTGACGCAAGCCGCCTTACTCCCCAATGCTCATGTTTCGACCAAACCAACATCTGCTTCATCATTTCATCCGTATATTTTATAATAAAAGGATGAGTCACAAACTCGCAACTTGTGAACTGCGTGATTTTCTCTATCGCCTTGACAGACGTTTCATAATCATCCAACCCATATTGCTCGACATAATTATCCAGAATCGCCCCATACTCCAGCATCAATCCAAACTTCGTATCATCTATCACCGAAAAATCAGGCCGCGTACTTTTTACATGATCCAACAACTCAAGAATCTTAGCGATTGCCTCTTTGTAATCTGCCGGCAAAAACTTTTTCAGAATGGTAGTGATATGTATGCAGCGCTGTTTAAGTTCCCTGCCTTCCCATTCATCATCCATAACTTGAGAAACAAACCCGTGAGCATCAAAATCATCGATAACAAGTTTCAAATCTTTCGTAAATAGATCGAAAAATTGCTCGTTGTACATATTCTTAAAAGGTTCTGCCATACTTGATTTATATATTTTAGTTAGAGCCCCGACTTATTGGATATATTGTTCAATAATACTATATCTTTCCTTTAAAGAATCAATATGCTTCACCTCCCCCTCGGTCATTCCTTTCATATTAACTCCACATTTCTCGCAAAAGGACGAATCAACAGGATTTTTATGTCCATTTTCGCATATATACTTCTCGCCATTATCTCTTGTAAACACACCGCCTTTTACAACTTCTATTTTTCCCGTATCCGGCAGGCTGTTTAAACACTCTAATATTGTTTTCATCCATTTTAAATCCTTGGCATCATAAGAATTCTTTGTTGCTGACAACAATCTCACCCCTTCGTGGATTTTTCCTTTCACTATTGTTTCATATATAGACTCACCATCAAAAAGACAGCACTCCTTTATTAGAATTCTTATCTTTTTGTGTTCAATATGCTGATAGATAACGGGAATGACGAAATCAGGAGGAGTGGCAGATAAAACCTGTTTGATGTTAGCCGCCTCTTCCGCATAATAATCGAGATCTATGGAGATATATCTTTTTATAAGACTTTCTATTATCTCTGTTTGCGGATATTTCAGTAAAAACTCTACCCATTCGGAAGTCAAAGGTACCGCATCTTTTATTTGCGAAATAATATACCGCCTGTCTATTTCCTTTTGCAAATCAGATTGACTGATGGATGTACGAATGATCTCCTCTTCAGATAATTCTTTATTATTAATTTCAATGATACAGGCCGTTCCGGAAACAGAAACCATAAACATTGATTTATCCTTACCGGAAATTTCATCAAAATCGACTCTGAAACCAACAATCGCATTTGCACCCAAGTTTAATGCTTTTTGTTTCAATGCCTTTGATGCTTCGCCGTATATAATTTCCAATTTTCTTCTATACGAGTCAGAACGTCCACCAAAAAAGTCAGTGAATGATGCAGCAAAATCGGAGAATATATTGGTACCTATCACGATATTGGAACAGATGGTATCTATATATTTTTTTATAGGACAACCCTCTATTGTGTTAGTCGTGGACATGATAAATTCGTTTCTCATAATATGAATTTTAAAGTGTTAGTATTTATTTTATGTCGCTTTACGTCCATTTGTTTGCTACACAAATATATGTCTTTTTTTTAAAAGGACAAGCCCTAAAAACAGAAGTGAGCCACAAAAAAGATTGCAGCTCACTTATACCTTATATATTATAGCAAAAAATTAATCGAAGAAACTCTTGAACTTCTTGAAAATCTTCTCCTTCACCGACGTGTTAGGTTTGAAGTTGTCCGAAGCCTCCATCTTTTCGAGCGTGCTCTTTTCCTCTTTATTGAGCGCTTCCGGCACATAGATACTGATGTTGACGAGTAAATCCCCTGTTCCGTACCCGTTCACATTCGGCAATCCCTTGCCGCGCAAACGGAGCACCTTACCCGGTTGAGTACCCGAATCAATCTTCACTTTCACTTTGCCGTCGATAGTCGGAATTTCTACGGCTCCGCCCAGAGCAGCAGTCGGGAAACTAAGCAACAGATTATAAATCAAATCATTCTCGTCGCGAATCAAGTCCTGATGCGGTTCTTCCTCTACGAGAATCAGCAAGTCGCCTGCCACACCGTTGTGTTTGCCGGCATTTCCTTTGCCACCCATAGAAAGCTGCATACCCTCTGCCACTCCGGCAGGGATTTTCACCGACACCACTTCTTCACCGTAAATGATTCCGTCGCCACCACACTTCTTACATTTGTTCTTGATAATCTTACCCTCACCGCCACAAGTAGAACAAGTGACGCGAGTCTGCATAGTGCCCAGAATAGTCTGCTGGTTACGGATCACGGAGCCGCTACCCTTACAAGTAGGACAAGTCTCCGAACCGCCCTCACCTTCGGCACCCGTGCCATGACACTGGTCACACGGCACATATTTTTTGAGTTTAAATTTCTTTTCTACTCCGGTAGAGATCTCCTTCAACGTCAGCTTCACTTTCACACGAAGGTCACTGCCGCGATACCGGCGTTGCTGTGAACCGCCACCGCCAAATCCGCTAAACCCTCCGAAGCCTCCCCCGAAACCGCCGCCGCGGCCACCGAAGATGTCGCCAAACATAGAGAAAATGTCATCCATCGACATCCCCTCGCTACCGAAACCACCGAACGGACCGCCATTGCCTGCCGCACCGCTCACTCCCGCATGACCGAACTGATCGTAACGCGAACGCTTTTCCGGGTTACTCAACACGTCATAAGCCTCGGCCGCCTCCTTAAATTTCTCTTCCGCCTCCTTATCCCCCGGATTCTTGTCAGGGTGATACTGGATTGCTTTCTTACGGTACGCTTTCTTAATCTCCTCTACTGTGGCTGTCTTCGTCACCTCCAATATTTCGTAATAGTCTCTTTTTTCTGCCATGCTTCTTTAAAAATTATGAGTTTTATGGGTTGCGAATCCTTATTCCCCTACTACCACTTTGGCGTGGCGCAACACTTTGTCGTTCAGTGTATACCCCGTCTGCACACAATCCAGAATCTTACCTTTCTGTGCTTCCGACGGTGCGGGGATTACCGCGATGGCTTCATGGAAATCAGTATCCAGCGGTTGGTCTTTCGTCTCGATGACTTTCACACCATTTTGAGCCAGAACAGCCATAAATTTATTGTAAATCAGTTCCACCCCTTCTTTTACGGCATTGACATCCGTTGCCGTTTCCATCGTCTTGATGGCACGTTCGAAGTCGTCCACTACCGGAAGAATACTGCCAAGACTCTTTTCGCCACCATTCAGGATCAGTTCGGCCTTCTCCTTTAAAGTGCGTTTACGATAATTGTCGAACTCGGCAGACAAGCGCAGATATTTATCCTTTTGCTCTTCAAGCGCTTCTTGAGCCTTTTCCAGTTCCTTTTCCAACTCCTCTTCATGAGTCAGCGGAGCGGTTCCCTCTGCTTGTTCGTTTTGCGGTTGGTCTTCCGCAGGATTGTGAGTTTCCTCCACATTCAGTTCCTCTTCCTTCACTTTTTTTTCTTTCGGATCCATCTTGGTATTTACTATTTTATTATTTACTATTTAGAAACACACGTTATCTATGCAAGATACCGCTTATAAACATACCGGACTGACCGGATGTCACAGATTTCGTCTGCAAAAACTTTGCCAAGTTGGCCGTTTTGCCAAAAAACGCAGCAAAGGTAACACTTTTATGTCAGATTGGCACATATCAGATAGCTCATAATTCATTTTAAATGTCTACCTTTGCACGCTCAAATAGTAAATAGTAACTAGTAAAATAGTAAATAATAAGATGATTACAGTTTCGAACGTATCGGTTCAGTTTGGTAAAAGAGTGTTATTTAATGACGTAAACCTGAAGTTTACGAGTGGTAATTGTTATGGTATTATCGGTGCGAACGGTGCGGGAAAATCTACGTTTCTTCGTACGATTTACGGAGATCTGGACCCGACAACAGGTACGATTGCGCTCGGACCGGGCGAACGTCTCTCGGTGTTGAGTCAGGACCACTTCAAGTGGGACTCATATACCGTCATGGATACCGTCATGATGGGACATACCGTGTTGTGGGACATCATGAAGCAACGCGAAGAATTGTATGCAAAAGAAGATTTCACAGACGAAGACGGACTGAAAGTATCCGAATTGGAAGAAAAATTTGCCGAGTTGGACGGATGGAATGCGGAAAGCGACGCAGCGATGCTGTTGAGCGGACTGGGCGTGAAAGAAGATAAGCATTACGTATTGATGGGTGAATTGAGTGGTAAGGAAAAAGTACGTGTCATGCTGGCGCAGGCATTGTACGGAAATCCGGACAACCTCTTGCTCGATGAGCCTACCAATGACTTGGATATGGAAACAGTGACCTGGTTGGAAGAATATCTTGCCAACTTCGAGCATACCGTATTGGTGGTAAGCCACGACCGTCACTTCCTCGACTCTGTATGTACACACACCGTAGACATCGACTACGGAAAAATTAATATGTTTGCCGGTAACTATAGTTTCTGGTATGAATCCAGCCAATTGGCTCTCCGTCAGCAACAGAACCAGAAGGCGAAGGCTGAAGAGAAGAAGAAAGAACTCGAAGAGTTTATCCGCCGTTTCAGCGCGAACGTAGCGAAGAGCAAGCAGACAACGAGCCGTAAGAAGATGTTGGAGAAACTGAACGTAGAAGAAATCAAACCTTCTTCACGTAAGTATCCGGGCATCATCTTCACTCCCGAACGCGAGCCGGGCAACCAGATTCTGGAAGTTTCCGGATTGAGCAAGAAGACGGAAGAAGGCGTAGTGCTCTTCAACGACGTGAACTTCAACGTAGAGAAAGGTGACAAGGTGGTATTCCTGTCACGCAATCCGCGCGCGATGACTGCTTTCTTCGAAATTATCAACGGAAACATGAAACCGGATGCAGGTACCTTCAGCTGGGGGGTAACCATCACCACTGCTTACCTGCCGGTGGATAATACCGACTTCTTTAATTCCGACCTGAACCTGGTAGACTGGTTGAGCCAGTTTGGAGAAGGCAACGAGGTATATATGAAAGGCTTCCTCGGCCGTATGCTTTTCTCCGGCGAAGAGGTGCTGAAGAAAGTAAGCGTACTCTCCGGAGGTGAGAAGATGCGTTGTATGATTGCCCGTATGCAGCTGCGCAATGCCAACTGCCTCATTCTGGACACTCCGACCAACCATCTGGACTTGGAATCTATCCAGGCGTTCAACAACAACCTGAAGACGTACAAAGGAAATATCCTCTTCTCTTCTCATGACCACGAATTTATCCAGACCGTTGCCAACCGCATCATCGAACTGACACCGAACGGTATCATCGACAAGATGATGGAATATGACGAATATATCACTTCCGACCATATTAAGGAATTGCGGGCGAAGATGTACGGAGACAAATAAGTGACCGGACAAAAGCTCCTGACTCCCATACATGAAGTCTGATGAATAACCAATTTAACAGCAACCTATTCTCAACAATGGGTTGCTGTTCTTTTTAGCACTATGGAAATAAAATATTTTGAAAACAGAGAGGATTGGCGAAAATGGCTGGCAGACAACTTTGAAAACGCCAGTGACGTTTGGTTTGTATTCCCCTCCAAATCTTCGGGCGAAAAAAGTGTTACATACAACGACGCTGTCGAAGCAGCCCTTTGCTTCGGATGGATCGACAGCACCATAAAGGCGCTCGACAAAGAACATAAAATCCAGCATTTCACACCCAGAAACCCTAAAAGTTCCTACTCGCAAGCCAACAAAGAGAGACTGAAATGGTTGCTGGAACATAATATGATTCATCCTGATTGGGAAGATAATATACGAAAAGTATTGTCAGCCCCTTTTGTCTTCCCGAATGATATCATCGGAAAACTGAAAGAGGATAAAACTGTATGGGAGAATTACCAACAATTTTCCGATGCGTATAGACGTATCCGAATTGCATACATTGAAGCTGCCAGAAAACGGCCCGAAGAATTTGAAAAGAGATTGAACAACTTCATCAATAAAACGAAGGAAAATAAAATGATAAAAGGATTTGGGGGAATTGAAAAATACTACTAATCCCTATGTCTGTAATTGTAACTTTGATTGTAATAACAGGACAGAAGCATTATGCGCATAATTGATATTCAATTCTCTTTCTCGAACGTAGTTGTTTTTCTGCCCTTCACCTTTCTTCCAGATTCCTGATAAATAGTGTGTTTACGGGTGAAGGGGCGCTCTTACACTGTCTTTTTCACCGGTAAGCGTCTCCGCGATTCTATCTTGTCGTCCTTTTTTCATTCTTATATTTTTGCTATGTATAAAAATGAAGCATTATGGATTTAGCAGAAAATCGATTTGGAAAAACTTG
>NZ_DAWCXD010000182.1:0-8256 GCF_052357945.1 Bacteroides sp. | reverse complement strand
TTGCCCGCAAACTAACTCGTTGGGGTGTCACTCCCAATCAAATTTCCATGATGAGCGTATTCTTCGCTATGGTGGGGTGCCTTCTGTTGATCGGCACAGTCATTGATCCCGGTTTTAACAAGTATGTAGCCTACATTCTGTTCATCGTTTGCATGCAGTCGCGGTTACTCTGCAACCTGTTCGATGGGATGGTAGCTATTGAAGGAGGGAAGAAAAGTGCCAACGGAGATCTCTACAATGATATGCCCGACCGCTTTGCTGATGCTTTGTTCATCATTCCCATCGGATATATAGCAGGTGGATTCGGTATTGAACTGGGATGGCTAGCGGCCCTTCTTGCCGTTATGACAGCTTATTTCCGCTGGATAGGAGCCTACAAAACGCACCAGCATTTCTTTAACGGTCCGATGGCCAAGCAACACCGCATGGCATTGCTCACGCTTGCCTTTGTAGTAGCCACCTGCACCATTCACGCAGGATACGACCGGATGGTATGTCTCATAGCTCTGATAATAATCAACGTCGGCCTTGTCGCAACACTGATACACCGTCTGTACCTCATGTCACACACAACAAACAATGAAATAAAATGAAAGAACTACTGGATATCATATTTCCTACGCTAAGCGATGAATTGATTATCGTCATTTCGCTCATCATCGGACTGCTTGTTACGGCAAGCCTTATTCTTTTTCTCGTAAAGAAGATCTCTCCAAAAACAAATATCAGCGAACTCTCCGCCCGCACGCGTTCATGGTGGATCATGGCGGGCATGTTTATCGGCGCTGTATTTATCAGCTATAACATTTCTTACTTCTTCCTTGCCTTTCTCTCTTTCATCGCTTTCAGAGAACTGTATTCGGTGTTGGGATTCAGAGAGGCAGATCGCGGAGCATTGTTTTGGGGGATATTGGCCATTCCCATTCAATATTACCTTGCTTACCTTGCCTGGTATGGAGCATTCATCATCTTCATTCCGGTAGTTATGTTTCTCGTATTGCCCTTACGACTTGTTTTAAAGGGAGACACCCACGGAATTACCAAGTCGATGGCTCTGTTGCAGTGGATTCTGATGCTTTCAGTATTCGGTATCAGCCACCTCGCTTATCTCCTGTCGCTTCCTGAACTTCCGGGATTCAATGCAGGAGGACGAGGTCTGCTATTATTCCTTGTATTCCTTACGGAAATCAACGATGTTATGCAATTTATCTGGGGCAAACTTCTCGGACGACATAAGATACTCCCGAAAGTAAGTCCGAACAAAACGTGGGAAGGATTTCTGGGCGGTGTAATCAGTACTACCGTCATTGGTTACTTCCTCGGTTTCCTGACTCCCCTCTCCGCTCCCAACGTTATCCTGGTAAGTGCTCTCGTTGCGATTGCCGGATTCTCGGGAGACGTAGTCATCTCCGCCATCAAGAGAGATAAAGGAATTAAGGACATGGGGAACAGTATTCCCGGTCATGGAGGAGTATTCGACCGGATAGATTCTCTGGCCTACACGGCTCCTGTATTTTTTCATTTAGTTTATTACATTGCATATTAAACGGAGGGAATGGAAAAAAGATTCATGCAAGCTGCTGCCATGCAGATTATATATAAAGGTGTATTCCAATGGTTTCTGAAATTGGTTGTAGGAGTTCAGTTCACCGATTGCCAGTTCCTCAAAAAGGAAAAGCAATTCATCATCCTTGCCAACCATAACAGCCATCTGGACACCCTAAGCTTGTTATCTTCCCTGCCCGGAGGACTTTTATGGAAAGTCAAACCCGTAGCAGCAGAAGATTATTTCGGGAAAACCCGCTTTCAGGCTTCCATCAGCAACTTTTTCATCAACACACTGCTAATCAGAAGAAAAGGAGAAAAAGATTCGGAGCATGATCCGATCCGTAAGATGCTTGAAGCCATCGACGCCGGATATTCACTGATTCTTTTTCCGGAAGGAACCAGAGGAAAGCCGGAACAGATGGGAAAAATTAAATCCGGCATAGCCCGCATCCTGTCTCTGCGACCCGAAGTGAAATATATTCCCGTATTCATGACCGGTATGGGACGTTCTCTGCCCAAAGGAAAAATGATATTGTTGCCATATAAAGCATCTATCTATTACGGTATGCCCGCATTGGTAAAGAGTACGGATACGCATGAAATATTAGACCAGATTACAGGTGATTTTGAAGCAATGAAAGAAAAATATCAAGTCATTATTGACGAAGAAGAGGAATAGATGTTGTTTTTCAAAAGAAAAATATCAAAACTATCGGACGAGGAATTACTAATACATTACACGAAGTCCGGTGATACGGAATATTTCGGTGAATTATATAACCGATATATCCCGTTACTGTATGGACTTTGCCTGAAATACCTGCATGATGAAGACCGGGCACAGGAAGCAGTCATGCAACTGTTTGAAGATTTACTACCTAAGTTGGGAAATTATGAGATAAAAGTGTTCAAGCCATGGCTCTACCGGGTGGCAAAGAATCATTGCCTGCAACTTTTACGAAAGGAAAATAAAGAAATTACGTTAGATTATACCGTTAATGTTATGGAATCCGACGAATTTCTGCATCTATTAAGTGAGGAGGAAAGTTCAGAGGAACAACTAAAGGCATTACATCACTGTCTCGAAAAGTTGCCCGAAGAACAACGGACCAGCATTACGCGTTTCTTTTTAGAGGAAATGTCGTATGCCGACATTGTGGAACAGACCGGATTTACTCTGAACAATGTGAAAAGCTATATCCAAAACGGAAAGCGAAACTTAAAAATTTGTATTAAGAAACAAGCCCTATGAAACTATTGGACTACATACGAGGACTCCGCAAAGGAAAAGAGGCACACCGGCTGGAAAAAGAGTCGATGCAGGACCCTTTCCTGGCCGATGCTATGGATGGATACAACCAGGTGGAGGGAAATCACGAACAACGGATCGAGAAACTGCGGATGCAGGTTTCTGCTCATTCGGCAAAGAAAAAGAACACTTATGCTATCACCTGGAGCATCGCTGCGTGTCTGATTATCGGATTCGGTATCAGCAGTTATTTCCTGTTCCTGAAAAAGAGCATGACGGATGAAGTGTTCATTGCGGAAGAGAGTGTTTCCACAAAGTTGGCTGAACCCGCAACTCCACCAACTCCGGCAATTCCTGCCACTCCAACAGTTCCCGCAACTCCGCAAAAGGAAATCGCATTAGCTACTACAAAGGTAAAAACGGATTCCACTCCTATTTCCGAAATTACTGCGAGACAAGCGGATAAGAAAGATATGATTGCCAAAATCCAAACGACTTCGCAACCACAAGGTGCGCCTGTGGCAGCTGTGCCGATGATGGAAGAAGTCCCGGAAGAGACTGCTGCATTGCAAGAAGTAGTAGCAACGATAGATACTTTCGAATCTGAATCAGATAAGAAAATGAAGATGGCTAAGGTAGCGACTATCCTTCCCCAAAATAACATGATTAAAGGAATAGTGACCGACGAAAAAGGGGAACCGCTTATAGGAGCCAGTGTGGCATATAAAGGAACGAACATCGGAACCATCACAAACATGAATGGAGAATTTTCATTAGTCAAAAAGGATGGTAAGAAACAATTGACAGCGCAGTTTATCGGATATGATCCGGTAGAAATTCGCGTAGATACCAGCCGGACGATGCTTATTGCCATGAACGAAAACCAACAGGCGCTAAACGAAGTGGTGGTAGTGGGATATGGAGCTAAGAAAAAGAAGAAGTCGGTAACCGCCGGAACTGTTGTAAAAGGTGACGAACAAGCAAACAAGGATATTACTCCGCAACCCGTCATCGGTAAACGCAACTATCAGAAGTACCTGAAGGAAAATCTCGTTCGTCCGACGGATGAAAAGTGCGCACAAGTGAAAGGGAAAGTTATATTAACTTTTCTTGTTAACAAGGAAGGACGTCCCTTCTACATCAAAGTAAAAGAGAGTCTTTGCGAATCTGCCGATAAAGAAGCAATCCGCCTGATTCAGGAAGGTCCGGACTGGGTTTACGGCAACAAACTTGTAGAAGTTACTGTCAAATTCGAATAGTGGAAAGACACTAAATCCAAGTACCCTTACGCCATAAAAATTCGAGTGGCCCCTGTTTATGACGGGCAAGCCACCAACGGCTGAATATCAGCTGAACAGTAAAGATGAGCAATGCGATAAGCAGACTGGCCGTTGCTCCGGCATATTTGTACATAGCTAATCCGAATCCATAATAAATGATAACTCCCATGATAGATTGGGAAATGTAGTTTGTCAGACTCATACGCCCGTAAGGAATCAGCAGACTCTGCCAGCCATATCCTTTCTCTTTCTTAAACCAAAGCAAGGTGAAGATAGAAACCAGGATAATCATAAATGTAAAATTGGCATAGGATGGAACTGCAATGTTATAGGGTATTTGCATGGAGGGATTAGTGATTAAGTCCGGTACAAACGTTTTCAGACAATAAAGAGGAATAAATGCCAAGACAGCACCTTTTAACATATTCTTCCAGAAACGTACGGACTCTTCGCTCTTTATTAAATATTTCCGGCGTCCCAGCAACATTCCGAACATGAACAGAGCAGCCGTCTGAAACAAACGACCATTTTCTACTTGCCAGATATTGCTATACAATTGTCCGTCGGAGATGTTAGAACAGAGAACTTCAAAGAAGTTACCATTGGCGGTTGCCTCCTGTGCACGTATGGCATAAGGCATATAATGGCCGGTTGCTACTACATAGTCGGGATTTATCACCGCATAAATGGCACGCCCCCACTCATAAGGTTGAAGAAGCAGAATCAAGGCAATCCAAAAGACCGTTTTGTCCTTTAGCCTGCACACCGGTATCAATGCAAAACCCACTACTGCATAGAGTAAAAGAATATCCCCGTTGTAGAATAAAGCATGTAATTGGGCAAACAGGAAAAGCAAACACATCCGCCAGGCAAATCGTCCGCGAAAGTCTATACCACGCTTCTCCGCATTGTGAAACTGAATGTAAAAGCTAAAGCCAAACAACAAAGAAAAAGTAGCATACGCCTTTCCCGCAAACAGGAAAAACAAGATGTCCCATGCATATTTATCAATCGTTTGTAACCATGCAGGCACATTCTCCGGTACTAAGAACAGATTATAATGCTCCAGATTATGTAATAATACAATTGCCAAAAGGGCAAATCCGCGCAGAGCATCCACTACTCCAAGGCGTTCGGTCGTTTTCAGTGTTTGAGTCATTAGATATAATTATTTCAGATTACTTTAGCGACGGTAAAAGTAAAGGAAATAATTGAGAGACAAAAGCTTGTAAATGTTAAAGGGGTTGCCTCCTATTCTTTATTGTATCAGTGGGGATTCTTTATCTCTTATATTAATTCATAACTGGCCATCTGTATCGGCATATCCAGATTGTGAAGTACTTTCTCCAACAGAATACCCTCCCGATTGTCATATTCATACCCGAAAGTGGCTCGGATTCCTTGCAGGATAAATTGAGTGGCACGGTCTAATGCCATCGGCAAGCTGTCTCCCTGCATCAAAGATCCGGTGATGACACTTGTAAAAGTATCTCCCGTGCCGGGATAATGTGCAGGCAGATAAGGACAGGTCACTTTCCAGTAGCGGTTTCCCTGACGGTTATAAGCGTAGACAGACGTTTTATGGGGTTCATCATGCACGGGGACACTGGTTATGATAACCACTTGCGGACCTTTATCGGACAAAAGACGAAGATATTCTTTCAGCTCTTCATCCGTGTTGTCTGCTTTATAGGGTTCATCCAATAAATAAAATAATTCCGTCAGATTGGGAGTAATCACATCTGCTTTGGTTATCAGGTGGCGCATTTCTTTCACCATCTCCATATCAAAGTTAGTGTACAGCCGGCCGTTATCTCCCAACACCGGATCGGCAACTATCAGGCTATCCGGCTGGCGAAAGTCTTTGATAAAATCAGAAACAATCTGAATCTGTTTCGGAGAGCCCAGATATCCGGTGTAGATAGCGTCAAACTGTACCTCCAGTTTCTTCCACTGGGCAATAATCTTCGGCATTTCATCCGTCAGGTCGAGGAAGGAGAAACCGGGATATTGCGTATGGTTGGATAATACAGCTGTAGGAAGCGGACAAACCTGAAAGCCCATGGATGAAAGAATAGGAATAACGACAGTGAGGGATACGCGCCCCATTCCCGAAAGGTCATGAACGGCGGCTATTTTCTTTACTTTATTGGCATACATATCATTTAAATTTAAACATTTGACTACTCTTCTATGAACGAACCGGAACAGAGGCTCTATTTACAATAAACAGAAGTTCTGTTTATACCGAACAGAGGCTCTACTTCCTACCAATAGAGCCTCTGTTTTGAAACACTAGATTAATATCACTAATACGTCCCGTGCCCCATGTGCTCCCATCACCAATGCCTGTTCAATGTCGGCAGTCTTTGAAGGACCGGAGATGAATGTTCCAAATTGATATTCCTGTCCATCCAGCTCCCGATAAGCATCATACATGGTATCCACGATTTTATTCCGGTCGAGCAGGATAACCAGCTTTTCCGAGATAAAATAAACAGCTTTATATTTCACCGTCTGCGGTATCCAAATGGCTCCGTTCTCGGCAACTCCTATTTCTCCTTTCACTACGGCTACATCGGTCCCATCCAACTCTTTCGGATCATCCAGATTGTCGGGATTGAATGTCGCGCAGGAAATATCCGGTAAGACGGAAGCAATGCGCATAGCATCCGGATAAGTCCGGCGTATTACCGCATTCACATCTTCCCCTTCGCCCAATACTACTGCTGTGCCACCCACCGCACGACTGATAGCACAAAATTGTTCTATCTTGTCAGGATACGACAATCGCTTCATATCCGCAATATCCGGTTTATCATAACGCGTCTGCGTATTCTTGCGAATACTGGCTAATATCTCTTCTCTGCTGCTCATTTGGATTCCTCCTTTCCCTGTACTTTGTTCTTCTTCCACATTTCATTGAACGACTCTTTGGCAAATTCCGGCAGTTCACGCCCTTTTCCCCAATCGTCGAGATCGTTGTATTTCATAAAACGGGGCAGACCGTTCACTACCGGAGCCGCCCACAAAGCTGCATTGAACAATGCCGGACGTTCCATCAGGAACTTCATGCCGCCGGACATGATTTTCTTTCCTGTATTGGCTTTTCCCAGTCCATCCAAATCCTGACGCCACTTGTAAATCTGTTCGGCCAAATCAACTTTCACCGGACAAACATCAGAACAGGACATACACAGGGAGCAGGCAGAAAGATTATCATAATATTTCTCCGGATCGTGAGCCATGCCCAGATTGATACCGATAGGTCCGGGAATGAAATAGGTATAAGAGTATCCCCCACTCCGGCGATATACCGGGCAGGTATTCATACATGCACCACAACGGATACAATTCAGTGTCTTGATATGATCGGGCTTGGAAAGCAATGTACTCCGACCGTTATCTACGATGATGATATGGTATTCACCACCTTCGCGGGGACGGCGGTAATGGGAAGTGTAGGTGGTCACCGGTTGTCCGGTAGCCGAACGGGCAAGCAATCGGGTGAACACGCCCAATGCATCCAAATCCGGAACAATCTTTTCCATACCGAAAGCAGCGATGTTCAGCTTCGGGTAGGAAGTACCCATATCAGCGTTTCCCTCATTCGTGCAGACTACGATGTCGCCGGTTGAAGCTACGGCAAAGTTGGCACCTGTCATAGCAGCTTCGGCATTCAGGAAGAGAAGTCGCAGGTTCTTACGTGCCGCATGAGTCAGATAGGTAGGATCGAAGTTTCCTTCCTCGGTTCCCATCTCCTTTTCGAAAAGTTCGCCTACCTGCTCCCGCTTGATGTGGATGGCAGGCAGTACGATGTGACTCGGTTCGAGATGCATCAGTTGCAGGATGCGTTCGCCCAAATCGGACTCTACGACATCAATGCCCCGCTCCATCAGGAAAGGATTCAATCCGCACTCTTCGGCAAGCATGGATTTACTCTTGATGAAATGGTGGACGTTGTGCTCATTCAGTATCTCGTAGACGATGGCGCAGTATTCATCGGCATCTTTTGCCCAATGCACAATGGCGCCGTTGGCGGTAGCGTTCTTCTCAAACTCCAGTAGAAGTTCTTCGAGGTGGCTGTTGGAATATAGTTTCAACTCGCAAGCCTTGTTGCGCAACTCTTCCCATTCGGGAACTTCCTTGCTCATCTTGTCCCTTTTGGCACGGACCATC
>NZ_DAWCXD010000181.1:0-8373 GCF_052357945.1 Bacteroides sp. | reverse complement strand
AAGACGGCATACGAGATGTCTTAGTGTCTCGTTGGCTCGTAGATGTGTATAATATACAGCCCTAGTCCTTGTCTAATAATTGAAGCATCTTTTAGTTCTTTATTGTATTTCTCGTTTATATCTATAGTCTTTTGGAAATATTCTTCCTCTTGTGCCAATGATAATTCGAGAATCTTTAGTTGATCTTGTTTTGCTTTCTCTAAAGCTTCATTGTCGGATATTCCCTGTTTAATATATTCTTTCCGAGCTTTTTCTATATCAATATACTTCTTTTTTGCCATGTCTGTCCCAATAGTCTCTCCTAATCGTTTTGCAATGGCTTCTTCTCTATTGGATATAGTTTCTACGGTATCAAACAGCCCTCTAACCTCTTTAATTAGTTCTGAAAGAACGGAGTTCACAAATAGCTTAATCTTAGTTGTCATTTTCTCAAATGATCCTCCGGTAGCATCAAACAGCAAAGCAATCTCTTTTGTTAATTCGGTTTGAGAATTAATTAAATCTTCTTCGACACGTCCTAACTCTCCGGCCTTAGCTTTCACTTCATCCAAATTGGTAGAAATATCTTTCAGTGTCCGGATATACTTCAAACCTGCATCTTCTCCCGGGCCGCCAAATATATCAGCAATGGCAGTACCAACAGCAGCGGAACTTTCCGGAAGCTCATTCAATTTATCAGAAACAAGTTGCATAACCTCAAAAGTAGTAATAGACCCGCTTTGTAACTCCTTTTGTATTTTCTTCGAATTTAGCCCGATCCCCTCTAATGCTGCGGCAGTGGAATCTGTCATTTCTCGGAGCCGTATATTTGCTTCTTTAATCGTATCTATACCCTTATCGGAGAATATCCCCTGCTTGTTGGTCTCTGCGATGA
The DNA here is from genome assembly GCF_052357945.1 of Bacteroides sp. Classification (GTDB taxonomy): domain Bacteria; phylum Bacteroidota; class Bacteroidia; order Bacteroidales; family Bacteroidaceae; genus Bacteroides. The sequence continues at coordinate 7,499 of NZ_DAWCXD010000181.1, read as the reverse complement.
TGGCTACAAACTGATCGGCAGATATTCCAGCCTCTTTGAAATATGCCGGGTATTCTTTCAGGCTATCCAGAAATTCGCCATTCGCATCTGCTCCGGCTATAAATCCGTCTTTTATTATTTGCAAAGCCTTCTCGGAAGTGATACCAAATTGTTTTGATACCGTATTAGCGGAAATAAGCACTTCTTTAAAGTCTTTCCCGTAATAGTCTGCCAGAGCTTGCACTTCACTTCGATAAGCCTTCAAATCATCCCCTGATTTATCAGTGAATTGCCTTGTTAACTTTGTAGCTTCAACCAAACCTTTATTGTAATCATACCACCATTTAAAGACAACACCAGCACCCGCTATCCCTGCGATGCCTAAAAATACTTTATTCTTTAAAAGGGAAGTTAGGGTATTTCCGAAGGCGGAAGCTTCCGTTTTTAGATTGGAGAAAAGACCGGAACCGCTTTTGGCATTGTCTGCCATACGTAGCAGGGAATCAGCAAAAGAGTTATTCATTCCCAGAGCGTTTTTTATGGCTTCTTCGTAGCTTCCGACACTTCGGTAGAAACGTTGAGTTTCTCCTTCCGCTTCTTTGAGTGAATCTGTTATACCGTTGATCTTGATTTTAAGTTCCTGCCCTCTGCTTGCTTTTCTTTCTACTTCCGAAAGGCTGTCATACTCTGATGTAAGATTGGATAATTGTGCTCGGAGTTGCTTTAAACTACCTGTTTGCTCCTTTTCAATCTTTATATTATTTCTAACATCTTTAGTAAGCGTCTGAACCACGTCTATAGCGTGCATCATCTTTTTTTCTGTTTCTACGAGCTTGGCATTATACTCCTCTTGTGATATTTTCTTGTCCTTCAAGGCTTTTTTATACTCTGCCTCTTCCTTCTTCAAATCGTCAATAGCCGCCCGGTATTTTGCAATGTTCCGGATCGCATCATCATATCGGACTTTTATCTCTAATACTTTTTCTACTGTATTTTCATTTTTCATAACTCTTTTCTATTTTTCGGTTAATACTCCGTTACTTGCAAAAAATAAAGCCATAACAAGGGCTGGGAAAGTTTTGCTATCTCCTTTGATATTCAGATTATCCAGGAGTGAAAGCATTTTTTTACGTTTTTCGGAATCCGGTTCATGTTCATTTATCAGATTCTCGATCATTGATAATGTTGATACAGCCTCCATCCGGTTGTTTTGGATTAATTCCGTAACTCGTTTGCCTTCTGCTACTATTTTCTGAATAGTAGTTTTATACTCTTTGGCCATCTTATCAAAAGCCAAAGCTAATTTCATGGCTTCTCTGTTGTTTAATAAATCTTTTTCTGTCATAATCATTTTATATTAAATCATTAAATTACAAATCTCCCAGATGATCCAGAGCTTCGTCCGGTATTTCCATATTTATAGCCTCCTCCATAGAGATAGAATGTCCCAAATACTCTTCTAAAAGCATTTTTCTAGTTTGATTGGCCTGTTCGGTAATACTCCGAATCTTTTCTTCTACATTTTCTTCCATGACATTACAATTTTAAAAGTTTACACTCGCATATATCGTTTTCTTTGGTCGTTATCTCTATGATAGCCAGATAACAACCATATTGAGCCAAATAAACCGGTATATCCATCTCTAAGTCCCGCAATTCGATACTGTTAAGACGGATATACTCGGTCACTACCTTTGCATTATTGATTAGCCCTTTGTACGTCTGATAGTTATTTGCAATTAAGGTAGTCCATTCTAGCCCCTTGAATATTCCCTTCGTACCATCAAGCAATAATATCCGGGGATTGGCTTTATTATACTGTAGTTCTCCGTTATCGTTGTAGGAATACAAAGGAATATAAGCAACGCCTCCTTTTGTACTGCAGGCGGAGAAAGGCAAAGTAATGGCATCACGTTCGTACTCAATCGTAGCATCATCAACCTGGATATTTCCGTCATAGTTTCCCATGACATTATCATCTTCTTTATACCGGAACCAGTTGTTTTGAGCAATGTTATCAAGGGTGTACTGTAAGTTTCTTGGCGTCACGCTCTTATAAGCCATAATCACACGAACCGTCCAGTCTACAGCTTTAGATTTGTTTGCAGACAGATTATCGAAGGGAATAAACTTGATCCCGTTTTCGCCATCCGGTAAAGCAAACAGACCGACCATTGAGGCAACGGCTTTAATGAAGTCTATTTGCTTGATGTCTGGAAGATTGGGAACTAGGGGAAATTTCTCACCTAGTAAAACATCCTCTTCTCTTTCTGTTATCGTTACTGATAAACTCCCTGATACACTATTTATCGGTTGTTTTCCGTTTCCACTTGATATTATAAAATATCCATCTTTATAAACTGTAGCAGAAGTATCAAAGCTATAAACTAGCCGAATATATGGCGGTTCTATATATGCAGCCGGCTTATATATGTTTATTATTTCCTCCTGCTTGGTCGGTGTGCTATAAACTGTGATTTGAAAAGGCGTATTTAAATAATCAATCCCCTGTGAGTAAGTGTATGAAACTTCTATTGTTCCTTTCAGTTTCAATGTTGAATCAAATTTCGGGTAAATATCCCGGCTCCCATTAGTGCTAACATACTGTTGGGTACTATCTCCTACAGCTTCAAATTTGATTATTGATGAATCATACCCTGTTACTTTTAAAGTCATTGGGTAGGCATCATATATCTCTTGTGAATCATTCCTTGTCAAAAGAGGAATAATCATTTTATTTATAACAGTAAGCTTGTCAGACGGGAAATTAAATGTCACTCCGCTTTGCTCCTGAATCTTGTCTAAAATCCATTTCACAGTCACTACAGGATGATACCACACGTTCGGATCATCGGAGTTAAACCCGTAGTCGATAAGTGGAAATTGCGCTGAATTGCTTCCCTTATTACTCCATACTACCCAATCCACGCCTTCCACTGTCCCGTGCGTAATATCCGTTAGCTTCTTGCCATCGTTTACCACGCCAGCAAAGTTTGTGACGTTTCCCCATGTAAGAGCAACCTCTATTGTTTCGCCAGTTTCTAGTAGTACTACATTGGCATTTTTAATCATCTCAATGCCATTCCGTAATAACGTACCTTTATGCTTTAGGTAAGGATAACGGCTTATTGAGCTGGGAAGATGTGAACACTCAATCAAAGCCAGATTCTTTGCTGTTTTAGGCAACCTGATCGTATAACTCCTATTACTTATAATTTTACTAATATCGGTTAGCAGGTTACTCTTATAGCTCAAAGTAATATCCGTCTTGTTAAGATCGGCTTTTGTGTTATTGATATATAATTCGTCTCTTGTCATAGCATATTTTTTATTTATACCGGGTAGACCATCCGAAGCAGACCTACCCGGTATCGGTTATACAATCTTTGCCAGTGCGGAAATGAGTTTTTCCAGTTCTTCGCCTTCAATGGAAAAGCCGGGCTCCTCTCCGCTATCTTCCCTTACTTGTCTGGCTTCATCACTTTCATCAATGGTGATAACTGTGAGATTGGCCGGTGTTTCGTCCGGGTTTATTCCTCTGTATACCGTGATTTTGTCTACGAAAGATTCCGTTTTAAGATCTATTCCAGATTTTGGCAGTTCTTCACTACCTAATTTTAGCAACTGAATCCCCAGTTTACGGGCTTCTTCCGCATTTAGGTGTACGGTGTTCTCTTCTGTTATGGATTCCCCGTTTACTGTTTTAGTGATAAGGACTTCGTTGTTGTCACATCTTCTCACATAAAGATGTTTTTCACTATCTTTTCTTACTCCGAAAAATGTTTCTTGTTTCATGACCTAAAAAATTAAATTGGTTAATAAAATATTTGTTCTCTAATTCTTTTGCAACGATTAGACAAACACCTATCTGATAATACTTTTCCTCGTTTAATGGGCATTTGTTTAAATGATTCTTTTAAAAATAAACTTACGAGGGTTTTATAAACCCATTATCTAAATAATATCTCGCTTGCTCATATTTGGGGAATGTCAAAGCCCAATAACCAAAGGCGTTGTTACCGGGATAGCTAACACAGTTAAACCGTTTATTTATCTTGCGTTTGAACACTTCATAAACGATTGCTCCTCCTGGAAATATACGCTTGTATAAGTAAACTTCAGTTTGGGGATTATATCCGATTTGGATAAATCGCTCTTTGTTCTTAATAAACTCTTTCTTTAATTCTTTAATTGCTTCCATAACTTTTAAATGTTGCTCTCGCTCATTTTAAGGTGAGCGAAAATGATAATTTACTCTTTTTGGTACTCTTGCTCATCTGACAGATGAAAGTGATTTTCGCTCGCTTTATTTTGGCTGAATATATTTTTTTGCTCGTTTATCTCTTCCATACCAAACTCTACTCTCGGATTCCGTCGGTCTATCCGTTTCTCCGCATGAATCTCAAAACAAAGGCTGTCATTTGTAATAGCCTCCACCATTTGCAAGCAATCAAGGATCGTTTTTAAGGCATTATCCAGATCGAAGCGAATATTCCCATGCCATACACGAATAAATAGCTTGAAACGACCGGAAATGCGCTTTCCTCGATACTTCTTGCATTGTAGGCAGAAGGATTTCTCATACTCCCTGATCCGGTCGTTTTTGATGATCCGTTTCTGACCGTCTTTGCCCGGTACGGCTTGATAGTTATTTGCTTTCGCTATCACTTGCCCGTATATTATTTCTATTTCCATACTCAAACGTTATATGTTATTTGCCGGGAAACTCCTATTTCTTTGGCATAAGCCATTATTTCACCAATATTCATACCTTTCTGTGTATGTCGTTCCCGAAGAAGAACGTCCGCCACGTCCCAGTTATTCGGTAGTCCTTCACATATCCGGCTAACTGTTACATCTATTCCGGCGCTGTGCAATATTTCGGCTTTTTCTTCCCATTTTGCCAACATTCCACTATCAGGATATAAAACTACTCTTTTGCCTGATAACGGCTTGAAAACGGCTGTTTCCGTCCATTTGCATCCGTTACAGCCTCCTGATGCTATCCAAGTGATTTTGGGCATCAAAATAGAGCATATAAGGGCTGATTTCTCACTTTCAACAATTCCTATCCGGGATGAGGTTTTTATTAAATGGCAACCGAAGAATGTTTGCTGAAGATTAGCCTCATAGTTTTTGAGAAGCGTTTTCCCGGCAAACCAAATCTTATCCATCGGTCGAGTATCTGGAATATACTTTTGCGCCTTATCGCTCCACATCTCCGCCCGGTCTTGTTTTTTCATCCGTTTTCCCGTATTGGGATTATAAGCCATAACCTTTAGTTGGCATAATTTGCCTTTTTCGTTAATCTGTGGAAAGGTGGTAGATAATCCGTCATTGTTTCTCCAGTGGCGAGATGTCCCGACATGGTAGAGATCAAACACCCGGTTTGCCTCAACATCTCCGAACTCTTTAGACATAAACCGGAATAGATTGTTTCTGTCTCGGTGTGTATCTGTTGCCAACAACGAAGAAGGTAGATAAGATACGGGAATTGCTTTAGGTGGTTCCGGCTGTTTCCATGTGGTAAACTCATTTCGTTTATTGGCCGGGTGTGCCTTGAAATATTCCGAAGGTGTCAGATGATAGCCGCAACGTTCCCGGTTGCAACGTCCGCACGATTCATCAATAGGAACATTCCTTTCATCAACATAATAAGTAAATTCTCCTTTATGTCCGCATTGCGGGCAGGTGTGGCGGGTACTCGTTCCTGCGTATTTTTGTAGGTGATATGTATGTTCACTCATAAATCAAAATCTTTAAATTTTATAGCACCGTATTAATAACCGTATTTTTGCCGTATACCGTATTAACCGTATTCACCCCCTTCTATAGAAGGGGTGATGAGTACGGTAGAAAAGTACGGTACGGTAACGGTTATTAAAATGGTAGTGTATCATTAGCTTTTTCAATCTTTGGCAGGTAATAACAGCCTACCTGATTTTTGATAATATATCCATTCTCTACCGCTTTCGTAACATTCTTTTCTGCCGCTCTTTCTTTCACTCCAAGATGTAGCATTAGTTTCTGTCTTAAATCCGAATAGGTTATAGTTGCCGGATATTGAGGCATGATACTTGATAAAGTCTGTTGTAGTTTATCCGTTTTTGCTTCAATGGGTATGTATTCAGCCTCAACGGGAAGCCCTTCCAAAACCATAAATGCAAAGTCCATCGGTCGCATATCTCTAGTTTTAGCCCATTTGCACAACGTTACATCTCCTTTAGCCTCCGCAAAAATCGCTGTTTCGCACTTCCGCAAAGCTTCCGATCCAAGATGTCCCCGGGCTTTTTCACTTCCTACATTGGCATGAATGACTGTCAGAACGTGGCAATCATATTCTTTTGTAAAAGCCATCAAATCATTAATTACAGACGTTGATTGCTCCGAACTGTTAGGGTCGGCTATTAGATCACTAACTCCATCAAGAACGACAAAATCAGGATGATATAGATTCATGCACGCATAAAAGATTTTATGTCTTATTGGCGGCTGATACTCTCTCAACATGTGAATAATGATATTATCTGAATTGATGTTAGTTGGAAGCCCTGCAATGCGGTGTAGTCTCCGGCCAATCTTCGCCACGTGTCCCGGTGCTTGCTCCGTATCAATCCAAAGCAACTTTCCTGATCCGTTCGGGTTGTCTAATCCCATACACCCGTTTTCATTCAGGAACGCCCCGGCAATACCAGAACATAGAAAACTCTTTCTTGCACCGGGTAACCCAATAACGAAAGAAAAATTTCCCCGGGTACATACAGGTAGGTTTCCTTTTGATACGAGCATTTGCGGATCGGGGATATTTTGTGATAAGTCCAGGCGGCTACATTGAATAGCATCCATTATATCGGATGGAATCTCAATCACAGGCTTTTCAAATTCGCTAACAATCTGTTTTATTGCTTCACTCATTGCCATTAACCTCCCAATCAATAGACATTTGCCGTTTGTCCGGCTCTAACCAGTATAGTTTTCTTCTATCGTCCAGACGAACGTCTTTAATGTCCCAGCCTTCATCATTACGGAGGGTGGAGATTACACGTCTGGCATCATTCGAATTTGTTTCAGCGTTGATTTCTTTTGCTGTTACTTTCCGACCAGATAAGAAAATAGATCGTACCTGTTGAATTATTCGAGATGATTTGCTATCTTTGTTTCCGGATCTATGTTGGAGATTGGCGGTCGTGGAGGCTGCCTTTTTCTTTTCTTTCATAGTCACGCCCTCCGATATTTGAATACGACCTGCTTTTTTACTGCCTCATCAATAGCATCCGCTTCATACAGGATTCTACTACCTACACGCTTGGAGATAAGAAGTCCGTCTTTTGTTATTCTCGCCAATGTTGGTAAGGTGACATGAAGGATTTCAGCGGCTTCTTTTCGAGTGTAGAACTTTGGTTCTTTCTTAGCAGTTACAGACAATATTCTTTCTGAAACTCTATCTACAATCACATCTACAAATACGTGAGTTCGACATAAAATCAAAAGATAGTAAGTTGCCCGTCATTGATAAAGTT
>NZ_DAWCXD010000180.1:0-8505 GCF_052357945.1 Bacteroides sp. | reverse complement strand
ACTATTCAATTTAAATTTTGTATCGGAATGAACAAGTCCATAGTGGTATATTGGGGTGTGGCTTCTTTGTATATGAATAATTTGTGAGTATGAACTATCTTTCAATGTTTTCTGTTTTATAAGTAAGAATTTTAAAATGAAAAGCCTTATGAAAACAAGAAAACAAAAAGAAACAGGTGAAAAAGAAGTCCACTTGTTAGAGCAAAAAGGATATGAAAAAATGGTGAATGAGATTGTTCCCGTTCAACAGGCGGAAGTATATCGCAAGCCAACTCATAAAGCAGTCAAAGAAGCTGTTAAGGAGTTAAATCCGGATACAAATAGTCTGGGCAGCAGAGGATGATTTATCCTCTACTGCCCAGATTAATCCATCGTATTAAAGGATCCGGAAGACTTTTGATGACTCTCATTTAGGGAAAGTAAGAATAAAACAGTTTCCTTTCCCTAATTCCGTCATGCAAAGCCATAATCTGTTTGCGCAGGCTCAATCCGATACCCGAACCGGATGTTTTGGTTATGAAGAAAGGAACGAAAATCTTATCCAAAAGTCTGGCACATTGATTTGTGTCAGACTTCATTTTATTCACCCGATAATGAGTGACATATTTTTCGTAGATTATAAAATATCCAATGCTTTAAATGCCTTAACCAGCTTTTCTACGGCACGGTCAATTTGTTCTTTTGTATGAGTAGCCATCAATGCCACACGTACCAAAGTGTCTTGCGGTGCACATGCCGGAGGAATAACCGGATTAATGAATACCCCCTCATCAAAAGCTAATTTAGTAACCATGAAAGTCTTTTCCGTGTCACGTACGTAAAGAGGGATGATAGGTGATTCTGTTGCACCGATTTCAAAGCCAGCTTCACGGAAGCGCTTCAATGCATAGTTGGTAGCTTCCCACAGCGCTTCAAGTCTTTCCGGTTCATTCTGGATGATGTGGAGAGCTTCAAGAGCGGATGCAGTAGCAGCCGGAGTGTTGGACGCACTAAATATATAAGTACGTGCGTTGTGACGTAGCCAGTTGATGATAGAAGAATCAGCAGCGATAAATCCACCGATAGAAGCCAGTGATTTGCTGAAAGTACCCATAATCAAGTCAACTTCGTGAGTCAGACCGAAATGGTCGCAAACACCACGTCCTTGTTTTCCAAATACACCCAAGCCATGAGCTTCGTCTACCATGATAGTAGCGTTGTATTTATGTTTCAAGCGTACGATTTCGGGCAAGTTTGCCAAGTCGCCTTCCATAGAGAACACACCGTCTACTATGATGAGCTTCACTGAATCCGGGTTGCACTTTTGAAGTTGCTTTTCCAGATCCGCCATATCGTTATGCTTGTATTTCAGTTGTTGAGAGAAGGAGAGGCGACGGCCATCTACGATAGATGCGTGGTCGCGGTCGTCGCAGATGATATAATCATTGCGATCTGTCAAAGCAGGAATAACTCCCGAATTCACCGTAAAACCGGTTGAGAAGCAGAGTGCTTCATCTTTGCCTACAAAGGCGGCCAGTTCTTTTTCCAACTGAACGTGCAGGTCAAGTGTACCATTCAAGAAGCGCGAGCCTGCGCATCCGGAACCATATTTATGCATGGCTTTAATACCTGCTTCAATCACTCTTTCATCTCCCGTAAGGCCAGTGTATGCATTGGAACCGAACATCAACACTTCGTGTCCGCCCATTTCTACCTCTGTACCCTGCTTTCCTTCTATCTCACGGAAATATGGGTAAACGCCCTGTGCCATAAACTTTTGTGGCAGGTCGTACTTAGCTAACTTCTCTTGTAATAATCCCATGAATTATAATTTATTATACTCATACTCAGATCGTTCGCTGACGATCTTACATCCTTTTATCTTAACAAGTGTTTAAAAACAGGGGGCAAAGATAACAAAATTTGCTTTTATCTGTTCTTTTTAAGAGAAAAAAGTTGCTCTCGTATGATTAGAAACCTCTAATAGATTAAAATTTAAGATATTTATATTACTTTTGTCGTCTACAATCGACAAGAATAGCATGAACGAAAGAATGAAAAAAATAAAATTCGTCGTCAATCCTATTTCGGGAACACAAAGTAAAGAATTGATTCTTAACTTGCTGGACGAAAAAATAGACAAGGCGAGATACTCTTGGGAAGTAGTGAATACGGAGAGAGCCGGTCATGCAGTAGAAATAGCTGCTAAAGCTGCCGAAGAGAAGACTGATATAGTAGTGGCTATCGGTGGGGACGGGACAATCAATGAAATAGCTCGTTCGTTGGTGCATACTGATACCGCGCTGGGAATTATTCCCTGCGGATCGGGCAATGGACTGGCGAGGCATCTGCATATACCGATGGAACCGAAGAGAGCATTGGAAGTGCTGAACGAAGGTTGCATGGATGTGATAGATTATGGTAAGATCAACGGTACGGATTTTTTCTGCACTTGCGGAGTGGGGTTCGACGCGTTTGTCAGTCTGAAGTTTGCGCATGCCGGTAAACGGGGGCTATTGACTTATTTGGAGAAAACCCTGCAGGAAAGTCTTAAATATGAGCCGGAAACGTACGAACTGGAAACGGAAAACGGAGTCTCCAAGTATAAAGCCTTCCTGATTGCCTGCGGAAACGCGTCGCAATACGGAAACAATGCTTATATCGCACCGCAAGCCACTCTGACAGATGGTTTGCTGGATGTGACTATTCTCGAACCGTTCACCGTATTGGACGTTCCTTCATTGGCCTTTCAATTATTCAATAAAACAATCGATCAGAATAGCCGTATCAAGACTTTCCGCTGCAAGCAGTTGTGCATCCGCCGGACTACTCCGGGCGTCGTGCATTTTGATGGTGACCCCATGGAAACGGATGCCAATGTAAATATTCAACTGATTCAAAGAGGATTGCGCGTGGTAGTGCCACGAGCACCGGAAAAGGACGCAGCCAATGTGCTCCAAAGAGCGCAGGAATATATGAATGGCATCAAATTGATGAATGAAGCCATCGTTGACAATATAACAGATAGAAACAAGAAAATATTGAAAAAGCTGACAAAGAAAGTCTGATAAAATAACGGATTACTGACACCGAATTACAAATTATTGCGTACTTTTGCGCAGTTTTGGTTCGATCAAAATAAAAACGCGAGTGATAATCGTTTAAATAAAAAATATATGTTTAGAACGCACACATGTGGAGAACTTAGAATCTCTGATGTAAACAAGCAAGTCACGCTGTCCGGATGGGTACAGCGCAGCCGTAAGATGGGAGGGATGACTTTCATTGACCTTCGCGACCGTTACGGAATTACCCAATTGGTTTTTAATGAAGAAATTAATGCTGAACTCTGTGAACGTGCTAATAAATTGGGACGTGAGTTCGTCATTCAAGTGACAGGAACGGTTAATGAACGTTTCAGCAAGAATGCAAACATTCCTACCGGAGACATTGAAATCATTGTTTCCGAACTGAACGTACTAAATACTGCCATGACTCCTCCGTTCACTATCGAAGATAACACGGATGGGGGTGATGATATCCGCATGAAATACCGTTATCTGGATTTACGCCGTAACGCTGTACGTTCCAATTTGGAACTGCGTCATAAAATGACAATTGAAGTTCGCAAATATCTGGATAGTCTGGGTTTCATCGAAGTGGAAACGCCCGTTTTGATCGGTTCTACTCCTGAAGGCGCACGCGACTTCGTGGTGCCGTCACGTATGAATCCGGGACAGTTCTACGCACTTCCGCAGTCTCCGCAGACCTTAAAACAGTTGTTGATGGTTTCCGGTTTCGACCGTTATTTCCAGATTGCGAAATGTTTCCGCGACGAGGACTTACGTGCCGATCGTCAGCCGGAATTTACACAGATCGACTGTGAAATGAGCTTCGTTGAGCAAGAAGATATTATCACTACTTTCGAAGGAATGGCTAAACATTTGTTTAAGACTCTTCGTGGTGTGGAACTGAATGAACCATTCCAACGTATGTCTTGGGCGGACGCCATGAAATATTATGGTAGCGATAAACCGGATTTGCGTTTCGGCATGAAATTCGTGGAACTGATGGATATCATGAAAGGTCACGGATTCTCTGTATTCGATAATGCGGCTTATGTGGGCGGTATCTGCGCCGAAGGTGCTGCGACTTATACCCGTAAGCAACTGGATGCATTGACCGAATTTGTAAAGAAACCGCAGATTGGTGCGAAAGGAATGGTTTATGCCCGTGTGGAAGCCGACGGAACGGTGAAATCGAGTGTAGATAAATTCTATACGCAGGAGGTGCTCCAGCAAATGAAAGAAGCATTCGGAGCTAAACCGGGTGATTTGATTCTGATTCTGTCTGGCGACGATGTAATGAAAACACGTAAACAACTTTGCGAGCTTCGTCTGGAAATGGGTGCTCAACTGGGATTGCGTGATAAGAATAAGTTTGTTTGCCTTTGGGTGATTGACTTCCCGATGTTCGAATGGAGCGAAGAGGAAGGCCGCCTGATGGCTATGCATCATCCGTTTACTCATCCGAAAGAGGAAGATATTCCGATGTTGGACACTGATCCGGCAGCTGTACGTGCAGATGCATACGATATGGTAATCAACGGTGTGGAAGTTGGCGGCGGATCTATCCGTATCCACGATGCGAAATTGCAGGCGAAGATGTTCGAGATTCTTGGATTCACTCCGGAGAAGGCAGAGGCACAGTTTGGCTTCCTGATGAATGCCTTTAAGTATGGTGCGCCTCCTCACGGTGGTTTGGCATACGGACTCGACCGTTGGGTGTCTTTGTTTGCAGGATTGGATTCTATACGCGACTGTATTGCGTTCCCGAAAAATAATTCCGGACGTGATGTGATGCTGGACGCACCCTCTGCAATCGACCAGAGCCAGCTTGATGAACTGAATTTGATCGTAGATTTGAAAGAGGGCGAGTGAAAGAATCTGTACGCATATTCCGTTTTATAGTCATCGGTACAATGAACGCTTTGATTATGGCGTTGGTTGTATGGTTAATGATGAAAGAAATGTCATTTGACGGCGACTATATGGTGGCTAATATAACAGCGTATCTGATAGCTCAAATCCATAACTTTCTCTGGTGCAAATACTGGATATTCCCCGTAGAAAATAAAAAGAATAGTATCTGGAAACAGATACTGCTCTTTTGTTCTGCTTTTGCCGTAGCTTACACCGCACAGTTTTTATTTCTTATCTTATTGGTAGAAGGACTGGACGTGAATGAATATCTGGCTCAATTCTTGGGATTGTTTATTTATGGAGGAGCTAATTTCCTAGCCAACAAGAAAATAACTTTTCAATGAAATAGTTATTATATATAATATATAGAAAGGGCACAGAGTTTTAAATTTAGATTTTGACTCTGTGCCCTTCTTATTTCCTTACTGTAGCAGGGACATTTCTCACATAATAACTATAATAGGGACTGTCTGACAAGTCCCTCATTAATAATTTCACCCACGCTATAAATATCTGAACTGCACTCCTAAAGTTTTGTGTCCAACTTTTGGGGTGCAGTTCAATCTGTAGCGTGGGTGATTTTCAATATTTAGAATTCGTTAGACAGTTCCTTTTTGGTGTTGTGATATTTATAAATATCCTCTCTTTTTCTTTGGGAGTGAACTTTATTAGAGAATTTCAGCATTAAACTTTAATCGAGAAAGCGTTTGGTAAGTCCTTCGTATTCGTCAATCCGGCGATCACGGAGGAAAGGCCACCAGCGGCGGACGTTTTCCGAGCGTTCCATATCTATTTCCACTACCATGTTTTCCGGATGATCGTTTCCGGCTTGTGCCAGGAATTCTCCTTGCGGTCCTGCTACGAAACTGTTTCCCCAAAATAGGATGCCGTTTGTCTGTCCGGAAGGATCGGGCTCGTGTCCTACACGGTTGACGGAGATAACAGGAAGACCATTGGCGACGGCATGAGCACACTGCGAAATAATCCAGGCGTTGAGTTGGCGGGCTTTTTCGTCGTCCGTGTCACTGCTTTCCCAGCCGATGGCAGTAGGATAAATTAAAAGTTCCGCACCTTTCAGTGCCATCAGGCGGGCAGCTTCCGGATACCATTGATCCCAGCATACCAGTACGCCCAGCTTTCCTAAAGAGGTTTGAATGGGTTCAAAACCGATGTCTCCGGGAGTGAAATAGAATTTTTCGTAGTAAGCCGGATCATCGGGAATATGCATTTTCCGGTATTTACCCGCAATGCTTCCGTCGCGGTCGAACACAACAGCGGTGTTATGATATAGTCCGGGGGCACGTTTCTCAAAAAGAGAGGTGACAAGGACTACTTTATTGGCGGCTGCCAACTCGGAATAAAAGCCTGTGGATGGTCCGGGAATGGGTTCGGCGAGATCAAACAGGTTGGTGTTTTCTGTCTGGCAGAAATAAAGTGAATTGTGTAACTCTTGAAGCACAATCAGTTGCGCACCGTGAGCAGCGCAAGCCTCGATACTCTTTGCGAGGTTCATCAGGTTGACCCGAATATCTGCGGTATTGGATTGTTGGATGATTCCGACTTTTATCTTTTTCATGATGAATAATTACTTGGTTGATTCATTCGTTATTTTATAACTCCCAATGGGTATTGCATGGTGACACAATGCAGGGAACCGTGTTGCTTAATCAAGGCACGGCAGTCTATTCCGATTATTTGATAGTCTGGGAATGCTTGTTGTAACACTTCTCTTGCTTTTTGGTCATTTGCCGGCTGATGGTATGTCGGGTAGAGAATAACTTCGTTCATAATCAGGAAGTTGGCGTAAGTTGCGGGCAGGCGTTCGCCGTCTTCTTCGATCTTGTCCGCCATCGGTAAGGCTAACAGGCGATAGGGTTCTCCTGCTAAGGTGCGGAATGTTTTCAGTTGTTCCTCCATTGCGAGTAATGCTTCGTAGTGTTCGTCTTCTTTGTCGTCGCATTTTACGTAAGCAATGGTGTCGGTAGAACAGAAACGTGCCAAAGTGTCGATGTGGCTGTCAGTGTCGTCGCCGGCAAGATAGCCGTGGTCTAACCAAAGAACCTTTTGCAGGTGGAAGGTTGATTTCAGGTATTCTTCTATCTCTACCTGGTTCAGTCGCCCGTTCCGCTGGGGAGAAAGCAGGCATTCGGAGGTAGTGAGCAGTGTGCCCATTCCGTCGCTTTCGATGGAGCCTCCTTCGAGAACGAAATCAAGGCGGTCTATATACTGGCCTTTCAAGGCTCCGGCTTCTACCGCTTGTTTAGTGATTTGATTATCCAGTTCGGAAGCAAATTTCAGTCCCCAGCCGTTGAATGTAAAGTCGAGCAGGGAAGGGGTGCCGGTGTCTATCATGGTGATGGCTCCGTGGTCGCGTGCCCATGTGTCATTGGTGGCACATTCCAGAAAGCGGACGTTGTTCATGTTGACGGTAGCGGCTATCTGTTTTTTCACTTCTTCCGGTTCGGGGGTGACAATCAATAGTAACTCTCGCTTCGCTATTTCCCTGGCTATGTTTATAAAACACTCTTGCACTTCTGCCAGCATGTATGCCCAGTCTGTACCGGCGTGTGGCCATGTCAACTGTATACCACTCTGCGTATGCCATTCGGCGGGCAAATGAGGGGCTCTCATTTCTACCTGCACGGTCATGTTTTTGCCGAAATTCAATTGCAAATCTTTCTCCGAGCCACTTGGGCTGGGAAGTCCAACCATGATTCCCATTAGACTATTATCTATTTAGTTATTTATAAAATCAGTTTATTGTCTGCGTCAGTCGTCAGTGTGCCTGTTACGCATCATTACGTATTATTATGAATTCGTTTCTTGCTTTGGCTTCCGGTCAAAGAACGGATTCTTAGAAGATGCACTTACAGGAATGGCCATTATCATCTTGCAGTCTTTCAGCCAGTTCAGACGTTGTGCTGCTAGTCCGGCGGAGAACATCACACGTGTGTCTACACGCAAATCGGCTGCCATAGCACAGGCGGAACCTATGGCGATACCTACGTCTATGCTGTTCAATGCGCAGGGAACTCCTTCGGTACGTCCGGCGCAGGTGGTGAAGCCGCAATGACCGCAGTTCAAGCCTTGTGTCTGCTCGCGTGTTCCTATCAATACAACACATTCGGCACTTAAGATGTTGTCGGCATCACGAAGGAAAAATTTCATTCCGTGTTCTTCTACCATAGCTATCATAGTGTCCGATAGTTGTTTAATCTCTTCATCCGTGATTAGGGCCACTTCGATAATATCGATTCCTTTTCCTTTCGGAGCAGTACGCGCAGCCGTCATCATCTGGCGGGCTACTTGTAATACATGCTCATGACGGGCATCTCTTTCGTTCAGTATCATAACTTTTCTTGAATTAATTAGTGAGGCAAAGATAAATGAAAATTGGTAAAACGGAGCGAAATGATGAAAGAAATAGAATTAGCCGATTAAAATCCCATCATATGATCTATTTGCTAAAAGTGGTGTTGTATTCTATAATAACGTGAGTTCGATATAAATCAATAAATATATCATTGAAAAATAGGCACATAGC